>NZ_JADLQX010000049.1 GCF_015477605.1 Nocardia amamiensis
CCCGAGTCCGCCACCGGATCCCATCGATGAGCTGCCGTTTCGTCCACTTCGGCGGGCGTCCCGCCTTCTTGCCCCGAGGCAGCAACGGCTCCAACCGCGCCCACTGGGCATCGGTCAGATCCGCCCGCCCCGTCACCGCTACGCTGGTCACGAGGTCTCCGGTCAGGTCTCCGGTTTTTCTTGGTCGTTAAACCACCTACCGGAGACCTCGCCCATCTGCCAACGCGGACAACCACTTTCAAACAAACAGTTGAGGGGTGGCACCGCACAGCGGTGCCACCCCTCAACTCACTTCGACACAGGCCCTAGACGTGCGGCCCGACGAGCGCGATCGCGGATTCGACCGCCACGTCGACGATGCCGCCGATGTCGTCTCCGTCCTCGACGGTTGTCGCGATGAGTTCTCGGAAGCCGCCGAAGAGAATCGTCGCCAGCTGCCGGGACGGTGGCCGCAGTCCGGCGGCCGCGAATTCGGAGGTATCGGTGAGCTTCTGGATCAGTGCGATGAACGCTTCGGCGACCTCGCGCTGCAACTGCCGTGCGTCCTCGCCGAGGGAGGGGACGACCCGGATCCAGCTGAGCGTGATCGAGGGGTCATCCTGCGTGGTGCGTATCCATGCCTCGATGGCTTGGCGCACTTGCGTGCGCCACGGCGCGTGCGGATCGACCGCGGCATCGATCTGCTGGATCGTCTCCTTGTTCCGCTCGCTCAGCAGGGCGATGAAGCAGTCCTGTTTGCTGGTGAAATGCTCGTAGAAGGTGCGGCGTGAGGTGCGGGCGTGGCGGACGACGTCGGCGACGGTCGAGTCCTGATAACCACGTTCGCGCACCGCGACGGCCATGCCGTCGAGGAGCCGGCGGCGGAACCCTGATTCCGAGCCGGTCTCGGCGGTGGTGCGGGGGACGGGCTCGGCACGTGTCACGAGAATCAGGTTAGTTACTCCTCTCGGCTCTGCGCGTGTCGCCTGAGGTATCACGCCGTGATCTGTTCGGAGCCGGGACCAGGTCCGACGGTCCCGGTGAATTCGGCATCGCCGGGCTGGGCGCTTCGCCGGGTGAACCGGATCGTGCCGTCGTCGATGCGGCCGTATCGCAGGGTGATCACGTCGTGGGCGTAACTCATGCCCAACCGCCACGGAGCCCGGGAGCCCGCTTTGGGGAATCCGTCGATGGCCCGCAGCACGTACCCGGCCTGGAAATCCAGCAGCGGCGCGGGGGACACGTTCGGGTCCGGCCAGGGGGTGGTCTGGTGATAGCCGCCCGCGTCCATGTGCCGCAGCAGTCGGCAGACGAATTCGCTGACCAGATCGGCTTTCAGCGTCCAGGACGCGTTGGTGTAGCCGATGGTGAAAAGAAAGTTGGGTACGCCGCTGAGCATCATTCCCTTGTAGGCCATGGTGTCCGGCAGTGCGACCTCCTGCCCGTCGACGGTGAGCCGCAGCCCGCCGAGCGCGAGCAGTTGCAGACCGGTGGCGGTGACCACGATGTCGGCGTCGAGTTCGCCCCCGGATTCCAGGCGCAGCCCGGTGGCGGTGAATCTGTCGATGCGGTCGGTGACCACCGAGGCGCGTCCGTCACGGATCGCTCGGAAGAGATCCCCGTCCGGTACCAGGCACAGCCGCTGATCCCACGGTTGGTAGGTCGGTTTGAAGTGGGTGTCCACGTCGTAGCCGTCGGGCAGCTGTTTCCTGGTGAGGCCGCGGATGAATTTGCGCATCTGCTGTGGCCGCCGCTGGCTCAACTGGTAGATCAGGGTGCTGACCAGCACGTTCTTCCAGCGGACCAGGGTGTATGCCCGGCGCGGTCCGAGCAGTCGCCGCAGCTGGTTGGCCACTGTGTCTTCGGAGGGGACGGGCATGATGTAGGTCGGTGACCGTTGCAGCATCGTCACCTGCGCGGCCGTCTCGGCCATGGCCGGTACCAAGGTCACCGCGGTGGCGCCGCTGCCGATGACGACCACCCGTTTGCCCGCGTAATCCAGGTCGGCGGGCCAGTGCTGGGGATGCACCAGCTGCCCGCGGAAATCGCTGGTTCCGGCGAACTCGGGTGTGTAGCCCTCGTCGTAGCGGTAGTAGCCGCTGCACATGAGCAGGAAGTCGCAGGTGAACACGCGGGTGGCGCCGTCGTGTTCGGCGCGCACCGTCCAGCGCGACTCGGTGGAGGACCAGGATGCCCCGATCACGCGGTGGCCGAAGCGGATGCACCGATCGATCCCGGCGTCGGCGGCGGTGTCGCGGATGTATCGCAGGATCGATGGCCCGTCGGCGATGGCCTTGGCTTGGGTCCAGGGGCGGAATCGGTAACCGAGGGTGTGCATGTCGGAGTCCGAGCGCACGCCCGGATAGCGGAACAGATCCCAGGTGCCGCCGATGGCGTCGCGGGCCTCGAGGATGGCGTAGCTGCGGTCGGGGAATGCCGCTTGGATATGGTGCGCGGCTCCGATGCCGGACAGTCCGGCGCCGACGATCAGGACATCGACGTGCTCGGTCATGACTGCGCTCCTGCGGTGTTCCGGGTACGCAGCAGGCGTTCCAGTAGTTCGATCACGCTGTAGTAGCGGGTGGGCGCCACGCGTGCCAGGATGTCGAACAGGTAGGCGTCCGGCCCGACCAGGATTCTCGATTTGCCGTGTTCGACTCCGCGGCAGATGATTTCGGCTGCTTTCTGGGGCGTGGTCAGGGTGGCGGCCTCGAATTCGGCCGCCATCTGCTGGTGGGTGCGTCCGCGGCCTTCGGGGTCTTTGTGGACCCGGGCATTGCGCGCGATGTTGGTCCTGATGCCGCCGGGGTGCACGTTCACCGCGGACACCCCGGTGCCGCGCAGTTCCTGCCGTAGGGCGTCGGTGAATCCTCTGACCGCGAATTTCGCTGCGCAGTAGGCGCTTTGATTGGGCATGCCGAGTAGTCCGAACACGCTCGAGGTGTTGACGATGACACCGTGATCCTGCTCGACGAGGATGGGCAGGAAGGCGCGCGTGCCGTTGACGACACCGTCGAAATTGATCTGCCGCAGCCATTCGTCGTCCTCGGGGACCGCGTCGAGCACGGACGAGGCGACGCCGACGCCGGCGTTGTTGAACACCGCGGCCAGTGGCGCGGTCAACCAGTCGTGGACTTCGTCGGCGAAGGTGCGCTGGTCGGCGGCATCCCGGACATCGAGGACGCGGGTGAGCACGGGGCCGGTCAGCGACGCCGCGGTCTCCTTCAGTCCGGTCTCGTCGATGTCGGCGATCGCCACCGGTGAGCCCTTGGCCGACAACAACTGGGCAAGACTGCGGCCGATCCCGGAGGCCGCGCCGGTGATCATGACCGGATGGCCGGACAGCGGCCTAGGGGTGCGGGGCATCGATGCTCCTGGGTTCGGCGGTGCGGATGTGGTCGTGGAGGAGGTCGGCTAGTGCCGGCCACACGGCGGCGGGCAGGTCGTGGCCCATCCCGCGGAGGGTGTGCATATGGGCGCCCGGAATGGCCCGGGCGGTCGCGGTCGCGCCGGTCGGGGCGACCATCAGGTCGCGATCACCGTGCAGGACCAGCGTCGGCGCGGTGATGGCACGCAGTTCGCGGGTCCGGTCGCCGGACTTCAGGATCGCGGCGAGCTGACGGCCGACGGCCGCGGCGGGCGCCGGGTCGCGGTCCCAGGTGATGGCCGCGGCCGTGCGGACGGCGGACTCGTCGAACGGGTATCCGGCCGAGGAGATGTGCCGGTACATGCGCACGGCGCGATCGATGTGCTCGGCGCGATCGTGTGCCGGTCGGCTGAACATCAGCCGCCAGGTCGACCACGCGGGGCGTCCGACCCTGGCGGCGCCGGTGGTGGACATGATGGAGGTCAGCGAGTCGACGCGGGCGGGGTGGCGGGCGGCGACGGTCTGGGCGATCATTCCGCCCATCGACATGCCGACCAGGTGCGCGGACGGCAGCTCGAGCGCGTCGAGCAGGCCGACGGTGTCGGCGGCGAGGTCGGCGAGTACGTACTGGTCGTGATGCCAGCGGCGGCGCAGGAACTCGACCGGGCGGGGCGGTGGGAAACCGGCGTGTGTCGAGCGTCCCGCGTCGCGGTTGTCGAATCGAATGACGCGGTAGCCGCGCGCCGCCAACAGCTCGCACAGTCCGTCGGGCCAGTCGTGGAATTGCTGGCCCAGTCCGGCGACCAGCACGAGTGGTGTGCCGCCGGTACCCAGTTGCTCGTAGGCGAGGGTGACCCCGCGGCCGACTTCGGCGAACTGTTCGGTCATGCCGTCACCTCGGCGGCGTGACCGCGGTCGGGCACGGCGGGGCGCGGGGAGCGGCGGTACACCACGGCTCGGCCCTTCTTGGCGGGGACCAGGGCGACGCCGCGGAAGTGCACTCGCTCGTCCCGGGAGTCGGTTGGTTCCAGCGTGAAATCGCGCAGCAGGGTGCGCAGGACGACGTTCATCTCCATGGTGGCGAATGCGGCGCCGACGCAGCGGCGATGACCGCCGCCGAACGGAATCCAGCTGAACGTGCCGGGCCGGGCACCGACGAAGCGGTCGGGGTCGAAGTGGCGCGCGTTCGGGAACAGGTCTTCGTTGTCGTGCATGAGCCGGATGCTGACCACCACGTTCTGGCCCTTCGGCAGGGTCCAGCGCCCCAGCTGCATCGAGTCCGCCCGGACGGTGCGTCCCGTCAGGTCGATCACCGGCCGCACGCGCTGCACCTCCCACAGCGTCGCCTCGCGCAGTTGCGAACCGCCCTCGTCGGCTTCGGCGACCAGGCGGTGCAGGATGTCCGGATGCCTGCGCAGTCGTTCGATCGTCCAGGCCAGGGTCGTCGCCGTGGTCTCGTGACCGGCGGTGAGCAGGGTGAGCAGCTCGTCGGCGATCTGGCCGCGACTCATGGCGGTGCCGTCGTCGTAGCGGGATTGCAGCATCATCGCCAGTACGTCGTCGCGGTCGGCGATGCGGTCGTCGTCGGCGGCGCGGTCGATGAGCCTGCCGACGATCTCGTCGTAGCGGCGGCGGTAGCCCTCGAACCGGGCCCAGGGACCGAATCGGCCCAGCATTCCCTTCGGTACCGGGATCGCGGCGAGCCCCGACCCGATGAGAACCGGTTTGGGCAGCAGCTCGCGCAGCTGCTCGAACTCGGCGCCTTCGGCGCCGAACACCGCGCGCAGGATCACGTTCAGCGTGATCCGCATCATCGAGTCCATCGTGGCGAACTCGCGGCCCGACGGCCAGGACGCCATCTCGCGGACCGCTTCCTCTTCGATCAGCGCCTCGTACACGGTGAGCCGGCGACCGTGGAAGGGCGGGGTGAGCAACTTGCGCCGCTTGCGGTGTTCAGCGCCGGTGAGCGCGAAAAGTGAACCCGGGCCGAGGAATTCGCCGAGGTTGGTGGCGATGTTGTCGGCGACGTCGGTGCCGGCGGTGTACAGCGCCTTGATCTCGGCGGGCTCGGCCAGCACGATCACGCGCCCGAATCGTGGCATGTGGATGGTGAAGGCCGACCCGTAGCGCTCCCGCATGCGCCGCCACGTTCGGGTGCGCCCGGTGAGTAGTTCCAGGCTCTGCACGATCGGCGGCGTGGATGGACCCTCGGGCAGTTTCGCAGCGGGCATGCGCCCACCTCCCTCGCGTGGTACTCCGATGTACCAGGATCATGGTACGCGCGCGTACCGAGTGTGGCAAGCGTCACAACGAACATCGCGAACTCGCGCACCGAGGCACCGCCTCTGACGCATAATCGAGTTCGATTGGCACGCAATGACATCGGGGGTCGATGGGGACGCGCAGAGCGGTGCTGCAAGCGGGACTGGTCATCCCGCTTGCCGCCGCGTGCGCGCCCGATCTGCTGTTGGGCAGCGCGGATGCGGTGCGGGTGGGGGTGTCCTGGAGCGGTGCGGAACTGGCGGCCTTCCACGCCGTGGTGGATGAGCTGCACCTCGGCTTCGACGTCGAGGTGATTCCGCTCGGAGACAACACCGACACCGCGTTCACCGCCGGTGGCCGGTCCGCGCCGGACGTCGTGATGCTGCCGCAGGCGGGGCGGGTGCTCGAGCTCGCCGAAAAACGCGAACTGCGGCCGATCGCCGAGACGGTGTGGACCGACGAGTTCGGGACGAGGTACGCCGAGCACTGGCAACACCTGCTGCGCCACGGCGGCAAACCTTTCGGCGTGCCGTTCAAGGCCGCCGACAAATCACTGGTGTGGTTCGACCGGCAGCAGTTCGCCGCCCACCATCTCGGCGATCCGGCCGAATGGACCCTCTCGGACTGGGTGAATCGGATGGAGGTGCTGGCCCAGTCACCGATTCGCCTGCTCGCTCTGGCCGCCGCCGACGGATGGGTACTGACCGATTTCTTCGAAAACGTCCTGCTGGCCGAATCCCCCAGGATCTACGACGGATTGGCGTCGAAATCCGGTCGCGACTGGAACAACCCCGCGGTGCGGGCGGCGTTCGAGCACCTAGGGGTGCTGTGGGGACACCGCCATGCCTTTCCCGGCGGTATCGGAGTCGCGTTGACCAGACAGTTCCCCGACGCCATCCGGGATGTGTTCCAGCATCGCCGCGCCGCGGCGGTCGTCGCGCCGGACTTCGCGGAGCCCATCGTGCGCAGCGGCGTACACGCGTCCGGACGCAAGGTCGGGGATGTGGTCGGGGTCGCACCGTTCCCATCCGTCACGGACGTGGCGGGGCGGCCGACGATCGTCGGCGGTGACGTGATGGTGGTGACGCGGGAGGCGAGCGGACGCGCGGACGAGCTGGTCGAGAAACTGGCCGGTGCGCGTGCGCCGCTGCCGTGGATCGAACGCCACGGCGGATTCCTCGCGCCGAACCTGCGCACAGTGGCCGACTATTCGCCGCTGCTCGCGCCCTCGGCCCGCGAGCTGAACACGCGCAGCGCCTTCGACCTGTCCGACCGGATCGGCGCGGTAGGCGGGCGGGAAGGATTGTGGCGGGTGCTGACGGAGTTCCTGATCTCCGTCGGAGACGGCGCGTACACCCGGGTGGCGGAGTCCATCGATCGCGCGATCGCCGCCCTGGACGCCTTCGAGCGGCGGCGCCGATGACGCTGCCGGACTTCGAGATCAACGGACTGCGCCTCGAGCTGGCCACGCGCCGCATGCGCGGACCGCTGGTCCCTGGCGGCAGGCCGCGGCGCTGGATCGGCTGGGCGGCGGGGCTGCCGGTGACCGTGCTGACCGTGGCGCTGCTGGTCGTTCCGACCGGATGGACGGTTTTCCTCGCCACGCGGGCGCGTCCGCTCGGTGTGCTCGCGTGCGCGATCGTCGCGGTGAGCGCGCTGCTGCCTGTCCTGCTCCGCCGGCGTCTGCTTGTTCTGCTCCGCCTTGTTCTGCTCCGCCGCCGTCTGCCTGTTCCCCTCCGCTGTCGGCTGCCCGGGTGGGAGCGAATTCTCATGTGGATGTTGTCGATCACGGGGACGGTCGGCGGGGTGCGGCTGCTGGGCGGCACGATGACCACCGACGGGCGGGACGCTTACCTGCGCACCTTGCTGTGGGTGGCATTCGGGGTCGTGCTGTTGGGCGTGGCACTGGCGATCGCCTGGTGGGGGCGGGCGGTCCGGTGGCTGTGGTTGCCGCTGATCGTGCCGTTCGGAATCTCGGCGTTCGTGTCGGGGGTGGCGTTCCGGGTGATCTTCGGCCACGGCGCGCGCTGGTTGGGGATCGAGGATGTCGGTGCCTACCGGTGGTGGCTGGCGGCCATGCTGGCGTCCGCGTTCCTGTGGACCTGGCTGGGATTTCTGACCGGGCTGTTCCGGGCGGGAATTCATGCCATCGAAGCCGATCCGGCGCGCAGGGGATTTCTGTACGGCGCCGACGGCAGGCCGTCGGCGGCGCGGTTGTACGCATTGCTGCGGCCGGTCGTGCTGATCGCCGGGCTCGGGGTCGGGGTCGCGGCAGCGCGAGTGTTCGACGTCGTGCTGATCGGGGTGCCGGGAGCACTGGAGTATCAGGTGGACAGCGCGACTGTGCACTGGTGGCGACTGGCCGCCGACGGCGATACCGGTGCCGCGGCGGCCTACACACTGCCGCTGGCGGTGCTGGTGGGCTCGGTCGCATGGCTGCTGCAGATCGATGTGCGCCGACAACGGACGAACTGGCCCGCGATACGGCATGTCTCGACTACTGGACGGTCTCGCATGGGTCCGGTACGGGCGGCCGGCATCGCGCTCGTCTCGGTGCTGGCGCTGGTCCCGATCGGCGTACTCGCCTACACCGGCGTGCACGGGCACGACGGATTCGGATCAGCCGCGTTCGGCCTGGTATGGGACGACGACGGACTGTGGCGCGCAGTGCAGACCACCGCGTGGGTGGCGGGAATCGTCACGGTTGTCGTGGTGACCGCCGCGGTGCCGGTCGCCTATCGGTTGGCCGCGCTACGTCCGCACGGGCCCGCGGCGCGGCTGGCCGTGGTCGGTCTGGTGGTGCTCGCGGTGATCCCGGCGCAGACCTACCTCGGGCCGCTCGACGGTTTCATCGACGCCAACGAGCTGTCCGGTACTCGAATCCCGTTGATCCTGGTGCACGCCGCAGCGGGATTGCCGATCGCGATCCTCATCCTGCGCGGAGCCTTGCTCGCGCCGCCCGACAGCGCCGCCGCCGATGCTCTGCATGGTCTGGCCAGTCCCGGCACGATCGCACGGCGGGTGCTGGCGTCGTCGGGACCTGCGCTGGGGGCGGTGGCGGTGCTGGAATTCGTACAGGTGTGGAACGACTTCTTCATCGGACTCGTGGTCAGCGGAGCGGGTGCGAGCCCGTGGTCGCTGCTGCTGTGGGGCGAGGCGCGCCAATTCAGCGAGAACGCCGCGCAACTGGCCGCGGGATCGCTGGTGTCGGCGGTGTTGCCGGTGGCGCTGGTGCTGGCGACCTGGCGGCGCTGGCTGGTGCCGGGACTGACCGGGGGAGTGCTGCGATGAGCCAGGGGGAGCCGCGGGGAGCATCAGGCAGGGCCAGGGAGGTAACCCGGTGAGCGCCGACACCGAACGCACCGAAGTGGACGAACCGATCGGGACGCCGAGATCCTCGCTCTGGCAAGGGTTCCTAGGGACCGCGTCGGTGGTGGCCTACACCGTGCTGTTCGAGTTGGTGCGCACGCTCGTGGTCAACTCCTTCGGGGAGAACGCCCTCGTCCAGTTCCTCAACGGCACGCTGCGCTGGCTGTCGGTGCTCGTCATCGGGTCGGCGGCGACCTATGCGCTGTACCGGTTCGCCGCCGGGTACCGCCTGAGGGTGCGCACCGCCCGCGAGATGGACCTGATCGCGGGTCTGGTCGAGCCGGGTCCCGCGCTGGCCGACTGCGTACCGCGCCGGTATCCGCGGGCACCGCGGCGGGTCTCCGCACTGGACGATGACCCCGTCGCCTCGGTGTTACGAGACCTGCCCGTGCGTGAGTTCGAGAGCGTCGCGCTGCTTGCCGTGCTCAACGCGATTCGCGACACCGAGGGCAGGCTGCCGCTGGCCCGTGAACCCTCGGCGCCAACCGCGGCGATGCAGCTGGCGGACCTGCGCCGCCGCGGAATCCTGGCCGAGCACGGAGCGCAGCGGTTCCAGGTGCGACAGGTGCCCATTCGGCCGAACCGAGCGACGGTGACGGCCGAGCCGGAATGGGGGGCCGCGGTGACCGCCTTGCTGCACCACTACGCCGACCGAGCCGAGCGGTGGGCGATCGCGCTGGAATCGCGGCGCTTCGCCGGGGGAGCTCGCCGGTGGTTCGAAGCCGAGGAACGGTACCTGTGTGCACTGGTTGCGGCGTGTGCGAACGCTGGAGTGCGCTTCCCCGCCGCCGCGCTCGCACATCTGGCTCGGCTCGGCGATGCCCTCGACGTATGGCACGCGCGAATCGGGTTGGACGATGAACGCGGCGTGGCCGCCGCTTTGTCCTCGCTGCAGGGTCTCGACGAGCTGAACCATGATCTCGTCAGGCTGCGGGCAGGTGGGCTCACCCAACCGCCGCGACGCTACCGTCCGCTGCGGCTGTCGACGAGCCTGGCCGCTCGCTGGGAACACCGCGAGGCGCTGAAGGGGTTCGGCGCTGTCCCGCTGGATCTGGACGGCGTGGCCGATCAGCTGGAAACCGCGTGGTGGCTGCTGCCCCGCGACGACGTCGCCGGCGAGGTGTGCGCCTTGATCAACCTCGCCGTCGTGCACATCAGGCAGGGACGGCTCGACGCCGCCGGGGATCGTCTCGAACTGGCCGAATCCCTCACCCGCACGGGACGAGACCCCGACGGACGCGCCCAGACGCACGAGACATTCGGAGTGCTGTGGTGGGCCCGCGGCGAACCCCGCCGCGCCCTGCGCTGCTGGCAACGCGCCCTGACCGCCTTCCGTGTCCTGGACGACGACCCTGGCATCGGCCGCTGCCTGCAACACCTCGGCTCCGCGATCGTCGTCGCCCCCGACCACGCCACCCTGCTGCTGCCCACCGACCCGCCCCTCACCCGCACCGAAGCCCTCCGCCAAGCCACCGGCTGGCTCGCCGAAGCCCGCCGCCGCCACCCTGCGGCCCGCCACGCTGAACAGTATGCGGTGCAAGCGCATTCGGCCCTGCGCGTCGGAAGGGGATCGCGCGACCTCCACCCATCCAGTCGCCGCACCCCATTGACCAGCATCGACCTGTGGCCTGCTGCACTGGAAGACCAAATCTAGGTATGGGCTTGTATCTAATGCGACAGAGGTAGTTTCGCTTCGTGGGGGGATTTGTCGGGGCGTAGGCCGCGCCAGCTGGGATGGCGGAGACCTTCTGGGCTTGCTTCGCGGTATTCGATGTCGGCGACGAGGACGGGGTCTACCCAGTGGGCGGCAGTGGCGACAGCGCGGGGCGGCGGGATATCGAAGGGCGAATCCGGTCGCGATAGTTCGGTGAGGCGGGCTTGCAGGGATCGGCGGGCGTGCATGGTCCATCCGGTGCCGACGTTGCCGATGTGGGCCAGCTGGTCCTCGTCGTTGTAGGCGCCCAAGATCAGCGAACCGAACGTCGTGGCGAACCGTCCCGCGCCGGGGAGCCAGCCCCCGACCACGGCCTCGGTCGTCTTGCGCAACGGCGTTTTGATCCAGAGCGGAGAGCGGCGGCCGGGGTAATACGCCGAGTCGAGGCGCTTGGCGACGATTCCCTCCAAGCCGTGCTCACGGGCGACGTCGAGCAGCGTGGCGGGGTCGAAATCCGTGTAGTAGGGCGGAGTGCGGGCGAGAGGCCGATCGAGGGCCAGGTCGTCAAGCCGCGCACGGCGCTCGGTGTAGGGCAGATTCATGATGGATTCGCCGTCGACGGCCAGCAAATCGAAGGCCAGATACTGTGCCGGGAACTGGCGCAGCAATTCCGTGCCCGGCGATACCACGTGCATCCGTCGTTGCAGACGAGTGAACGACGGAGCCCCCGTCGCGGGATCGGGAGCGACGATCTCCCCGTCCAGAAACAGCTCACCACGCTCGCCCAGATCCAGGAGCAGCGCTGTGAGCTCGGGGTACGAGACGCTGAGATCCCGGTTGTTGCGACTGTAGAACCGGCATTCCCCCGCCCTGCACCGAGTGATTGCCCGGATGCCGTCCCACTTCATCTCCAACGCCCACCGGCCGTGCTCGCGCGGTGGCCGTCCGGAGACGGCCAGCATCGGCGCCGGCACTGACAGCACACGTTCAGCATATATTCAGCAAATGTGCGGTATCGGCGCTGGCACGAGCATGAACGCCCGGTCGGTGGTCTAGTGATGGCGCGTTCGGCGTCCGGGTGGGGCGCGGGGATGAGGTCATTTGCCCAAACCTCGCCGGGCGCTGTGGCTGTACAAACGCCCGATACCACGTATCCGTGCAGATCTATGCAGAGGTGATCGGGTCGAAATCGACTGATGCCCGAGACGATCGCGAGTCGTGTTCCGGGTGGCCCTGCTCGGTGTGTGCCGCGATGCGCCGGTCGATGACGGAGAGGGCGAACGCGCCCCAGCGGACGTTCTCCTGTTCGAAGGAGATTCCGCGCAGCAGGGTGAGATATGGGCCGATTCGTTCGGCCTCGGCCAAGTACGCCTGTTCGCTGCGGCCGTCCAGCAGCCGCGACCGCAGGCGCTCGTAGCGGGCCAGTTTCGCCTTCGCCCATTCCATTCGCTCGGCGACCGTGGCGCGGACGGCGGGTGCGTCCTCGACATCCATGCCCTGCACTTTGACCATCATCTCGTCGCGGATGGCGGTGGGTTTGGCGGGTTCGGCGATGAATTCGTGCAGTGCCGCCCGCCCGGCGGGGGTGATGGCGTGCAGGCGCTTGTTGGGCCGGCGCTCTTGCTGGACGACCCGGGTCTCGATGAGCCCCTCGGTGGCCATGCGGTCGAGCTCCTTGTACAGCTGCTGCGGCGTGGCCATCCAGAAGTTGGCCACCGAGGCGTCGAAGCCCTTGGCCAGGTCGTATCCGGACGCCTCGCCTTCCAGGAGTGCGGCCAGTACCGCATTACGTAGCGCCATCCGCCCAGGCTATCACATGTCTATTCAAATTTTTGTCTTCTGAGCTCTGGACAGCAGAGTATCGACGCAGATAGCCTCCTAGCTAGTTAGACAACAAATTGAGTATTGAGAGGTGGGGCATGCATCCCTTCCGTGAAGCCGTCGAAGCGCGCGACGAGGCCGCCATCGAGGCGCTGCTGGCCGATAACGTGGTGTTCACCAGCCCGGTGGCGTTCAAGCCGTACCCGGGCAAGGCGGTGACCGCGGCCATCCTGCGCGCGGTGATCCGGGTCTTCGAGGACTTCCGCTATGTGCGTGAGATCGCGGACGCGGGCGGTCGCGATCACGCTTTCGTCTTCGAGGCCACCGTCGACGGCAAGCAGCTCACCGGGTGCGATTTCCTGCACTTCGACGCGGACGGCAAGATCGATGACTTCATGGTCATGGTGCGCCCGCTCTCGGCCGCGCAGGCGCTGTCGGTCCGCATGGGCGAGCAGTTCGACCGCATCAAGGCCGAGGCCGCCGCGCAGCTCGAGCGTGAGGCGTCCGGAGCATGAGTGACTACGACGCCATCGTCATAGGCGCGGGCAATGCCGGGCTCACCGCCGCCGCCAGCTTGCAGCGAGCCGGTGCGCGGACTCTTCTGCTCGAGCGGCACAACATTCCCGGCGGTTGCGGAACTTCCTTCCGCCGAGGGCGTTTCGAGTTCGAGGTAGCTCTGCACCAGCTGTCCGGCGTCGGTGTGCAGGGACAGCCGATCTCACTGCGCGAGGGATTGTTCACCCAGCTCGGCATCGCCGACAAGCTCGAATTCGTGCAAGAGCACGACCTCTACCGCGCGGTGATCCCCGGGCAGCTGGACCTGACGCTGCCCGCCGACTGGGACGCGGCCATCGACGCCATTGAAGCGGAGTTCCCCGGCAACCGCGACCGTGTCGCGAAGTTCTTCGAACTGCTCAAGCAGGTGACGTTCTGGCAGATCGCCGCCATGCGGGGGATGCCCGTCGATCGAGTCGACCCGGTGCTGTTCAAGTACGGACTGCGGCCGCTGAAGGACGTTCTCGACGAGTACTTCGACGACGACCGGATCAAGGTCGCCCTGGGGATGTACTGGACCTATCTCGGTCAGCCGCCGTCGAAACTTCGGTTCCAGGACCTGGCACTGACCTTGTTCGCCTACTTCGAGTTCAAGCCCTGGCATGTGCGCGGCGGTTCGCAGGCGATGTCGGCCGCGATCCTCGACGCGTTCCTCGCCGCCGGGGGCGAAGTGCGGTTCAACACCGGCGTCGAGGCCATCCTCACCGAGAGCGGCCGCGTCCTGGGTGTTCGGCTCGAGGACGGTTCGGAAGTGACCGCGACCGATGTGGTGTCCAACGCTTCACTGCCCACGACCTACGGCATGCTCGAGGGCATCGACATGCCGACCGCGGTGCGCGAGGACCTGGCTACCAGGCGCATCGGCGTCTCGGGGTTCGTGCTGCACATGGGCCTGGACGCCACACCGGCCGAACTCGGTTTCACCACCAGCACAACCTTCGTGAACATGGACACCGACGACGACCGGACCTACAACGCGTGGCGCTCCTTCGAACCGGCGCGCGGCATCTGTGTCAGCTCTTACGATGTCGCGCCGATCGGCTTCGCGCCCGCAGGCGCCACCCACGTCAGCCTGATGACGCTGCAATACGCCGACATCTGGCGCGACGTGGCTCCGTCGGAATACGCGCGCACGAAATTCGCCTACGCCGAGACGCTGCTCGACCTGTGCGAGACCATCACCCCCGGTATCCGTGACGCGATCGAAGAAGTCGATGTCGCAACGCCTTTGACGATGATGCGCTACCTCGGTCATCCCGGCGGCGCCATCTACGGCTACGACCAAGACGCCACCGAAGGCTGGCTGTTCCGCAACAGCGAACGCGAAACCCATGTCCCGGGACTGCATCTGGCTGGTTCGTGGTCGGGCATCGGCGGATTCCAACCCACTCTCGAAGCGGGCGCACGGGTCGCCCGCCGCCTGCTGCGCGCCAAGGCCGCCTGAACGGAGCACATCATGAAACACCCCCTCGCGGAACAGTTCGACGGCGCGGCGCAGATCCTCGCCGAGATCGACTCCCGCGTCCCCGACACCCGCGACTACCGCGCCGAAACGCGCGCCACCATCGATACCTACCACCCCAAGCGGCTCCAGCTGGTCGTGGCCGAGATCATCGACGAGACCGCGACCACCAAGACCTTCCGGCTCGAGGGCCTCGACCAGCTCGAGCTGCCACCGTTCCTGGCCGGTCAATACGTCAACGTCTTCATCGACGGCACCAGCCGCCCCTACGCCATCTCCTCGGCGCCCGTCCAGCTCGACCGATACGACCTCACCGTCCGCCGCGTCCCCGGCGGACGCGTCAGCAACCTGCTCATCGACACCGCCCAGGTCGGGCAGGTGCTCACCACCACCGGACCGATGGGCACCTTCCACCACAACCCGCTCTTCCACGGCAACCACGTGGTGTTCCTGGCCGGCGGCTCCGGCGTCGCCCCGGCGATGAGCATGATCCGCGAGATCGTCGACCGGGATCCGGACCGGACCTTCCACCTGATCTACGGATCCCGCCAGGCCTCGGACGTGATCTTCCGCGCCGAGCTGGACGAACTCGCCGCCCAGCACCCTGGAATCACGGTCGACCACGTCATCGCCGAACCCGACGCCGACTGGACCGGTGCCACCGGATTCCTCACCGCCGACACCATCAAAGCCCTCGTCGGCGGCTTAGACGGCCGCATGGTCTACGTGTGCGGGCCCCAAGCCCTCTACCCGTACGCCCTCGAGCAGCTGACCGCCCTCGGGCACCCACGCAAGCGGATCCGCTTCGAAGCCAACGGCGCACCGAGCGACCCCACCGCCCAACCACACTGGCCCACCGCCGTCGACCCGGCCGGTGAGGTCACCGTCACGGTCGGCGACGCCTCCTTCCGCACCCCGCGCAACCGACCGCTGCTGGATGCTCTGGAAGACAAAGGTATTCGACCCGAGGCCGCCTGCCGTTCGGGCGAATGCAGCCTGTGCCGTGTGCGGATCGTCAAGGGCGAGGTACACACCGCCGAGGAGGCCAAACTCCGCCTGTCCGACGACCGATTCGGCTACACCCACTCCTGCGTGGCCTACCCCATCAGCGACGTGGAGATCGATCTGTGACCGCCAGTGTGAGCCACTACCGCGGCAATGTCCGCGATCTGGAGTTCAACCTTTTCGAGGTCCTCGGCCTCGATGGCGTACTCGACGAGGGCGGCTTCGGCGAACTCGACACCGCCACCGTGCGAACGATGCTGGAGGAAATGCGCCGCCTGGCCGAAGGGCCGCTCGGGGCGTCGTTCACCGACGCGGACCGCAATCCGCCGACATTCGATCCGGACACGCACTCGGTCACACTGCCGGAGTCGTTCAAGCAGTCCTATCGCGCGTTGCGTGAGCTGGGTTGGGAGAGCATCGGCGTTCCCGAGGAGCTGGGCGGTACCCCGGTGCCGCGGGCGGTGTATTGGGCGCTGAGCGAGATGATCCTCGGCGCACAGCCCGCCGCGTTCATCTACGCGCTCGGCCCGAGCGCTGCCGCGCCGTTCTACGAGGGCAGCGCGGACCAGCGCCGCCGCGTCCGCGCAGCCGTCGAGCACGGCTGGGGCGGCACCATGGTGCTGACCGAACCCGACGCGGGATCGGATGTCGGTGCCGCCCGCACCCGCGCGGTTCCCCAACCGGACGGCTCCTGGCATCTGGAAGGCGTCAAGCGATTCATCAGCTCCGCCGACTCCGACGACCTCTTCGACAACATCGCGCACCTGGTTCTGGCCCGCCCCGAGGGCGCCGGTCCCGGGACCAAGGGCTTGGCGCTGTTCTTCGTGCCGAAGTTCCACTTCGACGCCGAGACCGGTGAACTGGGCGAGCGCAACGGCGTCTTCGTCACGAATCTCGAACACAAGATGGGGCTGAGAGTCTCCGCCACTTGCGAACTCACCTTCGGCGGCCACGGCATGCCGGCCAAAGGCTGGCTCATCGGGGAGCGGGACGCTGGTATCGCGCAGATGTTCCGGATCATCGAGCACGCGCGAATGATGGTGGGCACCAAAGCCATCGCCACCCTGTCCACCGGCTACCTGCACGCTCTCGACTACGCCCGAACCCGTGTTCAGGGCGCGGACCTGACCGAGATGGCGGACAAGACCGCCGCCCGGGTGCCGATCATCCGCCACCCCGATGTGCGTCGCGCGCTCATGACGCAGAAGGCATACGCCGAGGGCCTGCGCGCGGTGTACCTGTACACCGCCGCCCACCAGGACCCGGTCGTCGCCGCAAAGGTTTCCGGGGCCGACGCCGACCTGGCCGCCCGTGTCAACGACCTGCTGCTGCCAATCGTGAAAGGCGTCGGATCCGAGCGGGCCTACCAGTACCTGACCGAGGCGCTGCAAACCCTGGGAGGATCGGGCTACCTGCAGGACTATCCGATCGAGCAGTACATTCGCGATTCCAAGATCGACTCGCTGTACGAAGGCACCACCGCCATCCAGGCGCAGGACTTCTTCTTCCGCAAGATCGCCCGCGACCACGGCGTAGCCCTCGCCCATGTCGCCGGTGAGATCCAGCAGTGCATCGACAGCGGCGACGGCGGGTTCGCCGGAGAACGGAAACTGCTCGCCACCGCCCTCGACGACGTGCAGGCCATGGCCGCCGCCCTGACCGGGCACCTGATGGCCGCACGGCAGGATCCGACCGAGTTGTACAAAGTCGGCCTGGGCTCGGTGCGGTTCCTGCTCGCGGTCGGCGACCTGCTCATCGGCTGGCAGCTGCTGCGACAGGCCGACAGAGCGGCGACCGCCCTCGCCGAAGGAGCCACCGGTTCCGACGAAGCGTTTTACCAGGGCAAGGTCATGGTCGCACGGTTCTTCGCCCGCAACCTGCTCCCGCGGCTGACCTCAGTTCGCGCCGTGCTCTCGAACCTCGACAACGACATCATGACCCTCGGCGAGTCCGCCTTCTGACACCGATACGGCGGTGGGCCTCGGCTGTGCCCAGGCGACTGGTGACGTAGCGGTATTGGAATCGGGCAGTATTCGGTCCCGGCTCGGTGCAAGAGGGCGCACCGGTGTCGTCACTAGAGTGGCCTCTTGAACTCGAGTGCGCAGGCCTGGCGGCCGCGGCACCGACGCCGACGCACCGGTCTGATTCGGTGCGCGTCTACGGTGCCTGGAAGCCGCCGATCTCCTGCTCGAGCAGTTCGGCCAGCCGCAGCGGGGTGCGGTCCTCGAACATCGGACCGATGAGCTGCACTCCCACCGGCAGCCCCTCGGGGGACCGGCCCGCGGGTATGGCGGTGGCAGGCAGGCCGGGCATGGTGGCCACACCGGCCCAGACCAGCTGGTCGAAGTACGGGTACTCGACGCCGTCGATGTCGATGTGCCGGTTCTCCAGACCTCCGTTGTGGTCATGTGGGAAGGCGGGAGTGGGCGTGATGGGGCACACCACGGCATCGAACTCGGCGAAGAGCTGCCGCCAGCCGTGGCGGTGGAGTTCGCGACGGTTGTTCGCCTCGACCCAGTCGCGGTGGCTGGCCACCATGCCGCGCAGCCGCGCCGCATCGAGACTCCGGTCGTCCGCGCTCAGGGCGGCGGCGTGGGTCTGCAGCTGTTCGTACACGTCGACGGAAATACCCGCGGCGGCGTTCGACAGCATCAGCAGCATGTAGAGCGTCGCCGCTTCGGTCGGATCGGGCAGCAGCGGACTGCGCCGTTCGACGCGGGCGCCCTCGTCGACGAGCGCCTCGGCGACCCGGTTCACGCCCGCCCGCACCGCCGATCCGGTCGGAATGAGCGGATGGTCCTCGATGATCAGGACACGGAAGTCGGCCAGCCGCTCGTGGCGTGCGGGCGGCAGTGCGACGTCGTAGGCGACGCCGTGGGTCAGCGGGTCCGGTCCGGCCATCACGTCGAGCAGCAGCGCAAGGTCGCGGGCGGTGCGCGCCATCGGACCGACGACAGCAAGGTCGAGATCGACCGGCAATGCCGGCGCGGGCGGCGCGACCATACCCCGGGCCGCCACCAGCCCGAGTGTCGGCTTGTGCGCGTAGACACCGCAGAAATGCGCGGGGGTGCGCAGCGAACCGGCGAGGTCGGAGCCGATGGACAGCGCGCCGAATCCAGCCGCCAGGGCCGCCGCCGAACCGCCGGACGACCCACCCGACGTGCGGCCGTTATCCCACGGATTGTTGGTGGTGCCGTAGATCTCGTTGAAGCTCTGGATATCCCGCAGCATCAACGGCACATTGGTCTTACCGAGCACCACCGCGCCGGCGGCCTTCAGCCGCGACACCTGTACCGCGTCCTCGGTCGGTATGTAGTTCGCGTGCTGCGGCATGCCCCAGGTCGTGGGCAGCCCGGCGACGTTGTAGGACTCTTTGACCGTCACCGGAATGCCGAGCAGCGGCCGATCCTCGCGGCGGGCGCGCGCCTGGTCGGCGCGGCGCGCGGCGGCCCGCGCACGATCGAAGTCAGGTACACAGATCGCGTTGATCACCTTGTCGTCGCGCTCGATACGGGCGATCGCCTCGTCGGTCAGTTCCACCGAGGTCATCGCACCGACACGCAAGGCAGCCGTGATTTCTTCGGCCGACCGAAAATTCCACTCCATGAATTCGACGCTATTGGCCTGCCGCAGCGGACATAAAATGCCGCCTCGCGCAAACGGGAAAGTCGAACGGGTGGCCTTCAGTTCAAATCAACGCACTCGTTCTGTCATATCCAAGGTCGCGGTATCGGCAATGCCGACTCGATTGGCGCAGGCCATGAAATGCCGTTTCGCACAACGGGATAGATGTCACAATGGCTACCGTGTTCCTCTCCGGCCGCAGACTGGCGGTCAGCTGCTGGTCATGGCGACGTGCGGCGAGATCGGTGCCGACCCGGAAATTCGGGAGACGTGCCCTCGAGGCAGGTGGACCCGATGCACGGCCGGAAAAATGCAATTCATCCCAGTTGCGACCTCACAACCCGAGTTTCGTGACCGCGTTGTCTTCCAAAGGGTTTGCCGTGCGGATATAGCCGTGGACGGTGCGCGGGTTGGACCATCGGCCCTGGCGCATGATCTCGCGGTCGCTGGCGCCGCCGAGCGCGGCCTGCGTGGCGAATCCGGCGCGCAGTGAGTGGCCGGAGAAGAGGTCGGGGTCCAGGCCGGCGCGGGCGGCATAGCGCTTGACCAGTTCGGCGACGGCGCGCCCGGACATGGCGACGTCGCCGATGGCTCCGTGCCGTGTGATGGCGGGGAAGAGGGGAACGTCCGGGGCGATGCGGGTGCCGGTGAAGCCGTGGCACCGGTGGATGTCGGGAGAACCGGCAGGCAGCTCGGACAGCCAGCTTCGGACACCGGAAGACCCTGTCGTGGTGTGTATTTCGCGCAGTCGTAGCCAGTCGGCGAATGCGCAGACCGGGCAGGTGGCCGGTCGGCGGCCGCGGGGGAGGGCCACGCGCTGTTCCGCCGCGCCGGTGGGGTCGGTCTTCGTGGCGGGCAGCCGGATCAGCAGTATCGGTTCGCCGGTGCTGTGGTCGGTGCTCACCTCGACGTCGCCGATGCGCAGTCCGGCCAGTTCGCTGCGGCGCAGGGCTCCGGCGAAACCGATGAGCAGTGCGAGCGCGTCCCGGCGGCGGGCGGGTTCGGTGGGCCAGCCCGGTGCGGGAAGCCCGCCCAGGAGCTGGTCGAGCGTGTGCAGCAGCACCGGGCGTTTGCGCTGGGGCTGCGCGCGGCGGGTGCGGCGGATACCGCGCAGGGTCAGCCGCACCAGATCCGAGCGCGTCGGCGACGGCAGCCCGTTCGCCGCGTGCACCGCGGCGATAGCGGCCGACTTCCGTTCCAGCGTTGCCGGACTGAACGCCCATCCGCCCGTATCGCGACGCGCGTCGGCGGCCGCCGCCAGGTAGACGGCCACGTCGAGGGCATCGGCGGGCAGAGCCTGTCTGCCTTCGGCGGCACACCAAGCCGTCCAGGCAACCCAGTCGGCGCGATAGGCGCGCACCGTGTTCGCCGACTGGGAGGCTTCGAGATACCGGCGCAGCGAACCGGCCTGATCGTCGTCGAAGCGATCCCGCACCAGGCGCAGTGCAGCGGCGTCGACCAAAACGCTGCGGACGCCACGACGCAGCTCCGTCTGTACCGACTCGGGGACCGCGACGACGGTGGATCGATCGTCCATGTCTCGGCTCCCGCATTTCACATCGGCGACTGGCTGCCCGCGCCAAAGGTATTCGGCGCAGACTTCACCCTACGGCACGCCCAACGGCGGATTTCGGCACGTGCGCACCGGTTTCGCCCGACGGCGTCAACGATCTCCCCAGCTAGGCTGCGGATTACCAAGCGTCACAGTGACACTTCTCCGGCCAACCGGCCCGACGGTCGAGGACCAACTGGACGGTACGGCCTATCCCGTCAAACTCGCAGGCGGGCTTCCATCACAATGGATCATGGCTCGGGTCGTGTTCCGGCCGTAGAGGCGCCTAGCGGGGGCCTTGGGAGGGGTCTGCGGAGTCGATTTGCCTGAGCTGGCCCGCGATTGCCTTCTGTTCTTCCGATGCCGTCTCGCTCGGATGGTGAATCCACCACCCGGGTCCCCAACGCAACACCTTGCCGTACAAGGTCAATATGAGACCGTCCGCGAAACCGGCGGCCGGGGTGCGGATATCACGCACCAAAGGGTCGATCTCGCGCCTTCCATCGAAGCGCCCCTTGCCAGGCACGTACCGCGGCGATAGCTCTTCCCAGCAGTCGAAGAACACCCACGGTCCACCATCCGCCGTTGCATAACACAACACCCTTTTGCCGACCCGCAGGCTCGGCTCGCCGAATGCGGCCTCGACCTCGCTGCGGCGTACGTCGCGGTCGGCCACCCACTCCCGCAACCGCGTCAGCGGCGTCCACTCGGCCGGACCGAGCAACCGTTTCAAAGCCAAGTAGCCGAGTCGGTGATAGAGCTCGGCGTACACCGATGCGACTTCGGCAGTGCAGCGGCGTTGCTCACCGAAGATCGCCGCGAACGGACCGTGCACCCCGAGCTTGCCGAAGCCCCGGAGTACGTCTTCGACCTGTTCGTACTCGATGTCGCGGTCATCCAGGTAGCACAGATCGCGCAGACGCGTCCGGGCGACCAACTCCATCTCCGACCCGCTACGGGCATACATCTCGGGCCGGGCGAACCGATACTCCACCTCTGCCAGCCACTGCGTTTTCAACTGTTCCGGCGATCGCACCCATCGAGCCTAGATGCTCTGTTGTCGGGTCCCACGTGATCTGGCGACGCTGACCGCCTGTGACCTGGGGCTCGCCAATTGGTTCGGGATTGCCAGTGATCATCGTGTTCCCATCGGAAGTGGCGGATTTCTGACAGCGGCCAGCGCAAAATCCCCACGGACGGCCAGTTCCGATTCCCCGTAGGCGGCCACTTCCCATCGAAAAGCACATTGTCAGCAAACATTTCGAACGCACGCTTCTGCCGATTACATAGCATCTGCGCACGGGGACCAGCAAAGTATGCACATGCCTCGACGTGGCGTCCCAGCAAGTGCTTTGGTTCCTCGCGCGGAGCTGAATGCCGAAGCGGTGGAGGCTCTTTGCGGCGCGGTGGGGGGTATCGGTGCACGATTGGTCCATGTGGACAAAATGGAGAAACTCGACGCGGCCTACCGGATTCACGCAGCCACTCACCGGCGGACACTGAGTCGCAGGCTGCCTTGTGTCGCCGTCACGGCTACCCCGGGAACCAGTTGCCCGCGATCGACAAACGATGCGGCCCAACCGTCCGGGCCGTCCACCCATTGCAGTAGCCATGTCCCCGGATTATTCATATCCGCGACGACGCTCGGCGCGCGCTGCGCGTCATGATGGGTGAATCCCGGAAACGCCGCCCATACCGCCTGCAACACCTGCCCCGCCTGGTCTGCGGTCACTCGCCGATCAAGCCCCGCGAGGATCGCGGCCTGCGCGACATTCAGGTGTTGCGCTGATCGGCGCATCTCGTTCCACACGGCAACGACGTGACCCGGATCCAAGCTCGGCCACGCCCGGGCGATCGCTCCCAAGAACGCGCGCTCGGCGCTTCGCAGCGCCTTCTCCGCCGCCTCATAAGCGGCGGAGTTTTTGTATGGCACTTTCGATCCAATGGTGTTGTTCGCCCATGGCGTCACCCTAGACGAGAGAACAAATCTTTGTATCCTTATGCGGCAGAGTCGGTTTCGCTGACCGAGGCGAAACGGTTACATGCCACATACCGCCTTGGCGGTGCTCGGCTTGGCGAAGCCGTGACCCGTGTCGCTGGTCGCCTGGCCGACATTGAGCAGAACGCCCCGGTCCTGCGGGGCCGGGGCGTTCTGGGTGCGTCGCTATGCCCGCGCGGCCGAGCCCGAACAGCTGCTCACCGAGGTCGGCCGACGCGGCAGCGACCTGGACGAGCACATCCCATACCTGGCGAAACGTTGGGAGCAAGGTTGTGACAACGCCGCAACGCTGCACAACGAGATCCGCGAACGTGGCTACCGTGGTTCTCCCCGGACCGTGCGGCGCCTGTTGCAGGATTGGCGGATCACCAGCCCGCCGCCGATCATCACGGTCCACACACCGCCGAAGCCGCGGCAGGTCACCGGCTGGATCATGCGTCCGGACGACAAGCTCACCGACGAGGACAAGACCGAACTACGCCGTGTTCTCGACCGCTGCGCCACCCTGCGTCAGGTCGACCAGCTCGTCAGCGACTTCGCCGGCATGACCCGCCACCGACAAGGCCGGCACCTCGACACCTGGATTGTGCAAGCCACATCGAGCGGTATCCCGGCGATCGCGGGTTTCGCCGACGGACTGCTCAAGGACTACGACGCGGTCCGCAACGGCCTCACCCTCGAACACAGCAGCGGCGCCGTCGAAGGCCACGTCAACCGCATCATTCTGTGGAATCAGAGCTGTCGAGTTCCACAGCGGTCGCGTCGACGGCTGGTCGACAGTCGGCGGGTAGGTGGTTCACCAGGAGGCTGACGGCCTCTGGTGGCGTGCCCGCGTGTCCGATGTGAGATCGGCGTTTGGGCCAGGTGACTTGGTAGGTCCCGTCTGAGAGGGGAATAATCACGGGGAGGTCGTGGGTGAAAGGGAATCGGGTGCAGCGACTCAGGCGCAGCGACCCGTGGCTGGTATAGGGGAAGAGCATCCGTAGTCGAGGCTGGGCATAGGCCGCCTCGATCAAGTCGTGGTCGATGTGTCGGGCTCGTGTCTGACGGTAGAGCTTCCATCGGGTTTCGACGGGGTCACCGAGTTCGTAGGCTTCGGTGAGTTCGCCGAACCGGACAAACGGCCATGTAGCCTGTAGCTCGCGCAGGCGAGACCCTGCCTGCCAGAGGCCGATCGCTCCGGCCGAGGCGGCCAGGTCGGCAGTGCTGCCATGGGCCATCATGACACCGCGTTCCCAGAACTCCATGAGGAACCACCGCTCTTCGCTGCCCAGGACGGTCTGCACGTGCCGGCGGTCGTCTCCGACCCGGGTTGCGCAGTCCCACCAGCCGGGACAGCTGGTCAGCAACGTTGTCAGCGCGTAGCCAGCGTGGTCGAGCTCGGCTTGCATCGCGGCCTGCAAGCTCCCGGCCTGAGCGATCTCAAGATAGAGGCGCACGATGTGTTGCCGCCGTTGTTGTGGCATGACTTCGATTCTGCCGTTGCGACGCCGACTTGCGCTTGTGCTGGTTGGGTGGGCTCTGAAAAGTCAAGCGGGTGCGGGCCGTCCCTGAGCAACTCTGACGCTCGGTAGCGCCGTCGCGCCCGTCAGCCCGGAATTACGATTGTGACAGTTTCTGTGGAAATCGCAACGGGCGCACGCCATTCGGTGTGGGCATTGTTCGAAAAAGGTGTAGGCGCAGTAGCCGTGGCCGAGGTCGTAGTGCTGCCAGGGCTGGTTGCTTGCCGTGGCACCGGAGGTGACGGCGTCGCGGTCGCCAGCCCGGCCACCGAATCGATCGCAATCACGTTGCGGCCCTTGCGATGAGGCCGCGACATCAACTTCCGGACGAACGCAGCGACATCGGCGCGATTCGCCGTCACCGGATCCACCCCGTCCCGCTCGCAGGCCAGCAGATGCTCGGCCAAGCCGCGGGCATACGCGTCGATCGTGCGCGGCGCCCGACCCAGATCAGTCCACACCTGCAGCCACACCGCCGCCTGCTCGTCCCGGCCCAACACTGGCCACTTCTCCCTCAGCGCCACCGTGCCGCCGCTCAAGTTCGTGGTTACATCCGGGGAGCATGATCACGCCGGGCAGATTCCACGTAACTTATAAAATGATCAAAAGAACCATGTACGGCCGCGCCAACTTCGACCTGCTCCGTCGCCGCGTCCTGCTCGCCGATTGACCACGCCGATTCCCAAACGTTCGGCAGAGCAACACTTCCAATTCGATCTGCTGACAGCTTCGGTGACGACCCGGGATGTACTCGGCCCGTGCCGAGATTCTGACCGCAAAGAAATTGCGCTGGCCGATCCTGCACGTCACACTGCGTCGTGGCCAATATCGCGACCGTGTTCGTCCGCGTCGACCAACAGTCGGGCACTGTGGTTACCGCGGAGGACATCCTTGATGCCGCTACATGGCGGAGAGGGACCTACAACATTCCTTTCTGGCACCGCCGAACGGGGTCGCTGTTGGACGTCCAGCTCGGTACACGCTGGACTGGGACGCGCGTGCTGGACTTGGTATGGAAGTCATTCGGGGAGCAGCTCGACTCCGCATGGGTGCGCCACGGCGAAGACGGCAGCGACGACCCCGATGTTATCGAGCACCGCACTCATCGGACTGCGACCGAGGATCTCGGGCAGCCGCGCTGGTGCCGATTCGGCTACGACAGCATTCGCGTCCGGCTGCTTCCCAGCGCAGAGGACCGGATCCCCGACGCGCTGACGGATTTGAAGTGGCAGGCGAGCCATGGTTGGTGGCAGGCTCCGATCGCCGGTTGGCGGTATGGACAGAACGAGCGCAAATCGTGGTTCGCCGACGACACCACCGCCTCACGCGAAACCCCCAGTACTCCCGAAATCGCATACTGGGGGCTCCCCAGCGAGGAGTGGATGGACGACTGGCGATCCACCACGAAGTTGCCGAGCCGGTTGATCGACGCACTTGCCGACGCGGAGCCCCAGCTCAGTAGAGTGGAGCTGACTTGGAAGGGTCGCCCGGTCGCGGCCGCCGAGCGGATCGAACACATGGCGACCGGTCGGCCGACAAGGTTGGTGACGGAGCCCGAAGCACCCTGGGGCTGGTGGTCGCTCGACGACTGGGACAACTGCGTCGATGAACAATTTCTGACCGCGTTCGGCGACCGCACGAATCATCGGTGAGCCCTCCCAGCGATGCCGTGCAGGTTCGGGATTCATGTGTCGGCGTTGGGGAAAGCGGCATCAACCACAGCGATCACCGAAACTGCGCCAGAACCAATTTCAACTGGCCGCTGACAGATTTCCAGGTCAGGGGTGCGGGTGTCATCGGAGAAGTGCGCTTCGAAAGGCGTATTTGTAGGTGTCCCTGTGCTGGGCTTGATGCTGGTAAACCCAGCGGCGTAGGGGTTCGTTGTCGGCGTGCAGTCTTGCGGTAGAACCACTGAATCCGAGTCGGTGGGCGACGTGGGCGTAGAACGGCCGCTGGTCGTGGATCTTTTCTGCGAGGCCGATGCGGCGCCGCCAGGTCGGATCCATCAGGATTTCGGCCAGGATCACCGTTTCAGGCAGGAGGAGCAGCCAGGTGGGCAGGATCTGCCGCGCGTGGTTGACAGCCTTGACCGCGTCCTGCCGGTCATCCCATCTCGCGGTGAGCCGCCACTGCAAGACCCGGGTCGGGGTTGGACCGCCAGGCGAGCACGATCATTTGGGCCGCGGTGATCTGGTTCAAAATCCAGTTTTGGTCCTCGTCACTGCGAAACAGTTTGCTGCGCAGATGGATTGCTTTCGCGATCTCGGGTGCGGAACTGAGGTTCACCGTCCGCGGTGTGGAGTTCTCCCCGAGCCAGAGTCGGTGTCTGCGGCAATAGCTGTCGGAGGCCGACCAGTAGACCCTGATCACGGGCTCGCCGGGGGTCTGTGCGATGCAGCGAGGGCAATGCTTGCGCGTGTATGCGCGGGCGCCATAGAACCGCATGCTGGGCGTGTCGGAGTCGACGCTGTCAGCGGCCGACGCGTGGTGTCGGGCCCGGTTTCGGCTCGGCGCACCAACGCGGCCAGGATCACGGCGACCGCCATCTCGTTGGAATCGTCGACCCCGCGCTGGGCTGCCAGTTTCCGCGCGGCGCGCCAGGTGAAGTCGGCAAACGGTTGCCTCACGACGTTGTGGTGAGTCCAGGGAACAGTGATCCAGCCACTGCCTCGATGGTTGCGAACCCAGATCCGGGAAACGTCGTAGGGGCCGCAATGAACTTCCCAGCGGCCGTTCTTGGTGGCGATGCCCGATGACTGACCGGCCGAGGGCCGCAGCTCATTGCAGTTATAGGTGCGGTAATCGATCTGAATGCCGGTGTCGCTGATGGCACGCCATTCCGCCGGCAGCAGCTCGATGTAGTCCTCGCCGGTCAACGTGACCGGGACATACCCGGCAGCGGCGATCAAGGCCGCGTAGACGTCGTTCGGTGAGGCCTTCTCACTGGGAGTGAACGGATGCCGCAGACCGTCGTGCAGGCGGGTCTGCCATCCGGCCAGCACCCATTCGTCGAACAGCTCCTGCAAATCCGCAAGCGACCAGACGGCCCGATTGTCGACATCCGCACCGCGCCGGGTGACATCCCGGCCGGTGTAGCCGGAAACATGCTGGCAGAACAGGGTATTGATCGAGGCGAAGGTGCGTTCGACGATCGCTTTGTCGGTCGGGGGTCAGGACGTGCGCAGGCTGGACCGAGATGCCGAGGGTGTCCGCGGCGCGGGCGAACACCTCCGACATGAACACCTTGCCGTGGTCGATCACCACGGTGTCCGGGACAATCACCGGCTTCGCTGCTGCCATCGCCATCCGCGCATCCAGCGATACCAGCCGCTGATACGGAATCCGAGACGCTGACATGGACAGGGCTTGATCCCAGCCCGGGCGCATCGGCTCGGGAACCATCATGCGCGCCAGAATCAGTGCCGCGTCAACAGCTTTCGCCCCGACCGGGCGCAAAACCCCAGCGCAGATAGTGCGAGTGGCGATGTCGACAGCCAACACCAACTCGGCCCGCCCGATCACGCCGTCGTCCATCACCGCCATCACATCCGTCGGGGTGGTGTCCAAATGCACCAATTCACCCGGCCGAGCCGCCGTGGCAGGGGTATAGACCTTGTCGGGTTTGTTCGCCGTCTGCCGCCGGGTAACCGCCGACCCGAACGTGTGCCGCCCCTTGGCAAGAACATCCAGCAGCCTCTAGAACGTGGTTTTCGACGGAACCGGCACGACCCAGGTCCATGCTCGTCGTCGAGCATCCTCTGAACCTTCGCGATCACCCGCGACTTCGTGCCCGTCGACGTGCCTGTCTGCGCATCGATCACCGCGATCGCCGCAGCGACCACCCGTGGGTCGACCTGCCCAGTCGGCTCGACCGACCTGGTGAATCGCGTGTCGACCAAACCCCACACGCCCTGCTCTCGGTAGCGCTGCCGCATCCGCTCGACCGTGCGGGGGCTCGTTTTCAACCCGCTCGCGGTCAACTCCCCGGCCTTCTGCTTCTCCCGAGCCTTCAACGAGAACACCGCCGGGTCATAACCCAAGCGAGGCTCCGAATGCTCCGGCGCACCCGGCAGCCGCCCCGTCTCGACCTCGATCACATGACGTTCCCAGTCCTTGGCGGCCACCAGCACCTTCTCCGGCAGCGACTCGAGCAGGTTGATCGGCTCGAGCTTCGGTGCCGGCGCCGACCCGACCAGCTCGAAATCCTCCGCCGCCAGCAAGAACGGCAGCGCGACCACACTCGGCTCACCCGCCTCGGACAACAGACGGATCTTCGCGCCCGCGATAGCGACCACTGCGTGAACGGTCCCCTCGAAGACGACCTGGTCGCCAACAGACACCACTCCAGGACGTTCCAGCATCACAGCACCCGCTCCGAAACCGTCGCTGACCAGCCACTCGCCAGATCCGCCACTTCCGCCAGATCCGCCACTCGCGGTGAAACACGCACCAGCGTCCGATGCGACAGCACCAACGACAGATCCGCCAGCAGCCAGCGCCGCCACATCAGGTGATAGAGCACCGGCAATGTCCCCAACGGATCCCCCGCAGCCTCGGCACCGTCGATCAATTCCTGCGGACGGGCGAAGACCCGCAACAGCTCCCGCGCAACCCGTTCGTCGAAACACCGAGGGTGCCGATACCTGCCCAACCAGCGGGGATTCGCCGTCAACACCGGATCCAGGCGATCCCACACCGCATACTCCCAACCGACATCGCCGCACGCTTGCGCTGTCGCTGTGAACGCCTCTCGATCCCGGTCCTTGATCCGTTCGAACGGCCTCGAATCCAGCACCAACGTGTGCCCGCTGTCCAGCCGAACCAGGAAATCCGGGGTATGCCGTCGCGACCGGCGACCTCCCGAATCCCATAGCAACGTGAACGGCTGCGACACCACATCGCTCACCGACGGATCGAAATCCAACGCCACCAGGTGATCCCGCTCCACCCACGACTCGAACCCGACCCGACGGCCCAGCGTCGCCGACCAATACCAGCCCGAGAAGTTCGTCTGACCCCGATACGACGAGAACGACCGCACCGGGCCCGCGATCTCCTCGGCGACTTGCGGAAACGACTGCCAGCGCATCCTCCGCCGGGCGCCGGACTCCGCCACAAACTCCACCCCAAACCAGCGATCACCCAAAACAGCCGAATCACTCTGGGGCTCAGAAACATTCAGCACCGGGATATCTTCGCCACTTACGTGGGAACTCGCCACCGATCCGCCGCTTCACCTGGGAATCCGCCACTTCAGGCGGGAACGGACATCTGTCTCCGGGAAGGGGTGCACAGTTTTCAGCCCTTTCCGTCATGGTTACGTTGCGTTGGCACCAACCAAACGGAAACGTATTTCCGGTATGGAGAGTTTGCACGGCAGGTGACTCTGACCTCCGATAAGGTTCACTTATCGGCGGCGAGAAAATCGAACATGTGTTCGAATTTTTTGGAGGGTTACGCGGACTTCGCCTCAACGGGAATGGGCGTCCGGAGGAGTGCCGACACCGACCCGATTCCGAC
>NZ_JADLQX010000004.1 GCF_015477605.1 Nocardia amamiensis
CCCGCGGCTCCGACCGCGCGAACCGCCAACCCACCCGGCACATCAACGAATCCAACTCGGCCACAACACGATCCAACAACACGCAACAGATCTACCAGCACCAACCCGACCAAGTGTCGTTGCAGTACTAAGCCACCAGTCCGCAACCAACCGATGAGTTTCACAGTGCAGCCACTCTAGCGACAAGCTCGTACCGAGCGCCGCCCGCACAGCCCATGAATCCGCACGCGGCAGATTCGCTGTCCGCGACAACGCCGCGCGGTAGGTGTTCGTGCGGCACAGCCCGATTGCTGGGTGACATACCGCGCTGCTCAGTATGCAGGCCGTTCTCCTGACTTCCCGGGATTTCCACCCCGCCGAACATAGAGGAGCTGAACGGCGCTTTCGACCGTGATACCCACGACACCACGTGCGTACGCGGGACATCTCTTGGCATCAATCTACTATCTGCGGGCGTACTCAGCTGAAGTCATGTGATCGAAACCATGGTCCCGGTGGAGTTCAGGATCGCCGACGCAACACACCGTGCCTGAATCAGCACACCCAACGTGACCATGCTCGGCGTACGGGCCACCCCATGGCCCTGCTGACGTCGTTACGCTTGACAGTTCACGTCTAGCAAACAACTGCCGACAGCGCCGAACGAACGCGCTGCGTGGCGGGAGAGCAGCCTCGGGCCCGACTGCGCGGCCGACATTCGGTCAGCTCTGCTGCAGCATGCCCTGCATCTGGTCGATTTCGGCCTGCTGTGCCGCAACTGACCAGGGCAATCGTGGCAACGCGAGGATGGCACCGCCCCGCCTGTACATTCTCGATCCCGAGTACATCACCAACTCCTTGAAGTCTCGAGGGATACGAACGTGAGCCGAACAGAGCACGGGCCGCGCACAGTGGGACCGCGCTGACAGCTGGCGCTCATCGCAGCCACCGCTGAGGCGATCGGTGGGCGACATCATCACCTCCCCGGCCCTTTGCTGCGGTGGCTGGTTTGGGACCGGCCGAACACTGGGCCGGTCGGTGCCGGATAGACCACATCGACGAGTTCGCGAGCGAACGCATCGAGGTCGTCGAGGCCGATGCGGGCCAGGTCTTCGGCGGGTGTGGTGAGCAGGTTGAGGGTGGCGGCGTGGAGGCAACGGGTGAATACTCGCGCCGAGGCCAGGGTAACGGGCAGGCCGGCGGCGCGCTGGAGTTCTTCGTTTACGCCGAAATCGGTGTACATCATGTCGGCGAGCAGATTGCTCACAGCAGGGTTGCGCAGAGCCTCGGCGTGCATTTCGACGAAGACATCGGCCCCGGGGCGGGCGCCCTCCGGTATCCGCCGCATGATCTGCGCCAGCAGCGCGATGAACCCTTCGCGGTCGGCAGGTGCGGCCGCGGCCCGTAGGCGGGCGATGTCGGCGAGGTAGAGCTGGAAGTGCCGTTCGGCGGCCGCGACCAGTAAGGCGTCACGGGTCGGGAAGTAGTTCTTGGTCGTGCCCTCGGGGACACCGGCGTCGGTGTCGACCTGCCGATGGGTCAGCCCACGCGATCCTTTCGCCGCGAGAACGGCGATAGCCGTGTCCTGCAGGAGTTCGCGTCGCGCTCGATTTCCGGCCACTCGTCCAACCTCCCTGTTGCGATGGCACCACTCTAGTGGTACCACAAATGGGGTACCACATCTGTGGTAGTGCACGGCTCGGTTCGCGAACCACAAGCAGGAGGTAGGACATGCATGCCCACCCAGATGCCCAGCACGCGCCCTATTCGACCGCTCCGCCCGACCCGCGTCGCTGGCGTGCGTTGGCGGTGCTCGCGGTCGCGCAGTTCATGCTGATTCTCGACATCACCGTGGTGACGGTGGCGCTGCCGGATATCGGTCGCGATCTGGATCTGAGCCGCTCCGCGACGACGTGGGTGGTCACCGCCTACACGCTGCTGTTCGGCGGGCTGATGATCTTCGGTGGTCGCGCGGCGGATCTGTGCGGTGCGCGCGGGATGGTGATGACCGGGTTGGCCGTATTCACCGGGTCCTCGCTGCTGGCTGGTCTGGCGGTGAACGCGCCGATGCTGGTGACAGGCCGGGTTGGGCAGGGAATCGGCGCCGCGCTGTTGTCGCCCGCGGCGATGTCGATCGTGACGACGACCTTCCATGGCGCCGAACGCAACAAGGCGCTCGGCGTATGGGGAGCGCTCGGCGGTACCGGTGCCGCAATAGGTGTGCTCGTCGGCGGCCTGCTGACGGCCGGGCCGGGGTGGTCGTGGATCTTCTTCGTCAACGTGCCAGTCGGAGTCCTACTACTGGCCGCGATAGTCAAGTTGGTCCCGGCCGGGACGGCCGAACCCGAACGCGGAATCGACGTGCTCGGAGCCATTCTGGCCACAGCCGCGACCGGGTCGGGGATCTATGGACTGATCAATGCTGGTGACGATGGCTGGGGAGATCCACTCACGCTGCTGCCGCTGGCAGCCGCCGCGGTTTTGTATGTGGCATTCGTCGTCTACGAGCGTAAGGTCAGCGCGCCGCTGCTGGATCCGCGACTGCTGACCCGTCGTCCGGTAGCTGCGGGTGCGGTGCTGATGCTGGTCGCTACCGGCCTGCTGATCACCGGCTTCTTCCTGGGGTCGTTCTATTTGCAGCAGGCTCAGGGGAATTCGGCGCTGGTGACAGGGTTGCTGTTCGTCCCGGTCGCGCTCGGCACTATTCTCGGCGCGCACAACGCCGGGCATTTCATCGGCCGGTTCGGCTATCGCCCGGTCGGTGTGGTCGGGCTGACCATCGCCGGGGCCGGAGCTGTCGTGCCTGCGCTGTGGAGCGGAACGACCGCTCTGATCATCGGACTCACGGTCGCCGCCGCGGGGCAGGGTGCGGTGATCGTCACCGCCACCACGACCGCGCTGGCGAATGTCGATCCCGCCCACGCCGGAGTCGCTTCCGGATTGGTGAACACCTTCCATGAGATCGGTTCGGCGCTCGGTGTCGCGCTGATCTCCACCATCGCGGCCACCAGCCTGCGCAGCCTTGGGGTCGAAACCAGCGGATTCACCAATGCGTTCACATTCAGTGCCGTGACCGCGCTCGTCGTCGCGCTCGCGGCCGCGGTATTCGTCCCGGCCGGTAAGCCACCCGCCGGGCTGCGAGTCAGCGCTCACTGACCGCGCGGCAATGGCTGTCGGCGAAGGGTTTTCGAGAGAACGTCATAACGAAAAACCCGCCGTACGCGGGCGCGGCGACGGTAGGTTGGCACGTCGAAGACGTCGACGTGAGGCTGAGCCCGCCTTGATGACGGGCTCAGCCTGGTGCTTGCCGCAATCCCGCGGCCGCGGCGTCTCGAGCGGCCTCGAGCACGGGCTCCGGGGCGGGGGTGCGCATGGTCACCGCGGTGATGCCGGCGCCTGCCAGGGCGATGGCTGCCGCTCCGAGGAATGCCGCCGAAAACCCGTTGGTGAGTTCGGGCAGATCACCGATCCGGTCGGCGCCGAATGCGGTGGCCACGGCGGTCATCGCGGCCAGTCCGATGGCGGAACCGACCTGATAGCTGACGTTGACGATGCCGGAGGCCAACCCGCCCGCTTCGGGACGCGCCGCGGAGATGGCTGTGCCGAGCGAAGGGATGAAGGCCAGCGACATACCGCCGGCGGCGACCAGTGAAGCGGGCAGCACGTCGATCCAGAAGTTGCCGGTCGGACGGACAAGCGACATGATGCCCAGGCCGAGGCCCAGTACCGTCAGACCGGTCACGATCATCGGCTTGGCGCCGAAGCGCTGCATCGCGCGCGGTGCGAGCACCACCATGCCGAGCATGATCAGCGTGGTCATCGGTAGCAGGGCCGCGCCGGACGGGAAGGCGCTGTAGCCGAGGACCTGCTGGAGATACAGGTTCAGGAAGAACCACATCGGCACCCACGCCGCGCCCAGTAGCAGCTGAGCGACGTTGGCAGCGGCCAGATTCGGCGCGCGGAAGATGCCGAGTCGCATCAACGGTCGGCTGCGGCGGGACTGGATGACGATGAATCCGGCCAGCAGTGCGGCCGCGACGGCGAGCACTCCCCACGTTTGCCCCGAAACCCAGCCGACTTCCGGGGCACGGACGATTCCGTAAACCGCTGCGGCTAGACCGGCGGTAACGGTGGTCGCGCCGAGGAGATCCACGGATCCGGACCGTGCCGCGGCGTTGGGCATCAGGGCCGGCACAGCGATCAGCGCCAGGATCGCGATCGGGACATTGATGTAGAAGACCCAGGGCCAGCTGATGTATTCGGTGATGACGCCGCCGAGGAACACGCCCGCCGTGCCACCCGCTGGTGCCGCCGCACCGTAGATCGCCAGCGCCTTCGTCAATTCCTGCGGCGAGGAGCCGAACAGCATCATCAGCAATGTCAGCGCCGACGGTGCGATCAGCGCCGCTCCGCCACCCTGAATCGCTCGGCCTGCCAGCTCGATGCCGATATTGCCTGCGGCACCGGCGATCACCGAACCTGCCAACAGCACCAGCCATCCCGCGCCGAATACACGACGGGCTCCGAACAGATCGGACAACCGGCCGCCGAGCAGCAGCAGGCCACCGAAGGCGACGACGTAGGCATTGAACACCCAGCTCAGGTTCTCCTGCGAGAAGCCCAGTTCGGCCTGCATCTTCGGCAGTGCGATGCCGATGATCGAGGTGTCCATGATGACCATGAATTGCGCGGCGGCAATCACCGCAAGTGCCGACCACTTTCGCGTGGTTGGCCAAGTCTGCGTAGACATTTCTTTACGAGAAGACACCTTTGCATGACGACGAGGGCGCCCTTGTGAGGCGCCCTCGAGCAGTTTCGACCCCTATGCCGCCGCTACCGTTTGCCGTTGCCGCTCCACTCGTGTCGGCCAGCGCTGGTGGTCGGCGTCGATAACGAATGGGTGTGTGTGCTGGTAGAAGCGTTCGTTCACACGCACGGCGTCGGCCAGGCGGATCGGGTCGATGGTGCCGACCTCGTGCAGGTGGGTCAACGTTTCGGGATCGTGGCGGGGCCACGTACGCAGCGCGATCGTGATGCCGACGCTTGCGATGACGGCCAGCGTGGCCCAAGTGATGGTGAAACCCGCGGTGGTGGTGAGCCAACCGGCAATGGGGTAGGCGATCAGCCAGGCCAGGTGTGACAGCGAGAACTGGGCGGCGAACAGAGCGGGGCGGTCGGCGGGCCGCGACGAGCGCCGCAGCACCTGCCCGGTCGGGGTGAGCACTGCCGCGGTTCCCGCGCCCACCAGCGCCCATACCGTGATAGCCGCACCCCAGCGCCAATCGCCCACTGCAGCGGTCGACAGGGCGACGGCCGCGCCGAGTCCGACGAGCAGGGTGGCCGCGCCGGTCAGCATCACCGGCCGCGCATCGAGCCGTTCGAGTACCCGGGGCAGCGACAGCGCGACCAGCATGGTGCCGAAACCATTGGCCGACAGCAGCATCGCCACTCCGGACTGGGTTCCGCCGAGCGTGTCGCGCACGTAGTTCACGGTATTGACCATGATCACCGAGCCCGCGGCGGCGACCACCAGGTTCAGGCCGAGCAGTCCGCGCAGTCGCGGTGTGGCGGCGAAGATTCGCATGCCCACCGTGACCCGGTCGCGGAAGCTGCCCGACGTCGTCGCGCCGGCTTCCGGAATGCGGGTCGCAACAACCAGGGCCGCTGAGACGGCGAATCCGATCGCGGTGCCGACGAACAGCCAGTGGAAGCTGATCACAGCCAGTGCCGCCGCGGCCAGCATCGGACTGAGCAATGTCTCCATGGTCGCGGCCAGTTGCGCGGCCGACAGCGCCCGGGTGTATTCGCGCTCGTCGGGCAGGATGTCGGGGATGATCGCCTGATAGGTGGGGGTGAACGCGGCTGAGGCCGTCTGCAGCACAGCGATCAGCACATAGATCTGCCACACCTGGTCGATGAACGGTAATCCCAGCACTACGGCTGCCCGCACACCATTGAGCCCTACCAGCAACGAACGCCGAGGGAAGCGGTCGGCGTACGCGGCCACGACCGGCGCGACAGTGACGTAGACCAGCATCTTGATGGTCAGCGCGGTGCCGAGCACGGCGGCCGCGTCGGCGCCGGCGAGTTCGTAGGCGAGCAATCCCAGGGCGACGGTTGTCAATCCGGTCCCGAAGAGCGCCGATACCTGGGCGATGAAAAGTCTCAGATAGTCCCGGTGGGCGAACAGTGAGGTGATCATGAGAAACACTTTCTGGATCTGGTTCGGTGGATCGCGGGTACTGGGACAGTGGCACGCGCACATGGTGGCTCCCCTTCGGCAAGTGGTCGGAGTGTGCTCTGGCTCGGTGGATTTCAGTGTCCGGCGGTAGCCGTCGGCAGGGTGAAGGCGGCGGTACGTACGACATCACCGTGCTGGAAATCAAGGAACAGGCGGTACGTCCCCGGTCCCGGTACGGCGGTGTGGAACGTGATGTCCGGGCCGGGCGCGGTCGTTCCGTCACCAGGTTCGCCGTTCGGGTGGACGTGGACGTAGGCCAAGTCGCCCGCACGCAGAATCACCAAGTGGCCGTAGGCGGCCAGGTACGGCTGCAGATCGGTAACCGGTCGGCCGTCTTTGCGCACGGTCAGGGTCAGCAGCCGGCCTGCGCCGGGAACCAGGTCACCGTCCAGGGTCACCTCGTAGCCGTCCACGGTCGCGGTGCGCGGCGCCTCCGGCGTGGGGCGCGGTTCGTACGCTCCCGCGACAGCGAGATCCGCTCCGAGGGTGATCGTCTTGCCAAGTGCGCGTGGGGCGACGTCGGTGAAGACACGGTAGGCGCCCGCCGCGGGGATGTTCAGTCGTACGGTCCAGGTTCCGTCCGCGGCGAGTTCGGGATGCACGTGCCAGAAACCGGTCAACTCGCGCTGCACGACAATCAGATGCAGTTCGCGGTCATGGATGGGGGCGTACTCGGTGACCGGCGCGCCGTCCGGCCCGAGGATGTGGAACCGGAAGTCGACCTGACCCGGGCGCACGACCGGCTCCGCGAGCGCCAGGGTGTAACCATCCTGCGTGATCTGCAGTCCTCCCGGCAGCCCTCCGTCGCGCGCTTCGTGGCCTCCGTGCTGAGCATGACCCGCATGAGCGGCGTGAGCCGCATGCTGAGCGTGCGCGCCATGCCCTGCATGATCGCCATGCACGCCGTGGTCATTGGTGTGAGTCTGCGTGGTCATCGCCCCAGCCTTTCTGATCTTGTTCTTCCGACACGGAGAACATATACCCCTGGGGGGTATATGGGCCACTGGAGCAAGCGTGACGCGCCTCACCCGCAAGCCGACCCCACCCCGAGGGGTATCCCCGTCGGCGGGCATTGCATGTGGCATAGACCGCAATGAGGTCGCCGTACGCCTCGGAGAGTCTGCGACGACTCGATCCCCGCCGGCGCCCACCACCTCCTCGCCGCACGGTCTTCAGCGGCCGTATCGACCGCCCACCGTCGCGGCGCATTCACCGCGGGGATCGAATGGAACTAACCCGCCTCCCGCTCGGGACGTGCGGTTTCCGGCGTCGGCTGTGTGAGCGCCATGGTTTTGCGGGCGCGCTGCGCTTCTTCCTCCGTGACGGTGGCGCCGGCCATCGCCCGTCGCAGAATGGGTGGCGCCATCAGGGAGGTCACGATCGCGACCAAGATCAGCACGGTGTAGGCCTCGACGCCGAGCACGCCCAAGCGCAGCCCGACCATGGCGATGATCACTTCTATGACCCCCCGAGCGTTCATCCCCGCGCCGAGGGCCACGCATTCGGCGCGGGTCAGCCCGCTTGCCAATCCACCCAGCCCGGCGCCGAGGAACTTGCCGACGATCGCGATCCCGAGAGAATTCATTTGCACTGGCGATGTTCCGCGATCTCCGACATGGTCACCGACGTCGACCCGCGCTCGTTCACCAAGCCCCAGGTGGTGTCGAGAATCGCCTCACGGACCTCCCGGCGATGAGCCTCGATGGTGTCGTTCCATAGCTTGGGCGTAATCTTGATTATACGAAGCGACACGCTTTTGACGAAATGTATTGATATAGACACTCTGTCTAGAAAAGATTATTCGCGAGTCGTGGCGATCCTGGCGGTGGTGATGATGCTCGCGACCGGCGGAAGCGGTGGCCATGGGCCCGGTAGGCACGGCGGTGGCGGGCACCCGCCCGCGGGTGTGCACCACACCTCGCCACCGCTTGGAGTACCCCCATCCCGATCTGTCGTACCAGGTGCGTCCCAGCAATACATCGCTCCGCCGACGAATGGCTCTGGGCAGACCGGCGCCGCTACCCCACCGCCCGGTCATGTCCCGCCGCCTGGTGCGCACGGCTGACCTCCACCCGGCATCGCCGAAAGTCTGGGAGAACACAGTGAAAAACGCAATCGATGTCGATGACGTCGTCAAGACCTATCCGGTCGCCGGAGGAGAGTTCGTCGCCGTCGACCACATCAGCCTGCAGATTCCCGAAGGTGAGTTCGTCGCGATCGTCGGACGCTCGGGCAGCGGGAAGACCACCCTGCTGAACATGCTCGCGGGCATCGACCGAACCACCTCGGGCACGATCCGGGCCGCGGGCGCAGACCTGGGCTCACTGTCGGAATCCGGCCTGGCCGCCTGGCGAGGTGCCAATGTCGGGCTGGTATTCCAGTTCTTCCAGCTGCTGCCGACGCTGACGGTCGCCGAAAACGTCATGCTAGCCATGGATTTCGTCAAGAAGATCCCCGTCACGGAACGGCAAGATCGTGCCCGCACGCTGCTGGAACGAGTCGGCATCGGCGCTCGAGCCGACAAGCTGCCCGCCACCCTGTCGGGCGGCCAGCAACAACGTGCTGCGATCGCACGGGCGCTGGCCAACGATCCGCCGCTCATACTGGCCGACGAGCCGACCGGAAACCTGGACTCGCACACCGCCGACGCGGTGCTCGATTTGTTCGTGGAGCTGAACTCCGAGGGGCGCACCATCATCGTGGTCACCCACGAACGCGACATCCGTTCGGTCGCCGGCCGCCAGGTGACGCTGCAGGACGGGCGCATCGTGACCGATGAAGACGCGGTGGTGCGATCATGACGAATCTGATGGCCGTGAAGGTCCTGCGGGATCTGCGGGCCAATTGGTCGCGGCTGGCGTTGATGGTGGTCGCGATCACAGTGAGCCTCATGGTTTTCGGTGGCGTGCTGGCCGGGTGGGCCACCACCGGCCGGGAAACCGGCGCCGCGTACATGAGCACCGAGCCCGCCTCGGCGACCATCCTGTTCGACGAAGGTGTCGACCGCGCACAAATGGATGCTTACGTCCGGCAGGCGCGGACTCAGCCCGGCGTGATGGAGGCGGTCGGGCGTACCCAGTTCGACAGCGAGGTACTGGTCAACGACCAGTACCGGGAGATGCCCATGCAGATCTTCGTCGCCGCACCGGACGATCCGATGCGGATGGCGAAATTCTTCCCGCAACAAGGCGCATGGCCACCGGCGCCGGATGAGATCTACCTGGGCAGCGACTCGCTGAACATGCTCGGGGTCGCGGTCGGTGACACGATGACCCTGACGGTGCCGACCGGAGAACATCGCGCCGACGGCAGCGAGGCCGCCGGCGGAGCCACGGTCCGGCTGCGGGTCACCGACACTGTCTACGATCCCAGCCTGTCTCCGTCTCCGCAGGAACAGCGCGGTCGCGGCTACGTTTCCTCGGCCGTACTGCCGGACAAGCCGATGCTGTTCGACCAGCTGAAGATCGTCGTCGCGGATCCGGGACAGACCGAACCCAGCCGCGACCGCACTGCGATCATCGCCGTGGCCAGCAAGGTCGCCACCGCATTGCGCGACCAGGGCGTGGCGATACGTGAGGTGCAGGTTCCGCCGCCGTATGCCCACCCGCACCAGTGGCAAGCCGATTCGCTGTTGCTTTCCCTGCTTGCCGGCGGCGCCGCGGCGTTGATGCTCAGCGCCATCCTCGTCGCGAATATGCTCAACAACCTCTTCACCCAGCAGATCCCGCAAATCGGCATCATGAAGGCGATCGGCGCGGGAACCGGCCGAATCGCCCGCGCGTATCTCGTCATGATTCTGCTGGTGGCCGCGGTCGCGACGATCATCGCGCTGCCGATTTCGGCCTGGGTCGGCAGGCTGCTGGTCTCCTCGCTGCTCGGCATCGAAGCCGCGAGCCTCGCCGCTCCAGCATGGACCTATCTGGTGATCATCGCGGCAGGACTGGGTCTGCCGACATTGATCTCGTTGATCCCTTTGGTCAAGGCCAGCCGGATCACCGTCCGCGCCGCGATCGACCACCATGGCGGCACCGCTCGGACCAGCGCCGCGGCGGGCTTGATGACTCGGCTCGGCCGCATCCGTCGTCTGGACCGCGGTCTGATCATGGCGCTGCGCAACACGATTCGGCGCCCCGCCCGGTTCGCGCTCTCGGTCGGACTGCTCGCGGCCGCGGGCATCGTCTTCGTCGCCGGCATGTCCTCGAGTGCCGGAGTGGACGCGGTGACCGAGGAACAGCAAGCGCAGCGCAAGTGGGACGTCGAGATCCAGCTCGACGAAGGCTATTCCATGGATCGGCTGCGCAACCTGCTCCAGCCGGTGCCCGGCATAACCAAGCTCGAGGGACTGGGCGGCGCCCAGACCGGCGTCGCCGGTCCAGGGGCGGTACCGCTGACAAAGACCTATCCCGACCAGGGGCACGGCAGCGTAGCGGTGCGTGTCGTGCCCGCCGACGCGACCCTGCTCACCATCCCGACGAAGATGCTCGAAGGTCGTTGGCTACAGCCCGGGGAAACCGGCGGCGTGGTGCTCAACCAGATCACACGTAAGAACACGCTGCCGGATGTCGGCGCAGGAGACACCATTCAGCTGTCGGTCGGCGGCAAGTTCACCAGCTGGCAAGTCGTCGGCGTCGCCGAGGAAACCGGGCACGGCAGCGGCGTGTACACAACGCCCGAAGGCTTCGCCACGGCTCTCGGCAAGCCGCAGCAGGTCAACCTGTTGCGCATCGCTACCGACCGACACGACGAGGACACCCGCGGCGCCGTTGCCCGTGCGGCAGGGGAGGCTCTGTCGAATGCGGGTATCGCGGTGAAAGCGTCCCAATCGGTCAGCGCGGCCAACAAGTCCACCGCGGGGCACATGGGCCCGTTGGTGACGATCATCATGGCCATCGCCATCGCGATGGGCATCGTGGGCACGATCGGCCTGGCTTCCACCATGAGTGCCAACATCCTGGACCGAATCCGCGAATTCGGTGTAATGCATGCCATTGGCGCTCAACCACGGACGGTCCGTCGCATCGTGGTGGCCGAGGGCATCTTCCTCGCCTTGGCCAGTTGCCTGGTGGCAGCACTCCCCGCGCTCGGCCTGACCGCACTACTGGGCAATGGACTGGGGACGCTGTTCTTCTCCGCTCCGCTGCCCTTCCGGATCTCGCTGCCCGCCGTGCTCATCTGGACGCTACTCGCGATCCTCGGTGCCGCGCTGGCAACCGAAGCGGCCGCGTCACGCGCTTCCCGCGTGACGGTCCGCGAGGCACTCGCCTACCTGTGAGACACGACGTCATGATTTCGACACATTGTGCGCCGACTGGTCGACTAGTCGTCGTCCTGTGGCCGCAGACCGGCCCGGGTGACCCTGACCAGTCGGCGCACGGCGGCCTTCGACCGCAGCGTATGTGCTGCCGCCAGCGCCGACAGGCAGTACCGCGCCAGTTCGTCGAGGGGGACATCGATGCGCACCACACCTGCGCCGGCCCCCTCTGCCAGCAGATTGCGCACCATTTCGTGCAAGTGGCGCTCGGCGTGCTCCGCATGGCCGCCCTGGTGCAGCAGCGGTGCGAGTTCACCCGCGTGGTGCTCGTAGTCGATCAGAGCGTAGGTCGTCAGTACCCGTTCGATCCGCTGCTCGATATCGCCTCCGCGCTCGACGATTTCGGCCAGTTGGCCCAGATGCGCAACGATCCGGCGCTCGTGCCACGCCGAGAGAATCGACTCCACGTCGGGAAAATACTTGTAGAGCGTCGCGCGTCCGATCCCCGTCGCCTCGGCGATCTGAGTCATGGTCACCGAGGCAAGACCATGCTCGGCGACAAGCGCGGCGGTCGTGTCCAGCAGGGCATCCCGCACTGCTTGCCGGTGCGCGGTGATGGTGTCATTCCACAGCTTGGGCACCAGCGAAGTATATCGAGGTCACGCGATAGCTCCTGCCTGCGCAAACCGATGCCTCCCGGCTATGGGACGAGAACTTAAGTGACGGCGCGTCGGGACAGTAACGCTACGCCGGTGATCGAGACAACTGGCCAGCGCCCGACGGTGTGATAGGGAGTGGCATGCCACATCGCCGCGTGGTCCAATGAGAACCGGCCGGGAACAACCCCGCGCACTCGGCAGGGGGCTTCCGTGGGCTTGACGAAAAACGCGCAAGAAGTACTGGCGGCGGTGCCGCCACGTCCCCCGCGACGCGAGCTCTCGGTCGATCAGAACCGTGCCGGGATGCAGGTACTGGTGTCGAATTTCGGCGCAGCCGAACGTGCTCCAGGTATTGATGTCCGAAATCTGGTGGTCCCGCCGAGCCGTGAGCGCGCCACGGTGAGCGTGCGCCTCTATCGGCCATCCACCCGGGACCAGCTGGCCTGCTTGGTATACGCGCACGGGGGTGGCTGGACGATCGGTGATGTGAACACCCACGACTGGATCTGCCATACGATTGCGGCGTACGCGAAGTGCGCTGTCGCATCGGTAGATTATCGCCGGGCACCGGAACACCGATTCCCCCTCCCGCTCGATGACGTGTGCACAGCCGTCGATTGGGCATGCTCCCCGGCCGCAGCCGAATACGGCATCGATCCAGACCGAGTCGCGGTCGGCGGCGACAGCGCAGGCGGAAACCTGGCCACCGCCAGCTGTCTTCGGCTCCGGGGATCCGGCATCACGATCGCCCACCAGTTACTGGTACTGCCTGTGGTGGACTCGTATCCATCTCAGTGGCCCAGTTACGCCGAGTACGCCGAAGGGTTCTCGATGACAGCGGCGGACATGATCTGGTACTTCGACCAGTATCTCGGCCCGGGGTGGCCGGAACGCGACAACGCCCTGGTTGCGCCGTACCGCGAACCCGACCTGTCGAACCTCCCCCCTGCCACCATCATCACCGCCGAGTGCGACGTGCTCCGCGACGAAGGCGAGGCATACGCACAGCGGCTCGCCGCCGCAGGCGTCCCCGTCACCAAACGTTGTTTCGACGGCATGTTCCATCCGTTCCACCTGTTCTCCGGGGTCCTCGACGAGACCCGCGAACTCGTGGAGCTCCTCGCATCCGCAGTCCTGCGTGCTGTCGGATCACCCGGCAGCCAGAACCCGGAAGACGGCGACCACCCCTTGGGCTCGTGACCAGCGCTACGCTGACTGCGCGCCCGGGAAGCGAGCGGGGGACATGTTGCCCAGACGAGCGATGCAGACACGCATGTGCCGATATCACCGAGCAGCGCCGCACCGAGTAGCGGCTGTTCGCTAGTCTCCCCCGGGGCGGGTCATCGAAGGCCTGTGGCCGGATCGCCCACTCGACGAGCTGACGGCCACCGAGATCCAACAGCTGGTGCAGGCACACCGCGCGCAGGCGGTGGTGCGGTCGAATTCCTGGTGCGGCGTGGTGGCGAGAAGGCGACCGATCGTGTACTGCGCTCGCGCGGCGGGCGGCCGATCTCGCGCCGCCGGTACGACACGCTCTCGGCGCGCATCTGCCGTGGACCGCGGCCCTCAGGGCGAGTGCGCAGTGGATCCGGCACACCACGCTGACGTGGGTCGAACGCGAGTTCGGAGTCGCCGTCGCCCCTGCCTGCGCCGGGCGCACCGACCGCACCTCGAGTCACAGTTCGGCCACCTTCACCTACGTCCGCGCGGCACTGGTCGAGCTGGCGGAAGCGGTCTCCGTGCTCACCGGCGAGGCCCACCCGCTCATGCAGAGCAATCGACAGGTCCCGACGGCGCCGCCGCCGTCCAGGCAGGCCGGTCGGCGAACAAGGTATGGTCAGCCGTATGAACACTCAAATGTTGCGAATCTGCCGCGATTTGTGTGTTGTGAAGGGGTGACCAACACTTCCGGAGACGCGTATCCCCTCGCGGACACGATGACCACCACGGTCGCGGCGCACGACGGCGCGACGGTGCTGACGGTGGCCGGGGAGGTCGATCTGGCGACAGCCCCCGCCCTGGAGAACGCGATCGAGGCCATTCTCAGTGGGAAGCCCGCGGCCCTGATCATCGACCTCACCGCGGTCAGCTTCCTCGCCTCGGCGGGCATGGCGACGCTCGTCGCCGCCCATCAACGTGCGGGCACGACGACCGCGATCGCCGTGGTCGCCGAAGGCCCGGCGACCAGCCGCCAGCTGAAGATGACCAGCCTGGATCAGGTGTTCGCGCTACATTCCACACTGGACGCCGCGCTCGAGGCGCTGCGACCGAGCTGACCAGGACCGTCGCCGCCGTCGCACCCGGCGACGGCGGCGACGGTGGTTCACACCAGTTCGCGCAGTTGTTCGATCAGCTTGACCCGCTCGGCGGGGGTCGCCGCCATCGGGACGACATTCAAGACCGTGACGCCCGCCTCCCGGAAGGCCGCCACCCGCTCCTTGACGTAGCCCGCCGGACCGACCAGGGAGATGTCCCGCGCCAGCGCGTCCGGGACGGCCTTCGCCGCGGCCTCCTTCTCACCGGCCAGGTACAGCTCCTGGATGCGGTCGGCCTCGGCCCCGTAGCCGTACTTCGTGGCCAAGGCGTGGTAGAAGTTCTTGCCTTTGGCGCCCATGCCGCCGATGTACAGCGCCAGGTGCGGCTTCACGAATTCCAGCAGCGGTTCGACGTTGTCTCCGATGGCCAGCGCCGGACCGGCGAACACGTCGAGGTCGCCGAGGGCGGGGTCACGCTTGGCGAGGCCCGCGTCGAGCGAATCGCCCCACACCTCCCGCGCCTTCTCCGGCAGGAAGAAGATCGGCTGCCAGCCCTCGGCGATCTCGGCCGCCAGCTCCACGTTCTTCGGCCCGAGCGCGGCCAGCAGCACCGGAATACGGTCGCGGACCGGGTGATTGATCAGCTTGAGCGGCTTGCCCAGACCGGTTCCCTGCCCGGCCGGCAGCGGGATTTGATAGTGCTTGCCCTGGTATTCCAGGCGCTCGCGCCGCCACACCTTCCGGCAGATCTCCACCAGCTCCTTGGTACGGCCGATCGGCGCGTCGTAGGGCACGCCGTGGAAGCCCTCGATCACCTGCGGGCCCGACGCGCCCAGGCCGAGCAGGAAGCGGCCGTCGGAGACGAAGTCCAGGCCCGCCGCGGTCATCGCGGTCAGGCTCGGGGTGCGCGTATAGATCTGCAGGATGCCCGAGGCCAGCTCCAGACGCGTCGTCTTGGCCGCCAGGTAGCCGAGCGCGCTCACCGCGTCGAACGAGTACGCCTCGGGGACGAACACGATGTCCAGCCCCGCCCGCTCGAGGTCGGCGACTTCGTCCGCCGCCTCCTTGAAGCCCCCCGAGTAGTTGATGCTCAATCCGATCCGCATAGCACTCAACATAACGGCGACTATGCACAGCCCGCGCACCGGCCAGGCAAGAACGCCCCGTCGGGGCGTGGTCGCGGCCGTATTCGCGGATGCGACGAGGTAGCGTCTACCCGTAGTCCCACTCTCGCCGTAGAACGAAAGGCAACATCCCCGTGTCGCAGCCCAGCACGTCGTCCACGGACACTGCGCCGTCCTTCGGCGAGGCCACCCTCGCGCAGTACCTGAACGATCTGGCTGCCAAGATTCCGGCGCCGGGCGGCGGCGCGGTGGCCGCGCTGCACGCCGCACAGGCCGCCGCGCTGGTGGCGATGGTGGCCCGCTACACCACCCGGGCCAAGGACGCGGACAACCGTCCCGTGGTCGACCGCATCATCGAGGCCGCCGACGCCGCCCGCGAGCGGGCTCTGGCGCTCGCCGACGCCGACGCCGCCGCGTTCACGGCGGTCGGCGCCGCCTACAAGCTGCCCAAAGACGCTCCGGATGAACGCGCCGCCCGCACCGCGGCGATCAACGCCGCGCTGATCGAAGCCGCGCGCGTCCCGGCCGCGGTCGTCGACGAGGCCGACGAGGTGCTGTCGCTGGCCGCGGAACTGTTCCCGATCGGAAACCCGAATGTGGTCACCGATATCGGCGCCGCCGCCGACGCCTGCCGTGCCGCCGCCGCCAGCTCGCAGCTCAACATCGAGATCAACGTGTCGGCACTGCCCGCGGCGGATGGCGACCGCTTCGCGCCCGTGCTGATCCGCATCGAAGAGCTGACCGCACGCGCCGACGCCCTGCACGCCGACGTCGTGCACGCGCTGCGCAAATAATTCCGCAGCGCGTTCAGGCGGGCGGGTTCCAGGCGAGCACGATCTTGCCGCGCACCCGGCCGGACTCGCTGATCCGATGCGCCTCAGCGATCTCCGCCAGCGGCAGGACCTGGTCGATCGTGGCACGAAGATGCCCGCGTTCGACCATGGTCGCGATCTCGCGCAGCGAGGCACCGGACGGTTCGACATAGAAGCGCTCGTAACGCGGGTCGGCCTCCGCGTCCGATCCCTGGGTGTCGATCAATCTGCCCCCGGGGCGCAATACGGCCGCGGAGCGGGAACCGTATTCGCCGCCGACCAAATCCAGCACGATATCGACATCACGGACCGTGGTGGCGAAATCGACCGCGGTGTAGTCGATCACCTCATCGGCTCCGAGCCCGCGCAGATACGCGTGGTTGGCGGCGCGTGCGGTGCCGACCACGAATGCGCCGCGGTGTTTGGCGATCTGCACCGCTAGGTGCCCCACGCCGCCCGCGGCCGCGTGCACGAGCACACGCTGCCCCGCACCGAGCCCGGCCAGCGCCTGCCAGGCGGTCAGCGCTGCCGTCGGCAGTGCCGCCGCATGCACAAAGTCGATGACCTTCGGCTTCAGTGCCAATGTATCAGCCTGCGCCACAACGTATTCCGCGTTACCGCCGCCGAACACCATGCCGTACACCGGATCGCCAACCGCGAAGCGGTCCACGCCGGGACCGAGTTCGTCCACGACACCCGACACGTCGAGCCCCAGAGTCAGCGGCGGATCACCCAGCCCGCCGATCAGCCCGGCGCGCACCTTCCAGTCGGCCGCGTTGACGCTGGTCGCGGCGACCCGCACCAAGACCTCCCCGGGTCCGGGCTGCGGCCGATCGACCTCCACCACGTGAAGAACTTCCGGACCTCCGAACACATTCTGCGTGATTGCGAGCATGCGACGATTCTGCGAGAGCCTGGTACCTTCTGGGAAGAAGGCACCTTCTTGATATCGAGGTACCCGATGGATACTGCCTGCTACCGGTCCGAGTCTTCGAGTCTGGTCGAGAGCTACCTGCACCATTGCCCCGCACGGGAAGTGCTGGCCGTCCTCGCCGACAAGTGGGTCATGCTCGTGCTGAGCGTCCTGCGCGACAACGACGGGCCGATCCGCTTCAACGATCTGCGCCGCCGCCTGGACGGCATCACCCAGAAGATGCTCACCCGCACGCTGCGCAACCTGGAACGCGAGGGGCTAGTGCGCCGCGCGGTCTACCCGACGGTGCCGCCGCGGGTGGAGTACTCCCTCACCGAACTCGGTTCGAGCATCGGCGCACTCAGCCACGCCATGGGTGTGTGGGCCGTCGAGCACCAGCATGAAATCCTCGCGGCACGAGCGGAATTCGACGCCCGGTCGGCGGCCGAACCGGAGCCGCTGCCCGTACGTCCCGCCCGCTGACCGAGCCGTCCCGGCACCGGCCGCTGTTTTCTTCGCGGCCGAACGGGTAGGCGACCAGTGGTAGGCGAATCCTCCGGTCACAACCGGACCACGGACCGCATCCATCCGTGGCCGAGTTGATCATGCGGGCTTAGAATGTTTCCTTGCCTACCACACCATCTCGAAGGGGTGGACGCCATGAGGAGCGCAATTCGGTACCTGTTCCTCGCGACCGTGATCGTGGCACTGGCCGCGTTCGGGTCGGGCGCGGCGGCAGCGACGGTGATCGGACGGCCATCGGCACCCGCCGTGGCGTCGATCGGACCTTCGAACGGCCAGGTGGTGGGTGTCGCTCATCCCGTGACCATTCGTTTTGCCGCGCCCGTGACGGATCGCGCACGGACCGAACAATCCATCGACATCCGAACAACCCAGCCACTCGCGGGCACGCTCGCGTGGACGAGTGATCGCGAAGCGGTGTGGACGCCGAGCGGGTTCCTGCCCGCCAATGCCCGCATCGTCGTCTCGGTCGGCGGCACACGCACGGAATTCCGCACCAACGCACGTGTTTTCGGTGACGCCGACATGTCGGCGCACACGTTCACCGTCACCATCGGCGGCACCGTCGTGCGGACCATGCCCGCATCGATGGGCAAGCCGGGCTATGAAACGCCGTCCGGCACGTGGCCGGTTCTGGAGAAGTTCCGTTCGATCGTGTTCGACTCCCGGACCATCGGCATTCCGCTGAGTTCGCCGGAGGGCTACATCATCAACGGTGAATTCGCCGAACGCCTCACGTGGGGCGGCGTTTTCATTCACTCCGCCCCGTGGTCGGTCGATCAGCAGGGTTATGCGAACGTCAGCCACGGTTGCATCAACCTCGCCCCCGATGACGCCGAATGGGTTTATCACACCCTCGGCATCGGGGACCCGGTGGTCACGCACTGGTGATCCGGATCCGCAGTGCAGCAAGGCTTTCGGCTGAAGGCCCGCTGCAACTCCGCGCGCGGATGTGTCCCGATCAGGAACCCGGCAGTATTCTCCGGGTGCGTGCGGCTCGGCGTAAGGACGCGGCACCGCGTACCCGCAACCCGAGCATGCGGATAACCTGACCGGGACCTGATGAAGGGTGGGGCGATGGATCGACCGGAGATGAGCGCACGACCTGGCTACGACCGCGGGAATCGGGGCATACCCGGGCGACATGGCAATCCGCCGGGGGACGGCGAGGACTACCAGGGTGAGTGGTCCGCCTGGGTCGACCAGGCACCCGGCGCCGTGCAGCCGCCGCCACCCGGACCCGCACCGGCACCGGCACCGGCACCCGAGCGCACGCCCTACGAGGATGAATTCAGCGGGTTGATCGATCGCTCGGGCGCGCCGCGGGCGAGGCGTCGGTGGGCGGTACCGCTGCTCGGCACGCTCGGCGTCGCCGCTCTCGGCTTCGCCGCCTACATGCAGTTCGCCACCGGCGACTCCGGCCAGCCGACCGTACCGGCGCCATCCGCCCAGGCCACCGCGTCGGCGGCGGCGCCGATCGCGCAGTGCCCGGCCGAGCGGGTCGGCAACCGGATCCAGGGCAACGGGGTGGGCGGTTTCGATTCCGGTCCCGCAGTGATCTTCGCCTTTCAGCACGCCTATTACGTGACCCGCTCCGGCGAGGACGTCCGCACCACCACGACCGCCGACGCGGCCGTGCAGACCGCCGACGCCATCCAGCGGGGCATCGACACCATCCCCGCGGGAACCACTCATTGCGTGGCCATCACCCCCGGAGCGTTCGCGGGCCAGTACGTCGTGGTCGTCACCGAGCATCGTCCCGGACAACCTCCGGTCACCTACAACCCGCAGATCGTCACCACGACCAAGGACGGCGACCGCACACTGATCAGCGCCATCGGTCGCGGCTGAGTCCCGCGCTCGTTAGACCCTCGCAGTGCGGGCCGGTGCGAGGGTCTGGGCGCGAGGACTCAGTTCTTGCGGCGGTTTTCTGCGGCGACGACCACGTGGCGCATGAGCAGGGCGGTGGTCACCGGGCCGACGCCGCCCGGGACAGGGCTCAGTCCGGCGGCCTTGCCGCGCACCGAGTCCGCGTCGACGTCGCCGACGATCTTGCCGTCGGGCGCCTCGTTGGTGCCGACATCGATGACCACCGCGCCCTCGCGGACATGCTTGCCGGAGATCAGGCCGATGCGGCCCGCCGCGGCGACGACGACGTCCGCGGTGGCGGTGACGGCCGCCAGGTCGGCGGTGCGGGAATGGCAGACCGTGACCGTGGCGTCCTTGGCCAGCAGCAGCTGGGCGAGCGGCTTGCCGACGATGTTCGAGCGGCCGACGACCGCGACGTGCCGGCCGGCGAGCGGGATCTCGTGGTGGTCGAGCAGCTCCACCACGGCCTCGGAGGTGGCCGGGACGAAGCCGTCCAACCCGGCCGCGAGCAGGCCGAGCGACAGCGGGCTCACGCCGTCCACGTCCTTGGTCGCGACGATCGCCGAGCTCACGTCGTCGAGGCTGACACCGGCCGGAAGGGGGGTCTGCAGCATGATCGCGTCGGTTGCCGGATCCTCGCCGCGCGCGGCGAGCTCCGCGCGGATCGCCGCAGCGGTCGCGTCCGGACCGAGATCGACCGTGTCGCAGACGATGCCGAGCCGTTCGGCCGCCTTGCGCAGCGAGTTCACATACCAGGCGCTGGCCGGGTCGTCGTTCGCCACGACCAGCGCGAGACGCGGCGCGCCCGGGCCGTCGGTGAGCGCGGCGGCGCGAGCCTTGGTGTCGGCGTTGATGGCGGCGGCGAGTTCCTTGCCGGACAGCGAAACGGTATCCACGTCGACACAGCCTAATGGGCGCGCCCGCCCGAAGTTGCTCCCCAGCCCGCGCCGGGCCGCGTCACGTCGAGCCAGCCGGTGAGACGCAGCCGGAGAAGTACGTCCGTGGCCGCCGGGCCGAGCGAAGGAAGCCGCAGGAATGCACAACCGGACGAAGTTCATCTAAAGCCCGCGTCGGCGAGCGAACGGGAAGATAGCCGCGGAAGACGTGGGCGAACGAATTCGCCCCTGGTCCGCGCCGAGCGGAGGCCAGGCAGCCGCCTATTCAGCCCCTCCGGGACGAGTCACCTGCACCCGTGAGGCAGATGGCCGTAGAAACGCGCAACACCAGCGCGAATCCGTCGGGCAGTTCCCATATGCCGGGTTCGATCGCCCGTATCGTGATCTCTGTTTGCCCCAACTGACTGCTAGTGCGTGCCAACCCGTTCCCAGCGGAAAGGTGTCGACTGTAGTGAAGATCTCGAGGCATGTGAAACTTCTCGTCGCGACGTCGTTCGCCGCGTTCTCCCTCACCGGTCTTGCCGGTGTTCCCGCGCACGCCGCGGACACCGCCGACCTCTACAACTCCGCCCAGCGCCACTTCACCAACGGCGACGACGCGGCGGGCCGCGCCGACCTGCGCGCCCTTATCGGCGCCGACCCCAATGACGCGGAAGCGCTGTCGCTGCAGGCGATCTGGTCCGACTACGCGGGTGATCTGCCCGCGCTCATCGACGCCATCGCACGGCTGCGCGTCGTCGATCCGGCCATGGCGCAGGGCACCGAGAACGTGCTCGGCGCCGTCCGCGCCGCGATCGGCACCCTGCCGAACCCGCTGCCCGCGCTGGCCGGGCCGCACACGGGCATCGTCGTCCTCGGCTACGGCCTGCTCCCAGACGGGTCGCCGCGACCGGAACTGGTGAACCGGCTCACCGCGGCGTGGCTGCAGTCGATCGCCGCGCCGTTCTCGCCGATCGTCGTCACCGGCGGCAATCCGCAGAACGGCATCACCGAGGCCGAGGCCATGCGCCACTGGCTGGTCGCCCACGGTGTGCCCGCGGCACGGGTCCACGTGGAGGGCGGCGCGGGCTCGACCGTACAGAACGCCTTGTTCAGCACCCGGATGCTGCGGGATGTCGGTGCGACGAGCGCCATCGTGGTCACCTCGCCGAACCACATTCGCCGGGCTGTCGCCGATTTCATCGTCGCCGGCACCCGCGTGGTCGGAGCGACGACCTCGTTGGAGCAGCTGGTGTCACAGCTACCCCCGCCCGGCAGGCCGTCGCAGCGCGGCATCTACCTCGACGCCACACGCACTTTCCAGCTGAGTACGTCACGCTGACCAGTGAATCGGGACCCGACCGCGTGCGGGTCCCGATCACCCGGAAAATGCGTTGGCGGAATCACCCGCGAACACGGCAGGATGGCGCGGTGACGTCAGCCGGAACCGATGTGGTCGCCCAGCTCCGCGCGGCGGGCTGTGTGTTCGCCGAGGAGGAGGCGCGGCTGCTGATCGCCGCGGCAGCGGAGACCGGCGCCGCGGTCGAGGCGCTGGTCGCCCAGCGCGTGCAGGGCACCCCGCTGGAACATGTGCTCGGCTGGGCGGTGTTCCACGGGCTGCGGGTCGCCGTGTCCCCCGGTGTTTTCGTGCCGCGCCAGCGCACCGTGTTCTTGGTCGACCGCGCGGTGGAGCTGGTCCGCGCCAGGACGGGTCACCCGGTGATCGTCGACCTGTGCTGCGGCTCCGGCGCTCTTGGCATGGCATTGGCCACAATCGTCGCGGCCGAGGGCCGCACGGTGACCCTGGCTGCCGCCGATGTCGATCCGGTCGCGGTCGAGTGCGCCCGCCGCAATCTCACGCCACTCGGCGCTCCCGTCTACCAGGGCGACTTGTTCGAGGCCCTGCCGGAGGAACTGCGCGGCTGCATCGACATCCTGCTCTGCAACACCCCTTACGTTCCCTCGGCGATGATCGCGCAGATGCCTCCGGAGGCCCGCGACCACGAACCGCGCACCGCACTCGACGGTGGATCCGACGGCCTCGACATCTTCCGCCGCGTCGCCGCCGACGCCCCCGCCTGGCTGGCTCCCGGCGGCCACCTGCTGGTCGAGTCCAGCGAGGACCAAGCGCCGCTCGCGCTGGCGGTCCTGAGCGAGCACGGCATCGTGGGCGACGTCGCGGAATCCGGCGAGCACTACGCGACCGTCGTGATCGGCACCCGTCCCCGAGCACACGGCGACTGATTCCAACGCCAGCTCAAATCTTGACGTCGGCCCACTTCGCGAATCGGGCCAGGGCGTCAGCACCCGTCCCTCTGCGAGCTGGCCGCAAATCAGTTCCAGCGGGGAAATCGTCGTATGACTTCTTGCGTGACGCCTGCCGGATCACCGGATCGCGATTGCCACTTGTCGCTGTTCGGAGTCCAAGCGCTGAGGTGAATCCCCACCCACTGGCCTTCGCTGTCGATGAGGCAGCGTTCTTCTCCATTGCCCGAACAGATCGCTTCGACCACGCAGAGCGCTGGAACTGGACGACTGCGGTCTTATCGCGCACCTTATCGGGGCGCCCGGACTCCGGGGGTCACTCGTCGGCCACCCTCGGAACCCGAGCGGTAGCCAACGCAGGACCTGACCGCAAATCCCTCGTCCCCCGACGCACTGTGCAGAACTACTTCTTGCGGCCGGTGAACTTGTCCATCGAGTGGTAGACGCCGACCGTGTCGAGGAACAGGTCGCGCAGCTTGATCGGGAGCAGGCCGGAAAGCGCCTTGTTCAGGCGGGAAGTCCAGGGCAGCACGACCAGTGGGGTGCCGTTCTTCATTTCGCGCCACGAAGTGTCCACTACCTCGTTCTGTTCCAGGATCGGGGTGAACCAGAATCCCTTGGCGCCTTCGAACATTCCGGTGTTGATGTAGGTCGGGCACACGGTGGTGACCTTCACGTGGTCGTGGCCCGCCTGCTCCAGTTCGATGCGCACCGAGTCCGACCAGCCCAGCGCCGCCCATTTGGACGCGGCGTAGACGCTCATGCGGGGGTTCGACACCAGGCCCGCCGACGAGGCGATGGTGAGCACCCGCGCCTCGCCGGAGCCAGCGACCATGGCGGGCAGGAACTCGAGCGTGACGTACATCGGGGCAAGCGAGTTGATCGCCATCGTCTTGTCGATGTCGGCGCGATTCTCGGTTTCCCAGAAGTAGTTGTTGCCGCGCACGATTCCCGCGTTGTTGACCAGGATATCGATGCCGCCGACCTGCTCCCGCACGGTCGCGGCCGCCTCGGCGATCGCGTCCGGCGCCGAGACGTCGACCACGTGGTGGTGCACCGTGCCGCCGCGGCCGGTCAGTTCGGCGGCGGTCTCCTTCAGCGCGGTCTCGTTGATGTCCCACAGCACCACCGCGGCGGCGCCTTCGCGGACCGCGCGTTCGGCGAACAGCTTGCCGAGCCCCATCGCGGCTCCTGTCACCAGGACCCGCTTGCCCGCGACCGTGTTCAGTTTCATCCGTCTATTTCCTGATCCGTGAGTCGTGCGAGTTACTTCTGCCGCAGCGCCTTCATCACGCCGAAGTACAGCGTCATGGTTTTCGCCCACATCGCTTCGGACATGCCGGGCAGCGGCGCGATCGGCAGCACCCGTTGCACCGCGATGGTCTGGGTGTCGATGTACTTCAGCAGGCCTTCGGGACCGTGCCTGCGCCCGGTGCCGGAGATGCCGAGCCCGCCGGAGGGCGCGTCGGCGCTGCCCCACGCGGCGATGAAGCCTTCGTTGACGTTCACCGAACCCGCGTTGATCCGCGCCGCGACCGAACGGCCGCGGGCGGTGTCCTTGGTCCACACGCTGGCGTTCAGGCCATAGGCGGTGTCGTTGGCCTGTTCGATGGCTTCATCGTCACTGCTCACCCGGTAGATCGACACCACGGGACCGAAGGTTTCCTCGCGGTGGACCGTCATACCTGGCCGCACCCCGGCCAGCACCGTCGGTTCGTAGAAGTACGGGCCGAGGTCCGGGCGCGCGCGACCGCCCGCCAGCACGGTGGCGCCCTTCGCGACCGCGTCGCCGACGTGCGCGGTGACCGTGTCGAGTTGTCGCTGGAAGGTCAGCGATCCCATGTCGCTGTCGTAGTTCAGACCGGCGCCGAGTTCGAGCTTCTCGACATGCCCGACGAATTCGGTGACGAAGCGGTCGTACACGCCGTCGTGGACATAGATCCGTTCCATCGACTCGCACAGCTGCCCGGCCGAGGCGAAGCAGGCGCGGATCGCGATCTTGGCCGCGCGTGACACATCCGCGTCGGCGAGCACGAGCAGCGGGTTCTTGCCGCCGAGTTCGAGGGAGTACCCGATCAGCCGCTCGCCCGCCTGCTGCGCGATGGTCCGGCCGGTGGCGCTGGAACCGGTGTAGTCGACGTAGTCGGCGCGGGCGATCACCTCGCCGCCGATCACCGATCCGCGGCCGAGCACTGCCTGCCAGAGTCCGCGGGGCAAGCCCGCGCGCACGGCGGCGTCGATGGCCCACAGCGCGGTGAGCGCGGTCTGGTTGTCCGGGCGGGCCACCACGGCGTTGCCAGCGACGAGGGCGGGCAGCGCATCCGAGACGGCCAGGGCCAGCGGATAGTTCCACGGCGAGATGACCGCGACCACGCCCTTGGGCCGGTGCCGCACGTCGACCCGGGTGAGGACGGGAAGCACGCCGCGCGGCCTGCGGGTGGCCAGCAGCCGGTCGGCCACCGAGGCGTAGTACCTGGCGTTCACGGCCACGTCGCCGACCTCGTCGAACGCGTGGGCGCGCGACTTGCCCGTCTCGGTCTGCACGATGTCGAGGATGGTGTCCTGCTCGGCGAGCACGATGTCGTGGAACCGGCGCAGCACCGCGACCCGCTCCCGGACCGGCCGCCGCGCCCACTGCCGCTGCGCTTCCCGCGCGGTCGCGAACGCGGTCTCGATGTCTCCGGTGGAGGACTGCGGCAGATCGACGATCTTCGCGCCGGTCGCGGGCGCGGCCACCTCGACCGCGGGTGCGCTGCCCGCGACGGCGTGCGCGAGCAACGGCCGCACCAGCGACGAAGGCAGCGCGTCGGCGGGGGCCAGCTGGGGAGCGGTCGTCATGGTCGGCCCTCTCGAGGACGTGTGCTGCGCCGCACGCAAGCACCATTTAATGAACAGTGGTGTTAGATTAATGTCTATGTCACACCTCGTGTCAAGCTGTTCGTCGTGGGACACAGGCATGCCGAGCGCGGTGTTGTGAGGCGGCACGATGTCGGCTGAGACCACGAACGCGCGGCGCGGGCGACCGCGGCAGACCCTGGAACAGGCCGAAGAGGTGCGCGCCCGCATCGTGCTCGCCACCGCGGAAGTGTTCACCCGCACCGGTTCCCGGGGGCTGAGCGTCGCGCAGATCATCGAGCAGGCGGGACTGGCGCGGCCGACGTTCTACCGCTATTTCGGTAATGCGACCGAACCCCTGCTCGCGGTGCTGGACAGCTCCAACGACGGGTTGGTCGGCGGCATCCGCGCGGCGCTGACCGGCACCGACGAACCCGTCGAGCTGGGCATCCGGCTGATCGACGCCTATCTGGACTGGGCGCGCGGTCATGGCCCCATGCTGCGGCCGCTGTTCGCCGAGCTGCACGACCCGGGCTCGCCGGTCTCGGCATATCGTGAGCGCGCGCTCGACGACATTCGCGCCCTGGTGCGCGAGACCTTCACAGAGCTGGGTCGTCCCGTTCCGAGCCCGCTCGACCTGGATGCCGCGCTGCACCTGTGCGAGTACGTCGTCTACCGCATCTCCGCGGGCACCGCGCCCGGCGGCGAACCAGACGCGGACACCGTCGCCGCCGCGCGCCTGACGATGATCCGGGTGCTGCTCACCACCCTCGGCACCAGGGCCGATCTGCAGTACGCGCTGACGCTGGAGACGATCTTTCCCGCGGAGCCGTAGGCGAATCCGCGCGTCAGCGCGGAAGTGGGGTCACGGGGTGGCCGGCGCTCCTGCGCTGTTCGATGCGGTGGATGAGGTCGTGCACTCGCGGGTCGCGCACGAGTCTGCCATCCAGCACCACGTTGATCACGCCGCGCAACAGCGCGTAGGGCTCCCATTGCGGCGGCGCGACGGTGCGCGGCGCCCGGCGAGCGATGCCCTCAGCGAGGGAGTCGGCCGCGTCGCGGACGGTGATCCGTTGGTTGAGCGGCCAGGGCAGCAGGCCGCCCAGGTCGGCGCCCAGCTCGTCCTCGTCGAGTGTGCCTCGCGTCATCGCGGTGTCCACGACACCGAAGTACGCCACGCCCGCCGTGGCCCCGACGGCCGCCAGCTCGACCCGCAGCGCTCGCCCGAACTGCTCCACCGCGGCCTTGCTCACCATGTAGGGCGAGCCGCCCATCCCGGGCGCGAAAGCCGCGGCGGAGGAGACGACCACGACGTGACCCTTCGCGGCGACGATGTCGTCCAGTGCCGGGTGCACGGTGTTGAACACGCCTGTGACGTTGATGCCGATGACCCGATCGAAATCCCCTGGATTCATCGTCCTGATCGTCGCAGGCTCCGGCACCACGCCCGCGTTGGCCACCACCACGTCGATCCGGCCGAATCGCTCACGCACCCGGGATATCGCCTGGCGCATGCCGATTCGATCGGAGACGTTCGCGCGCACGACGAGCGCGCGCTCCCCCATCGAGCGGGCGACCGCCGCGGCGGCAGCCTCGTCGATATCGATCAGCGCCACCGAAGCGCCCGAGGCGTAGAGCTTTTCGGCGAGCGCCCGGCCGATGCCGGTGCCCGCGCCGGTGATCACCACCACCCGATCCCGGACATCCAGCCGGTCCGCGACGGGTTGGGCGGGCCGGGAAAGCACCCGGCGCAGCAGGCCGACGACCCCGGCGCTCATCCGACCCGCAGCCGGTAGTACTACCGGCTGGATCTGCACAGTCATGCCTTCCTCCCACACGCGGGCGCCGTTGCCCGCCGAGCTGTGTTGCCGGCTCTCTCACAAGTCCAGGTCGAGTGCAGTGCCACGTCCGGCGTAAGCGGCAGACCCCATCTCGCACCCCTCGTCGTCGATCGGCGTCTTCGCAATGTATTGATGACATCAAATGCTGTCAACATCGCATGATGTCAATTCAATCGCTGTGAGAGGATGACCGCATGACCGAAGCGGACGGGTCGATTCCGGGTATGCGTCGCTGGCGCGGACGCTCGCCCGCCGATCGCGTCGCCGCGCGCCGGGAACAGCTGATCGAGGCGTGCACGGAGTTGATGGCCACCATCGGCGCCGCCGAGACGTCGATGCGCGGCGTGTGCAGGCAGGCCGGGCTGACCGAGCGCTATTTCTACGAGAGCTTCCCCAACCTCGACGCGCTGCTGACGATCGTGCTCGACACCGTGGTCCTCGGCGCGCGCGACCAGCTGCTGGCCGAGCTGCCGAACGCACCGACGGAGCGCGACGCGATGTTTCGCCACATGGTCGGCGTGTTCACCGACTACCTGGTGGCGGACCGCCGTCGCGGCCGCATCATGTTCGTGGAATCGCAGGCCACGCCGGTGCTGATGCCACGGGCGAACGAGCTCATCGTGTTGTTCACGGCGCCGATCGCGCTCATCATCGGCGCGGGCGACTACGCCGATCCGGTGTCCGACGAGCACGACTTCGCCCTCAACGCCAACGCCATCTTCGGTGCGCTGGCCTACCTCTACCGGCCGTGGCTCGACGGGGAGATCCCGGTATCGCGGCAGCGTTTCGACGAGCACGCCGCCAATGTCATCGAGCGGATCGCGACGGCGCGCTCGTCGCTGGGCACCGAGGCATAAGAGGCACTGCCGGAGGCGGTCCGTCCGCAACCCGCCCACGGCCGCAGCGAAGGCTTGCAGGTACGCCGCGGTGACGGAGGTCCCGCGCGGAGCCCATGCCCTTTGCCGCCATCATCGCCACGAGGGCGTTACCGACGACAGCTCGGCCACCGGCAGCGGCATCGGGTCGGGCGTGAAGACATCCACCCACACGGCACCGCTGGCGAACTGTTCATCGAGCCTGGTCGGTCGGCAGAAACGCGGCCCCGAACGGGCGGCCGGGCATTCGAACGGGGCCGCTGCCACCAGCACCGCATCCGCTGCTGCTCCAGTGCCTCGACCCGGTGGCGCAGGTCCACAGCTCCGCCGACGGTGTAAAACTGGCTGGCCCCGCTGGAGGCGCCCCCTCGGTTGATGCCGGCCCCACGACCTACGATCGCCGTATGCCGGAGCGGATCGACAGGGAGCAGACGGTCGAGGACGCCCTCGCAAGGAGGGTCGCGGACCGGTGGGGTGCTAGGTCCCCGTGGGGTGAGGCGTTGCGCGAGGTGGGGGCGATCGACCGAGCGGCGTACCAGGCCGTGGCGGTGACTCCCACGCCTCAGTTGGACGATGCCTTTCGCCGGCTCTCGAAGGCAGCGAACTACTCTCGTCTGTGGCTTGGCCTCGCTGCGCTGATCGCCGCCCTCGGAGGTAGACGTGGACGCCAGGTGGCGTTCGAGGGTGTGCTCGCGATCGGTGCGACGTCCGCGACCGTGAATCTGGGCATCAAGCCGATGGCCCACCGGCGGCGTCCGCAGCGACCTGACCCGGGCCCGTTCGAAGCCCGTCTTGTTCCCATGCCGGAGTCCGCGTCTTTTCCGTCCGGTCACGCCGCCTCGGCGTTTGCGTTCGCCTATACGGTAGGCCGACACTACCCGGCGCTGGCAGTGCCGATCCGGTTGCTCGCCAGTGGGGTGGCCTATTCGAGGGTTCACACCGGCGTGCACTACCCCGGTGACGTGGTGCTCGGCTCCGTCCTCGGAGCCGGGACGTCAGCCATGGTGGCCGGCGCACGCGACCGCACATATCGGTCGCCAGGGCGGGCACGCGTCGCACCCCGCCGACTACTCCGACTCCTCTTGGCGGGCGGCCGGTGAAGCGTTCCTCGGTGACGTTTCAGGTCGGAGGCGGCCGGAGGGTGAGGCGCCAGGATGTCGGGACGAGATGCGCACGCGAAGCACTGCCGGGCGAATGGCGAACCTGAGCGGTGCACTCAGCACCACTGGCTCCCCGTCGATACCCGCGTGCACGGGCGCGGGGGCGAGGACCTCGAAGTTCGGAGCGCTCCAGGCGCGCCCGGGAGGATGCCGCCTACTATCCGGTGTATCGAGAACGACGATGCCCAGAAGGCCGCTATCGAGCGAGGGCCGACTGCCGAAGCCCAACGCATAAGGGTTGTTCGAGACCAGCACAACGGCGAGCTGAGTGTGCTGCCGCCCTTCGTCATCGACGAGGCGCAGCGCCGGTGTCCTTGCACTGGGGCCGACCACCCGCCCGGCCGTCTCCACAAGGGTGCGTACCTTGGCGGCGCGATAGGCCGGATGGCGGACCGCCTCAGCGTAGATCCCGAGGGAAACGTTGTTCACAAATGCGCGGCCGTTCACTTCTGCCAGGTCGATCCGCCGCTCCACTCCATCGGTGAACCCGTCGAGCGCGCCCGCCACGTCCTTGCGGTCCACTCCGAGGTCGAGCGCGAAGTGGTTACGTGTCCCGGCAGGGACGCAGATGAACGGCACCCCATGTGCGGCGGCGGCTGCTGCCACGACCGCCAGGGACCCGTCGCCGCCAGCCATCCCCAGCGCATCCGCGCCCTGCCTCACCGCCTCGTCGACAAGCTCGGTGAGGCTTCGGCCCGAATCGAGGATGACCACTTTGATTCCGCGATCTCGTGCCTTTTCGGCAACCCTCGCACGGTCGGCCGCCCCATCGCCCGATCTTGGGTTGACAAACAACACCGGCCGTAGAGGCGGGGCGGCGGCACTCCAGCCATAGCGGGTCGATCTCTGCCCAGCCAGACCACTACTCGGCCGGGGAACCAAGGGGACGGTCATCACGCTGCCCTCCAGCAGCTACGAGCTACCGATGCCGACCTCATGTCCCCCTCCTGGACCCGCTGGCTGGGTTCCGCGGAGGACCGTCGGCCGCTCGCCGACATCGGACTGACACGTCAAGCCCCCATTGGCAGGTTGCTGACCCGGACACTTGCCAATCTTACGTCTCGGTTCCATTTGCACGGCTAGTCCCGGGCCGCGGCCTCGGCACGTCGCGGCGCCCGCTCGAAGAACATGGCGCCGTCGGCGATCCGGCCGTATCGCAGCGTGAACACATCGCGCAGATAGTTCATCCGCAGCCGCCACGGGGCGCGGTCACCTTGGACGGGGAACAGGCTCTCCGAGCGGCGTACGTAGCCGGGGGTGAAGCCGGGGAACAGCGATTGGGCGCCGACCGACGGGTCGCGAACCGGCACGCAGCGCACATATCCGTGCTCATCCATGTGTTTCAGCAGCCGAATGACGTACTCGGACACCAGATCCGCCTTCAACGTCCACGAGGCGTTCGTGTACCCGATGACGAAGGCGAAGTTCGGCACCCCGGACAGCATCATCGCCTTGTAGGCCATGGTCGCCGACGGCCGCACCGGAGCACCGTCGACCACGAGCTCGACACCGCCGAAGACTTGAAGGTTCAAACCCGTTGCCGTGATGACGATATCGGCCTCCAGCGTCGCCCCGGAGGCCAAGCGCAGACCGGTGTCCGTGAAGGTCTCGATCCGGTCGGTCACCACGTCGAGCATGCCGTGCCGAATGGCGCGGAAGAAATCGCCGTCGCGCGCGAGGCACAATCGCTGGTCCCACGGCTCGTACCGCGGCGTGAAGTGGGTATGGATGTCGTAGCCCGCGGGCAGCCAGCGCCGCTGCCAGCCGTGGATACGCTTGCGCATCACCGCCGGATTGCGCCTACTGAACTGGTAGAGCGCGGTGGAGATCGCGACGTACTCGGCGCGCGCGAGCGCGTACGCGGCCCGCACGGGAAGGACGCGGCGAGCGGTCAGCGCCAGCCGGTCGCGGGAAGGCGCGGAGATGATGTAGCTCGGGCTGCGCTGCAGCATGGTCACGTGCGCACCCTGCGCGGTGAGCGCTGGAGCGAGCGTCACCGCGGTGGCGCCACTGCCGATGAGCACCACCCGCTTGCCGGCGCAGTCGAGTTTCTCCGGCCAGAACTGCGGGTGCACGATCGAACCGGCGAACCGCTCGGCGCCGGGGAACTCCGGGGTGTACCCCGCGTCGTAGCGGTAGTAACCAGCGCAGGAGAACAGGAATCCCGCCGTGAACGTGACGTTCTCGCCGGTGTCGGTACGCTCGGCGTGCACCGTCCACCGGCTGTCGACGCTGGACCACTCGGCGCGGATGACCCGGTGCCGGAACCGGATACGGCGGTCCACGCCGTATTCGGCGGCGGTCTCGCGCAGGTAGCCGAGGATGGCGCTGCCGTCGGCGATCGACTCCTCACCCAGCCACGGCTTGAACCGGTAGCCGAGGGTGTACATGTCCGAGTCGGAGCGGATGCCGGGGTACCGGAACAAATCCCACGTTCCCCCCAGGGCCGCTCGGCTCTCCAGGAGCAGGTAGGTGCGCTGCGGGAAGGCCCGGCGCAGGTGGCACGCCGCGCCGATGCCGGAGAGCCCGGCGCCGATGATGAGCACGTCGACATGCTCGGCCACGGTCGTCATCACCTCTCCCTTCCGTCGTCGCGAACGTCCTGGCGGACCGGGCGGCGCTCGCCTGTTACCAACCCTATCGCCCCAGGTGGAGGGTTCGAGACACGGTGCATGCCGGCCTGGGTGGCAGCGCCGGGTTTCCCTCTGCCGCACCATAGTTCGCAAATCAGACAGGCCGAACAGACCACGCGATACCAACCGGTCCCGCGATGCGAGATTCATAGTGAAGTCACTCACATCCACCGGTGGACACAACCGGTCGAGCGTCCATGAACAACCGCCATTCGGCAATAGCCGGTCGGTAGCCATTCCGAAAGCCGCGGATTCGCCACCCCGGAGCGACACGGTCGGTCACGAATGCGAAACACCGCGATACACCGGTATGCCCCATCGAGTCGCAATGGTGCGAACGCCATAGCCAGTCGATCACCGGTTGGTGATACCTCACGAAACATCTATACTGGGAAGTGATTCCCGTCTCAGACGGAGTGGTCACCACAGCTATAGCCATTCGTTGTTACTGTCGGGTAGTGTCAATCCCACCGACGATCAGAGTCGATCCGGAACCGTATATGTCAACGATTTCAGGAGCGCTCGTGTCCAATTCTCGCTTCGAATCCATCGGCGCCTATCTGCCTTCGAATGTCGTCACGACCGATGAGCTGTTGTCCCGGATGAAGGAGCCCCCTTCATTCGATCTGGAGAAAATCACCGGCGTTCGCGAACGCCGGCGGCGTGACACTCGCCCGGAAAATCACGAAGATTCGTTCACTCTGGCCATGAAGGCCGTCGAGGACTGTCTGTCCAGGTCACAGTATGGTCCAGAGGATATCGACGTGATCATCTCCGCCTCGATCTCCCGCAGCAAACATGGCACTCGCGTGTATATGGAGCCTTCGTTCGCCTCGTCGATCAGCCGTCTTATCGGCGCCAAGAACGCCATTGCGTTCGATATTTCGAACGCATGCGCCGGAATGCTCACCGGTACCTACATCCTGGACCGGATGATCCGCTCCGGCGCCGTCCGGAACGGAATCGTCGTCAGTGGTGAAGCGATTTCCGCAATCGCTGACACCGCGGTCGACGAGATTTCCGAGAAATACGACCGACAGTTCGCTTCGCTGACCGTCGGCGATTCCGGATGCGCCATCGTGCTGGATCAGGCGGTTGATGAAAACGATGTTATCCACTACATCGAGATGATGACGGCCGCGGAATACTCGCACCTGTGCCTCGGCATGCCGAGCGGCAAAACCCAGGGCGTGGCGATGTACACCGACAACCGCACCATGCACAACGAGGACCGTTTCCTGCTCGGCACCAATACCCAGCGGAAATTCCTCGAGGCGCAGGGCAAGAGCTTCGCCGACGAGAAGTTCGACTACGTCATCCACCACCAGTTCGGCGCCGCCGCCATTCCGTGGATGAACGCCATCGCCGAGCGCGAGTTCGGCAGCCCGATGCCGCCGGATCTCCGGGTCATCGACAAGCTCGGAAATACTTCCACCACTTCGCATTTCATGGTGTTGCACGACCAGCTCAGCCAGCAGAGCCTCCCCGCGGGGTCGAAGTTGCTGCTGGTCCCGGCGGCCTCCGGCATCGTCACCGGGTTCGTGTCCACCACCATCTCGTCGCTGAAGGTCTGAGGTCAGTCATGAGCGTGCGCATCAAGTCCACCGGCATCAGCCGGGCAGGCGACACCCACAGCATCGTCGAGCACACCGCCCGCGCCGCCAAGCAGAGTCTGCAGCGCGCCGGAATCCGTGCCGATCAGGTGGGCCTGCTGATCAACGCGAACATCTACCGCGATTCGAACATCATGGAACCCGCGGTGTCGGCGCTGATCCAGAAGGCGGCCGGCATCGGCCTGGAATACGCCAAAGACGACCCGAGGACCTTCTCGTTCGATTTGATGAACGGGGCGGTCAGCGTGCTCAACGCGGTTCAGGTGGCGACCTCGGTCCTGGAGACCGGCAGCGCCGAGCACGTGCTGATCGTGTCCGGCGACACCCATCCGTCGATGACCCGCTACATCGCCGACGACGAGTTCCCGTACGCCGTCTGCGGCGCGGCACTGCTGCTCGAGCGCACCGACGAACCGGTCGGCTTCGGCACGGTGCACAGCGTGAAGGGTGAAGGCACACCTGCGGTCGAGGGCTATCTCGACACCACGACGATGGGCAACCAGGGGCGCGGCGCGATCACCGTGGTCCGGGAGCCCGGCTTCGAAGACCGCCTGCTCGAGGTGGCCGTCGACGCTGCGCGCCAAGCGCTGGCCGAGTCGGATCATGCCTCGCTCAGCGAGATCGCGCTGATCGCGTCGACGCCGAGCCCGGAGTTTCCGAAGCAGCTGGCCGACGCACTCGGCATCGACCAGAACTCGGTCCGCACACCGGATCTGCGCTACGGCGACCCGCACACGGCCGCGCTGACCGCGGCATACGACTTGGCGATCGCGGAGGACGGGTTCACCGAGCACCGCCAGGTGCTGTTCGTCGCGGCGGGCGCGGGCCCGACGGCTGCGGCGGTGCTGTACCGGTTGCCCGTACTCGCCGGGGCGCCTGCGTGACAACGGGTACCCACTGGCAGGCCATCGATCGGTTTCGTGCGGTGGTCCGCACCGATCCCGTCCGCGTGGCGGTGCGCTACGCGGACGGGGTCGGCCCCGATGGCCTGCCGGCCTACCGGCACCTCACGTATCGCGATCTCGACCTGTGGTCGGACACGATCGCCGAGCGACTGTCCGCGGCGGGAGTCGGTACCGGCACACGCACGATCGTGCTGGTACTGCCGAGCGCGGAGCTTTACGCGATCATGTTCGGGCTGCTCAAGATCGGGGCGGTGCCGGTGGTGATCGACCCCGGCATGGGCGTGCGAAAGATGTTGCGCTGCCTGCGTGCGGTGGAGGCCGAAGCGTTCATCGGCATCCCGCAGGCCCACGCCTTGCGCGTGCTGTTCCCGCGCAGCTTCCGCACCGTCCACACCGCGGTCACGGTCGGCAGACGCTGGTTCTGGCGGGGCGAATCGCTGCGGGCATGGGGCCGGACCCCTGTGGGCCCGGTTCCGCAGGGCCGTCCCGTCACCGAGGACGACCTGCTGCTGATCGCGTTCACCACCGGCAGCACCGGACCGGCCAAAGCCGTGCGGATGACCTATGGCAACCTGGCGGCGACGGTCGACCAGGTGCACATGGCGCGCGGTGAGGTCACGCCGGAGGCTTCGCTGATCACCCTGCCGCTGGTCGGCGTGCTCGACCTGCTGCTCGGCTCGCGCTGCGTGCTGCCGCCGCTGATTCCGAGCAAGGTCGGCGCGACCGATCCCGCGCATGTGGTGGACGCGATCCAGAAGTTCGGCGTCCGAACCATGTTCGCCTCCCCCGCCGTGCTGATCCCGCTGCTCGAACAGTTGCGTGCCCACCCGGCCACGCTGACGTCGCTGGAGAGCATCTATTCCGGCGGTGCTCCGGTGCCGGACTGGTGCATCGCGGGGCTGCGTGAGGTGCTCCACGAGGACGTGCAGATCGTCGCCGGATACGGATCCACCGAAGCGCTGCCGATGTCCACCATCGAATCCCGCGAACTGCTGGACGGACTGGTGGAGCGGGCGCACCGCGGCGAGGGAACTTGTATCGGCAGACCGTCCTACCAGGTGCAAGCGCGCATCGTGGCGATCACCGACGAACCTCTTCCGACCATGGCACGGGCCGACGAACTGGCCGGCGAGCTGGAAACGACCCGCGGCATCGGCGAACTGGTAGTCGCCGGGCCGAACGTCAGCACCAGGTACCACTGGCCGGAGCAGGCCAACGCGCAGGGCAAGATCGTCGACGGCGATCGGATCTGGCACCGCACCGGCGATCTGGCGTGGATCGACGAACAGGAACGGATCTGGTTCTGCGGACGCAAGAGCCAGCGGGTGGTCACCGCGCACGGGCCGATGTTCACCGTCCAGATCGAGCAGGTGTTCAACACCGTCGCGGGCGTGGCCCGCACGGCGCTGGTCGGGATCGGCCCGCGTGGGGCGCAGCGGCCGGTGCTCTGCGTCGAATTGCAGCCGGGCGCCGACCCGGAAGTCGTCGAGCCCGCGCTGCGGGCCCATGGCGCACAGTTCGACCTCACCAGGATGATCTCCGATTTCCTGGTCCATCCGTCCTTTCCGGTCGATATCCGGCACAACGCCAAGATCGGACGCGAACGCCTCGCGGTGTGGGCGGCCAAACGGCTCGGAACGGACACATAACACATGAAAACGACTGCATTTCGGGCAATTCCCGTCCTCGGGTGGCTGTATCTGGCCGGCGGTGCGCTGGCCGCGGCAACCGACCGTGTCCCGGACAGCAAGCTCCTGCGCACGGTGTGGTGGATCGACGCTTTCCTCAGCATCGTGGTGCACGCGGCCCAGATTCCGGCGGCCCTGCGCGCTGCCGAAGGCTCGGGCCGCAGCCGGCTCGAGACCGCGGCATTGACGCAGATCTTCGGCTTGACCTGGTGGCGGACCCAGCCCGGCAAGGAGATAGAGCAATGAGCAAAGTTCTGGTAACCGGCGCGTCCGGATTTCTGGGCGGGGCGCTGGTGCGCAGGCTCGTGCGCGACGGCGAGCACGACGTGTCGATCCTGGTGCGCCGCACCAGCAACCTGACCGACCTGCGCGACGACATCGACAAGATCGAGCTGATCTACGGCGATCTCACCGACCCCGCCTCGCTGGAAGAGGCGACCCGCGGCGTCGACATCGTGTTCCACAGCGCGGCGCGGGTGGACGAGCGCGGCACCAGGGAGCAGTTCTGGAACGAGAACGTCCGGGCCACCGAGCGGCTGCTCGAAGCCGCCCGCAGAGGCGGGACCGGACGGTTCGTGTTCATCTCGAGCCCGAGCGCGATGATGGACTACCACGGCGGCGACCAGATCGACGTCGATGAATCGGTGCCGTACCCACGGCGCTACCTGAATCTGTACGCGGAGACCAAAGCCGCGGCCGAGCGAGCCGTCCTGGCCGCCGACACCCCGGGCTTCCGCACCTGCGCCCTGCGCCCACGCGCGATCTGGGGCGCGGGCGACCGGTCCGGTCCGATCGTGCGGATGCTCGGCCGCGCCGGTATGGGGACACTGCCGGACCTGTCCTTCGGCCGTACCGTCTACGCCTCGATGTGCCACGTCGAGAACATCGTCGACGCCTGCGTGAAGGCGGCGGAGTCGGATGCGGTGGGCGGCAAGGCGTATTTCATCGCCGACGCCGAGAAGACCGATGTCTGGGGCTTCCTCCGCGAGATCAGCACCCGGCTCGGGTACCGGCCACCGACCCGGAAGCCCAACCCGGCGGTGATCAACGCGGCGGTGCGCGTCGTCGAGACGATCTGGCGCATCCCGGCCGTCGCGACCCGCTGGTCGCCTCCGCTGTCGCGCTACACCGTCGCGCTGCTGTCCCGCAGCGCTACCTACGACACCTCCGCCGCCGCAAGAGATTTCGGCTACCAGCCGATCGTGGACCGCGACAGCGGACTGGCCGACCTCCTCGCATGGCTGGAAACCCAGGGCGGCGCGGTCGAACTCACTCGGAATCTGGGCTGAACACCCACCGGTACCCGGAGGCCAGCATGAGCAACGCCACCGTCTTCCGCAGGAAGATCACCCCTACCGAACGACTGTATTTCTGCACGCGCGCGGTGACTCCACCGTTCGTCATGCACATCGCCGTCCACGGCGACGGCAGCCTGGACCCGGCGGCGTTGCAGCGGGCCGTCGACGTGGCTTCGGCGGCCAACCCTGGTGCACGCCTGGTCCGCGACGGCGCCGACTGGGTGGACGGTGGCCTGGCCGCCGCCGTGCGCCACGTGCCCGGCTGGTCGCTGCACTACGCCGCGCTGGAGAACGACGCGGTGCTGAACACACCGATCGGTCCGACGCCGGACCGGACCACCGAAGTGCTGCTGCTCACCGGCGAACAGACCACCATCGTGTTCCGCGCCTTCCACGGCGTGATGGACGGAATGGGCATGCGCCTGTGGGTGGACGACGTATTCCGCGCGCTGCGTGGATACCCGCCGCTGGGCGCACCCGATCCGATCGCCGATGCCGAACTTGTGAACCGGATCGGCGCGCCCGGCAAACCGACCCTGGTGCTGCCCACCTTCAAGGCGCCGACCGGGCGCGGCCGGCAGAATCCGGCCGCCGTGCGCTGGCTGCTGCGCCACCGCACGATCAACGCGACCGGCAAGGGCATCGTCGCGCGGATAGCGGCGATCCTGGCCGCGGAGTCGGACGCCAAGTCCCGCTTCATGATTCCGGTCGATCTGCGCAGGCACGACCCCGCCCTGCGCTCAACCGCCAATTTGGCGCTGCCACTGTTCCTGGATGTCACCCCGGGTGAGAGCTGGGAGACGATCAGCGGCCGGATGCGCAGCGGGCTGCGGGAACGGCGGGAGCTGAACCAGCTCGACAACGGCCGCCTGTCGAAATTCCCACCCGGCGTGATCCGCGGGGTGCTGCGCACGAGCAACTGGCTCGGGGCGCGACTGAATCGGAACATGGTGTCAGCCACCGTGTCCCACATGGGCAGGTTCGATCTGGACGAGATGGCAGTACCCGGCTGGACGCCGACCAGCGTGCGGTTGCTGCCTCAGCACAGCGGCGCCATGCCGCTGCTGTTCACCATGGTCGAAGTGGACGGCAAGCTGGAGCTGACCGTCTCCTGCCGCAATGGCGCCGGCATCGAGTCCCGGCTGGAGGCGCTGCTGGACAAGGTCGCCGCGCGGCTCGAGGCCGAGCTGGCAACGCCCGAGGTGGTTGTGCGATGAGCGCCGCGATCCGCGTTGTCCTCGCCCGGCCCCGCATCGTGCTCGCGATCGTGGCCGGGGTGATGCTGCTGGCCGGTTACGTCGGACTCGGCGCATCCGACAAGGTCACTGCGGCCGGATTCGTCGATCCCGGCAGCGAGTCGGCGCAAGTGGACGAGTTGGTGAGCGAGCACTTCGGCCCGCAGAATCCCGACGTGGTCGTGCGCTACACGGCACCGGAGGGGCAGACAGTCGACGATATCGGCCCCCGCGTCCAAGAGTCGCTGGCCCGGATCGACCCCGCCATGCTGCAACGGCCCATCGAGACCTACTGGAACGCCGGATTCGCTCGTAAGCAGTTCCTGCGGACGGCGGACAATCGGCACGCTCTCGCGGTGGTGTATCTCGCCGGCGACGCCAACCAGCGCGTCAGCGTGTATCCGGACCTCGAACCCAAGCTCCGGGTTCCGGGCATCACGACCGATCTGTCCGGCTACAGCGCGATCTCCACCGAGATCAACGAGCAGTCCCAGCACGATCTCGTGCGCGCCGAATCACTCTCGCTGCCATTGACGCTGATGATCCTGGTGGCGGTGTTCGGCGGGTTCATCGCCGCGTCCTTCCCGGTGGTGGTCGGCGGCCTGACGGTGCTCGGCGCGATGGGCGCGATCCGTGTGCTCGCCGAGGTCACCGAGGTGAGCACGTTCGCGGTGAACGTGGCCTCGCTGCTCGGTCTGGGCATGGCCATCGACTACGGGCTGTTCCTGGTCACCCGATTCCGCGAGGAGGTCGCCGCCGGGCACGACCTGAAATCCGCGATTACCCGCACCTACGCCACGGCCGGCCGCACGGTCGCGTTCTCGGCGTTGCTACTGATCTGCGCGTTCGCGGGCACGTTCGTCTTTCCGCAGGCGGTGCTGCGCTCGCTCGGCATCGGAGCGATCACGGCGGTGGCGCTGGCCGCCGCGCTCTCGCTCACCGTGCTGCCCGCCCTGCTGGTGCTGTTCGGCGCGCGCATCGGCAGCGCACGGGCCACCGATCGCACCGAGCGGTTCTGGGGACGCCTGGTCGACCGCGTGCTGCGGCGGCCGGGTCTGGTGACCGTGGTCGTCGGAGCGATTCTGCTCCTGCTCGCGGCTCCGCTGTCCGGATTGCGGCTCGGCGACATCGATCATCGCGCGCTGCCTGAGGGCAACGAGATGCGCACGACCGTCGAGGAACTCACCGCGCAGTTTCCCGCGGCGGGCAGCGGGGTGACGGCCGTGCTGCACGGAGACGACGGGCCACCGCAGTCGGCCGCCGTCGACGCGACCGCGTCAGCGCTCGGCAAAGTCGAGGGTGTGCGGCAGGTGGTGCAAGTTGGTCGCGCGGAGGACTTCGTCGTGTTCCACGCGTTCCTGAACAGCACCGACCGCACCGAAGAAGCGGGTGCGACGGTGCGTGGCATGCGTGCGCTCTCGCCGCCGGACGGCACGGCCCTGTGGATCGGCGGCGATACCGCGGCCACCGTGGACAGCGTGGGCTCGATCGTCGACCGGATGCCATGGATGATCCTCGTCATGGTGGCCGCGACGATGGTGCTGCTGTTCGCGGCGTTCCGCTCGATCGTGTTGCCACTCAAGGCCGTTGCCATGGCGTTCCTGAGTTTGGCCGCCACGTTCGGCGTGCTCGCCTGGATCTTCTGCGGCGGACACCTGGCCGGTGTGCTCGGCGTCAGCACCGGGACGATCACCGCGGGCATGCTGGTGCTGATCCTCGCCGTGGTGTTCGGGCTTTCCACCGACTACGAGGTGTTCCTGTTGTCGCGCATGGTCGAGGCACATGACGCGGGCGCCGACACCGCCGCGTCGGTACGAATCGGCACGGTGAAGACCGCGCGCGTCATCACCGCGGCGGCAACGCTGCTGGTGATCGTCACCGGGGCATTCACCCTGTCCCCGCTGGGCCCCATGCGGTTCCTGGGACTCGGGATGATCATCGCCCTGGTAGTGGACGCCACCCTCGTCCGCATGCTCCTGGTCCCCGCACTGGTGCAGCTGATGGGCCCGGCCAACTGGTGGTCGCCGCGCCGCCGGCGCCTCGTCCCGGCCACCGTCGACCGCATCGAGGAGAAAACCCCGACCACTGCCTGACGCACTGGGAGGACGTTCGCCCGATAACCGCGAACTCCATGTTGGCTAGGACCGGCCCGAACGCGTGAACGCCGCCCCGGACAAATCGGGGCGGCGTTCTCTGCTCAGCGGACCGGCCCAACTCGCAGGCCGGTCACGCCGAGCTCGTCCGTCCGATGGCCCGAACGTCGGATTCCCTCATCGGGCCGCGGTTTCTCCATCCCGGCGGGATAGTCCGCTGGCGCGCAGAACCCGGCGCGCGATGCCCGCGCGGATGGACTCGTCGGTCCCGATGATCCGCACGTGACGGCGAGCCCTGGTGATTGCGGTGTAGAGCAGTTCCCTGGTCAGCAGGGTCGATTCCGGTTCGGGCAGCACGATGGAGACGGTGTCGTACTGGCTGCCCTGGCTGCGGTGGATGGTCATGGCGAACACCGTGACGACCGCGGGGAATTGGGTGGGATGCACCAGGTACGGTTCGCTGCCGCGTTGCAACGCCGCCCGCAGTGAACCGTCGGGCATCCGCACGACCACGCCGGTGTCGCCGTTGTAGATGCGGGCCTCGTGATCGTTCGCGGTCACCAGCAGCGGCTGGCCGGGGTACCACGGGGCCTGGTAGGCGTCGGGGCCCGCTCCCCCGGCGGCGGCCCATTCGGCGGCCATCCGATCCCAGCGTTCGACGCCGAAGGGGCCTTGACGGTGCGCGCACAGCAACCGATGGGATTCGAGCGCGCTGAGCGCGCCCGCCGGGTCCCCCTCGAGCGCCGCGCCGGTGACCGCGCCAGCGGCCCGGACGACGTCGGCGCGCACCGCGGTCAGGTCATCGGGCGCGGCCAGCGACAGTTCGCCGCCGTCCGTGCGCAGCAGTTCGAGGGCGGCGTCCGCGTCACCGGCCCGCACCGCGATGGCCAGGTCGGCGATCCGGCCGCCGAACCTGCGGCCACGGGTCAATCGCACGATGCCGCCGCGCAAACGGGTCCGCTCCAGCGCGGTCAGCGCTTCGGAATGATCCGCGGCCGCCGCCTTTTCGGGGTCGAGAATCTGGTCGAGGACCGGGTTCGGGGTGGCGGCGACCGGTCCGGCGACGAGATCGGCGAGCACGGCGCCCGCGTCGACGGAGGCGAGCTGGTCCGGGTCGCCGACCAGGACCAGGCGGGTGTCCGGGCGCAGCGCGGCCAGCAGCCTGCTCATCATGGTCAGCGAGACCATCGACGTCTCGTCGACGACGACCACGTCGTACGGCAGGCGGTTGAACTCGTGATGCCGGAACCTGGTGCCGCGCCCGCGTTGCCAGCCGAGCAGCCGATGCAGGGTCGCGGCGGTGAGTTCCGGGAGCCCGAGCGAATCGGCTTGCTCTCGAACGGCTTCCTGCAGCCGCGCGGCCGCTTTGCCGGTCGGCGCGGCCAGGGCGATACGCAGCGCGGGCAGCTTCGGCTCGGCCTTGCGGTGTGCGTCCAGCAGCGCGATGATCCGCGCGATCGTGTGGGTCTTCCCGGTGCCGGGCCCGCCCGCCACCACGGTGGTCCAGTGCGTCGCGGCGAGCGCCGCAGCCAGCCGCTGGCGGTCCGGCGCCGCGCCGGCCGGTGCGTCGAACAACCGGTCCAGCTCGCGCCGCACGATCCGCGGATCGACTGCCGGGTGGTGCGCGGACCGCTCGGTGAGCACCCGCCGGATCGTCTGCTCCTGCTGGTAGTACCGAGCCAGGTAGAGCAGCGGGCCGGAATCGCCCGGCCCTTGGGATTCGACCAGCCGCAGTGGCCGCAACGGTCCCGCCGGGCCGCCGCACACCAGCGGGCTGATCCGAAGCGCGGCCACCACCGCCGCGATGTCCGGCCAGGGCAGCGTCGCCGGATCGATACCGGCGTCCCAGGTTTCGTCGGCATCGACGCCGATCTCCCGCATCCGGTGCAGTTCCAGGCACACCGAGCCGGAACGCACCGCGCGCACGGCCAGCGCCGCGGCGAACAGCACCTCCTCCGACGATTCCCGGCCCAGCCTGCCCAGCCGCAGCGCCACGTGCACGTCGGCGGCCGACAGCACACCCGCCTCGTTGAACGTGCGAAGCAGGCCGGTTCCCCGCTGCGCCACCTGAATCGAGGTCATCGCCCGGCCTCCCCGGCCAGCAGCGCCGACAGTGCGACGACCAGATCGGCGGGCGGATGCCAGTCGAAGACGCCACAACCGGGCGGCGTCTGCGGTCCGATCATGCCGCGCACGAACAGGTAGCGAACACCGCCGAGATGACGCGCCGGGTCGTAGCCCGGCAGGCGCCAGCGCAGATATCTATGCAGCGCAACGGAATACAGCAGCGCTTGCAGTGGATAGTGGGAGCGCAACATCTCGGCGGCCATCCGGTCGCGCGTGTAGTGCGCGACGGTGAGATCGCCCGTACCCAACCGGTTGGTCTTGTAGTCCACAATGACGAACCGCGGCGACGCGTCATCCGGGACACGCAGCACCGCATCGATACTGCCGGTCAGGTAGCCGCGCAGCGGTACGTCCTCCAGCACCGCCACCAGGTCCGCGTACTCGTACAGGTCGTCGTCGGCCGGGAGGTGGGCCCGCAGCAGGTCGGCGATCCGCCGCAGCGTGGCCGCGGTGGCGCCGGTCCGGTCGCCACCCGCCAGCGGCAGTTCGAACTCGAGTTCGGCGAGGCGGTCGCGGCGGGCGACGTCGGCCAGGCAGCCGCGGCCGAGCGGTGTCCGCAGCACCGCGAGCAGCGCGGTGGCGAGCTGTTCGGGGTCCGCGTCGGCCATCAGTTCCGTCACTGTCTCGCGGCACCGGTCGCGTACCTCGGCCGCCAGATCGGCGCGATCGGTGTCGATCCGTTCCAGCACGCCGTGCACGAGCGTGCCGAATTCTGCTCCGTAAGGCAGCGCGTTCATCAGCGAGGCGGCGCCGGTGGGCTCCGGCCCGGACGCGCCGATCGACGGTGCACTCGCGGGCTCGTCGCCGGGACCCCTGACGTCCTCCGGTTCGCTGTCGGTGGCCGGCCCGGCGGGTTCGTGTGCCGACGCGGTGAGCGCCGAGTACGAGGTGCGCCGCCACTGCTGGTCCAGGACGCGGTCGAACCGCGCGGCCGCCAGCTCGCCGAGCACGGGTTCGGTACGCACCCGCCGGATCGCGACGTCGTCGCTCACGGCCACCGGCGTCACCGAGACAGCCGCTCCCGCGTCCTCGGCCCACGCCGATAGGGCCGAGGCGGCAACGGCATCCGCGGGCACGGCGGCGCGCGCGGCGACCACCGCGCCGCGGTCGGCCCGCCCGAAGACCATCCGGTGCAGCGGGGAAGCCGCGGTGGTGATCGCCGGCGCCCACCAGGCGACGATCTGGCACATCGCCCGCGTGAGCGCGACGTACAACAGCCGCAGCTCCTCTCCCGCTTCCTCGGATTCGCTTGCGGCCTTGCGCTCGGCGTAGCCCGGCGCGTCCGGACCGCCCACGTCCAGCACGCGCGCTCCCTCGTCGTCGTGGAACAGCAGCGTCGCCGGGTACGGGTTCTTCGCGCTGTCCCAGGCGAACGGCAGGTAGACCACCGGGAATTCCAGTCCTTTGCTGGCGTGCACGGTCGCGATCTGCACGGCGGCGGCGTCCCGGTCCAGCCTGCGGCTGCGGTCGGCGACGGATCCGGAGGCGGGATCGCGCACCCGGTCGGCCAGCCATCGGGTCAGCGCGGTCAGCCCGAGTCCTTCGGTGAGCGCGACCTGGTCGAGCAGCTGCGCGATGTGCCGCAGGTCGGTGAGCCGGCGCTCGCCGTTCTCCACGGCGAGCAGCCGCTGCGCCAGGCACGCTTCGGCGGCGATCTTCTCGAAGACGGCCGCGAAGCCCGCGCGGGTGAACAGCCGTGCGGCCTCGCGCAATTGCGCGCTGACCCGCCCGACGAGATCGGCTCCCCCACTGTCGATCTCGGCCGCGGTGACGCCGAGCAGCGGGGTGCACGCGGCCAGGCGCACCCGGTCGCCGCGGTGCGGCTGTTCCAGCGCCCGCAGCACCCACAGCCAGTCGGTCGCGCTGCTGGTCGCGAAGACGCTGGTGCCGCCGGCGAGGACGGAAGCGACGCCGACGCGGTCCAGCGCGGCGCGCACGACCTCGATCTGTGAACGGGTCCGCACCAGCACCGCGATGTCACCGGGTCCGATCGGCCTGCGCGCCGCGTCACCGGTCACCGCTGCGCTGGAGTCCGTCGTGGCTATAACGGGTTCCGCTTTCCCGTCGATCAGCACGCCGGATTCGAGCATGCGGACGATGTCGGCGGCCAGGTCGTCGGCGACTTTCGCTCGTATGCGGCCCACGGATGGGAACCCGGACTTGTTCAGCGGCCCGGCGCCCGTGCGGGGCAGGCATCGGACGCGCATCGGGGTGATCAGCTCCTCCGGGCCGGACAACCGCGACCACGGCCTGGTCGCGGTGACCGGATGCACGCCGATCTCCTTGTGCCCCAGCGCGGCACCGCCCTGCAGGTGGTCCAGCGCGGCCAGCAGTCCCGCGTCGCTGCGCCAGTTGGTGGTGAGCTCCTTGCGGGTGCCTGCGTGCGCGACCGCGTCCAGGTAGCTGAGCACCTCGGCGCCGCGAAAGGCGTAGATCGCCTGCTTCGGGTCGCCGACCAGAACCAGCGTGGCATGCCCGTGAAACGATCGGCGCAGGATGTCCCATTGCAGCGGGTCGGTGTCCTGGAACTCGTCGACCAGGGCGACGCGGTAGCGCGCGCGGATGCGGCGGCACGCGCGGGAGCCGTGCTCCGGATCGGCGAGCACGTCGTGCAGCAGCACCAGCAGGTCGTCGAAGTCGCGCAGCCCGGCAAGCCGTTTGCGTCGTTCGGTCTCCGCGCGGACGGCGTGCGCGAACGCCACCCGCTCGCTCGCACCGGATTCGTCGTCGGGGACGAGCGCCGCGTGCCGGTCCCGTACCGCCGCCAGCGCGAGCGTGCGGGCTTCCTTGACCGGGAACGGGGGTTCGGCGCGGGCGTATCGGTTGAGGTACAGATCGTCGACGACCGTGGCGACCAGGTCGTCGACGGTCTCCACCAGCCGGGTGCCGGGATCGTGTTCGCCCGCGAACCCGAGTTCGTCGAGCATGCGCTGACAGAAGCTGTGCGTGGTGGCGATGGTGCCCGCGTCGAAATCCGACAGCGCCGTCAGCAGGCGGCGCTGCCGCAGCCGCACCTCCGCTTCCTCGGCGTCGGCCAGATACCGGACCAGCTCGTCGGCGTGTGCCCGCGCCCCGTCGGGGTCGGCCAATCCGGCGGCGACGGCGACGAATCGGTCGCGGGTGCGTTCCCGCAGTTCCTGGGTGGCGGCGCGGCTGAACGTCACCAGCAGCAGCTGGGACACCTCGATACCCGCCTCGGCGACGTAGCGTACGGCGAGCCCGACGATGGCATGCGTCTTGCCGGTGCCCGCACTGGCTTCCAGCACGGTCGTTCCGGTCGGCAAGGGCCCGTACGGCTCGAACGCGGCGGTGTCGAACGCGGCCGCGGGGAAGGAGGCTTCCTGGACGGTCACGCGTGCCTCCCTCCTGCGCGGCCGGATGTCACGCGGTCTGCGGACGTCACGAACGCGCGGTGGATCACGCTGACCGGGTCCGATGTAGCAACCGGATACGACTGTCCGAGCTGCCATTCTGCCGGGTACCCGACCGCGCAAGGGCGACCAACACGCGCCATGACGGTGGCGGATTCCCACGGCCGCTGCAGGATCGCGCGCAACCGGCGGCGCCGACCGGGCGCTTCGTGACCGGTCACGGCTGTCCCTGGCTTTCCGCGGCAAGCAGTGGAGCCCAGATCCGCCGGGCCAGCGCACCGAAGCGGGTGGTCTCACCTCGCTCTCCCGCGGGCGCGGGAGCCGCCATGAGATCGTCGAGCCGGGGCGCCGGGCCCCAGACGTAGCGCAGGTGGCGGTCGGTGTGATCGCCGAATGGTCCGGGACCGTTTGGACCGCCGTTGAATTCCCGCTCCGCCGCGGCGATCGCGTCGTCGGCACCCGCCCCACGGAAGCGGCGTTCGGCGTAGGCCGCGGTGGCAGTGGGCGCGACGGGCAGCGGTTCGGTCAGCCCCGCCTCGCGCAGCGCGACGAGCTCGCGCAGGATCTCTCCGGCCACCGGCGCATCGGGTGCGGTGAGCTCACTACGCCATGCGGGACGCCCGAATTGGCCACGACCGGTGCTCACCGCACGCCACGACCGGTCCTCGGTGACGGCGAGCGCCAGCAATGAAACCCACGCGGCGACACGGTGTTTCGGGGCGAGCCGGGAGAAGGTGGTGCGGACCAGCGTTTCGCCGTGAACCTCCGGCACGGTGCCGGTGAGCCTGCGTCCGTTGCCCAGATCCACCGCGATGTCCACGGCGCGCGGGGTGCCCGCGTAGTCCGCCTGCGCGGCGCGCACCAACCGGTCCACGGTGTGCTCCACCTCGTCGAGGACGGCCGCGCCGAAACCGAAGGGCGGCAGTGTGCCGCGCCGCCATTCCGCCGCCCGCAACCCCGCCGGATCCGCTCCCGTCAGGCGGGCGGCGAGGAGACGCTCGCCCAGTTCCCACTTGGCGAGCCCGTCGAGTTCGATGGGCAGCCGGTCGGCGATGTCCTCCTCGTGCTCGGGGACGCGCAGGCCGAGGCGCTGCCACAGGAACGCGCGCACGGGATGCTCGGCGAACGAGATCAAGTCGGCCAGCGCCACATCCGCCGTTTCGGCCGGCGGCAGGGGCGCGGGCAGGAACGCGGGACGCGGCTGCGCGGGCCGACCGGACGCGTGCGCTCCGGCCAGCGCCACGGTGTCGAAACTGAACGGACGCTCGGCCCGGAAGTTGCGGCGGTCGAAGTCTTGCAGCGGATGCCGCGTGACCACCGCGTCCATCGCCGGGGCGCCGACGTGCGCCCGCAGCGCGTCCAGCAGTTCGGCGACCGGGATGGCGGGCGGGCGGTGCGCTCCGCTCACCGGATCGGCGCCGGTGTGGAACACCAGCAGCGCGTCACGGGCCGCGAGGACCGCGTCCAACAGCAGCTGCCGGTCCTCGCTGCGTGGATCCCGTTCCCCCAGCAGCGGTTGCCTGGCCAGCAGGTCGTCGCCGTCCGCGCCGCTCGCGCGCGGGAACACCTCGTCGTCCAAGCCGAGCAGCACCACCACCCGGTGCGGCACCGACCGCATCGGCACCATCGTGCAGACGGTCAGCTCCCCGGTACGGAAATTGGCCCGGGTCGGCCGCGCGGCCAGCCGCGAACGCAGCAGCACGCCGACGTCGGCCAGCCGCAACGACACCTCGCCCGCGTGCTCGGTGGCGGCGGCGAGCTCCTGCCTGGCCTCGGTGCGCACCCAGGCCTGGGCATCCGGCACATCGGTCAGCAGATCCAACGCGCGGCCGAGCACCGCCGCCCACTCCTGCGCGGGCCGCGGACCGCGCAGGTCGCGCAGGCACACCGCGAGCCGATCGATGAACTCGGCGAAGCGGCCGGCCAAGTCGACGTCGTTGCTGTCCACGTCGTCCAGTGGCAGCGCGAGATCCAGCCAATCGTCGGAGGTTTCGCCCGCGGTGACGCCGAGCAGAATCCGGTCCACCGCGCTGTTGAGCGTGTTCTGCGCGAAGTCCGCGAGTCCGAACGCCTGGCGCTGGCGCTGCCCGATCCCCCATCGCGCGCCGGATTCGGCCGCCCACTCGCGCAGCCGTTCGATGTCTTCGTCGTCGAAACCACAACGGCGCCGTACTGTTTCGGCCGCCGCGAGGTCGAGCACCTGGGTCACGGTCACCCTGCCGTCGGCCAGTTCCAGCAGGACGCCGATCACCGCGAGCAGCGGATTGGTCACACCGCGTCCCCGATCGGCCAAACGCACCCGCAGCCGATGCGCTGGATGCACCGAATCGGCCTGCGGCTCCGGCGATCCGGGCGTCCGCTGTCCGAACGCCGCGCGCACCAGGGGGGCGTACGTCTCCACCTCGGGGCACATGACCAGCACGTCCCGCGGCTCCAGCGTCTCGTCGGCCGCGAACAGCCCGAGCAGGCATTCCCGCAGCACCTCGACCTGCCGTGCGGGACCGTGACAAGCGTGCACCTGCACGGTGCCGTCCGCGCCGACCGCTCCCGGGACCGGCGGCCATCGGTCGTCACGGATGCCCGCCTGCAACGCACGAAGCAACGTCGTGGACGAATACCCTTCTGGCACAATGCTATCGGTGCCGGCCACCGCCAGCGAACGGTGGATGTCGGAGCCGGTGGCCGCGAGCCCGGCCAGCCGCTGCTGGAACTCCCGGACGTCTCGGGCCAGTCCGGCCAGCAGCGGATGCGACACGGCCGCGGCGCTGCGATCTTCGGCACGGGTACGCGCCGCGGGCATCCGCGACAAGCACGACCAGAGGACCGGGCTCGGATGCGCGAGCCACAGGTGGATGTCGCGGCCGGCGGCCAGGGCCGACAGCACCGCGAGCTGATCGCTGGGGAGCCGGGTCACCCCGAACAGCGATACCCGCGGGGGAAGCGGGACCAGATCCGGTTGCGCGCGCAAGCGCGCACAGGCGGCCTCGAGTCGCTCGGCGGGGCTGGGCGCTCCGATCTCGGCGCGCAGCCTGCGCCACAGCATGGGCTGCCAGAGCAGGTCGTCGGGCACCGCGCCGCCCGCGCCGTCGGTGTCCTGGCCCGCCGCCCACTCGGTGATCAACACCGGACGCTGGGCGCCATAGCTGTCGAACAGCGCCGCCACTTCCGCCGCGGTCGCGTAACGCCTCCCGAGGCGGTGCTCACGACCCGCGCCGGCCGGCTCGCCCAGATGCCTGGCCAGCACGGAGCACCACGGCTCGGGCAACGACGCATCGATCACCCGAAGCAGCGTCCACACGGCCCGCTCGGGCGCCCAGGGGTCGTCCCCGGGCGCCACCCCGCTCGCCGCGGCCAGTACTTCGGCGACCAGCACGGCCGGTGACGGAAACGCGATGTTCGCGCAGACACCGTCGGCCGAGCCGTCCGCCCCGAGCACCGCCGAGAGCGTCTGCGTCAGCCAGCGCTCCACGCCTTTGGCGGGCACCGCGACCACTTCGGCCGCGAAGGGGTCCTCCTGCGGCGACGACAGCACCCCGGCCAGCGCCTGGGCAAGGACGTCGGCGCGCTCGGCACGGTGGATGTGCAGCGGCATCTGCGCCCTCTCGGTCGATGGGTGCCGGGCTGCGCTGGCCTCGGACTTCGTGCACGTTTATACGCCCGGCGACCGACGCGCAATCGCACCACCCCATCCGGGCGCGAGTGAAATAGACCACACGAGAACGGATTACTCCGTCGTGTCACGCGGGCTGCGCGCGGCCGATGTGCGACAGTGCTGCACCGGGGAGGGACGAGAGCTGCACCGAAAGGCTGGTTCGCGTTCATGGATGCGATGGTGATTCCGCTGGTTCCGAGAGGCGGATTCACAGTCCGCCGGGTCGGTGACCGCTGGGAGCTCGTCAACTCGCGCCACTACGGTCGTACCGTCGTCCTCCAGTCCTGGCCCCGGGACCGGCACACCGAGGCGTTCGAGCACTGCTACCGCCTCAACGGACGGACAGTCGACGATCTGCGCGCCGCCTTCCGGTGAACCGCTCCGGCCTGCGACGACGGTCGAAACCCGATGCGACGCAAGCTCGGAAACGTGCGATTAGCACAACCCGGACCCGAGCTCAAGACGTGCGTCCGGACCCGCGATGTGCGATCGTGATCCCTCGTGCGTTATCCGTCCCCCGCCACCCGGACCGTTCCCCGCGTGGCCGCCTCCGCCTGTGTCCTCGCCGCCACGGCGATCCTCGCTCCGAGCCTGCCCGCCATGCTCCCGACCGCGGGTGCGGCGCCGCTCGCGCATACGCAGGGATGCCTGGCCGGTTTCGACTGCGATATGAGCAGCCGCATCGCCGCCGTCAACGCCTACCTCGAGAAGCGTCCCGGTGTCACCGGCTACGTCGTGCGCGACCGGGTGTCCGGCGGGGTCTACGCCAATGGCAACGCGGAGAACGCGGTCTGGACCGCCTCCACGATCAAGCTCGCGATCGCCGCCGATCTGCTGAATCGGGCGCGGATCGGCGCGATCGCGCTGTCTCCCGAGGACCGTGGCCTGCTGGAATCGATGCTGGCCACCTCGAACGACGGCGCCGCCGACATGCTGTGGATCAAGTACGCGGGCATCGACCGGATGGCGTTCAACAACGCCTTCCGCGCCAACGGCATGACCTCGTTGGTGCCGCAGCCGACCAATACCGCGTTGTTCCCGGACTGGTCGTTCCAGAAGTGCACCGCCGCCGACCTCGACCGGCTGATGGACCACATCCTCAACCGCATGCACCCGGACGACCGCAACTACCTGGTGGAGCGGATGCGCGCGGTCGACTCCAACCAGCACTGGGGCGTGTGGGGCGCGGGCGCGAAGATGCGTCCTGGCCTGAAGAACGGCTGGTCCGCCGAGGAGGGCGGCTGGGTGGTCAACTCGGTCGGGTTCGCGGGACCGGGCGAGCGCTACACCCTGGCGATCATGACGGCGCTGGGTGACGCGGGCGGCTACACCGAGGGCGCCGACACCGACACCAAGGTCGCGGAGATGCTGTTCGCCGGGCGGTGACTGTGTTTGTGCAGCGCCTGCGGCGCTGCGTGTTCGCGGCCCCGGGAAGTCTCGCGTCCGAGACGGGCCGCGAACGGTGCTCGTAGGACTCGCACCCGACGCGCTGTGCGAGTGCGAACCACTCAGGTGGCCGAACGCCTGCGCAGCGTCATGGGCGCGCCGTCCCTGGGGAAGGGAATCGTGGTGAATCCCCAGGGCATGCGGTATTTCGCCGGGATGCGCCACTCGTATTCGCGCACCAAGGCGGCGGTCACCGTCTTGACCTCGAAGGTGCCGAAGTGCATCCCGATGCACTTGTGCGCGCCCGCGCCGAACGGCATCCAGGCCAGGCGATGCGACTTGTCCTCGCGCCGCTGCTCGCCGAACCGCTCGGGGTCGAATCGCTCGGGCTGGGTCCACAGCTCGGGCAGCAGGTGATTGACCTGGTAGGCGAGGTCGACCGGGGCGCCGGCCGGAATGTAGTGCCCGGCGATCTCGGTGTCGCGCACCGCGCGGCGCGACAATCCCGGAACCGGCGGCATCAACCGCAGGCTCTCCTTGACGACCAGATCCAGATCGCGCAGTCCCTCCAGATCCGCGATGGTAGGTGGCGCGTCGCCGAGCCGTTCGTCCATGCCGAGCACCTCGGCGCGCACCCGCTGCTGCCAGTCCAGGTGTTTGCCCAGGTAGTAGGCGACCGCGGTGGCCGTGGTCGTGGTGGTGTCGTGCGCGGCCATGATCAAGAAGATCATGTGGTTCACCACGTCCGCGTCGCCGAAGACGCCGCCGTCCTCGCTGCGCGCATGACACAGCCCGGAGAAGAAGTCCGGCGATTCGGTGCGACGCTTCTGCGGGAGCATGGCGGTGAAGTACTCCTCGAGCAGCCTCCGGCCGCGCAGCCCGGCGCGCCAGTTGCCGCCGGGCACCGAGTGCCGGATGATGGCCAGCCCGGCGTGGGTGCAGTCGACGAACGCGTCGATGAGCTCTTGGCGGCGCGGGCCCACGTCGACGGCCATGAACGTCTCCGCGGCGATGTCGAGGGTGAGCTCTTTGATCGTCGGATACAGCCGCACGGTCCGTTCGGCATTGCGTCCCTGTGGAACCCACCGCGCGATGCTTGCGCGCACCACCGGGGTCAGCGCCGCCAGGTGCGCCTCCAGCCGGTCCCTGGTGAAGGCCTGCTGCATGATCCGGCGATGGAATTTGTGCTCCTCGAATTCCAGCAGCAGCAGTCCGCGCCGGAAGAACGGGCCGATGAAATAGTCCCAGCCCTGGCCGAAGTCGCGGCGCCGGTGACCGAGCACCTCGTCGAGCGCGTCCGGCCCCGCGACCAGCACCCGGTCCACGCCGAGCGAAGTGTTCAGCGAGACCGGCCCGTAGCGGCGGTAACGCTCCATCATCTCGGCCGGGCCCCAGCGCATGTAATGCAACGCCCGGCCCAGATAGGGCAGGCCGGCATCGCCGCGCACGGCGACGGTGTCGCTGCCGCGCGGCGGAGTGGCCAGCACCTGGCGCCGTTCCGGCAGTAACCCCAGCGCACGGTCGATGAGATGATCGTGCGGGACCTCGATCAGCGCGACGTTCTCCGATTCGGCCTGCACGCTGGGTTTCCGGCCGATCACGCGGTCACCGGCGACCATGGCGAACCTCCCTGAACGACAGTGTCCATCGTAGGCTTTCCGCCGCGTCCGCTCGGCCGGTTCCGGCACGGCGATCCTCCCCACGGCGATTCGCCGACGGTGAGACATCGCACCGCAACACGCCAGGAACGGGGATCTCGCCGTGACGGTGCACGGCGCGGCGGCTACGGTTGGGCGTGTCAGGAACATCGCCGGGGACGCCCCCCGAGGTCCATCGAGGAGCAGCACGATGAGCAGTCAGACTGTCGGGAACGGTCGTCACCGGGTGGTGGTGATCGGCTCGGGCTTCGGCGGCCTGTTCGGTACCAAGCACCTCAAGCGCGCCGACGTCGACGTCACACTCATCTCGAAGACCTCGACCCACCTGTTCCAGCCGCTGCTCTATCAGGTCGCGACCGGCATCCTCTCGGTCGGCGAGATCGCGCCCGCTACCCGTCTCGTGCTGCGCAAGCAGAAGAACGCGCAGGTGCTGCTCGGCGACGTCACCGACATCGATCTGCACAACAAGACGGTGACCTCGCGTCTGCTCGACAAGGACACCGTCACCCCGTTCGACAGCCTGATCGTCGCCACCGGCGCGCAGCAGTCCTACTTCGGCAACGACCGATTCGCCACCTTCGCGCCCGGCATGAAGACCATCGACGACGCGCTGGAGTTGCGCGGGCGGATCCTCGGCGCGTTCGAGCAGGCCGAGCTGGCCACCACCCAGGAGGAGCGCGACCGGCTGCTGACCTTCGTCATCGTCGGCGCAGGCCCGACCGGTGTCGAGCTGGCCGGTCAGATCGCCGAACTCTCCGACCGCACCTTGGAGGGCACCTTCCACAACATCGATCCGCGCGACGCACGCGTGGTGCTGATCGAGGGTGCGGGCGCGGTGCTCGGCCCCATGGGGCCCAAGCTCGGCGGCAAAGCCGAACGGCGGCTCGCGAAGATGGGCGTGGAGATCCAGCTCAACGCGATGGTCATCGATGTCGACGCATTCGGCGTCACGGTGAAGGACTCCGACGGCACCATCCGGCGCATCGAGTCGGCGTGCAAGGTCTGGTCAGCGGGCGTGCAGGCCAGCCCGCTGGGCAAGATGATCGCCGATCAGTCCGACGGCACCGAGGTCGACCGCGCGGGCCGGGTCGTGGTGGAGCCGGACCTGACCGTCAAGGGCCACCCGAACGTGTTCGTGGTCGGCGATCTGATGTCGGTGCCGAACGTGCCCGGTCAGGCGCAGGGCGCCATCCAGGGCGCGACCTACGCGGCCAAGCAGATCAAGGCCGGTCTGAAAGGCCAGACGTCGCAGGAGCGCAAGCCGTTCAAGTACTTCAACAAGGGCAGCATGGCCACCATCTCGCGGTTCAGCGCCGTGTGCCAGGTGGGCAAGCTGGAGTTCGGCGGATTCATCGCGTGGCTGGCCTGGCTGGCGTTGCACCTGTACTACCTGGTCGGGTATCGCAGCCGGATCATCACCGTGATCCAGTGGTTCGTCACCTTCCTCGGCCGCAGCCGCGGACAGATGGCGGCCACCGAGCAGTGGGTGTTCGCGCGACTAGCCCTGGAGGCCATCAGTACCGGCGACGACGAAGACGCCGAACAACTGGCTGCCGCGCTCGGTGCCTCCACCAACAGCCGGGCCGCGGTGGACAAGGCCGGTACCAACGTCAAAGCGGGTTAGCTAGCAAACACGCAGTTATTTCAATTCGTGTTGTGATAGCGAGCTCGACCAATCCAGGTCGCCAGCGAATCCGAATGTGGGGCGTCGAAGTCTCCTTCCGGATGAAAGGTGATCTATGGGCACAGGCAAGCACAGGGCAGCCGACCCGCGTCGACAGAAGATGGGCTCGATCGTCGTCGCGGGTGCGATCCCCCTGGTAATCGCGCTGGTGGGACCCGGAACCGCGGACGCAGAGCCTGATCGGTCTGTTCCGGCGGGTCCGGCCGACCAAGTGGAGCAGACCGGCGAGACAAGCCAGGCCGCCGAAGTGGAGTGGCCCGCGGCCGAAGCCCCGAATGTGCGCCCATACCAGGGTCTGCATATTCCGGAGGACACGCTGAGCTCGCTGCAATGGGCGCGGCCGATGCCGGAGAAGAAATACCTGGCCCCGATCGAGTCGCTGCACCTGCCCGTTCCGGTCGCCCCGGTGCCGCCGATCGCGCCGCCGGCGGGGAAGTTGCGTTTCGGCGACGTGCAAGTCGACGCACCGGAGTGGCTGTACCGGGAGCAGGCGATCCAGCTCAATGACGGCGCCGCACGAGTCGAGGCCGAGATGGCGACATTCCTCGACTCGGTGGGCATGGAGCGCACCCGGTCCGACCGCATCGCGGGCCAGACGGTGGGCGCCGCGGCGATCGGTGCGGCCGCGGGCGCTGCGGTGGCAAGTCCGTTCGCGCTGTTCGGGGCCGCCATGGGCGGTGCGCTCGGCGGGGCCATCGGCCTGCCGTTCGCGCCGATAGGTCTCGCCGCGGGGCCGATGGGTGCCGCTTACGGCGCGGCTCTCATGGCCGTCCCCCTTGCGGCGATCGGCGCGGGCGTCGGTGCGGCACTCGGTGCGGTGCACGCCTTCAGCGCGCCACCGCAGGCCCTCAGCACACCTCCGGAGTCCACCGACACCGCACCGGTCGATCCGGCCCTGGAGGGGGCCAACGGTTGACCGGACCGGCGCATCCCAGGGACGAGCCGGAAGGGTGGGAGCCCGACGACGCTGGCGGGCTCCCACCCTTTCTTTTCTCCCCTGATCGGCCGGATTACACCCGTACTAGATGAATTCCACAGGACGTGCTCGGCACGGTGTCACCCGGAGACGGCGAGCAGTGATCCGGTGCGAGTGAACAAGCTGCCACCGGCCGCGAGTGGCAGCCGGGTCTGTGTCAAACCTGTTGTGGCCGTCGGACGTCCGTCGGGGTAGACGAGCTCGCTCTCCAACGCGCGCGGAGCGGCCAGCGCGTCGTATGCCGATGTCCCCACGCCCAGTTCGAGACGGTGGCGCAGCAATGGTGTGGCGTCGACATCGGCGATCAGGTCTCCCCGCCACTGGCCCGCGTCCTCACCCGTGCGGCCGATCTGCACACGTTCGCGCATGCGCAGCCGGGAATCAGAGGCCAACTGGACCGTGGTGACGGTGTGGTGCTGGGCGGCGCCCGCGACGATCATCGGCTCGGGATCGAAATCCAGCGCTCCCCCGCTGCCGACTTCGAGGTGCCACCGCGCGAACGACAGTGGCGTCGTCGCGCCGGGCAGCGCCAGGGTCGCCGCGGCCGAGCGCACCACCAGTTCGGCGCCCGGCGCGACCACCACGACGATGTCGAGTTCGTCACCGCCGAGCGGCGTGGCGGCGGTGCCGATCAGATGAACCGTCCGCGGGCCGGTGCGGCGAGCAGCCAGTCCACCGCCGGCATGGATCTCGGGGAGTGCCGCGGCGGTGGCGACTATCCGTACCTCGGTGCGCAACAGCGGAACTCAGTGCGCGACAGCGGATTCGCCGGTGCCCGCCCGGTCCTGCTCGGCGATCGCGCGTAGCTGCTCGCGCACCCAGTTCAGCACCGGCGTCGCCGCCCGGTCCTCGGTGAGCGAGACCAGCACGGTCGGGCGGCCGGCACGTACCCGCGTCGCGTCGCGCTCCATCACGCCCAGATCCGCGCCGACCAGCGGCGCGAGATCGGTCTTGTTGACCACCAGCAGATCGGAGAAGGTCACGCCGGGGCCGCCTTTGCGCGGTACCTTGTCGCCGCCCGCCACGTCCACGACGAAGATCTGCACGTCGATCAGTCCGGAGGAGAAGGTGGCGGTGAGATTGTCGCCGCCGGATTCGACGAGGATCAGATCCAGCGGCGGGTTGGCGGCGACCAGATCGTCGATGGCGTCGAGGTTGGCGGTGATGTCGTCGCGGATGGCGGTGTGCGGGCAGCCGCCGGTCTGCACGGCGGTGATCCGCTCGTCGGGCAATACCGCGTGCCTGCGCAGGAAGTCGGCGTCCTCGGTCGTGTAGATGTCGTTGGTCAGCACGGCCAGCGACAGCTCGTCGCGCAGTTGCCTGCACAACGCGGCCACCAATGCGGTTTTGCCGGAGCCGACCGGGCCGCCGATGCCGATGCGCAACGCCTCGCCGGGGATCCGGGTCCGCTTGGGCCGGTCGTGACGGTGGTCGTGCGGCTCGCCGTCGATCAGGTGCGGGGGCATGGCGCGGTCTCCTTCGCTCGAGGGGCTTCAGCTGGCGAACAGTGGCATGTCGCGGCGCAGGTGACGCTCGGCGAGCACGTCTTGCAGTGGATCGGACACCGCGGCAAGGCCGGTCACCGCCTTTGCGGCGACCCGGTCGCACAGGTCGGCGAGGCGGATCGTGCATGCGGCGATGGCGGCGGGGTCCAGTGCCAGCAAGCGCTGGGCGGCGGTCGCCGCGCCGGTGAGCGTGGTGTAGACGACAACGTTCGCGATCTGTTGCGGCGGCACCGCGGCGGCCGCGCCGACCGCACCGAAAACCGTGGACAGGTGCGGTGTCGCGCCGAGTCGCGACCACTCGTGCTCGGGCCACAGCTGTTTGGCCAGGCGCAGCAGGCCGCGGCCCTGCGCGCGGGATGCCGCGCGGGCGCCTGGCGCGGGTGTGCGTGCGTCGGCCTCCGCCTCGGCGCGGGCCGCATCGAGTTCGCCCGCGCACACCGCGGCGGCCAGCGATGCGGCCACCAGGCCCGTTGTCCGGATTCGGCGGCGCAGGTACAACTCCACCGTCGCCACGTCGCGGATCAGCCCGGAGGCGACGGCCTCCTCGACTCCGCCGGAGTGCACATGCCCGCCGATCGGCAGCCGCGAGTCGGCGAGTGCGAGCACCGTCGCAAGGCTCGACGCAGCCGGACCGCTCGGAGCAGATTCACGCACCCGTCGATCCTATGTCCCGGCGTGTCGCCCAGGTGTCCCGGACGTTCCGCCGTCGTGCCGGTTCCGGTTCGGATCAGCGCCGGAAAGCGCGCTCCATGAAACGCTGGGCGCGGCCGCGGGTCAGGTCGGTCCACGCCTGGACGGGCGCCGACCACCAGGGGGCGATCTCGCGCGGCTTCGCGGTCACCGCGTGGCAGACCAGGTCGGCGGCCTCGTCGACGGTGAGCCCGGGGACACGGCTGAAGTCGGTGGGCGCGCTCATCCTGGTGTGCACCAGCGGCATGTAGATCGAGGTGGTTGTGACACCGTCGGCGGCCACCTCGGCCGCGACGCTGCGCAACCACACGTCGAAGGCGGCCTTCGACGCGCCATAGGCCGCCCATCGCGGAGCGGGCGGCACACGCACGCCCCACGTCGAGATGTTGACGATGTGGCCTCGCCCGTGAGCGCGCATCGCGGGCAGCAGAGTGAGCAGCAGGCGCACCGGACCGAGATAGTTGATGTCGATGGTGCGGGTGAAATCGTGGAAGCGGTCATAGGACTCGTCGATGGGACGGCGAATCGACTTGCCCGCGTTGTTGATCACCACGTCGAGGCGGCCGTGCTCGTCGAGCAGTGCGCGGCCGAGGCGTTCGACGGCATCCATGTCGGTGAGATCGGTCGGATAGGCGTGCGCGACGCCGCCCGCTCCGGTGATCTCCGCGGCCACCCGGTCGAGTTCCTCGGCGGAACGGGCCACGAGCAGGACAGTCGCCCCCGCCGCGGCCAGCTTGCGCGCGCTGGCTTTGCCTATCCCGTGCGATGCACCGGTGACCAGGACGATCTGACCGTCGACCGCGGCGCGCAACGCCTTTTCACGTGGGCGCGACGTGGGATAGAGCAGACGCGTCGCCACCCGTTCGGCGATCGGCCGCCCGTTGCTCGAGGCCGAAGTGTGGTTCACGGATTCGACTGTAGCCCGGATAAGGCCGCTCACCCCGGGATCGCGCCATCATGCGGACCGCGACCCTATCACGCACGAGTCGCGGCAAGTCCTGCCAGGTGAGGTAGGCGGCGATGCTCAGGCCGCCATCGGTGCACCGGACCAGGAAGTCAGATCGGTCAGCGCCGGGCGGACGAGGCGAACCTGGCGATCAAAGCCATCACCACCAGCGCCGTCGCGCCCGCGGCCACGGCTATATGCATTCCGTTGACGAAAGATTCGCGTGCCGACTCGATCAGCGCCGCATCGCCGCCCGCCTTCTGGATGGTCTCGCCGAGTGTGGCCGCGTAGTCGCCGGCGGACCGGAAGATCAGCGCCGCGAGCGAGCCGAGCAGGGCGAGGCCCAGCGCGTTGCCCAACTCGAAGCTGGTCTCGGAGATGCCGACCGCCGACCCGGCCCGCTCCGGCGGCACCGACGACACCGCAACGTCGGACACCAGGGTGAAGGCCAGGCCATAGCCGATTCCGGCGATGGTGGAGCCGGTCAGATACCACCAGAGCCCGCCGTGCACGCCGACGCCCAGCACCAGCAGGTTGCCCACCGCCGAGGCCAGCAGGGCGAACACGAATGTGGCACCGGTCCCGAAGCGGTGTCCGACCCGTGCGCCGCCCATCGAGCAGACGAACACCGCGATCGCCATCGGGATGCCGAGCAGCGCCGCGGCGAGCGGCGTGCGTCCGGTCACCGATTGCAGATACACGCTGGTCAGATAGCTCAGACCGGCCAGCGACATCATGCCGATCAGGCTGGAGCCGATCGCCACCGAGAACGGGACCCTGGCGAACAACCGCAGGTCCAGCAGTGGTTCGTCGAGCTCTCGCTGCCTGCGGACGAAGGCGATCGAGAGCCCCGCGCCGACCAGCGCGATGACGACCGCCTGCGCATCGATGCCTTCGGTCGCGGCGTGCTTGATCCCGTAGACCAGCGGCAGGATGCCGCCGATGGACAGGGCGACGCTCGGTAAGTCCAGCGGTCCCCGCACGCCCGCTCGATGTTCCGGCAGCACGAATGGGCCGAACGCGAGCAGGATCAGCAGCACCGGGATATTGATGAGAAAGACCGAGCCCCACCAGAACTGGTGCAGCAGCATGCCGCCGATGATCGGTCCGACGGCCGAGCCGCCTGCGAAGAACGCCGTCCAGACACCGATCGCGGCGGCGCGCTCGCGCGCGTCGGGAAACAGGCTGGAGATCAGCGCCAGACTGGACGGCAGCAAGGTGGCGCCCCCGATGCCCATCAGTGCCCGTGCCGCGATGAGCACGCCCGCGCTCGGCGCGAACGCCGCGATCACCGACGCGATCCCGAACACCGCGGCGCCCGCCAGCAGGATGGTGCGCCGCCCGACCCGGTCACCGAGGTTACCCATGGTGATCAGCAAGCCCGCGATCAGGAATCCGTAGATGTCGAGAATCCACAGCTGCTGGTCCGCCGAGGGGTCCAGGTCGACGGTCAGCGTCGGCAGCGCGAGGAACAGCACCGAGATGTCCATCGACACCAGCAGCACCGGCAGCAGCAGGACAGCCAGGCCCAGCCAGGCGCGGCGCGAGCCCACCGTGGTCGGCCCGGTACCTACTGCCCGCACGTCTGTCATCCCGAACGTCCTCTCACTGGCGCGTACGTCGTACGCATGACAAGGGTACAGTGTACGCTACGCATCCAGGGCCCCGAGTGGAAGCGAGCCGTGGGATGACCGAGATCAAGCTGCACCGCACCGCCATCGTCGACACCGCCATCGAGCTCGCCGACGCCGAGGGATTGGACGCGCTGTCCATGCGGCGCATCGCCGACCGGCTCGGCGTGGGCGCCATGTCGCTGTATCGCCACGTCGCGAACAAGGACGAGCTACTGGCGTTGATGACCGACGAGGTCGCCCGGCGGAACCCGTACCCCTCGCCGGAGGGCCAGCGGTGGACCTGGCGCGACCGGGTCCGCATCGCGGCCGAGATCGATTGGGCGCTGTACCGGCAGCATCCGTGGGTGCTGCTCACCTTCGCCACCCCGCGCTACAGCTTCGGCCCGCAGAGCCTGGCGTGCCTGGCGTGGTTGGTGGACGGCTTCCTGGAACTCGGCGTGTCCACCCGGGAGGCGACGGGTATGTCCTTCACCGTGTGGAACTACATCTCCGGGGCCACCCTGCCGGAGATCAGCGCCGAGTTGATGGCGCGCAAGGGCATGAACCCGACCGGCGACAACGGTCTGCGGACACTGCTGAACGGCACGGCCGAAGGGCCGGTCCCACCGGTGCTGGCCGATCTCGCGGGCAGCGGCGTCAGCGACCTGACCCAGGAAGAGCTGCTCTATGGCGGGCTCGACGCCCTGTGCGACGGATTCGCGGCACGGGCGGCGCGGAGCGAGCGATTGACCTCGACCTGACTCGAGGTCGCAAGCTGGTCGGCGACCGCATTACGAACAGGAGTCACCGTGCACGCCATTCGCCTCCATACCTTCGGCCCGGCCGAAAACCTGCGCTACGAAACGGTATCCGACCCCGCACCAGGCCCCGGCCAGGTCCGCATCTCGGTGGCGGCCGCCGGAGTTCATTTGGTGGATACATCGCTCCGCAGGGGCGAGCCCGGGCCGTATGAGTTGCCGCAACTGCCCACCGTCCCGGGACGCGAGGTCGCGGGCACGGTGGACCGAGTCGGTCCGGACGTCGAACCGGGTCTGCTCGGCGCGCGGGTCGTGGCCCACCTCGGCGCGGTGCCGGGCGGTTACGCCGAGCTGGCGGTGACCGAAGCCGCTCGGTTGCACGAGATTCCAGCGAACCTGGACGCGGCCGAGGCGGTGGCGATGATCGGCACCGGGCGCACCACCATGGGCATTCTCCAGTTCACCGACTTGGATCCCGACAGTGTCGCCGTGGTGACGGCCGCCGCGGGCGGCATCGGCACGCTGCTGGTGCAGTACGCCAGGAACGCCGGAGCGACCGTGATCGGCCTGGCGGGCGGTCCCGCGAAAGTCGAACAGGTGCGGCGCAACGGCGCCGACCTCGCGGCGGATTACCTGCTGCCGGATTGGCCGGACCGAGTTCGTGCCTACATCGGCGACCGTGGCGCGAGCGTGCTGTTCGATTCCGTGGGTGGCGACATCGCCCGCACCGGTGTGCACCTACTCGGCAAAGGCGGGCAGCATTTGGTCTACGGCCGGTCCGGCCGGTCGAATGACGAAGGGCTGCTGGTATTTTCAGCCGACGAACTCGCCGCCCGCGGCATCACCTCCGAGCTGGTGGTCGGCCCGCCGATGCTGGCGCGGGCCGGTGGCGACTTGCGCGTCCTGGAGGAGCGAGCCATGGCCGAGGCGGCCGCCGGTCGGCTGCGCCCCGCGGTGCACCGTTTCCCGCTCGCGGAGGCAGCCGCCGCGCACCGCGCGCTGGAAACGCGCGGAACGACCGGCAAGGTGGTGTTGATTCCGTGACCGAGGCGGCTCAGTCGAAGCTTTCGCCGTTGACGACGGCGTAGGCGAAACCGTCCCATCCCTTGCCGCCCACGGTCTGCACGACGGTCGCGTCCAGGCTCGGTTCGGCGGCGAGCAATTCGATCAGGTCCCGGCTCGCCTGCGCGGCCGGGTCCTGCGAGTGCTCCTCGGCGACCGCACCGCCGCGGACCACGTTGTCGACGATGATCACCGAGCCCGGCCGGGTCAGGCGCAGCGCCCACAGCACGTAGTTGGAGTTGTTCACCTTGTCCGCGTCGATGAACACCAGATCGAACGGATCGGGGTCTTCCTCGGCGAGTACGGGAAGGCTGTCGAGTGCGGCGCCGACCCGGATGTCCACCCGGTCGCCCACCCCGGCCCGGTCCAGGTTCGCCCGCGCCACCTCGGCGTGCTGCGCGGCGAACTCCAGCGTGACCACCTGTCCTTTGGCGCCGACCGCGCGGGCGAGCCAGATGGTGCTGTACCCACCGAGCGTGCCGATCTCCAGCACCCGCCGTGCCCCGACCGTCCTGGCCAGCAGATTCAGGAACTTCCCCTGCGGCGGTGACACGTCGATCGCGGGCAGGCCCGCCGCCTTGTTCGCGACCAGCGCGGCTTCGGACGCCGGATCCGCCACCAGCGTGTCCACGAGGTAGCCGTCCACGTCGGCCCATCCAGGAGTTGTCATGCCTGGAAGTCTGCCACCGGATTCCGCCCCGCGGATCGGCTTGCCGGGTAGCGTGCGGCACAAGGAGACGTGCCCCGCTCATGACTGCGCCAGCCGACACCGCCCAGGACACGACATGACGAATCTGCCGCACGCCATCGCCGTCACCGCCTGCCTGCTCGCCGTCGGCGCCACCGCCCCCGCCGCGGCGATGCCCACCGAAGGAGGGGCCGAGTACGTCGCGCTCGGCGATTCCGGCGCGGCCACCACCGGCGTGCGGAACTTCGACACCTCGGCCCCGCCACGGTGCCTGCGCTCCACCGCCAACACACCGAAGCTGGTCGCCCGGGATCTCGGCCTGCAGCTCGACGACCGCACGTGCAATTCGGCGCGCATCCGGGACCTCACCACCGCTCAGGAGCCGGGCATCGCACCGCAGTTCGACGCCCTCGGCCCGGGCACCAGACTGGTGACGGTGCACATCGGCGCCAACGACGCCCTGATGGCCGAACACGTGGTCTCCTGCCACGCGTCCGGCCTCTTCGGCGTCGGCGCGTGCGCCGGTCCGACTTGGGACGCCGACATCGACGGCATCGCGGCGTCGTATTCGGCCGCGTTGCGGCAGATCTCGACGCTGGCACCGAAGGCGAAGATCGTCGTGGACGGCTGGCCACGCTACGTCCGCGACGGCGGCTGCCCCGAATTGGTCGGCCTTCGCCCGTCCGACGCCACGCACATACAAGCCGCCTTCGACCGCCTCAACACCGTGGTGTCCCGTGCCGCCACGGCGCACGGAGCCATCTATGTCGGCACCCGCGCCGCGTCGGAAGGCCACGACGCGTGCGCCCCCGCCGGTGTCCGCTGGATCGACCCGGTGATCGCCACCGAAACCCTCGTGCCCTACCACCTCACCCCGCAGGGCATGCGCGGCGTCGCCGATGTCATCGTCCCGGCGATCCGCGCCTCGGGACTGCCCGATTGAGCGCATGCCCCGCTGTCACAGCGCCCCGGATCGGACCATCATCCTGCAGCAGGTGCAAAATTCCCACCGGCACGGTGATCGTATTCGACCGACAACGATGACCCGGATCTCAGGCCTGCACAGGGATACCTGTGCGGCAGCGATCACAGTCGCCACCACTGGGATCCGCCGCCCACATCCGTGCGTGGCTGCTGGATGAGCTGTGCGCCATTCGCGTCGGAGCCACCTGAGATGGACAGGCACAGGCCGCTATGTTTCGCAGTCAAGCGAACTTGCCCGAACCTGCTGCTCTCCAGTCGCCAATGCTGATTGTCGGTTCCTAGGTACGGCCACTGGATGATGCGGGCGCCATCTGCTTGCGAATGACCTTCGACATCGAGGCACATGCCACTGTGTTCGATCATGATGCGATACACGCCCGACCCCAGCGGGTTGATCGGGTCGAGCCGCAACCTTTGATTGCCGCCACCCCAGTAGTCCCATTGGATCACTGGCGCGCCAGGAGCCCTCGACACATCTTTCACGTCGACAACTTTGCGGCTTGTCATCGAAGTGATCGGTGCCGGACCGATTCGCCATCGCTGGTTGTCGCCACCCCACCAGTCGAACTGAATGACCCTGGCGTCGACCGACTTGGACTGGTTCAACACGTCGAGCACGCGACCGCTGTTCTTGGCGACGATTCGGTAGTACCCGTCGCCTACCGGCTCGAGCGCGAAGCGCTGGTTGTCGCCACCCCACCAGTCCCATTGCTGTACCTGCGCGCGGTTGGCCATGGATCGGTCACGAATGTCGAGAACCTTGTTGGTGCCATAGATCGGATTGATCCTGTAGAAGCCTTTCTCGAGCCACTCGATGCGAAATATGCCATTCTTGCTGGTGAAATAATTCCATTGAATGGCGTCGGCACCGTTGTCTCTGGAGTGCCTCTCGATGATCAGGCACATGCCGCTGTGTTTGGCAAAAAGCGGGCCGGTCGGCGGGTACAGCTTACGAATGCCTTCCACATCGTCATTGGTCAGCGTGGACGATATCGCATTCGCTGCCATCACCGCTCCGGGAACGTCCGAGTGCTGCAGGCCGAGAATGTGGCCGATCTCGTGCAGTGCGATTCGCTCGACCTCCAAAGAGCCGACCGCCGCTACGATGCTCCACGTAAGCTGATCGTTGAAGTGCACCGGTCGAGGCAGGGCGTTGCCGTAGTACCCGCAACCTGGAGGGTAGTCGGAATGCCCCCAATCACCACCGGTCATGATCGTGTCACCGCAGTTCGCGTCACTCCACCGGATCAGCACATCCGGGTGCTGGTTCGGCGCCACTTCGGTGAAAGCGAGTGGAGCGGCCGCCGCCCAGGTGATGAACGCATTACGGACAGCCCGTCGTTCATCGTCGCCGGCGATGTCTGCGGTGCCCGTGTCGAAGGCATAGGTCAGCCAGGTCTTTCCCCATGCACAAGCTCGCACGAATCTCAGCGGCAGCGCGGCCGGATCCGGCAATCCGCACCGCGGTCGCGACATCGAGTCGCGAGTAGCTGCGTCGAAGATTCCGGTCACCTGCAGCCCATGGAAATCCTGGTACAGGGCCAACGCAGTGGATGTATCCGAGTCCAAGATCCCGGTCAGCCTCGCCGACCCGGGCCCGGCACAACCCCTCTTCGCGCTTATCGCCACCGACGAATCCTCCGCGAGGTAGCCGAATCTGACGAGGAAGTCCTGCACACGCACGAAGTCTTTGGTCGCTTCACCCGATCTTGTTTCCGCCACATCGGCCAAGTATGTAGATCGCACAGGTGGCGCTTTCATGACTGACATCATTCTCTCCATCACTAGAGCAATGACTTCGGTTCACCTTGCGGTTTCATCATCCACCGGTGAGTATCGCCCGCCGGAGCTCCACTGGATCGAGTAGACCATTACTTGTTTCCGCAATATCGGTTGCGAACGGCTACACGAGCCGTTCCCAAAACGCGGCGAGACCTGCCCCGTATGCGCGCGAGCGGTGGCGCCGGCTCGGTTCTTCGTTGTTCGACAGCCCGTCTATCGTGGGCCGCTTCGGCCGTTACCAACGCTCCAAGAGCCGGCCAGGCTCCCATTGCGCTTGTGTGCGGGATTCGAGTAGTCGGCTACTCATGTCGCTGGGACGTCAAAGGACCGATGATGCATCCGTATCTCCATCGGCGTATCAACAATCCCACTAGTAAGAGGTGATAGACATGGCAGTCAAAGCAATCCTACAGAAGCAATGTCCGCCCTCCGGAACCGTCTATATTGTTCCGGGCTTCCTCGCCGTCCGAAACGATTCACACTTGATCACCACGGCAGGCCGCGGAGAGATTGTCGTCGATATCATGCCCACTGGAGTGGCCAGAGCCAAATTCCGCAACCCAACAGCGGAATTGCGTCTGATCGAACCAAATGGATGCGAGTTCCAACTGCCGACCGAAAACCCTCCTCATGACAGAAAGTGGACATATCCTGTTGCGAATGACAAGACTCGAATTCAATGCGTCATCTTCGGTGAGCGGGAGATCAACCGAGACACCGGAAACTCACTCAGCTACCGATTCCCGATCACCGGCCGGGCCGGCCGTAACTGCAAAATTGAAGTACTCATGACCGCGGAGCCCCTCGATGTTGTAGCCGATTCTTGCCTGTGGACGGTCTCGAGCCTCAACACCGACACCACCAACATCGGGAACAAACCACTCGATGTCGTCGTAAGCGGTTGACGACAGCTCGACTTGCTCGTGGATGGCACGCGCATCATCGCCGGAGACCAGCCACACCATCAGACGGGCGGGCGACGGTGCACGAATGACCAGCGGCAGCAGGGCCCTTGCAACGCTCTAGGGGTACGCGGACCGGCGGGCCACCAGCCCCGGGTTCGAGCATTCCCTGGTTCGACGATCTCGAGGCCGGCGAAGTAGTCGAGGATCTGTTGGCGTGTGCGGTACCAGCCGGAGCCCGATCTCCCGTGGGAATCCGTGGCGCGTCCTACTTCGAGAAGTTCTCCGGAGGTTGCCAGGGGCGGCTGTGCGGGTCATCCGGGCGTTGGGCCGGGGGTTGCTGCGGAGGCTGCTGCTGTTGCGCCGGGAAAGCCTCCTGTGGAGGAAGCACCGGCTGGTGCGGGGAGGGTTCGTACCCCTGCGGCGGCGACGTCGGTACCAAGCCCTCCACCGGAGTGCGCGCCGTGGCCTCGGCGGCGCGAACCGCGCGCTCGATGGTCGGATCGGGCGCGGTATCGAACCAGTCCGCGACATCGGAGTCGTCCTCCGGCTTCACTTCCGAGCCGTCGGGCGCGGGCGGTTCGTAACGGAACACTCCGTCCTCGCCCTGCGTGCCGAAGCTCTTGGCGAACCCTTCGAGCGCCTTGCCGAAATCGCTCGGCACCAGCCACACCTTGTTGGCGTCGCCGCGGGCGACCATGGGCAGCGTCTGCATGTACTGGTAGGCAAGCAGTTCCGGCGTCGGCTTGCCGGATTTGATGGCGGCGAAGACCTTTTCGATGGCTTTGGCCTGGCCCTGTGCCTGCAGGTAGGAGGCGGCGCGCTCGCCTTGGGCGCGCAGAATGCGGCTCTGCCGTTCACCTTCGGCGGACAGGATCGCCGATTGCTTGGCGCCCTCGGCGGACAGGATCTGCGCCTGCTTGGCGCCCTCGGCCGTCTTGATCTGCGATTCGCGCTGCCCCTCCGCGGTGAGGATCATCGCGCGCTTCTCGCGGTCGGCCTTCATCTGCTTCTCCATCGACTCCTGGATCGACGGCGGCGGATCGATGCTCTTCAACTCGACCCGCGCGACGCGCAGGCCCCAGCGCCCGGTCGCCTCGTCGAGGACGCCGCGCAACTGGCCGTTGATCGAGTCGCGGGAGGTGAGCGTCTGCTCGAGCGTCATCCCGCCGACCACGTTGCGCAACGTGGTGACGGTCAGTTGCTCGACCGCGGCGATGTAGTTGCTGATCTCGTACACCGCCGCCTGCGGGCTGGTCACCTGGAAATAGACCACGGTGTCGATGTGCAGGGTCAGGTTGTCCTCGGTGATCACCGGCTGCGGCGGGAACGACACCACCCGCTCGCGCAGATCCACCTTGGCGCGGATCCGGTCGGCGAACGGGACGAGGAACGTGAGCTGGCCCGACACGGTGCGCGAGTACCGGCCCAGGCGCTCGATCACCGCGGCCTCGGCTTGCGGCACCAGCGCGATCGACTTGAAGACCACCACCACGACCAACAGGACGAGGACGGCGGCAACGATCAGTACAGCCATTACGGCCCCTTCCAGACGACGGCGGTCGCGCCGTCGATCTTCATGACGTACACGGTGGTACCCGGCTCGTAGACCTCGGTCACGTCCATCGGCCGCGCGGTCCACACCTCCCCGCCCAGTTTCACCTGACCGGAATGCGCCGCGACCTGCTCGAGCACCAGAGCCGTCTTACCCGGCAGGGCATCCACGTTCGTCGGCGTCGGCGGTGGAGTTCCGAAGCGTCGCCGCAGGATCGGGCGGACACCGAGCAGCAGCACCGCCGAGATCACCGCGAACACGATGGCGTCCACCAAGACCGACGTGCCCGCCGCGGCGCTGACACCCGCGGTGCCGAGCGCGGCCACACCGAGCATCAGCAGCGTGAGATCCCCCGTGAGCATCTCCGCCGCGGCGAGCAGGATGCCCGCGACAAGCCAAAAAATAGCGGCCACACGACCACTGTAGTGCTCCGAACATTCTCGCGGGAGCGAGCGAGGTGACAACTCCGTGCGAATTCGCCCCCGGGACGCGCGCACCCGCTGCCCCGAAACATTCAGCGGCGGTGCTAGCTTCAGGCGGGTGAGCGGGCGTGACAGGTATGGCGACATCTTCTCCGGACATCCCCGATCGAAGAAGCGGGCGGTACCTACGGTCACCGCGGAACGCGACCTCGTCGTCGAAGACGCCGCCACCGGATTCTGCGGCGCGGTGGTCGGTTTCGATCGCAGCTACGACGGCGAGTTCGTGAAGCTCGAGGACGCCCGCGGGGTGGTGCGCCTGTTCGCGCTGCGCGAGGCCGCGTTCCTCATCGACGGCGAGCTCGTCACGCTGGTCCGGCCCGCCCCGGCCGCGCCGAAGAAGCCGACTCGCTCCGCCTCGGGCTCGACCCGCGTCGAGGGGCTGCGCGCGAGGGTGGCCCGTGGCAGCCGGATATGGGTCGAGGGTGTCCACGACGCCGCATTGGTGGAGCGGGTGTGGGGCCACGATCTGCGCGTCGAGGGCGTGGTCGTCGAGCACCTGGAGGGCTTGGACAACCTGGCCGAGCGGCTGGCCGACTTCCAGCCGGGCCCGGGCAGGCGGGTCGGCGTGCTGGTCGACCATCTGGTGACCGGATCCAAGGAGACCCAGCTGACCACCGGGCTCGGACCGTACGTGCTGGTGACCGGCCATCCATTCGTCGACGTCTGGCAGGCGGTGCGCCCCGCGACCGTGGGGATCGCGCAGTGGCCGCAGGTGCCGCGCGGCGAGGATTGGAAGACCGGAGTCTGCGCACGCCTGCGCTGGGGCACCCCGCAGGACGGATGGCGGCGCGTCTACGGCGCGGTGACCTCCTTCCGCGACCTGGAGGCGCCGCTCATCGGCGCGGTGGAGCGCCTGATCGACTTCGTCACCGAACCGGAATAGGCGGCCTCCTCGCCTTCGCTCGCCCGGCGCATAAGCGACTGCCTCGAGCCTCCGCTCGCCCGGCACATAAGCGACTGCCTCCAGCCTCCGCTCAGCCCGGCACATAAGCGACTGCCTCCAGCCTTCACTCAACCGGCGCATAAGCGACTGCCTCCAGCCTCCGCTCAGCCTGGCGCCGGGCTGAGGACGGACTTCGCCCGGCAGCGTCGTCGTGCATCGGCCGGTTGTGGTCGCGACGGCCGGATGCGGGGTGGTGTCCGCGCGGACACAGCGGTCATCACTCGCGGTGTCCCCGTCGTTCCGGTGCTGCTCACGAATGCCATCGCGCATGGATGCCCACCGGTAGCGCCCACCCTTTATGCTCGATAATTATGTGCTCTCCAAGCGCGACGCTGACGGTCTGGGCGAGCTCCTGGCTGGCCGGCCGCAGTGCGCCCGACGACGTTCTGGCCGCCTTGCACGCATGGGCGCCGAAGCACACGATCGCGGCGGGTGATCCCCTGGCCGGCGGGCGCACCGACTTACCCTGGTCCGCGCACGGCAACCTGCCGGGAAGCGGAGTCATGGCCCTGCTCAAGGTGATTCGCGAGACCATGGCGTGGCCGGGGTCGCAACTGCGACTGGTGCTCCCGGTCCCCGGGGACGTGCGGGGAGTTCCCGCGGGCACGGCGTTCGCCGCCGACGCCATCGCCGCGGAGGAGGGCATCCTGATCGGGGTTCCCGGCACCGACGGTACCGGTCTCATCCCGCAGTGGGCGGACGAGGACACCCTGCAGTGGACCGTCTACAGCACCCCTATCCCGGCGGCGCCGGGACCTGACATGTCGCTGGGCGAGGCCGAATACGCGATGCGCGAAGCGGTCCGCGACGCCGCCGACGCGCTGATGAAGCTGCACACCACCGCGCTCGGCACGGCCGAGTCCGATCCGCGTGAGCTCATCGAGGCCGAACTCGCCGACTACTCCCGGCACGACTATCCCGACTCGATTCCATTGCGCGCCAGGCGGATTCTGGATACCGCCGACCACGTCGCGGCCATCCTCGCGGTAGCCCAGCGGGAACCGGCCTCCGCTCCCACCTCCGCCAGCGCGATCGGCGCGCAGGAATCGCTGCTGCGCCCGCTGTGGGACGCGATCCGCGCGGCCAGGCTGGTCGCGGTGCACGCTTCGGCGCGGGGAAACCACTGACCTGGTGCGGGGAGGGGGTGCGCGACACGCATTTCCACACCCCGTCCGCCGTCAGCGGCATCATCCTGGCGGGAAGGGCCGTGCCAGCGCCGAAGCCGCAACAACGCTGCTGCGCACCGCGAACGTCCCCATCGTTACCGGCGGTGCCGACCTGTGCGGGATCCTGTGTGCGGCCTCGACCACCCGAGGACGACAGCGCCGGACAACTTTTCGCCGTCGACCGCCTCGCGGGTTCCACCTGGTGGTGCAACGGCACGGCACTTCCGATTATCCCGGCCTCCGTACCGCGACGTTCGGAAAAGCGCCGAGGGAAGGATTACTGCTGCGGCGGGTAGGGCTGCTGGTATTGCTGCTGTGGCTGGTATTGCTGCTGCTGTGGCTGGTAGGGCTGTTGATACGGCTGCTGCTGCGGGTACTGCTGCTGATACGGCTGCTGCTGATACAGCTGTTGTTGTGGATACTGCTGCGGCGGATACTGCTGCTGAGGCTGGTTCGAGTTCGATTTCCCTCGTTTGCTCAGCCAGATCACCAAGCCGATCACCACGGCGACGACGCCGAGGCACAGGATCAGGCCTCCGATCGAGAAGCCTTTACCGCTGCTACGGCTGCGGCGTCGTGCTTCGGTGGCGTCCAGAGCGACGGTCCACACATTCGCGTCGGACCAGGCGTGCGGGTCGAGCACTGCGGCGTTGGTCAGGACGTCGGCATAGGTCATTGATCACTACCCCCGTAGGTATCGGTTTCGAATAGGTCTCAGGCGCAGATGGATGCTATCGCGTGCGCTCGACGTCAATTCCCAGCAGTGGGACGGCGAATCGGCGCGCAGCAGCCGGGCGCGCACGGGGCGCCGTTGCGGGTGCAGCCGTATCCGGGCACGCCGCCGAGCCGACGAGGTTCGGCATCGCCCAGATGCTCGGAGATCAGTTCGACGACCAGCTTCGCGAAGCGAGGATCGGCACCGGGCGTGGCAACCCGCGAAAACCCCATGCCGAGTTCGGCGGCCCGCTGCGCGGCCTCGTTGTCGAGATCCCAGATGACCTCGAGATGATCGGAGACGAAGCCGACCGGACAGACGACGACGGCTTCGACACCTTTGGCGGCGAGGTCGTCCAGATGGTCGACGATGTCCGGTTCCAGCCACGGCACCTGCGGCGGACCGGAACGTGACTGCCAGACCAGGTCGTAGTCGGTGAAACCGGTCGCCGCGGCACACAATCGGGCAGCCTCGGCGACCTGACGGCTGTAGAGCCTGCCGCCGTCGGGCGGCGGGCCCGCGGCGGCGTCGGCGGACACCGGAACGGAATGAGCGGTGAACACCAGTCGAGCTACGGCCCGCTGGTCGACCGGAAGCCCCTCCCGCGCAATGTGAATCGCGTCGGCGAACGCCTCGATCAGCAGCGGGTGGTCGAAGTACTGACGCAGTTTCACCAGTTCCGGCGCGCCGTCACCGAACGCCGCACGAGCTCTGGCGATGTCCTCGTGATATTGCAGACAGCCGGAGTATCCACCCCACGCCGAGGTCGGGAAGACCAGCGCGGAGCCGACACCGTCGGCGGCCATCCGCGCGACCGTGTCCTCCACCATGGGATGCCAATTCCGGTTACCGAAATAGACCGGCAGATCCAGTCCCGCGGCGGCCAATTCCGCCTCAACCGCCGTGATGATGTCCCGGTTGAGCGCATTGATCGGGGAAACGCCGCCGAAGTGCAGATAGTGCTCGGCGACCGCGTCGAGGCGCTCGCGCGGCACTCCTCTGCCGCGAGTGACATTCTCCAGGAACGGCATCACGTCCTCGGGCCGTTCCGGACCGCCGAAGGACAGCAGCAACAGCGCGTCGACGGCCCGAACCACGGTGTCTCCCATCGGACGGCTCAGTTCATCGCCATGTTCTCCGGGAACCAGGTGTTGTGGCTGGCTCCGCCGTCGACGTAGATGATCGAGCCGGTGGTCCCAGGCAGCCAGTCCGACAGCAGCGCGACGATCGACTTCGCCACCACCGTGGGATCGTCGACGTCCCAGCCGATCGGCGACGCGCCGTCCCAGTAGGTGTTGAGCTGGTTGAGCTTGGCGGCATCGTCGGTCGCGGTGCCCGCGATCGCCTTGGCGGCCAGCGTCTTGATCGGACCGGCCGCGATGAGGTTGGAGCGGACCTTCTTGGCCGTGCCCACTTCTCGTGCCACGTACCGGTTCACCGACTCCAACGCCGCCTTGGCCACGCCCATCCAGTTGTAGTACGGCATCGCGGTGCGCGGATCGAAGTCCATGCCCACGATCGAGCCGCCCTCGTTCATCACCGGCAGCACCGCGCGCGACAGCGACGCGTAGCTCCACGCCGAGATCTCGAACGCCTTCGCGGCGTCCGGTCCCGGACCATCGAGGAACGGCCGAGCCTCCGGCCCCATCAGGGTGCGGGGGGCGAACGCGATCGAGTGCAGCACCCCGTCGACACCCTCGGGCGCCAGCTCCCGCAGCTTGTCGGCCAGCCCGGCGAGGTCCTCCTCGCTGGTGACGTCGAGCCCGATGGCAGGCGGGACTTCCTGGGGCAGCCGCTTGGCGATCCGATCGATCAGCCGCAGCCGCTCCGGGATGCCGGTGATGATCACCTTCGCGCCCTGCTCCTGCGCGACCGCCGCCGCGTGGAACGCGATCGACGAATCGGTGATGATGCCGGTGACCAGAATGGTCTTGCCTTCGAGCAGTCCGCCCATGGGTTCTCGGTTCTCCTGAAATCTCGGATGGTGAGTTGGCTGCGGGCGGCCGGGACCGGCCGCGCTACGCTACGCGTTCGGTCTGGTCAGTGGCCCATACCCATGCCGCCGTCGACCGGGATCACGGCGCCGGAGACGTAGGCGGAATCCTCGGAAGCCAGGAAGCTGACTACCGCCGCAATGTCTTCCGGCTGGCCGAGCCGCTGCAGGGGGATGAACTTCTTGGCCATATCGCGCACGTCGTCGGGGAGATCCGCGGTCATGTCGGTCTCGATGAAGCCGGGGGCGACGACATTGGCCGTGATCGAGCGCGAGCCGAGCTCACGCGTGACCGAGCGCGCCAGACCGATCACACCGGCCTTGGACGAGGCGTAGTTGATCTGGCCGGCTTGGCCGCTGAGGCCGACTACCGAGCCGAGGAAGATCATCCGGCCCCAGCGCGCCCGCAACATCGCGCGGTTCGCCCGCTTGGCGCACCGGAACGCTCCGGTCAGGTTGGCGTCGAGCACCCGGGTGAACTGCTCCTCGGTCATCCGCATCAGCAGCGTGTCGTCGGTGATGCCCGCGTTGGCCACGAGCACCTCGACCGGCCCCTGGTGCGCTTCGACTTCGGCGAACGCAGCATCGACCGACTCGCTGTCGGTCACATCGCATTTCACACCGAACAAACCGTCCGGCACTCCGGACCCACGATGCGTGACGGCCACCTTGTGACCGTCGGCAAGCAGACGCTGCGCGACCGCGAGACCGATGCCGCGATTTCCGCCGGTCACCAGGACCGACCGGGATGTGATGTTCGACATGGGGTTCAACCTACCTGGTCGGATGGATCGGCCACGACGCGGCCGCCACGTTCGTCGAACCGACACTCACACCCGGAGTTGTCGGTGAAACAGCTGGGCGGCAGCCCGCGACGAGGCGAGCCCTACTGGGCGGGACGGACATCGGGACGCGACCGGTGGCGCTAGGGCAGACGCTGGCGGTACAGCAGCCCGATGACGATTCCCGCCGCGATGACCAGGAGTCCGAGCAGCAGCCACGGACGGCTGGCGTCGCCTCTGGTCAGCTCGTAACCGATCTGCTGCTCCAAGGTGTCGTAGACCCTGGTCAGCTCCTGCAAGGAGGACGCGGAGTAGAACTCGCCGCTGGACAGCCGGGCGAGCTCGCGCATGGCGTCGTCGTCCACCGGCACCCGCACCTGCTCGCGGCTGCCGTCCTCGCGGGGAATCTCGACGACGCCCCAGCTGGTGCCGAACGAGATGGTGGAGATCGGGACGTTCTTGGTCTTCGCGAGCCGGGCGGCTACGTACTCGTGCCGCGGATTGTCGACGTCCTCGAACGCGGGGACGGTCTGTTTCCCGTCCGACATCAGCACGATCCGAGCCGGTGGCGGTTCCTGCGCTCCGCCGAGAACCGTGGCCAGCGTATCGATCGCCTGCAGCGCGGTGAGAATGCCTTCGCCCGTCGCGGTGCGCTCGGCGAGCCGCACGTTGTCGATCGCCGCCTTGACCGCTTCATGGTTCGTGGTGGGCGACACCATCACCGAGGCGGTGCCCGCGAAGGTGACGAAACCGATGTTCACGCCCTCCGGCAGACCGTCGACGAACTCCTTACCCGCCTTCTTCGCGACCTGGATCCGGCTCGGCGCCACGTCGGTCGCCTCCATCGACAGCGACACGTCCATCACCAGCATGACGGTGGCGCGGTTGCGCGGCACCTTCTTGACCGCCGTCGGCCCCGCCGCGGCGACGGTGAGAAACACCAGACCGACCAGCAGCAGCGCGACGGCCACGTGCCGGAACGGGCTCGGCCGGGACGGAGCGACCTTCTCCAGCAGCTCCATATTGGTGAACGTCAGCATGTGCTTGCGCCGGTTGCGCTGCACCAGGACGTAGCCGAGCGCGATCAACGCGATGACGGCGAGGAATCCGAGCCAGATCTGCGCGGTGAAATGCGAAATACTCACTGACGTGGCACCCGCCCGGTCGGGGCGCCGAAGCTGTGGCGCCGGGTGGACACGAACCGGACCACGTCGGCGATCCAGTCCCGATCGGTTTGCAGGGTGAGCACCGGAGCGCCGCAGCTGCGCAGGGCCTGTTCGACCTGCTGACGGTGGCGCTGCGCGGCGGCCGCGAAATCGGCGCGCAGGGTGGGCGTCGCGCTGAACTCGCGGGTGCGCCCGGTCTCCGGGTCATGCAGCACCACGTCGCCGATGTCGGGCAGCGACAGGTCGCGCGGGTCGAGCACCTCGACCGCGAGCAGGTCGTGCCTGGCGGAGATGGCGCGCAGCGAGCGCTGCCAGTCGATGTCACCCAGGAAGTCGCTGATGATCACCGCGAGCCCGCGTTTGCGCTGCGGGCGGCGCAGCGATTCGATGCCGCCGCGCAGGTCGCCGCGGACGCCGTCGCGCGCGTGCGGGGTGGTCGCGATGCTGCGCAGCAACGACTGCGCGTGCAGGCGCCCACCGCGGGCCGGGATGCGGACCAACCGCTCGCCGGTCGCGACGACCGCGCCGATCCGGTTGCCGCCGCCACTGGTCAGATGCGTGATGGCGGCCGCGGCGGCGATGGCGAGATCGCGCTTCTGGCAGGCCGCGGTGCCGAAGTCGAGGCTGGCCGACAGGTCGACCACCATCCAGGTCTCCAGCTCCCGGTCGGCGATCATCTGCCGCACGTGCGGGTGGGTGGTGCGGGCGGTGACCGACCAATCCATCTGGCGCACATCGTCACCCGGCTGGTACACGCGCGCCTCGCCTGGCTCGGAGCCGGGCCCCGGAATGAGTCCGAGGTGATCACCGTGCAGCACGCCGTCGAGTCTGCGGCGCACGGTGAGCTCGAGGGTCTTCAGCGCGACCGAGAGCCGGGGGTCGGTCAGCTCCCCTGCGTGAAAGGACGGTGGTGCGTGCGACGACATCGGCACTGGCGCGACCGGATCCGATGCCGAGGTCACTTCGGCGGGATGGTGCCCGCGGGCTGCGACGGCTGCCCGTTCGGCGGCTGCGGCACGGCCTGCTGCTGCGGCGGCTGCGGAATCTGCGGCTGCGGCGCGCTCGGCGCGGCGGCGGGCGCGACGGCCTGCGGCGCGACCTGCGGCAGGCCGACGGTCTGCAGCACGCGCTTGATCACGTCCTCCGGACTGATCTCGTCGGCGAGCGCGTCGTAGGACAGCACCAGCCGGTGGCGCAGCACGTCCGGGATCACCTCGACGACGTCCTGCGGCACCACGTAGTCGCGGCCGCGGATCAGCGCGACGGCACGGGCCGCCGCGATGATCCCGAGGCTGGCGCGCGGCGACGCGCCGTAGGAGATCCAGCTGGCCACGTCCTGCATGCCGAAGTCGGCCGGCGTGCGGGTCGCCGTGATCACCCGGACCACGTAGTCCACCAGGGCGTGGTGGACGAAGGTGTTGGCCGCGACCTTCTGCAGACGGATCAAGTCTTCCGGTTGCAGGATCCGGCTCGCCTCCGGCGGCGTCACGCCCATCCGGTAGATGATCTCGCGCTCCTCCTCCACGGAGGGGTAGTCGACGAGAAGCTTGAACAGGAAGCGGTCGCGCTGCGCCTCGGGCAGCGGGTACACGCCCTCGCTCTCGATCGGGTTCTGTGTCGCCATGACCAGGAAGGGATCCGGCATCGGATAGGTCTTGCCGCCGATCGACACGTGCCGCTCGGCCATCACCTCGAGCAGCGCCGACTGCACCTTGGCCGGGGCGCGGTTGATCTCGTCGGCGAGCACGAAGTTCGCGACGACCGGGCCGAGTTCGGTGTCGAATTCCTCCCGGCCCTGGCGATAGATGCGGGTACCGATGAGGTCGGTCGGGACCAGGTCGGGAGTGAACTGGACGCGCGCGAACGAACCGCCGACCACCTTGGCGAAGGTCTCCACGGCCAGGGTCTTCGCGATACCGGGAACGCCTTCGAGCAGCACGTGACCACGCGCGAGCACACCGACCAGCAGTCGTTCGACCAGGCGATCCTGGCCCACGATCACTCGCTTGACCTCGTAGATCGCCTTCTCCAGGGTCTGGACGTCACGCTCGAGGGTGCTGGGCGCGGAGGCCGGCGCATCCTTTGCCAGGTTCGCCCCACTCACACCGTCCGTCGAAGTCACCAACATCCCCGCTTTCGCCTTGGTCCTGTGCGTGCTGCCACAACTATTCCAGGTAATCACGGCCTGTGCCGCAACGGGACCCGACATGACGGGAATTCGACGCGCTTCCGACTCGCGGCGCCACCCGGAATGTCCGATATGTCAGGAGACTATGCGCACCGCATAGGGCATGATTCCGCTTTCGCGGACCGGGGACACCTTCACCACATCGCCGGACTGAGGCGCCTCTACCATCTTGCCGTCACCGAGATACAGCGCCACGTGCTGACTGCCGTTCGGACCCCAGAACAGCATGTCGCCGCGCTCTCGCTCATCGACCGGCACCCTGGTCCCCGCGTTGTACTGGTAGCCGCTGTAGTGCGGCAGCGAAACCCCGATGCCCGCGAAGGCGTAGACCATCAGACCGGAGCAATCGAAGCCGACCTTGTCGTAGTCGCCGTGAGTATCGGCGACGCCGCCGTCGCGGATGCCGAGCGTGGGCCCGGCTTCGTCGCCGCCGCCCCAGGCATAGGTGACGCCCAGCTGCGACATCGCCCGGTCGACCACGATCCCGATCGCCGCCGAACCACCGACCGAGTCCGGCCGGGGCGCACTCCGGCGCGGCGGCGGCGCATCCTCCAGCTGGGTGTGCGGGCGCTTGCCGGTGCCGAGCTGGGCGGCGCGGTCCCTGGCGGCCTGATCACCGGCCGCGCGGGCGGCGGCGGCCGCCGCGGCCGCGCGCACGACCGCCTCCTCCGCCTTGCGCTGCGCGTCCCAGGCCAGATAGGCGTCGCGCTGATCCCGCAGACCGGCCACGTTGTGGCGCGCCAGATCCAGCCTGCCCTGCGCGTCCTGGCGCCTGCGCAGCAGGTCGTCGCGCTGGGCGGCTTGGTGGTCGAGCTCGGCCTTCGCCGCGGCCACCGCGTTCTCCGCGTCGGTCTTGCGCGCCGCGGCGACGGCGGCGGCCGCGTCGGCGGCCGCCTTCGCCTGCCGGGCGGCGGAATTCTTGTTGCCGTGATCGATTTGGGCCCGGCGCAGGCCGTCTAGCACCTGCTGCCGGTTCTTGGAGACCAGCTCGAGCAGCTGAGCACGGTCGAGCGCGGCCGCCGGGGTGGCGGCCGCGAGGTAGGTGATCATCGAATCGGAACCGGGCCGGGTGTAGACCTGGGTGGCGAACTGGTCGAAGTTGTGCCGCGCCTGGCCGACTCGCGTTCCGGCGTCGGCCAGTGCGTGCTTGGTATCGGCGACGACCACGGCCGCCGCGTCGGCGGCATCCCGCGCGTTCTGCAGGTCGACCAGCGCCCGGTTGACGTCTTCCCGGCGCTGCGCGACCACGTCGTCGAGTTGCCGCAGCTGGTCGTCGGCGGCGGCGACCTGGTTGATGAGCGTGCCCACCTCGGCGACCCCGGCGTCGACCTGCGCCCCGGCCTGGGAGATCTGCGCGTCGCTGGGATTTGGCGGAGGAGGCGGCACAGCGGCGACCGGTCCGGCGGTGACCACCGTGGCGACCGATATCAGCAATCCCATAGCGACCCATAGCGGGCGCCGATCGGCTAGCTCGCCGTTGTTGCGCATCACACCTCCCATGGACCGGATTCCGGTAATGCCTCACGGGCATCAGGCGAACCATGACGCACTGTGGTCGACAGATGACCTCCGAAAACACATATTCCCCATAACGGACCATTCGAACCGTATGACACTCGAGTCACATAAACAACATCAGTAACACCGGTGAGTGGCGTCAACTATCGATTGCTATAAATTTGCTGAACTCGGCCAGGCCTTCCGGCAGACAAAACAGACCAACCGGACGGAAAGTTAGCTACTGGGATACTGGAGCCCGGATTGCCACCGAGTGGGGGCCACACCGCAGCCTTGGTGTGGGGGCAGACCGCGCCAGAATTGCCAGTCGTTCCAAAGTGCTACCGCGGGCGATGCCACGCGGCCGAAGTCAGATCGGCCGGAGAGACCGGCCGAGAAGAGGAAGCGCCGAACTAGACGGCTCGAACGTCCGGCGACTCGCCGTCCGGCAAGACCCGGTCGGCGGAGACGCGCCCGGCCGCACGCGCCCGCCTGGCTTTCATCCAGTACAACCCGGCGATGGCCGCCACCGTTCCGGCCAGCAGCGCGCACGTCATGGCGGACCAGGAGACCGGTTCCGGCGATTCCAGACGGGCCGCGAAGACGCTCGCCGCCTCGCCGCTGTCGCCGTGCCGGTACTTCGCGGCGTCCTCGGCCCATTCCAGCCGCACCCGGCTGATCGTGTCGCTGTAGGTGCCGATCCAGTCGTCGCTGAGGACGACGACGGTGCCGTGCTGCGTCTTGCCCACTTCGGTGGCCAGGTCCCGTAGGCTCGAGTCGTGTCCTGGATTGCCGGGGACGACCACGATGCTCAGCGGGATTCCTTGGGATCGCGCCTCCGCGGCGATGGCCGCCAACTCCGCTTCATCCTTACCGGTCAGCGTCGCGACGTGGTCATCGGCCAGATCGGCGTTGAGCGTGCGCACGGTGTCGGTGGTGAGGTTCGGCGGCAATTCCGCGGCCATGGGGGTGAAAACCGAGGTGTGCGGGGCGGTCATCTTCCATCCGGTCTGTCGAGCCGCATCGGCAACCGAAGCGACAGGCATCCAACACTGCAGGGTCGAGCGAGGTCCCCCTTGCTGGCTCGAAAGCACAGTACGCGACGGAGTGTCGCATCACCGGCCCACGGCACGCCCAACCGGCCCCCTGGTATTTCACAGGACAAGCGTACTGTTAGGGTCGTACCGCGAGGAACCGGCGCCCTAGCGGCGCCGGAGCCCTCCGAAGACTCGGTCGCCGGCACAGCCCCGCCGGCGGCCACCCTCACAGACGAGTGGAGCTGACGTGACGACAAGTATCGATACTTTCGGCGCCAAGGGCACCCTCGAGGTCGGTAGCAACTCCTACGAGATCTTCCGCCTCACCGCCGTGCCCGGCACCGAAAAACTCCCCTACGCACTGAAGGTCCTCGCGGAGAACCTGCTCCGCACCGAGGACGGCGCGAACATCACCGCCGATCACATTCGCGCCATTGCGAACTGGGATCCGTCGGCGCAACCGAACACCGAGATCCAGTTCACGCCCGCCCGCGTCATCATGCAGGACTTCACCGGCGTGCCGTGCATCGTCGACCTGGCCACCATGCGCGAGGCCGTGGCCACCCTCGGCGGCGACCCGGACAAGGTGAACCCGCTCGCCCCGGCCGAGATGGTCATCGACCACTCCGTCATCATCGACGTGTTCGGCCGCGAGGACGCCTTCGAGCGCAACGTCGACATCGAATACCAGCGCAACGGTGAGCGCTACCAGTTCCTGCGCTGGGGCCAGACCGCGTTCGACGACTTCAAGGTCGTCCCGCCGAGCACCGGCATCGTGCACCAGGTCAACATCGAGCACCTGGCCCGCGTCGTCATGGTCCGCAACGGGCAGGCCTACCCCGACACCTGCGTCGGCACCGACTCGCACACCACGATGGTCAACGGCCTCGGTGTGCTCGGCTGGGGCGTCGGCGGCATCGAGGCCGAGGCGGCCATGCTGGGCCAGCCCGTGTCGATGCTGATCCCGCGGGTGGTCGGCTTCAAGCTGACCGGCGAGATCCAGCCCGGCGTGACCGCGACCGACGTGGTGCTGACCGTCACCGACATGCTGCGCAAGCACGGTGTGGTGGGCAAGTTCGTCGAGTTCTACGGCAAGGGCGTGGCCGAGGTGCCGCTGGCCAACCGCGCCACCCTGGGCAACATGAGCCCGGAATTCGGCTCCACCGCGGCGATCTTCCCGATCGATGACGTGACCGTCGACTACCTGCGCCTGACCGGCCGCTCCGACGAGCAGGTCGCGCTGGTCGAGGCCTACGCCAAGGAGCAGGGCCTCTGGCACGACGCCGACAAGGAGCCCGCCTACTCCGAGTACCTGGAACTCGACCTGAGCACCGTGGTGCCGTCCATCGCGGGCCCGAAGCGTCCACAGGACCGGATCCTGTTGTCGGAGTCCAAGATCGCCTTCCGCAAGGACATCCACAACTACACCAGTGACGAGGTCAGCGGCCCCGCCGCGGCCACGCCGCACTCGCACCTCGACGAGGCCATCGAGGAGTCCTTCCCGGCCAGCGACCCGGCCGTGCTGTCCTTCGCCGACGACGACGCCGTGCTGGTGTCGGCGGCCACCGGTGCCGAGGGCCGTCCGTCCAAGCCGGTGAAGGTGCGCAGCGAGGAGTACGGCGACTTCGTGCTCGACCACGGCGCGGTGGTGGTCGCCTCGATCACCTCCTGCACCAACACCTCCAACCCGTCGGTCATGCTCGGCGCGGCGCTGCTGGCCCGCAACGCGGTGGAGAAGGGCCTGACTCGCAAGCCGTGGGTGAAGACCTCCATGGCGCCGGGCTCGCAGGTCGTCGACGGCTACTACGAGAAGGCCGGCCTGTGGCCGTACCTGGACAAGCTGGGCTTCAACCTGGTCGCGTTCGGTTGCGCCACCTGCATCGGCAACACCGGCCCGCTGCCGGAGGAGATCTCCAAGGCGGTCAACGACAACGACCTCACCGTCACCGCGGTGCTCTCCGGCAACCGCAACTTCGAGGGCCGCATCTCCCCCGACGTGAAGATGAACTACCTGGCTTCCCCGCCGCTGGTCATCGCCTACGCGCTCGCGGGAACCATGGACTTCGACTTCGAGCACGACGCGCTCGGCAAGGACACCGACGGCAACGACGTCTTCCTGAAGGACATCTGGCCGTCGCCGCAGGAGATCCAGGACACCATCGACCGGGTCATCAGCCGCGACATGTTCCTCGAGGACTACAAGGACGTCTTCCGCGGCGACGAGCGCTGGCGCAGCCTGCCCACCCCGGAGGGCAAGACCTTCGAGTGGGCCGAGGAGTCCACCTACGTGCGCAAGCCGCCGTACTTCGAGGGCATGCCGCAGACCCCGGAGCCGGTCGCCGACATCAAGGGCGCCCGGGTGCTCGCGCTGCTCGGTGACTCGGTCACCACCGACCACATCTCGCCTGCGGGCAACATCAAGCCGGGCACCCCGGCCGCCCAGTACCTGGAGGCCAACGGCGTCGAGCGCAAAGACTACAACTCCTACGGCTCGCGGCGCGGCAACCACGAGGTGATGATCCGCGGCACCTTCGCCAACATCCGGCTGCGCAACCAGCTCCTGGACGACGTCTCGGGCGGCTACACCCGCGACTTCACCCAGGATGGCGGCCCGCAGGCGTTCATCTATGACGCCTCGCAGAACTACCAGGCCGCGGGCGTCCCACTGGTCGTGCTCGGTGGCAAGGAGTACGGTTCGGGCTCGTCGCGTGACTGGGCCGCCAAGGGCACCCGGCTGCTGGGCGTGAAGGCCGTCATCACCGAGTCCTTCGAGCGCATCCACCGCTCCAACCTCATCGGCATGGGCGTCATCCCGCTGCAGTTCCCCGCGGGCGAGTCGGCCGCGTCGCTGAAGCTGGACGGCACGGAGACCTTCGACATCGAGGGCATCACCAAGCTGAACGAGGGTGTCACCCCGAAGACCCTGAAGGTCACCGCCACCAAGGAGAATGGTGACAAGATCACCTTCGACGCGGTCGTGCGGATCGATACCCCCGGTGAGGCCGATTACTACCGCAACGGCGGCATCCTGCAGTACGTGCTGCGCAACATGATTCGCGGCTGAACTGTGTTCCGCCGACGGTAGGAACCGTCGTAGAAGGGTCCGCGCACCGCATCCGGCGGTGCGCGGACCTCTCCACATTCCGCTTCGCGCCGCACCGCGCACCGCGCGATGCCCGCTTCCCTCGGAGGAGCCCGATGCCCAAGGTCAGTGACGATCACCTCGCCGCCCGGCGCAGCCAGATTCTCGACGGGGCACGCCGCTGCTTCGCCGAGTACGGCTACGACGGCGCCACCGTGCGCCGCCTGGAGGAGGAGATCGGGCTCTCCCGGGGCGCCATATTCCACCATTTCCGCGACAAGGACGCGCTGTTCCTCGCCCTCGCCCAAGAGGATGCCGAACGCATGGCCGACGTCGCGGCCAACCAGGGCATCGTGCAGGTGATGCGCGACATGCTCGCCCACCCCGAGCAGTTCAACTGGCTCGGAACACGTTTGGAGATCGCGCGGCGGTTGCGCACCGATCCCGAGTTCCGCGCAGGCTGGACCCAGCGTTCGGCCGAGCTCACCGCCGCCACCCTGGCCCGCCTGGAACGCCGCAAGGCCGCGGGCGCACTGCGCGACGATGTGCCCACCGACGTCCTGCTCGGCTACCTCGACCTCGTCCTGGACGGCTTGATCGCCCGGATCGCCTCCGGCCACACCAACGAAAACCTCTCCGCGGTGCTGGATCTAGTAGAAGCCTCCGTCCGTCGCAAGCACTGAAGCTTTCGCTACCCCGCCTCTCCGCGTCTTCAGGCCGTACTGGTCGAGACGGAAAGCGCCAGTGCCGGCGGCGTGAAGCCTTCAATACGTCGCGTTGATGTACTCCGCGGCGTGTGTGGTCCACAAGACCTTCGTGCCCGGCATCTTGTGTGTCGCGTAGAGCACGTGCTGACCGTGCGGCCAAGGCGTCAGGTAACCGATGACGCCGCGGACCGCCGCGCTGTAGCGGTCGAGGTTGCCGATCGGGTCGCGTTGCAGGATTTCGAGGAGTTCGGCGAAGATCAGCGGCGCGACGTTGCCGATCCGAGCGCCCTCCACGAAGGAGAACGGCGAGATGCCGACGCCGATGATGCGCAGCGGCGAATCCTTGGGGGCGGCGGTGATGATGTCGCCGGGGTTGGCGTACTCGCGGACCGCGACCGAGGCAGGCCACGCGCCGCGCTGCCCGTGCAGACCGAAGGTCGCTGCGGGGCAGAGGTTTCCGACCGACTCACCGGCCCGGCGCACCGGGTTTGCGATGTTCACCGCGAACGCGATCTCCAGCGGCGTGCCGTCGATGTTCTTGTACTTCCCCGACCGGACGCCCTCCAAGATCCTGCTGGCGCATATGCCACCGAGCGAATAACTCAGCAGCCCGCAGACGTTCGGCGAGTCCTGGATGGCTTTCACCCCCGCGGCTGTGCCGAGCCGCACCGAGGTGTCCAGCGACGGACCCCAGACATTCGGCGCGGGCCCCACCGGCACAGGCCCTACCGAAGCGGGCCACTCGGGCTCGAAGCAGCTGAATTTGTCGGTGTCGAGTAGTTTGGCGACTTCGTGCAGCATGCCCGCGGGCGTTCCGTCGGAGTTCCGCGGCTCCCCGGTGCCGCGGAGAGTGACGATGTCTATCATCGTGTCCTCCTTGCACAATCGCACCGAAACTTTCGGCACGCAATTCCACGGTAAACCCGAGTGGCACCGCAGGCGTGAGTATCGAGCTACCTCATCAGGCCACGAGTTTCCCCATGTAGAGCGCGATTCGGTGGATCGAAGGCCGTGTGAGCTACCGTGACTACTCCCCCGCCTCCATACTGCTCAGCAGAATTCGCGCGATCCGGTCCAGTTCCCGCCGCTGACCAGCGGTCAGCACGGACAGGATCCTGGTCTCGTTCGCGGTGTGTTCGGTGACCACGGCGTCGACGAGTTCGCGCCCGGCCGCCGTGAGGGCGACCAGGATCGCGCGACGGTCCTGTGCGTCCGCGACCCGCCGTACCAGCCCCGCGGCTTCCAGCCGATCCAGCCGTCCGGTCATCCCGGCCCGCGAGAGCATCAGCGTGTCGGCGAGCACCGACGGGTTCAGCTCGAAGGGTTCGCCCGCACGCCGCAGCGCGGCGAGTACATCGAACTCACCGCGTTGCAGGCCGTGTTTGCCGAACACTGCCTCGATCTCGCGCTGCGCCACCACCATCAGCCTGCCCAATCTGCCGATCACCGCCATGGCCTCGAGCTCGAGGTCCGGACGTTCGCGCCGCCACTGCGCCACGATCGCGTCGACAGCGTCCGCCTTCTGTTCGGTCATGGACGGATTCTATTCGGTGGTATATAGTTCGGTAGCGAACTATAAATCAGCGAACCAAATGGAGTTCCGATGAGCGCTACCGCCCCGCGCATCCGAGCCGCGATCCGCCAGCCGCAGGATGCGGAGACACTGCGGACGAAATCGGTCACCCTGCGGCTGCTGATAGACGCCGAGGAGGCGAGCGGCGCACTGAGCACACTCGAAGTGGCCATGGACCGCGGGGCCGACGGCGCGGCGCCGCATTACCACACACGTTCCGACGAGCTGTTCTATGTCGCCGAGGGGGAACTGCAGCTGCTGGCGGGCGACCGGATCGTCACGGTGGGCGCTGGCGGTTCGATCGTGGTACCCAAGTTCATGCCGCACGCGTTCGGCGCCGCGCCCGGCAGCACGGCGCGCATCTTGATCGCCCTCACACCGGGCGTGCAGCGCTTCGAGTACTTCCGTCTGCTGGAGCGCATAGCGGCAGGCGAATCGACCATGGCCGAGCTCGCGGCGGCCCAGGACGAATTCGACAACCACTTCGTCGACGCCCCGGCGTGGTGGGCCGAGCGCAACGGCAACCGGCGCTGAGGATCCTGCGAACGCGACTGAACTCGCAAATCCCGGCCCGCCCAGTCCGATTCGGGCAAGTTGAGCAAGACGCCCCGCACGCCGAGCCGAGGAAATACCATCCCATGCGGACGCGGTGGCCCGGGCCGCCCCGCGGAGGCCGCAGTGCACGAGAGTGCAGATGCACAGCCGCCAATATCGGGCTATGAACGCGGTCCCATCCGGCCTCTGGGATAGCTCGATGATTGCACCCTGACTATTTCCGGTCCACCGGAAATGTTTCGGTACTCGCCGGTTCCGGATCGGAATTCGGTTTGCCACCGGCCGGTAAATCTCCCGATCCGAACCGATCGAAGCACCTACCGCGATATGATCGCTCACACGCTCGGGGGTCGTGGCAAATGGTGAGCAGATCGGAGAAACGGCTATGACCGACGCAATCCGCCGTCCCGGAACGACGCCGCAGGGTGACCGCGTTCCGCCGCTCCAGGGTCTGCTGGTCGCGGAATCGGACCGCCAGATCAGCGTGCGCGTCGCCGAGGGCACGTGGACGTTCCGCCGGTCCGACGTTCTGCGCGTCGTCGATTCCGCTGTGCCGCACGCCGATCAAGACGGCCGCCCGGTGTCGGTGGACATTCGCGCTGGCGCCACCGCCGATTTCACCCGGCGTCTGCGGATCGACCTGGTCGACCGGCCGATGACCATCCCGGACGCGCCGTCGGAGGCATTCGGCGACGACCAGCTGCGCCGCCTCACCGAAATCTGGGCCGACCGGCTGCAACTCGTCCAGGGCCCGGGTGCGGGCGGCGCGACGTTCACCTACTGCCAGACCAAATCGCTCGACGGCAGCGACGACGGCATCAACTGCGACAGTCTCGACTGAACGGCACGCGCATGGCGGCACGCCGGAGGACCTCGGTCCTGATCGTGTCCGAATCCGATGACCTCCACGGCACCGCGATGGCGGCGACGTTACGAGAGCACCACGGACTCAGTCCGATCCAGCTCGATTTACGTGATTTCCCCCGCGAGTCCGGCAGCTTCCGCCTGGACCGGCTCGGCACGACTCGCTCGCTGTCGCACCTGATCGGCCTCGACGACGTCCGGTCGGTCTGGTGGCGGCGCCCGCACCCCACCCGGGTGCCCGCGGGTGTCCGCAGCTCGGACAACGACTTCCGCCAAGCCGAATGCGATGGCTTCATCCAGGGATTGCTCTGGTCCATCCCGGCCTACTGGGTCAACGACCCTGGCGCCGACCGCACCGCGGGACGCAAGATCGTGCAGCTGGAAACGGCGCTGCGGGCCGGGTTCGCGGTACCGGAGACGCTGATCACCAATGACCCCGACGAGGCGCGCAGTTTCGTCGAATCCCGGCCCGGTCCCGTCGTTTACAAACGCACCGGCACCAGCCGCGGCGAGTTCGCCGAGACCAGGATCATCTCCCGCGACGACTTCGGCAGGCTCGCCGCGATCCGTTCGGCGCCGACCACGTTCCAGGACTACATCGACGCCACCTGCGACCTGCGCGTCGTGTGGGTGGACGGGATCGAATGGACCGTGCGCATCGACTCGCAAGCCGGGGTCGGCAAGGTCGACTCGCGCCTGGACACCTCGGTCGACTTCACGCCCGACCACTTGCCCGCCGCGGTGAGCAAGTCGCTGGCCACCCTGATGGGTGCGCTCGGACTGTCCTTCGGTGTGCTCGACATCCGGCTCGGCCGCGATGGCGAGTACTACTTTCTCGAGGTCAATCCGCAGGGCCAGTTCGCCTACCTGGAGATCAAGACCGGACTGCCCATCTTCCGCAGCCTGGCCAACCTCTTGGTGGACGGCGACGGCATGGTGGCCGGTTACTGAGTGCGGCGATAGACCTGCCGCACCACGCCGGACGCCGGGAACGCGACGACGTCCACCAGCCGCAGCCGCCGTGGCGTCACCTCCTCGAACAGCTGCTGACCCGTGCCGAGCAGCACCGGAAACACCAGCAGCCGAAGCTCGTCCACCGCGTCGAGGCGGAGGAATTCCTGCGCGGTGCGCGCGCCCGCGAACACCACCACCGGCTTGCCGGAGCTGTTCTTCAGTTCCGCGATCTCGGCGCGCAGGTCCGCGCCGATCCTGCGGGCGGGCTGCCACGGCAGCTCCAGGTCCGGCCGGTGCGACAGCACCAGTTTGGGCAGCGCGTTGACCAGTGGAGCCAGCCGCGCGTCCCCGGGAGTCGCCGGATTCCGTTGCGCGTCCGGCCAATACCCGGCGAGCAGCTGGTAGGACGTGCGCCCGAAGATTTGCGCGTCGACGCCGCTGAGCAGCTCGGCGAGATAGTTGTCCAGTTCGGGATCGTCGACCTCGATCCAGTCGAGCGCTCCGTCCGGCCCGGCCGCGTAGCCGTCCAGCGTCACCATGATCTGCAGCAGCAACTCCCGCACCGCGAGGTCCTTCCGTCGACACCGTCGCTTTCAACAGTGCCGACGATCCCCGCGGCGCGAATTCATCGCGGCATCGGGACGCTACTGGCCCTTCCGGCGATTGGCCCCACCCCGGCTGCGGAGCTGCACATGCGACTCCACTAGCACGTTGTGAATGAAGCCATAGGAACGGCCGGTGGACCGCGCCAGTGACCGGATGCTCGCACCCGCCTCGTATTGCTTCTTCAGCTGGGTTTGTAGGCGGTCGCGCGACTTCCCGGTGACGCGTGTGCCCTTACCCAATGTGGCCTTACTCTGTGTGGGCCTGTCGCTCATGGCTTCCTCCGAGTCGCCGAGCAGCGTCTTTCCAGGCTAAGCACTCAGCAGGCCGTGATCAACGGGTTCCTGTGATGAAACTCACGCAAGCTGAATAAGTTCCAGGTATTCCGCCGACCAATGGTCTTCCGTCCCGTCCGGGAGGAGGATCACGCGTTCCGGAGACAACGCCTCCGCTGCGCCGGGGTCGTGGGTCACCAGCACCACCGCGCCCGCGTAGGTGCGCAGCGCGTCGAGCACCTGCTCGCGCGACACCGGATCGAGGTTGTTCGTCGGCTCGTCCAGCAGCAGCACGTTCGCCGCCGAGGAGACCAGACCGGCCAGCGCCAGACGGGTCTTCTCACCACCTGAGAGGGTGCCTGCTGGCTGGTCGAGCTGCGGCCCGGAGAACATGAACGCGCCGAGCAGGCCGCGCAGATCCTGCTCACCCGCATCCGGCGCGGCATGGCGGATGTTCTCCCAGACGGTGGCGTCGTCGTCCAGGGTGTCGTGCTCCTGCGCGAAGTACCCGATCTTCAGGCCGTGGCCGGGCACCAGGCCGCCCGCGGTCGGCTGCTCGACCCCGGCGAGCAGGCGCAGCAGCGTGGTCTTGCCCGCGCCGTTGAGCCCGAGCACCACGACCCGGCTGCCGCGATCGATCGCGAGATCGACGCCGGTGAAGATCTCCAGCGAACCGTAGACCTTGGTCAGGTTCTCGGCCATCAGCGGCGTCTTCCCACAGGCCGCGGGCTCGGGGAACTTGATCCTGGCGACCTTGTCGGCGACGCGTACGTCGTCGAGTTCGGCCAGCAGGCGATCGGCCCGTTTGGCCATGTTCTGCGCCGCAGTCGCTTTCGTGGCCTTCGCCCCCAGTTTGGCGGCTTGGGCGCGCAGCGCGCTCGCCTTCTTCTCGGCGTTCGCGCGTTCGCGGCGCCTGCGCTGCTCGTCGGTGGCGCGCGCGTCCAGATACTTCTTCCACCCCATGTTGTAGACGTCGGCTTCGCCGCGCACCGCGTCCAGGAACCACACCTTGTTCACCACGTCGGCGAGCAGTTCCACATCGTGGCTGATCACGATCAGGCCGCCGTCGTGGTTCTGCAGGAAACCGCGCAGCCAGGTGATCGAGTCGGCGTCGAGATGGTTGGTCGGCTCGTCCAGCAGCAGAATGGTGTCCGAGCGGCCGCCGCTGCCGTCGGAGGCGGCGAACAGGATGCGCGCCAATTCGATTCGGCGCCGCTGGCCGCCGGAGAGAGTGCGCAACTGCTGGCCGAGCACCCGGTCGGGCAATCCGAGGCTGTGGCAGATGCGCGCCGCTTCGCTCTCGGCGACGTAACCGCCGAGCGCGGAGAACCGTTCCTCGAGCCTGCCGTACTTGCGTACCGCCTTCTCGCGCTCCTTGTCGTCGGCCACCTCGGCCATCAAGGCCTGCTGTTTCTCCATCTCGCGGATCAGCGTGTCCAGCCCGCGCGCGGACAGCACCCGGTCGCGGGCAAGCACGTCGAGGTTGCCTTCGCGCGGATCCTGCGGCAGGTAGCCGATGTCGCTGGAACGCAGGATCTTTCCCGCGTACGGCTCGCCCTCGCCCGCCAGGATGCGCAGCGTGGTCGTTTTGCCCGCGCCGTTACGTCCGACCAGCCCGATCCGGTCGCCCGCCTGCACGCGCAGCGCCGGCCCGGGGGCCGACAGCAGGGTGCGGACTCCGGCCCGGACTTCCAGGTCGGTCGCGGTGATCACAAACTTCTCCTCGCGGATCGTGGTGCTGGACGCGTGCGCTCGATTGTTCGACCCGACGCGCACAAGAACCACCGATTTTAACCGGCACGAACGGACCTTCCGCAGCCCAGCGCCCCGCATGTGACGGCGGTAACGGCACGCGCGGACAACTGCGCTACCGTGCGATGCCATGAGTACCGATCTATTGGGCAAGAGCGCTCTGGTCACGGGGGCCAGCCGGGGCATCGGCAAGGCGGTCGCGGCGGAGTTGCTCGGCCGCGGCGCGAACGTGCTGATCACCGCGCGGAAGAAGGATCCGCTGGACGAGGCGGCCGCCGAGCTGCGCGAGTTGGGCCACCAGGGACAGGTCGTCGCGCTGGCCGGCAACTCCGGCGTCGCCGAGGATCGGGCGGCCGCGGTCGAGCGCGTGGTCACGGAGTTCGGTTCGCTGGACATCCTGATCAACAACACCGGCATCAACCCGGTGTTCGGGTCTCTGATGGACGCGGACCTGGACGCGGTGCGCAAGATCTTCGACGTCAACGTGGTCGCGGCGCTCGGCTACATCCAGGAGGCCTACAAGGCGTGGATGCGCGACCACGGGGGCGCCGTGGTGAACGTGGCCAGCGTGGCCGGTATCCGCTCGACCGGCGTGATCGCCGCGTACGGCGCGTCCAAGGCCGCGCTCATCCGCCTGACCGACGAACTGGCCTGGCAGCTGGGACCGAAGATCCGGGTTAACGCCGTCGCGCCGGGCGTGATCAAGACCAAGTTCGCCGACGCGCTGTACTCGGCCGACGAGGAACGCGCCGCGAGCGTGTACCCGATGAAACGGCTGGGCAGCCCGGAGGACGTGGCACGCCTGATCGGCTTCCTGGTGTCCGACGAGGCCGCATGGATCACCGGCGAGACCGTGCGCGTGGACGGCGGGCTGCTGTCGACCGGCGGGCTCTGACCTTTCCACGGAGCTCCCGGCACCGCCGCGGGGCCCGCCGCGCTACCGGAATGCGAGTGCGCCGAGCATGTCGGCGTGCCGGTAGCGCAGATACTTCTCCACCGTCTCGGGGGCGACCGCGTCGGTGGCGGTCGCTATGGTCACCACGACGAACTCCTTCTGGCTGCCGTCCTTCCACTTGCCGGTCGCGTAACCGGAGATGTACGAGCCCGGCCGCAGGCTCAGGTCCGCGTCGCTGAATCGATCCTTCGCCGCGGCGGCCCGGCTCTCATCGGTCATGCCGAGGATGAACTGGGTGAGCATCAGCGCGCCGCCCTCGGTGCGGAACACCAGTTCCGCCGCGTAGGTGCAGCCGAGACCGGCGAGCTTGCCCGCTTTGTCGATGTCGCCGCAATCGGGGTGGTCACGGCCGTCGACCCAGTCGGCGTGCAACTCGACGCGGTCGAACCGGAAGTCCCAGTTCCCGGCGTACTCGGAGTGGCTCAGCCTGCCGGACGACGGGCCGCTGGTTCGGGTGCTGGTGGCCGTGGTGGCACGGGTGGCCGAGTCGGCGGACGTGGCGACGGCTTGCGCGGCGCCACGCTCGCGCGGGACCACCGCCACAGCGATGCCGACCGCGACCAGGACGGCGACGATGCCGACGACCAGCCCGGCTATCCGGCCGGTACCGGATTTCGGGGGCGGCGGCAAGGGCGGCGCTTCCCACGCCGACAGCGGGTACTCGCTGGGTGGGGATGATTGCCCCCACCCATACTCCACACCGTCGGATTTCGAGTAATCGCCTGGCCCGCCGTCGAACCCCGGGCCCGAGGGATACGTCATCGCGGTCGCCTTCCCGCATCCCCGAGCGGCCGTCCCACCCCGTGCGGGCTCCCCCGGTCTGCCCGACCGACCCTACCCGATACGCGGATCAGAGCCGGGCGGGCTGACGCCAATCCTGGGAGCCGGCAACCGGGGCCGCGGCCGGTCCCTCCTCGATGCCGAAACGGCGATGCAGCTTGCGCAGTGGCCCGGGTGCGTACCAGTTCCAGTCGCCGAGCAACTCCATCGCCGCGGGCAGCAGGAATCCGCGCACCAGGGTCGCGTCAACCAGGACCGCCAGCGGAAGGCCGATCCCGAAGGCCTTCATGAACGTGATGTCCGACGCGAGGAAGCCGAGGAACACCAGCGAGATCAACACCGCCGCCGCCGTGACGATCCGTCCGATCCGCTCCAGCCCGGAGGTCACCGCCAGCGCGTTGGATCTGGTCCGCTGGTACTCCTCGCGGATGCGGGCCAGCAGGAACACCTGGTAGTCCATAGCCAGGCCGAACGCGACGCCGAACAGCATGACCGGAACCGTCGGCGGCAGGTCGCCGGTGACGGTGAACCCGAGCAAGCCGGACAGATGCCCGTCCTGGAAGATCCAGACCAGCGCCCCGAAGGTCGCGGTCAGGCTCAGCACGCTGAGCACCACCGCCAGCAGGGGCAGCACGACGCTTCCGGTGAGCAGGAACAGCACCGCCACCATGATCAGCACCACGAACACCAGCGCGGACGGCAGCGCGTAGACCACCGCGTCGATCGCGTCCGCGTTCGCCGCGGCCACGCCGCCGACCAGCACCGGCGACGCGGCGGGTGTCGCGCGCACGGTACTGGCGATCCGGTCCAGCGCACCGGGATCAGTGGTGTCCGGAATCACCGTGAGATAGGCGGCGTTCGGCGCGCGGAAGCGGTCGTTGGCCGGGGTGGGCGGGGCGAGCAGACCGCCGTGGCTGTAGCTGCCGGTGGCGGTGTCGACCCGGCGGACGTTCTCGATCTCCGACAGTTCCCTGGCGTAGGCGTCCAATCCCGCCGCGTTGTAGGCGGTCTCGGGCAGCACCGCGAACAGGCCGTTCTGCTCGGTGGCGGAGAAGTCGCGCTGGATGGTCTCGGTGACCTGGCGGTTGTTCATCGACTCCGGCAGCGAGCGTTCGTCCGGGAAGCCGAGTTTCACGCCGAGGAAAGGCGCGCCCAGTACCAGCAGCAAGGCGGTCACCGCGAGCCCGATGGGTATCGGCCGCATCATCACGAACCGGGCCAGCCGATGCCAGGCGCCCTCGCCCGGCGCAGGCCGGGCGGCGCGCAGGAACCACCACAGCTGACCGTTGTCGATCTTGGTGCCGAGCAGGAACAGGATCGCGGGCAGCACGGTCAGCGAGACCACCGCGGCGATCACCGCCACGGCCAGGCCCGCGTACCCCATCGACCGCACGGCCAGCAGCGGGAAGAACAACAGGCCCGACAGCGCCACCGCGACGGTCACGGCCGAGAATGCGACGGTGCGACCGGCCGAGCGCATGGTCGCCACCACCGCGGCCGCGGGCTGCTTTCCGGCGACCAGCTCGTCGCGATAGCGGCTGATGATCAACAGGCTGTAGTCGATGGCGAGGCCGAGACCGAGCAGGGTGGCGACGTTGGTCGCGGTCGCCGCGAGATCGGTGACGCTCGCGATCAGCCACAGCGCGCCCATCGTGATCATCACCGTGATCATGGCAATGACCAGCGGCAGGCTGGCCGCGACCAAGCCGCCGAAGACCAGCAGCAGCGCGACCAGCGTGATCGGGAAGGCGATCGATTCGCCGAGCACGACGTCTTTCTCGCTCTGTTTCACCGTCTCGTGCAGCAGCATCGCGTACCCGCCGACCCGCACCTCCAGCGGACCGTGCGTGCCGCCGAACCGCTCGGCGAGATCGCCGACTCGTTTGTCGACCTCGGACTCCTCGCCGAGGATGCTGGCCACGATCAGGCCTTTGGCGCCGTCGGTGCTGCGCAGCGCGGGCGACTTCTCGGTCCAGTAGGAGGCGACGCCCGCGACACCGGACTCCGACTTCAGCTCGGCGACCAGCTCGGTCGCCGCGGTGACCGCGGCGGCGTCGTCCACCGACCCGGGAGTCTGCACCAGCAGCACGAGATTCGGAGTGGCCTGGCCGAAGGTGTCCCGCAGCACCGCGGCCGCGCGGCTGGATTCGCTGTCGGGATCGGTGTACCCGCCGCCCTGCACTTTGTCGAACAGCGTCGCGCTCAGCGTGCCCATCGCCAGCGCGAGCACGGCGAACACCGCCAGGATCCATCGGCTGCGCCGCCTGGTCAGTTCGAACACTGCCTATACCCCTAACTCGTTCCGGCCGGGCCGCTTTCGTCCTCGGACTGCCACGGTGTCGCCGGTTGTGCTGCCTGCCCGGTACGCCATCGCGGCGCACCGGCACGCCGGTCATTCGCCGCCGAACCTCGACACCGGGGCCGGATGCGTGCGCCAGCGCCCCGGAATCCTAACAACGCGGGCGAAACTCTGGTGGGCGAGAACACATTCCGTGCGCGACCAGCGCTCGGGCCTGGCCCTGTGCGCCTGGCGGCCGAGATCCTGCGCCGCCGCGCGCAGGGACGGTTGCCCTGACACCGCCGCTTTTCTGACGTACACATCGACTGTCCGCGAAGCGCGTGGTACCGCCCCCAGGAGCAGAGTTCGCTGCGCCGTTGTTCCGAACATCTCGACAGCAGCTGCGCCGTGGCCTCGGGTAACCGGCCCCGGGCCGTGTCCGTACCGCGGTATTCGCGAAGAGTTCATCTGGAATGCGCCCGGCTTCGGCATGGCGGCATGGGCCGACGGCGATGTCGCCGTCGAGGCGAGCCGGGCTACTAGGCTCCGACCAATCGAGGACCGAACGAACGAAAGGCACAGACGATGCACGCAGGCGCACCCCCGCGGACGTAGCGTGACGCCGGATCTGATCGTCTGTGGTCTGGGCCCGGCCGGACGGGCCCTTGCGCACCGCGCTACGGCGCGCGGGCTCACGGTCATCGCTCTGGACCCCGCGCCGGAACGCAGGTGGACGGCCACGTATGCGGCATGGGCCGATGAACTGCCGCATTGGCTGGCGCCGGAGGCGATTGCCGCGACAGTGGCCCGGCCGATGGCATGGGGAACTCGGGCGCATCAGCTCGACCGCAGCTACGTAGTGCTGGACACCGCGCGTTTGCAGACGTCGTTGTCCTTGTCCGGCGCACGGATCATCGCCGACCGCGCGGTCGAGATCTCTCCCGAGCGGGTGACTCTCGCCTCGGGCCGGTCACTCGCGGCGGCCAGAGTCGTGGACGCCCGCGGCCTCACCCGTTCCGCCGCGCGGGCCGAGCAGACCGCCTATGGCGTGATCGTGGACGCCGAGCGCTGCGCGGGCCTCGACCCGCTGTTCATGGACTGGCGCGCCGATAACGGCGCGGCGGCAGGCGAGATGCGCTCGTTCCTCTACGCCGTCCCGCTGGACGACGAGCGGATGCTGCTGGAGGAGACCTGCCTGGCCGGTCGTCCCGCCCTCGCGGGTTCGCGGCTGCGCATGCGCCTGCACCACCGGCTGGGTGCCAGGGGCATCCCGCTCACTGGTGCGGAACCCGTCGAGCATGTCCGATTCCCTGTGCAGGGCGGGCGTCCGGGCCCGCACACGTTCGGCGCGGCGGGAGGGTTCCTGCATCCGGCGACCGGATACAGCGTCGCCGCCGCGCTGGCCGCGGCCGATGCCATGGCGGCCGGTCAGGACGTATGGCCGGCGGCCGCGCGGGTCGTCCACCATCTTCGCGGAGCGGGACTGCGGGCGTTGCTGGCCATGCCCCCCGCTGATCTCCCGGTGTTCTTCGACACGTTCTTCGAGCTGCCCCCGGCGGCGCAACGCGCGTATCTATCCGGCCGCACCGACTTGACGGGCACGGTCAATGCGATGCGCACCCTCTTCGCGGCGTTGCCGTGGCGGCTGCGTCGGCGTGTCGCGGCCGCGACACTCGGGATTCCGGTTCCGTCGCGCGGTCGCCCGGGTTCGGCCATGATGGAGGCATGAGATCGATCTGGAAAGGCTCGATCGCATTCGGGCTGGTGAACGTCCCGGTGAAGGTGTACACCGCCACCGAGGACCACGACATCCGGTTCCATCAGGTCCATGCCAAGGATGGAGGCCGGATCAAATACGACCGCGTATGCACCGTGTGCGGTCAGTCCATCCCGTTCACCGATATCGATAAGGCCTATGAGTCTCCGGATGGAGACAAGGTCGTGCTGACCGACGAGGACTTCGCGAAACTGCCCGTGGCGGAGAAGCACGAGATCCCGGTGCTGCAGTTCGTGCCGTCCGACCAGATCGACCCGATCCTGTTCGACAAGAGCTACTACCTGGAACCGGATTCCAGCACACCCAAGGCGTATGTGCTGCTCGCGACGACACTCGAGGAGATCGAGCGCACCGCGCTGGTGTACTTCACGCTGCGCCAGAAGACCAGGCTCGCCGCACTGCGCGTGCGCGACGGCGTGCTGGTGCTGCAGACCCTGCTGTGGCCGGACGAGGTGCGCTCGGTGGACTTCGAATCGCTCGACGGTGTCGCGGAACCGAAGCAGCAAGAGATCAAGATGGCCGAGACGCTGGTCGAGACCATGTCCGACGACTTCGATCCGGACCAGTTCACCGACGAATACCAGATCGAGCTCAAACGCCTGCTGGACGAGGCGATCGCCAGCGGCACCGGGAAGGTGCCCGAGCAGCCGGAGATGGTGCCGACCGGGATGGACGCCGAGGTGGTCGACCTGGTGGCCGCGCTGCAGCGCAGCCTGGAGGCCAGCGGACGCCGGACGGCCGGCGGCGACGGTGCGGCGAAGACCGAACCGAAGAAGGCGGCGAAGAAGACGGCGGCCAAGAGTTCCGGGGCAAAGAGCGCCGCCTCGAAGAGCGGGGCGTCGAAGAGCACAGCGAAGAAGGCGCCCGCGAAGAAGACCGCCAAGAAGACCGCCGCCCGCAAAGGCGCCTGATCTTCGCCGGTTGCGTTCGGTGAGCGGCCGGACCCCGGGGTCAGCCCTGGGCCGCGCGTTTCCGGCCGTCCTCGAAGAATTGCAGCAGCGCGGCCACGGTGTTCACCTTGTCGCGTGGACGCAGCGCGCCGAACGGCGCGTTCCAGAAATCGCCGCTGCGCGGGCTCCACGGTCCGACATAGGCGTACGGTCCCGGATGCGCGTCGTCGCCCGGCGAGACGCCGTAGTTCACCTCGTCCAGTGTGCTCGCCAGATCGAAATGCTCGGGCCACAGCACCGGAGTCACATCGGGTGCCAGGCAGCGTAACGCCCTGTCCCCCACCGCGAACCACTCCTCGATCAGCCCCGCTGCCGACGCGTCCAGCTCGATCGCGGCGTCGAGATCGACACCGGTGGTGTCCGAATAGGAACCCTCCGGCGCTCCCGGTTCGAAGCCGGCCACACGCGCCACGTCGCGGTAGGTGCCCTCCAACCGGATCCGCCCCTCGGGCCACACCAACTCGGCGCCGACAACCGAGAACGGCCACCGCACACCCCCGAATCCCCCGTGCACGGCACGTAGCCGGATAGTGCCGAACTCCCGGTATTGCGGCCCCGCTATCAGCAACTCCGCCGTCGCGTGCAGTGCCTGTCTCGACCGCAGATACGTCATCTCGTCCACTCCCGCATCATGTCCACTTCCGCCGCCGGACCGCACGGGTTTCGCCGGATGTCCGCGCCTGGCCGGAGCGTGCGAGCCGGGGACCGCGCCGATCGCCTATCCCGGCCTCACCCGACGCTGCCCGCGGCCCTCCCGGACACGATGGGCTTGGACGTGGGCGCCGGTCGCGGAGCGACGCTGACGGGCTGGTAGCGGCGCCCGGTGATCGGTTCGGGCCGATACCGCACTGCCGGGTCCGGCATGACCGAGCGGTCGAGCGCACAGGCGACCAGGATGACCGGGCCGGACCAAGTGACCATCGCGGGTTACTCCTGACGTGTAATCAGTTCGACGGTTCGTCGCCGAGGTGGGTGATGTGCCCGAACTGGCGCTCGTAGTTGCTCATCGCATCGTTGAGCGTCTGCATCAACCGGAAGATCAACGCGGGCGGGAACTTCACCCGGGATACGACCTGCACGGGCTGCCGCATCACCGGCCCGTCGCCTTTGACCGAACCGGGTTCGGCCGGGAGGTAGACCAAGAAGTCCACGGTGAAATCAGTTCGGTTGTACCAGCAGGTGAATCCATTCGCATATACCCCGGCGCTCAGCGCCTCGGGCACCACCACTTCGACATCGACCTCCGGCTCCTCCGCCGGGGGAGGCGGGGTCTGATCACTCATCGCCACCCACCTCTCCCGGACCGGCGAACCGAACGCACCGGGTTTCCGGCGCGCCGGTTCGTCGGCGCCGTATTCACTCGGTATCCGCTCGACCGGTCAGCGACCCTGCATCTGGCGGGCCTGCTGGCGGATCTGATGCAGCTGCATCTCCCACTGGTTGGACCTATCCTGAGCCCGGCTGGCCTGGTCCTCGGCCTGCTGCGCCAGCTGTGTGGCCTGATCGGCCTGATCGGCCGCGGAGACCGCGCGCTGCTGAGACTGATTGGCCTCCCCTTGGGCCTGCTGGGCGTGGTTCTGGGCCCGGTCGGCCTCGCTTTGGGCCTGCTGGGCTTGGTTGCCCGCCTGAATAGCCTGCTGCTTGGCCTGCTGGGCTTGCTGGTTGGCCTGGCTGGCGTCCTGCTGCGCGATCTGCGCCTGATGCTGCACCTGACGAGCCTGCGCCTGGGCTTGCCGCGCCAATCCACTGGCTTGCATCGCATACTGCCGGGCGCTCTGCGCCTCCTGCCGCGCCTCGTCCAACCGCATCCGCAGCAACTCCACCTCCCCGCGGATGTCCGCCATCTCCTCACGCCGGCCCTCCGACATCGTCCTGCCTTCGGTAGCCATGTCCTGTGCTGCCATTACCGAACTCCCTTCCAGGAAAGTAGTGGATTGCGACTGGGACGAACTCGCGTGACCGGACTCATTCTCACACCCACCGCCATGATCGATAGCAACTTTGCAGCAACCATCAGGAAACACTGCCGTAACGCGATCACCGGCCAAGTCGGCGGCATCGCCCGCAACAAACCGATCTGAGCGACCCATCAGCGAACAGCCGGACGAGCCGCTGAACTATCCGGCGGTCATCGTGCATACCGTGAGGCGCACAGTGGCGGGGCGCGGCACGGCGCTGCCGAGATCGGGGAAGGGCGGTGCGCTGGGACCGAGGAACTCGATGGCCCGGCGTTCGGCATCAGCCCGGGTGATCGCCCACGCCCAACCGTGGCGACCATCGGCGCCACGGACGACCGAGCCGCAGGCGTTCCAGAACTGCACCACCGTCCGGCAGTCGCTTACACCGCACTGCGAGCGGGCAGCGGTCTCGGCTGCGGCGGCGGCCGAGAAGTTGACCGCGGACCCGATCGCGCCGGTGCTCGACGAAAGCGCAATCGCGCCGTGGTAAGCCCCGGCGGCGCGCGCCTGCCCCGCAGGACTGCCAACGATGGCGCAGGTAGCGGCAGACACCACCGCTAGACCAAGGGCAGCCTTGTGCGGCACCGACATACGATCCTCCCCGTCTCCGACAGATTCAGGGCTCAGATCATCGTCCCGCTCACTTGCCATGTCCAACACCAGGACTTCCCACGCTGTGCGGTAGGGATCAACGCCACCGCGCCACCGCGGTCGATGTTCTCGGTCGGGCCCACGACCAGCACTCCGTCGATCCAGGCCAACCCTCCAGCGCCGCGCCGACCAGCGTGTGCTCATGGGCCACAACGGCTTCCATGCCGAGCGGCTTTCACGAGAAGGTGAACCCAGGTCGACCGACGCGAACGGGCCCGGACCCCTCAGGGATCCGGGCCCGGAATCTCACCGTCGAATCAGCGGGCGTTGCTCGTGCAGACGACCTCGACGATCTTCGCGCCGCTCAGGCTGGCGGAGCCGACGTTGGCCAGCTGCGCCGTCGGGGTGATCTCCGCGAGCTTCTGATAGGCGGCACGCTCGGCCTCGGCCCGGTTCGGACCGGACGCCGCGGCCACACCCTCGTTGCTCTCGGCCAGCGCACCGCAGCCGTTCGCCCACGAGGTCAGCACTTCGCAGTCGGCGGCACCACAGTTGGCGAGCGCCGCGGCCCTTGCCTCGTCGAAACCCGCCTCATCAGTGCTCACCCCGTACGTCCAAGAGCCGCCGCTCATCGCGATCGCCGCGTACAAGCCCGCCGCGTTCGCCGACCCCGCGCCCAACACCGACCCCACCGCAAGGCTGCTCGCCGCGACGGCAAAGCCGACCTTACCCATCAATCTCATCGAACAGTCTTTCTCTTCGGATGTGCCCCGGATCGGAACCAGCGCAATCTTTCCCGCTGTTATCGGATCCGTCCAATGGCGGGACGAGCACGCCGCCGCATGGCGATCCCAGAAGCCTGCCGCACGATTCGGACTCGGATCGTTGCGACCCGGACACGATGCAGAACGACGCTAGACGAAGGCGGAGGTACGCACAGTGGGCGCTGCCGGACGCAATCCGTCCATAGCTCGCGCACGGCCGAAGCGAAGGTGGAGGTACGCCTAAACCGTGAAGCCGAGCGCGCGCAGCTGCTCGCGGCCGTCATCGGTGATCTTGTCCGGGCCCCACGGCGGCATCCAGACCCAGTTGATCTTCAGGTCCTCCACCAGTCCGCTGCGCACCAGCGCGTTGCGCGACTGGTCCTCGATCACGTCGGTGAGCGGGCAGGCCGCGGAGGTCAGCGTCATGTCCAGAACGGCGACGTTGTCCTGCTCGACGCGCAGCCCGTAGACCAAGCCCAGGTCGACGACGTTGATGCCGAGTTCCGGGTCGACGACGTCGCGCATCGCCTCCTCGATATCCTCGAGGTGCTTGATCTCCTCGGCCGAGAGCTCGACCTGCTCGGCCGATTCGGTCGCCGGTGTCGTCTCACTCATGACGGTCCCCATTCTTCGGCAGGGCGCTGCCCATCGCGCGCTTGGTCTCTTCCGCGGAGGTTATCCGGACCACCGCGTCCTTGAACGCCATCCAGCCCAGCAGTGCGCATTTGACCCGCGCCGGGTACTTCGACACGCCTGCCAGCGCGATGCCGTCGCCGATCATGTCCTCATCGCCATCGATGGTGCCGCGGCTGGAGATCATCTCGCTGTAGGAGTCGACCACTTTCAGCGCCTGCTGCACCGGGAGCCCGATGACCTGATCGGTGAGGATCGAGGTGGCGGCCTGGCTGATCGAGCAGCCCTGCCCGTCGTAGGAGACGTCGGAGACGTCGCCGTTGTCGTCCAGCTGAACCCGCAGGGTCACCTCGTCGCCGCAGGTCGGGTTCACGTGGTGCACCTCGGCGCCGTACGGCTCGCGCAGCCCGCGGTGATGCGGGTGCTTGTAGTGGTCCAGGATCACTTCCTGGTACATCTGCTCCATGCGCATGGTTTATGCAACTCCGAAGAAGCTCTGGGCCTTCCGCACCGCGGCGACCAGCGCGTCCACCTCTGCGAGAGTGTTGTAGACCGCGAACGAGGCGCGGGCCGTAGCGGCGACGCCGAAGCGCCGGTGCAGCGGCCACGCACAGTGGTGGCCCACCCGGATCGCGACGCCCTCGTCGTCCAAGATCTGCCCGACGTCGTGAGCGTGGATACCGTCGACCACGAACGCCACCGCGCCGCCGCGGTCGATGTTCTCGGTCGGGCCCACGACCCGCACGCCGTCGATCCCGGCCAACCCCTCCAGCGCCGCGCCGACCAGCGTGTGCTCATGGGCCGCAACGACTTCCATGCCGATCTCTTCCAGATACCGCACGGCCGCACCCAATCCGACCACCTGCGAGGTCATCGGCACGCCCGCCTCGAACCGCTGCGGCGGCGGAGCGTAGGTGCTGTGGTCCATGAATACCGTCTCGATCATGGACCCGCCGGTGATGAACGGCGGCGTCTCCTCCAGCAGCGCGCGGCGGCCGTAGAGCACGCCGACGCCGGAGGGGCCGAGCATCTTGTGCCCGGAGAACGCGGCGAAATCGACGCCGAGCTCGTGGAAATCCACCGGCATGTGCGGCACCGACTGGCAGGCGTCCAGCACCACCAGCGCGCCTACGTTCTTCGCCCGGCGCACCAATTCGGCGACCGGGGCGACGGCGCCGGTGACGTTGGACTGATGGGTGAACGCGACCACCTTCGTGGCAGACGTCAATTCCAGCGAGTCCAGGTCGATGCGGCCGTCGTCGGTGACGCCGTACCACTTCAGTGTCGCGCCGGTGCGGCGCGCCAGCTCCTGCCAGGGCACCAGATTCGCGTGGTGCTCCAGCTCGGTGATGACGATCTCGTCGCCCGGCCCGACGTGGTACGGGAACCGGTTGTCGCCGAAGGCGTGCGTCACCAGGTTCAGCGACTCGGTGGCGTTCTTGGTGAACACGATCTCGCCCGCGTCGACGCCGACGAACCGCGCGATATCGGCCCGCGCGCCCTCGTAGGCGTCGGTCGCCTCCTCGGCCAGCTGATGGGCGCCGCGGTGCACCGCCGAATTGCTGGTGATCAGGAAGTCGCGTTCGGCTTCGAGCACCTCGATCGGCCGCTGCGCGGTCGCGCCGGAGTCCAGGTACACCAACGGTTTCCCGTCCCGGACCGTGCGGCTCAGGATCGGGAAGTCGGCCCGGATGCGGGCGACGTCGAGGGTGCGGACCGTCGCGGTCATATCAGGCTCCAGCAGTTGCGGTCTGAGTGAAACGGACGTAGCCGTTGGCGTCGAGTTCCTCGGCGAGTTCGGCACCGCCCTCGGCGACGATGCGGCCGCCGACGAAGACGTGCACGAACTGCGGCTGGATGTAGCGGAGGATCCGGGTGTAATGCGTGATCAGCAGGATGCCGCCGTGCTCACGCTCCTTGTAGCGGTTGACGCCCTCGGAGACGATGCGCAGCGCGTCCACGTCGAGGCCGGAGTCGGTCTCGTCCAGGATCGCGATCCTCGGCTTGAGCAGGCCCAGCTGCAGGATCTCGTGGCGCTTCTTCTCACCGCCGGAGAAGCCCTCGTTCACGCTGCGGTCGGCGAAGGCGGCGTCGATCTCCAGCTCGCTCATCGACTCCTTCACCTCCTTGACCCAATGGCGCAGCTTGGGGGCCTCACCGCGGACGGCGGTGGCGGCGGTGCGCAGGAAGTTCGACATCGAGACGCCGGGAACCTCGACCGGGTACTGCATGGCGAGGAACAGGCCCGCACGCGCGCGCTCGTCGACCGACATCTCCAGCACGTCTTCGCCGTCGAGGGTGATCGAGCCGGAGGTCACCGTGTACTTCGGGTGACCGGCGATCGCATAGGACAGCGTCGACTTGCCGGAGCCGTTCGGGCCCATGATCGCGTGCGTCTCACCGGAGTTCACCGTGAGGTTCACGCCCTTGAGGATCTTGATGGGCTCGCCGGTCTCGTCGGGGTTGGCGACCTCGACGTGCAGGTCCTTGATTTCCAGGGTGGTCATCGAATTCGAATTCCTTAGTTGTAGAAGGTCTGGTTCGTCATGCACCGATAGCGGCGAGCTCGGCCTCGATGGCCGCCTCCAGCCGCTCCCGGACCTCGGGTACCGCGATCTTCTGGATGATCTCGTGGAAGAACCCACGCACCACCAGACGGCGAGCGGCGTCCTCCGGGATGCCGCGGGCGCGCAGGTAGAACAGCTGCTCGTCGTCGAACCGGCCGGTGGCGGACGCGTGTCCGGCACCGACGATCTCGCCGGTCTCGATCTCCAGGTTCGGCACCGAGTCGGCCCTGGCCCCGTCGGTGAGCACCAGGTTGCGGTTCACCTCGAAGGTATCGGTGCCCTCGGCCGCGGCGCGGATGAGCACGTCGCCCACCCACACGGTGCGGGCATCGCCCTTCGGCCCAGACGCGGAGCTTGCGGAGCGTCCATCGGACAGAGCCGGGTCGCCTTGCAGCGCACCCTTGTACAGCACCCTCGACTTGCAGTTCGGCACCGCGTGATCGACCAGCAGGCGCTGTTCGAAGTGCTGGCCCGCGTCGGCGAAGTAGAGGCCGAGCAATTCCGCGTCGCCGCCGGGGCCGGCGTAGCGAACGTTCCCGGTCAGACGCACCAGGTCGCCGCCGAGGGTGACCGAGGTGTGCCGCAGGGTGGCGTCGCGGCCGAGCTGGGCGTGGTGCGCGGTGACGTGGACGGCGTCGTCGGCCCAGTCCTGCACGGCCACGACGGTCAGCCTGGCGGAGTCGCCGAGCACGAATTCAACGTTCTCGGCGTACGTTCCGCTGCCGCGCTGGTCGATGACCACGGTGGCATTGGCGAAGCGGTCCAAGCGGATCTGCAGGTGCCCGTAGGCGGTCTTGCCCTCGCCGGGACCGGTGATCGTGACGGTCACCGGCTCGGCGATCTCGGCCTCTTTGCCGACGGATACGATCGTGGCCTGCTCGAAGCCCGAATAGGCTTGCGCGGCAACGCGATCCGAAGGTACGCCACCCTGACCGAGCCGGGCGTCGGCGCGGTCGACCGTCTCCACCGTCACGCCGTCGACCGCCGCGACCTCGACCGTCGCGCGGCCGTCGCGGACCGCGGTGCCGTCCTGCAGTCCGCGCAGGCGGCGCAGCGGCGTGAACCGCCACGCCTCGTCCTTGGCGGAGGGCACCTCGAAGGCGTTCACGTCGAACGAGGTGAAGACCTCGCCCTTGTTGATCGCAGGGGTACGAGCCTCAGCGGCTTCGGCAACGTTCTCGACGGCCATCAGCCGACGGCTCCTTCCATCTGCAGTTCGATCAGGCGGTTGAGCTCGAGCGCGTATTCCATGGGCAGTTCCTTGGCGATCGGCTCGACGAAGCCGCGCACCACCATGGCCATCGCCTCGTCCTCGGTGAGGCCGCGGCTCATCAGGTAGAACAGCTGGTCCTCCGAGACCTTGGAGACGGTCGCCTCGTGGCCCATCGTCACGTCGTCCTCGCGGATGTCGACGTAGGGGTAGGTGTCGGAGCGGCTGATCGTGTCGACCAGCAGCGCGTCGCACTTCACCGTGGACTTCGAGCCGTGCGCGCCCTTGTTCACCTGCACCAGGCCGCGGTAGGAGGCCCGGCCGCCGCCGCGCGCCACCGACTTCGACACGATGGTCGAGGAGGTGTGCGGGGCCAGGTGCAGCATCTTCGCGCCGGTGTCCTGGTGCTGGCCTTCACCGGCGAAGGCCACCGAGAGCACCTCGCCCTTGGCGTACTCGCCGGTCATCCAGACCGCGGGGTACTTCATGGTGACCTTGGAGCCGATGTTGCCGTCGATCCACTCCATGGTCGCGCCCGCCTCCGCCTTGGCCCGCTTGGTGACCAGGTTGTAGACGTTGTTCGACCAGTTCTGGATGGTGGTGTAGCGGCAGCGGCCGCCCTTCTTCACGATGATCTCCACCACCGCGGAGTGCAGCGAGTCCGACTTGTAGATCGGCGCGGTGCAGCCCTCGACGTAGTGCACGTAGGCGCCCTCGTCCACGATGATCAGCGTCCGCTCGAACTGGCCCATGTTCTCGGTGTTGATCCGGAAGTAGGCCTGCAGCGGGATGTCGACGTGCACGCCCGGGGGCACGTAGATGAACGAGCCACCCGACCACACCGCGGTGTTCAGCGCCGAGAACTTGTTGTCACCCGCCGGGATCACCGAGCCGAAGTACTGCCGGAAGATCTCCGGGTGCTCCTTGAGGCCGGTGTCGGTGTCCAGGAAGATCACGCCCTGGGCCTCCAGGTCCTCGCGGATCTGGTGGTAGACGACCTCGGACTCGTACTGGGCCGCAACACCGGCGACCAGCCGCTGTTTCTCCGCCTCCGGGATGCCCAGCTTGTCGTAGGTGTTCTTGATGTCCTCCGGCAGCTCGTCCCAGGACGCGGCCTGCTTCTCGGTGGAGCGCACGAAGTATTTGATGTTGTCGAAGTCGATGCCCTCGAGGTTGGAGCCCCACATCGGCATCGGCTTGCGATCGAAGATGCGCAGCGCCTTGAGCCGCTGCTCGAGCATCCATACCGGCTCGTTCTTCTTCGCCGAGATGTCGCGGACAACCGCCTCGGACAGACCTCGTTGCGCGCTGGCGCCGGCCACATCCGAATCGGCCCAGCCGTAACCGTATTTACCCAGCGAGGCGATGGCCTCTTCCTGGGTGAGCGGTTGCACCTGGTCGGTGGTCGTCGTCATTCGGCACTCCTTCCGGAGTCGTTCGTTCGTACCGCTGCGGGCTGTGCAGCGGTTTGTGCTGACGTTGTGGTGTGGGCTACCGGTGGCACCACCAGCGGCACGTGCGTGGTGCACGCGCAGTCGCCGTTGGCGATCGTCGCCAGCCGCTGCACATGCGTGCCGAGCAACTCGCGGAACGCCTCGAGTTCGGCCGCGCACAACTGCGGGAACTCCTCGGCGACGTGCGAGACCGGGCAGTGGTGCTGGCAGATCTGCACGCCCGCGCCCACCTTGCGGGTGGTGGCGGCGAAACCGGCGTCGGTGAACGCATCGGCGATCTCCTCGGCCTTGGCCTCGGTCTGCTCCGGAGTGTGCTCCGCGACCGGTTCGATCCCGGCCACGATAGTGCGTGCCCGCTGGCGGGCGAACTCGGTGATGGCCTGTTCGCCGCCGATCTTGCCGAGCTGCCGCATGGCCGCTCCGGCCAGATCGTCGTAGGCGTGGCCCAGTTTGCCTCGGCCCGCCGCGGTGAGCTGGTATTGCTTGGCCGGTCGACCGCGACCCTTCTGCTGCCACGGCGCCGATCGGCCGGCTCGTGCCTGACCGGACTCGATCAGGGCGTCCAGGTGCCTGCGCACGCCTGCCGGGGCCAGGCCCAGCCGGTTCCCGATGGCGGTCGCGGTGATCGGCCCTTCCTCCAGCAGCAACTGGACGATGGCCGCCCGGGTATGTCCCTCGCCGCCGACCGTCGCGGGCGCAGCAGTCGACCCGGCGCCGGCCCTGCGACCGGTTCGCGCGTCTTCTCTCCGCAAACCCACGGTTTTCACAACATCAGTGTGGCGGAATTCGTTCCCGAAATCTAATAAGGGTGCCCTGAGTTCACTACCCGAGTGACCTGCGCGAATTCCGCCGCGCCGCGCGTCCCCACGGGAGGGCCGCCTACCCGCCACCTATACCCGCATACCCCCGGCTGACCTGGGGATAGGCACTGCTGAACAAGACCGGTCGGCGACCACCGACAGGTCCTCGCCAAGGGCGAGCGCGACCGGCATGGTGTCCGGCGCGGTGCCGAGCGCATGGAGTGCGATTGGTCACAAGCGGCGTTCACCGCACGGCGACCAGCTTCATCGGCGTCTCCAAAAGCGCGTCCACGGATTCGTCCCACGCGACCGTGGCGGTCGTGACGAGCGCCGGATCGAAGCGGCCCGCGGCTACCAGATCGAGGACCGCCGGAATGACCGGACGGACGTGTGCGCGGCCGGTGTGGAAAGTGCAGCAGCGGGTGTACATATCGAGGATCGGCAGGGCGACGTCCTGCAATTGGACGCTGACGCTGGTGCACCAGCCGTCGTAGGCGGTCGCGTCGATCGCCGCGCGCAGCGCCTTCGCCCCGCCCGCCGCCTCCACGATGATCGGGAACCGGCCGACACGAGCCTCCCGCGGCCCCTCGATCGCCTCCGCGCCGAGCGAGTTCGCGATCTCCAACCGCTCCGCGGAGTCGTCGAGATAGACGACACGAGCGGAGCCGAGGGCGACCGCGAGCCCGGCGGCGTACAGGCCGATGGAGGGGGCGGCGGGGCCGCCGATCACCAGGACCTCGGCACCCGGATCGGCGGCGAGTTGCGGCCCGACGGAGCGATAGGCATCCGGGATGTTGTCGCTGGCGCTGGCCACGGCGACCGGATCGACGCCGGACGGTAGCGGCACCAGCATGGCGTCGGCGTGTGGCACCAGGGCCAGGTCGGCCCACAACCCGCCCCAGTCCAGCCCGCCCATGGCGCCCAGCCCGAAGGTGGACAGCGGCGGATGGCTGCGGCAGTTGCCGGTTCGTCCTCGCGCGCACGACCGGCAACTGCCGCAGGAAATCTGGAAGGGCACGACTACCCGATCGCCCACGGCGACGCTGCGGACCTCCGGCCCGACCGCGACCACCTCGGCGACGCCCTCGTGCCCGAACGGGTACGGCCCGGGCAGCGGGAACGCCCCACGTAGGACGGCGGGGTCGATGTCGCAGGTGGCCAGTGCGACCGGCCGTACCAGTGCCTGGCCGGGCCCGCTCAGTTCAGGTTCCGGATGTTCTTCCCAGCGCAGTTCGCCGGGACCGGTGAGCATCAGACGCTTCATCGTCCGAGTGTCGCTAGAACGTTCTTTCTAGTCAAGGCTTTACGCCGAATCATCCTGTTCGAAAGGCATTTCCCGGCCCGCGCGCGCCCCAGGGACCGGCGCATCGCCTGGCGGCGACCCGGCGACGCTCGCGGCGAACGTCGACCGGATCAGCCGCTCCATGGAATCCGCGACGGTCCGCAACGGCGCGTCCGACTGCCTGATCCGGGCCAGAATCGTGGCGCCTTCGTAGGCGGCAACGACGGTGGTGGCCAACGCCGCGGCGTCCTCCCCGCCTAGGCCGAGTTCGGTGAGCAGCCCGGCGAAGGCGTGCTCCATGGTGTCGAAAGCGGTCACACAGGCCGAGCGCACCGCGTCGACGTCGCTGCCGCCGTCCAGCGCGGGCGTGCCGATCGGGCACCCGTCGGTCCAGTCCGAGTCCGCCAGCTTGGCGACCATGAATTCGAACAGCGTCGCCATGGTGGCGAACACGTCGTTCGGAGCCTGCCGGATCATCCGGCCGGTCAACATCCCGGTGCCGGTGATCGCGGCGACCGCGATCTCCTCCTTACCGCCGGGGAAGTGGTGGTAGATCGAGCCGTACGGCAGTTCGGCCGCTTCACTCAACGCTTTCAGCCCGAACCCGTGATACCCGTGCCGCGCCAGCAGCCCGCACGCGGCGACCTCGATCCGCCGTCTGGACTCCGAAACCATGCGTCGATTGTGCCCCGCGAACGGGAGGGGTCCGATCGGAACGAGCGGTGCCCGTTCGCGGTGGGCGACCGCCACCCGAACTAGGCTTCGTCTCGTGGCGGTACTGGAGGGCGCGCGGCGCAGGACACTGGCGTTCGGGCGCCGGGCACTCGGACTCGACGTGCCCACGCCCGATCACACGATCGCGGTGCTGCATCGGGACGAATCGGAAGTGCCGGGTCTCGATCGCAAAGAGCTGGCGCAGCTGGACCGGATCCGCCTGATGGGCGCGACGGGCACGGTGCTGATGGCGATCAGCGCGCTCGGCATCGGCGCGCAGCCGGTGCACCAGAACCCGACCTCCGGCGTCCGCGTGCTCGGCATCTTCGCCCGCGCGCACACCGGCTCGCTGGCCATGTGCATGACCGGCACCGTCGTGGTGGTGCTGGCCTGGCTGCTGCTGGGGCGGTTCGCGGTGGGCGGCATCGGCGGCTCCCCCGTCCACCGGCTGACCCGCTCGCAACTGGATCGCACGCTGTTGCTGTGGATCATCCCGCTCAGCGTGGCGCCACCGCTGTTCAGCAACGACGTGTACTCCTATCTGGCGCAGAGCGAGATCGCCGCGCGCGGCATCGATCCCTATGAGGAGGGGCCGGTCGCTGGGTTGGGGATCGACAACGTCCTCACCAACAACGTTCCGACAATTTGGCGTGATACTCCCGCGCCCTACGGGCCGCTATTCCTCTGGATCGGTCGCGGAATCGCCGAACTCACCGGCGACAACATCATCGCGGGCGTCTGGGTGCACCGGCTGCTGGCGCTCGGTGGTGTCGCGCTGATCGTCTGGGCGCTGCCGCGGCTGTCGGTGCGCTGCGGCGTCGCGCCGGTGAGCGCGCTGTGGCTCGGCGCGGCGAACCCGCTGGTGCTGTTCCATCTGGTCGGCGGCGTGCACAACGACGCGCTCATGCTCGGGCTGATGCTGGCCGGACTCGAGCTCTGTCTGCGCGCGATCGAGGACACCCACCCGTTCGACGGCCGCGCCTACGCTTGGCTGATCAGCGGCGCGGTCATCATCACGCTCTCCTCGACGATCAAGTTCACCTCGATCATCGCGCTCGGCTTCGTCGGAATGGCGCTGGCCCGGCGCTGGGGCGCCACACTGCGCACCGTCGCCATCGCGGCCGCCATGCTGGGCGCGATCGCCATCGGCACAACTCTTTTCATCAGTTCGGTCAGTGGGCTCGGCTTCGGCTGGATCTACACCCTCAACACGGCCAGCGTGGTGCGCAGCTGGATGTCGCTGCCGACCGTGCTCGGCATCATCACCGGATTCGGCGGCGTGCTGCTCGGACTCGGCGACCACACCACCGCGCTGCTGAGCATCACCCGCCCGATCGCGGCGCTGGTCGCGGCCTTCTTCACCGTGCGCATGCTGGTGGCCACCGGAACGGGGCGGCTGCACGCGGTGGGCGCGCTCGGCGTGGCGCTGGGCGCCATCGTGCTGCTGTTCCCGGTCGTGCAGCCGTGGTATCTGCTGTGGGCGATCGTGCCGATGGCAGCGTGGGCCACCCGGCCGGTGTTCCGCGTTCCGGCGGTGGCGTTCTCGGCGGTCGTGAGCGTGATCCTGATGCCGCGCGGCGCCAACCTCGAGGTGTTCCAGATCGTGGGCGCCGCCATCGCCACCCTGATCGTCGGGGTGCTGTTCATCGTGATCACGCGCAACGCGCTGCCCTGGCGTGGGCAGACGGGGGTGTCGGCTCCGTCACAGGTGCCCACTGCTTACGGTGTGAGATCGTGACCCAGCGCGGCGAGGGAACCATTGACACAGCACCAACGGGCGCGACGCAGCCGAGCGCCGGCGAGGCGGAGTCGTGACGGAGCGCAGCGAGGGACCCTGCAACACAGCACCTACCGGCGCGACGCAGCCGAGCGCGAACGAGGCGGAGTCGTGACCGTAAGTTCCGGACCCGCCGTCAGCGTCGACGGTGTCGTAAAGCGTTACGGCGAGACGACGGCGGTGGACGGCTTGACGTTCGACGTCGAACCGGCGCAGGTGCTCGCGCTGCTCGGACCGAACGGGGCGGGCAAGACCACGACGGTGGAGATGTGCGAGGGGTTCGCCGCGCCGGACGCGGGCGTGGTGCGGGTGCTCGGCTTGGACCCGGTCGCCGATTCGGAACGGCTTCGTCCCCGTATCGGCGTCATGCTGCAAGGCGGCGGCGCGTATCCGGGTGCGCGAGCGGGCGAGATGCTCGACTTGGTGGCCGCCTACTCCGCCGATCCGCTCGATCCCGACTGGCTGCTGCGCACGCTCGGTCTGCAGGACAACCGGCGCACGCCCTACCGCCGTCTCTCCGGCGGCCAGCAGCAGCGCCTCGCGCTGGCCTGCGCCCTGGTGGGCAAGCCGGAGATCGTCTTTTTGGACGAGCCGACCGCGGGTCTGGATGCCCAGGCCAGGCTGATGGTCTGGGAGCTGATCGACGCCCTTCGCCGGGACGGCGTCACCGTGGTGCTGACCACGCACATGATGGACGAGGCCGAGCAGCTCGCCGACCAGCTGGTGATCATCGATCACGGCCGCATCGTGGCCTCCGGCACCCCGGCCGAGGTCACGGCGCACGGAGCAGCCGGGCAGCTGCGGTTCTGCGCGCCGGCCAAACTGAATTTGGACCTGCTGAAGGCGGCGCTGCCGGAAGGCTTCGCGCCCAGGGAGACCGCGCCGGGCACGTATCTGGTGGAGGGCGAGATCACTCCGCAGGTGCTCGCGACCGTCACCGCGTGGTGCGCGCGAATGGACGTGCTGGCCACCGACATACGGATCGATCAGCGCCGTCTCGAGGACGTCTTCCTGGAACTGACCGGACGGGATTTGCGCGGATGAGCACGCACGATTCGACCGCCAACCGCTTCGCGCCCGGCACCTTCACCCCCGCCCCGCGCCCGAGTTCGCGCGCCGCGATGATGCTCGCGCAGACCCGGCTCGAGCTGATCCTGTTGCTGCGCAACGGCGAACAGCTGCTGCTGACCATGTTCATCCCGATCACGCTGCTGGTCGGCTTGAGCCTGCTGCCGTTCGGCGACCTGGGCACGCACCGGGTGGACACCATCGTGCCGGCGGTCATGATGGTGGCGGTGATGTCCACCGCGTTCACCGGTCAGGCCATCGCGGTCGGCTTCGACCGTCGCTACGGGGCGCTCAAGCGGCTCGGCGCGACGGCGTTGCCGCGCTGGGGCGTTATCGCGGGCAAGAGCGCGGCGGTGCTCATCGTCGTGGTGCTGCAGGCAGGCCTGCTCGGCCTCATCGGCGTCGCGCTGGGCTGGCGCCCCGAACCCGCCGGGCTGCTGCTGGGCGCCGCCGTGATCGCGCTCGGCACCGCCACCTTCGCGGCGATGGGCCTGCTGCTCGGCGGCACCCTCAAGGCCGAGGTGGTGCTCGCGCTGGCGAACATCCTGTGGTTCGTCATGCTCGGCATTTCCAGCATCGTGTTCGCCCGCGACGACCTGCCGACCGCGGTCAGCGTGCTGGCCCGGCTGGTGCCCTCCGGCGCACTGGCGGTCGCTTTGGAGGACGCGATGCGCAACAGCCTCGACTGGTTCGGCTTGTCCGTGCTCGCGGCGTGGGGCACGGTGTGCGGTGTCCTCGCGACCCGGCTGTTCCGCTTCCACTGAGCCGGCCAACGACCGAATGTAGTAGACCGGGTGCGGTGGCCGGATCCCGCCGGGCTACCATTTTCGACGTGCTGTATCGCGCGTTCCTGCGACTCGTCGACAAGCTGCCGCTGCCCTCGCTCCGGGTGCAGCGCCTGATCGCGGTGGCGGTGATCCTTTCCCAGGCGGGCATCTCGGTCACCGGCGCTGTCGTTCGGGTCACCGCGTCGGGTCTCGGTTGCCCGACTTGGCCGCAGTGCTTCCCCGGCAGCTTCACGCCGGTCGCGGTGTCGGAGGTTCCGGCGATCCACCAGGCCGTCGAGTTCTCCAACCGGCTGCTCACCTTCGTCGTCTCGCTGTGCGCCGGGCTGGTCGTGCTCGCGGTGACGCGGGCGCGGCGGCGCCGCGAAGTGCTGGTGTACGCGTGGCTGATGCCCGGCGGCACGGTCGTGCAGGCGATCATCGGCGGTATCACGGTGCGCACCGGACTGCTGTGGTGGACCGTCGCGACGCACCTGCTCGCGTCCATGGTGATGGTCTGGCTCGCGGTGGTGCTCTACGCGAAGATCGGCGAACCCGACGACGGCGTCGACACCGTGCAGGCGCCCGCACCGCTGCGCTGGCTCACCGCGCTCACCGGTGTCGCGCTCGGCGCCGTCTTGATCGCGGGCACGCTGGTGACCGCCGCGGGTCCGCATGCCGGTGACAAGAGCATCGAGCGGCCCGTCGAGCGCCTGGAGGTCGAGATCGTCACGCTGGTACACCTGCACTCACAGCTGCTGGTCGGCTATCTGGCGCTGCTGATCGGCCTGGCGTTCGGCTTGTTCGCCGTCGGCATCACGCCCGCGGTGCGCACCCGGCTGTTGGTGCTGCTCGGATTGGTCTGCTCGCAGGCGCTGGTCGGTGTGGTGCAGTACTTCACCGATGTGCCCGCGGCACTGGTCGTCGTGCACGTGGGCGGGGCCGCCGCCTGCACCGCCGGTACCGCGGCGCTCTGGGCCTCGCTGCGCACCAGGGAGCGGGTCGGCGCACCGGCCCCCGCCACGCAGGCGGCCTGAGCCACGTCCGCGGGTACCGTGGTCGTCCGTGTCCACGCCTGACTCGGAATCCGAAGCAGCCCAGCCCTTTCCCGACCTCGACCCGTACGCGCACGGGCTGCTCGACGTCGGGGACGGCCAGCGCATCTACTGGGAAACCAGCGGCAATCCGGTCGGCAAACCGGCACTGGTCGTGCACGGTGGCCCCGGTGGCGGAGGACGGCGGGGCGCGCGGAAGTCGTTCGACCCGCAGGTCTACCGGATCGTTCTGTTCGATCAGCGGGGGTGTGGGGAGAGCCTGCCACACGCCTCCGACCCCACGGCCGACATGGCGCACAACACCACCGACCACCTGATCGCCGACATGGAACGGTTGCGCGAACACCTCGGCATCGATCGATGGCTGCTGTACGGCGGTTCCTGGGGGTCGACGCTGATTCTCGCCTACGCCCAGCGCCACCCGGAGCGGGTCAGCGAGATCGTGCTCGTCGGAGTCACGATGACCAGGCCGGAAGAGATCGACTGGCTCTATCGCGGCGTCGCGCGGCTGCTGCCCGAGCAGTGGGAGACCTTCCGCGCCGGTGTTCCCCCCGCCGAGCGCGACGGCAACCTCGTCGAGGCTTATCGCAAGTTGATGGAAAGCACCGACGCGGCGACGCGGGAGCTGGCGGCGCGGCGCTGGTGCGACTGGGAGGATGCGGTCATAGCCCACGAAAATCTCGGCAGCCCAGGGCAATACAGCGCCAAGCCGGACGCGGCGCAATTGGCTTTCGTGCGGATCTGCACGCATTACTTCGCCAACGCCGCCTGGCTGGCTGACGGGCAATTACTGCGGGATGCGTCCCGGCTGGCAGGCATCCCTGGCGTGCTGATCCACGGCAGGCTGGACCTCAGCGGTCCGCTGTACACGGCGTGGCAGCTGGCACAGGCCTGGCCCGACGCCGAATTGCAGGTCATCGAGGATTCCGGGCACACCGGCAGCCCGGCCATGCGCACCGCCGTCCTGCGGGCCATCGACCGGTTCGCCGGCTAGGGTCCGGACTGCCGCAACGGCACATCGGCGCCGGTTATCAGGCGAGCAACCGGGTGCACACGGAAGGTCAGCCCCGTCGAAACGAAGGTCTTAGGTCCCTGTTATCAAGGCCCGGCGACCCCGTTGGGTGCAGGGGGTCGGCTGCAACTGTGAAGTTAAACACGTTGCACCGATCAACCGGAGAAGAGATGAGCACACTCGCCGACCGTCAGTCGATCGTCGTCGGAATCGACGGCACCGCCACCGCGCTGGCGGCCGCCCGCTGGGCTGGTGCCGTGGCGGATCGCCTGCGATCCCCTGTTGTGCTGCTCGGCGTCGCTCCCACCCTCGACTATCCGCTGACCTCGTCATCCGGGATCAACATGGTGCCCGAACTCCGGGCCGCGGCGAAGAACAAGCTGGACGAGGCCTTCGAGGCCGTGCGCGCCGATCACCCGCGGGTGGAAATCCGCCAGATCCTCGAAGACGGCATGCCCGCACGCAAGCTGATCGAGCACAGCGCCGTCGCACGCATGGTCGTCGTCGCGGCGAACTTCAGTGACCGGCTTACCACTTTGCTCCTAGGATCCACCACCCTGACGGTCGCGAACAAGGCGGCCTGCCCGGTGACGGTGTGGCGTGGCAGCACCGACCAGCCGCTGCCCGACGGGCGGCCCGTGCTGGTCGGCGTCGACGGCAGCCCCGGCAGCACCGCGGCGGTCGGCGAGGCGTTCGAGCTGGCGGCGGCGCTGGACGTCGAGGTCGTCGCCTTGCACGCCTGGAACGATCCCGACCTGCTGCAGTGGACCCCGGTGCCCGACGCCTGGGAGACGCTGGCCCAGCAGGAGGAGGAACTGCTGTCCGAGCGCATGGCCGGGTGGAGCGAGAAGTACCCGGACGTCACCGTCACGAAAGTGGTCCAGAAGAACCCGCCCGCGCAGGCGCTGCTCGAATACGCCGAGAGCACGCAGTTGGTACTGACCGGCAGCCGCGGGCACAACCGTCTCACCGGGCTCCTGGTCGGGTCGACCAGCCAGAATCTGCTGCACCACGCCCCGAGCCCGGTTGTCATCTGCCGTGAACGGTAGAGCCGCAAAGCCTCGACCTCATGCCCACCCAGCCACCCCCCGACGACCGCGACACGGAGCTCGCTCCACTCGCGCCGATCGCACTGGTGCTGGGCCTGGCGATGATCGTCACCGGGCTTGTCGCCGTGGTCGAAATCCCCAGGTGGACTGTAGATTACGGCGTCATGGTGGTCGCCGCGGGTTTCCTCTACGTCGGCGTCGCCGCGCGGCTGGTGCACTGGGGTGTGGGGCAGCTGCGGAATCGGTCCGGCGACTGATCCGTCGAGCGCTCAGGGTGGCAGGTACAAGCGATCGTCCTCGTCGGGGCACGGGACTGCCGCACCGTCACCTCGCGCGCCGCACACAGACACGAACTGCGGCGACCACGACCGAACCGGATGGCCGGAAGGTGTCCCGGGGCGGCTCGACCCACACACGAAACGACGCCGATCGGTCGGCGGGCGACGGCAGCGCGATCTGCGCACCGCCCCGGACGACCGATACATCCAGCCGGAACAGTTCGTCGAACAAGCCCCTTCGAGTCGGTCGGAATGAGATCACCTTCTGGCATCTCGTCGCCTCGCCCGGGGCGGCGACGCCTCCGGACGGGCACGACCTCGGCAGAATTCTGCGGCAATACCATTCATTGCCTGACCCGTCGTTCGACCTACCACAATGGCGTCCCCTTGTCGCCGTCCGCCAGCGCATCAACGAACAGGACGTTCTCACCGCTGGCGACAGGCAATTCCTCGAGGACAAATGCGACGAAACCGAAGAGCTACTCGCTCAGATCGAATACCAGCTCCCGCCCGGACCCATACACGGGGACGGGTTCGTCGGTAACCTGATACCCGGATCCAACGGACCCGTCATTTGCGACTTCGACTCGGCTGCTGTTGGTCCGCGTGAATGGGACCTCGCACCAGTTGCCGTGGGACAGCTTCGGTTCCGGTACGCGACCGACTACCACCGGCAGATAGTCGACGAGTACGGCATGGATATCACTCGGTGGCCATACTTCACCGTGCTGCGCCAACTCCGGGAACTCCAACTTGCCACCAGTGTGTTGCCGGTGCTCAAAGCAAACCCGTCGCTGGCGGGCCAATGGCAGACGCGATTCACGAGCTTCCGAGACGGTGCCAATACAGCGATTTGGACCCCGTATCGGTAGCGGGCGGGATGCCTCGGTGGTGCGCGACTACTGCTCGTCAACGTCCACGGTTATCGATGGACCCATGTCGTCACACACGAATCCTGTCGCGCTCGCTCCCGGCTGTCGATCGAGCCTGGCGCGGCTGCCGACCGCCTGCAGCCGACTCTCGGAGATTTCGCGGCTGAGCAGAGCCGGCAATCATGACAGTATCTAGACCATGCCGATCGCCACCAGTTCGTTCGACCATGCTCGCTTGACCGTGACCGACATCAACAGATCACGGGCCTTCTATGACGCCGTCTTCGGGTGGCCGATCGCTTGGGAGTGTCCCGCGGACGCAGACGAAGCCACACGTGAGCGATACGGATTCCTCTTCGGCGGCGTGATCTATCAGATGGGTGATGCACTGCTCGGACTTCGCCCGGTCGCCAACGACGAGTTCGACGAAGATCGAGTAGGACTCGACCATCTCGCCTTCTCGCTTGCCACGCGGTCGGATCTCGATGCGGCGGCTACCTTGCTCGACGAACTCGGCATCGCCCATGCGGGCGTGAAAGACCTCGGTCCCATGTACATCCTGGAATTCCGCGACCCGGACAACATCGCGCTGGAATTGGTCGTACGCAAGCAGTAAGCGCCCGCATCGGGGTGCAGGCGCGGCAGCGCAGGTGCCGCATGGGCATTGGATTCTGGCGTGACACGATAATCGCGTGGACGCCAAGGGAAATCCCGTGCTGTATGCCCTCGTGACCGGCTCCCCCGCTGCCCGCGATGTCGGCACACTGGTCACGATCGCGCAGGCGGACGGATGGGAGGTCTGCGTGATCGCTTCACCCTCCGGAACCCGTTTCATCGACGTCGACGCGCTCGCGGCGCAGACGGGCTACCCCGTGCGAAGTGAGTACAAGGAACCCGGCACGCCGGATGTCCTGCCACCGCCGGACGGGATGATCGCCGCTCCGGTGACCGGTAATTCCGTCGCGAAGTGGGCCGCCGGGATCTCCGACACGCTGCCGCTCGGGCTGCTGGTCGAAGGGCTGGGCAAGGGGTTGCCGATCGTGGCGGTCCCGTATTCCAACCGCGCGCAGATGAGCTTTTCCCGCGATCCAGGACGGGATGCGCAAACTGTCCGAGTGGGGCGTCACGGTGCTGATGGGTGACGGCGAGCCGCATGTGCCGGGAACCGGGGAGTCGCTGAGCCCCAGGTTCCCATGGCATACGGCCTGGCAAGCACTGCTGGAACACCCACGCCGAGCCGGCGTGAACCGGCGGATGTCCAACTGACCGCCGCTCTGCGGCCAGATCGGCACACCGCCGGTCAGGGTGGCGGGCGGTTGCCACCACACCCTCGGCAGCACAGACGTATTGACGTAGAACCGACGATATGGCGCTGGATGGTGACCGCATTCGCTCGCCGATGCGGCACCATTGAATCGGCGGTGGCCGCCACTATCGCTGATGGAGTTCCGGGCGACGTTGCGGGATGCGACTGCATGACGCGGTCGGTCGGCACCACCCCCACCTAGCACCATCCAGTCAGGCGACCGGCAATGCCGGTCAGCCGGGTATGCGGTCAACGGGCGGCGGCGTTCGGCCCGATCCACTGGTCGAACAGCCGATCGACTGCACCGGTCGCGAGCTGGGTCGCCAGGTAGGCATTGAGCGCGGTAGCCAGGACCGAATCGTTCTTCCGCACCAACAGCACCTTGCCGAACGAGTCGAACGGCGCTTCCGGATGCAGCACTTGCAGGTCCGGATGCTGGCGGACGCGGTAGCGGCCCTCGACGGAGTCGGTGACGAACACGTCGGCGCGACCCTGTTCGATCTCGCCGAAGATCGTCAGGTTGTCCGGCCATACGGTGAGCTGCGCCTCGGGGAAGTTCTTGCGCGCGAATTCCTCGTTCGTTCCTCCGCGATTCGCGATGACCCGTACGCCGGGACGGTTGATCTCCTCGATCGTCGAGTAGGCGGCGCCGTTCGAGCGGCGCGTGATCGGAGCCTTGCCGTCGGTGCCGTAGGTGATCGAGAAGTCGGCGAAAGCGCGGCGAGAAGGCTGGTCGGAGATGCCTCCGACGGCGATATCGCAGTTTCGCTCAGCGAAATCCGTTTTCAGGGTCGCCCACGTGATGGGAACGAACTCGATCGGACGGCCGAGCGTGGCGGCGAATCCGCGGGCGAGGTCCACGTCCACGCCGCGGTAGCCGCCGTCGGCGACCGAGTACGGCGGGTAGTCGCCCGGCGTGCAGGCGCGCAAGGCACTCGATGTGTCCTGCGCCGCCGCCGGAATCGCCACTGCGACAAGGGCGGTGCACCCGGCGACCAAGACCGCGCCGATGCGGCTCCACAGCCGCGTCATCGGGCTATGCACCGATCACTTCTCGTTGCGCGCCTTGGGGAAACGGGTCTGCTTGGCGACCCAGCCCGCCATCTTGGCCCAGTGGCCCTTGCGGGGGGTGACGACCGAGGTGAGCTCGCGATCCCACTCGTCGGTCTCGGTGAGGCCGTCGATGGTGGCGACCAAATCCTTCGCGGTCTCCAGGTCGGGGACGACGCGGTCGCCCAGGACGCCGTCCGCGCCGACCAGGGTCAGCCGGACGCCGGTGCGCCCGATCGGCTGGAGCACGGCCGTGGCGGAGCCGCCGTGATCGGCGACGAATCCCTTGACGGACTCCACGAGGGCGCCCGACAGCTTCGTCGGGGGCGTGGCGGTTTCAGCACTCATGGCAGGCAGTTTACCGACCGGTAGGATGCGGTCCAGCGCCTCGGGTGTACAACTGAAGTTCATGCGCGCCATTCAGGTTTCCGAGCACGGCGGTCCCGAGGTCCTGAAGTACGTGGAGGTGCCCGATCCGCAGATCGGGCCGGACCAGTTGCTGGTCGATACGCAGGCGATCGGCGTCAACTTCATCGATACCTACATCCGCACCGGGCGCTACCCCCAGGATGTCCCCTATATCCCGGGCGCGGAGGGTACCGGTGTGGTCGCCGAGATCGGCGCGAACGTCACCGAGTTCTCGGTCGGCGACCGGGTCGCCTGGGCGGCCGCACCGGGCAGCTACGCACCGAAGGTCGCGGTGAACGCCGCCGTCGCCATCGCGGTGCCCGAGGGAGTCGAGCCGCCGGTGGCCGCGTCGGCGCTGTTGCAGGGCATGACCGCGCACTACCTCATCGAATCCATCTACCAGCCGGAGCCCGGGGAGACCGTGCTGGTGCACGCCGGCGCGGGTGGTGTCGGGCTGATCCTGACCCAGCTGCTCACGGCGCGCGGCGTGCGGGTGATCACGACCGTGTCCTCCGACGACAAGGAGACCCTGTCCCGCGCGGCCGGCGCGGCCGAGGTGCTGCGCTACGGCGACGAGCTCGCAGGCCAGGTGCGCAAACTCACCGACGGGGTCGGCGCGGCCGCGGTCTACGACGGCGTCGGCGCGGCCACTTTCGAATCGAGCCTGGCCTCGTTGCGTGTGCGTGGCATGCTCGCGCTGTTCGGTGCGGCGAGCGGGCCGGTGCCGCCGTTCGACCTGCAACGGCTGAGCACAGCCGGTTCACTGTTCGTCACGCGTCCCAGCCTCGTGCACTACACCCGCGACCGCGCTGAACTCGCCTGGCGCGCGGGCGATGTCCTCGACGCCATCGCCGCCGGCACGTTGAATATCCGGATCGGCGCGACCTACCCGCTCGCCGAAGCCGAGCAGGCCCACCGCGACCTTGAAGGCCGCAAGACCACTGGCTCCATCGTCCTCCTTCCGTGAATTCGAGCAGAGGACGACGACGGGTGGCCCACCGGCAGGTTTCTTCCACGGCAAAGAAGCGCACGGGCGATGATTCCCCGAGTCGCCGCAATCGAACGGTCTCGTAGACCCAGTCGAGGCCGCAAACGTCCGCCGCGATGACGGGGTGACATCCCTGACCGAGCCCCGGGCACGGATCGGTCGGCGCGGAGAATCGTCCGCGCCGACCGGAGCATTGTCAGGTGCGCTGTCGCGTCACTGGTTGGCGCCGGCGATACCCCCGATGATCCCGCCGATCACACAGCCGGGAAGGGCCCCGACGATCAGGAAGAGGAGGCCGATCAGCGCACCCACGGCGCAACCGATCAATACGCCGGCGACCGTGGTGCCGGCGTCACCGATGAACTGCGGTGCACCCGGCTCCGGTGTCGCCGTGCCGACGGGAGTCAGGGTCAAGGTCGTCGCGGTGGCATCGATGTCGGGCGCCACCCGCACCTCCTGGCCCGAGACGCTGCGCAGCGTCGTCGGCACCTGGCCGATTACCGAACCGTCCGGCGCCGCCACGGATACACCCGTGGGTGTCAGGACGAATGAACCCGAGGCAAGGGTGACGGTCGCACCGGACCGGTCGGACGCCACCGCGGCCGTGTACGCGACACCCTGGTCGACACCGCTGATTTCCGAGCCGGCCACGCCCGCCTCGCCATGGCCGGTCGCGGCCGTGACGCCCAGTGTGACGGCGGAAAGAACTGCTGTCGCGGCAATTTTCGCAATGATCATGATGGTTACCTGCAATCACGAGTTGATTCACCGCGGCCCCGAACATGAGCGCCCGTTTGCCGTCATCGAATCGGCAGCACGCGTGGGGCGTGGCGAATCGGGATCCAATTGTGCTGCCCTGAACAGGGATCCGGCCCTCCGGCACGTCCCTGATGAACAAACCGGGCTGTTCCCATGGTGCGCTCGATCGGATCACAATGGAATACCCCGATTTTTGGTGTAGCCGGTCGGCTATCAGTGTAACCAGGCGTGCAATCGCTCAGCTATTCCAGCTCACCCACGGTCTCTAGGTAAATCTGCCGTAGACACTCCAGCGCCCTCGAATTCGAGCTATCCCAATAGCTTTCCGCTCGGCGGCATTCAGCAATCATTCCGCGATCCCATGCAGGGTCAGGGATTGGACTGCTCCATCGCGGCCCTGTTTCGCAACACTGCCCGCCTGCCGGTGAACCACGTTGGGCTGCATCGGCTTCCGATGCGACTACGCGCTGCCCGACGGAAATGTGCTGGGTATTGATCTGGCGGTCGGTGTCGATGGCTGGGTGACGCCGGTTGTGCGGCGCCGCGCTTCGGCCGGAATCAGCTGCGTTCCGGGATGTCGCGCCCGGTCAACCCTCGGTAGATGAACCGGGTCAGGCCGTCCACCGCCTGTTCGTCGGTCAACTCGACCGTGCCGTCCTCCACGGCGAGCAGCAGGCTCTGGGTGAGTAGGAACATCATCGCCAGGCTGGCGTCCGGGGTGCTCGGCAGCCGTAATCCCTTGTCGGCGAAGCCCGCTACGTGATCGGCGATGTCGGCGCGCTGCTGGACGGTGAAGCGCGCCACCATACGCGCGAAGTCCTCATTGACCAGCGCCGCCTGATTCACCGCGCGCAGCACCGGCCCGTGCTCTCGTGCGAAGGTCCAATACCCGGCGACGTGGTACCGCACGGCTTCCGGGTCGCTGAAATCCGGGTTGTGGCCGGGGCCTTCGGCGCGCTCGTCACCGGCGGCGGCCAAATCGTGCAGCAGCGCCTGGAGTAGTTCTTCCTTGCTCGCGAAGTGGTTGTAGAACGATCCGGCCGCCCGTCCCGCCTCCGTGGTGATGTCGGTGATCTTGGTGTTCAGATAGCCGCGCTCGGCGAACAACCGCAGCGCCGCCGCCTTCAGCGCTTGCTCGGTTTCGGCCGACTTCTCCTTGCGACTCAGCGACACCCGCCTCACCTCCTTGACAGGAAACGTACCAACCGTAAGACTGAATTCAGTTTCACTGAATTCAGATTCACTAGGAGAATCTCGTGTCACCACTCGTTCTCGTCGCGGGCGCCGGGCCCACCGGCCTCACCCTCGCTCTCGACCTCGCCCGCAGGAACATCCCGGTGCGGATCATCGACAAAGCCGCGACATTCTTCGCGGGCTCCCGTGGCGACGGCATCCAGCCGCGCACCCTGGAGGTCTTCGACGACCTGGAAATCCTGGACGCGGTGCTCGCGGCGGGGATGCCGACACCGGTGATGCGCGTTCACCTCGACGGCCAGTTCGTCGCCGAGCGCAGAATGTCCGAGCCGGTCGAGCCGACACCCGCCGTTCCGTATCCGAATCTGTGGGTGCTCGGCCAGTCCAGAACCGAGGCCATTCTGCGCGAACGGCTCGCGGGGTTCGGCGTGTCCGTGGAACTCGGCACAGCGCTGGTCGGCTTCACGCAGGATGACGACGGCGTCACCGCCACCCTGGAGTTCGGCGGGACGCGCGAGAGTGTGCGAGCCGCCTACCTGGTCGGCGCCGACGGCGGCAAGAGCACCGTGCGCAAGACGCTGGGCATCCCGTTCGAGGGCAGCACCGACGACTCGATTCGCATGCTGCTCGGCGATGTGCGCGCCGACGCGCTCGACCACGAGTTCGGCTACTGGTTCGCCGCCGGCGACCAGCCGATGGAGGGGATCGCGTTGTCACCGTTACCGGGAGGACGCCATTTCCAATTCGCCGCGCCGCTGACCGAGGACGCGCAGCCGAGCCTCGAACTGCTGCAGAAGTACGTGGACCGCTATTGCGGATGCGACGACGTCATCCTCAGCGACCTCACCTGGGCGACGGTGTGGCGGCCGAATGTCCGTCTGGCGCAACGGTTCCGCGACGGCCGGGTGTTCCTGGCCGGTGACGCCGCGCACGTGCACCCACCCACCGGCGGGCAGGGCATGAACACCGGTATCCAGGATGCGTACAACCTGGGCTGGAAGCTGGCCGCCGCTCTCGACGGCGACGACACCTGCCTGGACAGCTATGAGGTGGAGCGCCGGATGGTGGCCGCCCGGGTGCTCGGGCTGAGTTCCGAACTGCTGGGCAAGCTGGCCGACGGCGCCGAGGACGCGATGGACCGCGGACCGGAGACCCAGCAGTTGGACATCAGCTACCGCGATCCCGCCGTCCGCACCGCACTGGCCGTCGGTGATCGCGCGCCGGACGCGCCGCTGAAGGATGACGCGGGACGACCGGTGCGGCTGTTCGACCTGTTCCGAGGGCCCCACGCGACGCTGCTGTCGTTCGGCGTTCCGGCCGAAGCCGAGCCGGGCGTGCCCGCGTATGCGGTGGTCCGGCCCGGAACCGTGGTCGCGGGGCGGCACGTCGTCGACATCGACGGGCACGCGCACGCCGCCTACGCCGCGACCGAGGGCTCCCGGGTACGCGTACGTCCGGACGGCTACGTGGGCGCGATCAGTTGAAGAAGCTGCCGATGGTGTCCCAGCCGAGCACCGAGTCCACCGCGAGGCCGCAGAACACCACGGCCAGGTAGTTGTTCGACTGCAGGAACAGCCGCAGCGGCTTCACCGACTCGCCGCGCCGCACGCCCGCGTACAGCTGGTGGGCCATGAGCAGGAACCACGCTCCGGCCACCAGCGCGACGGCCGCGTAGATCACGCCGGTCGCCGGGACGAGGGCCAGCGTGGTGAGCACGGTCAGCCAGGTGTAGATGACGATCTGCCGGGTGACGGTCTGCTCGGTGGCCACCACCGGCAGCATCGGCACCCCCGCCGCGCGGTAGTCCTCCTTGTAGCGCATGGCCAGCGCCCAGGTGTGCGGCGGCGTCCAGAAGAAGATGACGCCGAACAGCGCGATGGCGGGCCAGCCGATGCCGCCGGTGACCGCCGACCAGCCGACCAGCGCGGGCATGCATCCGGCCGCGCCGCCCCACACCACGTTCTGCGAGGTGCGCCGCTTGAGGCCCAGCGTGTAGACGAAGACGTAGAACAGGATCGTCGCGACGACCAGCAGGCCGCTCAGCAGGTTCGCCTGCCACCACAGCCAGGCGAACGAGCCGACGCCGAGTGCGACGCCGAAGACGAAGGCGTTCGACGTCGGCACCGCCTCCCTGGCCAGCGGCCGCTTGGCGGTCCGCTTCATCACCTTGTCGATGTCGGCGTCGGCGACGCAGTTGAGCGTGTTCGCGCTCGCCGCGCCCATCCAGCCGCCGAACAGCGTGGCCAGGATCAGGCGGATGTCGACGGTGCCGCGGTCGGCGAGCAGCATGGTCGGGATGGTGGCGACGAGCAGCAGCTCGATCACCCTCGGCTTGGTCAGCGCGACGTAGGCCAGCACTCGCCGCAGCAGCCGGGACGGTAGGCCCGGACCCGTGAACCGGTCGGCCAGCGCCGTCGCGGAGGAGCCGTGCGCACCATCGCCACCCGGCTGTCGCCCAATCCGCACTGTCTCTCCTCGCACGCTGTGCATCGCATCCGGCATGGACCAGCAGCGCTCGTCCCGCTGGTACGGATGTGCCTGTACCGGACCCTCGTCCGCCCCGGCGCCCTCTCCGACCGGTGCGGCGCGACTACTACTACAAAGGATGGTAGACCCCTGCCGCCTCCGCCCTTCCCCTCGCCCCCGCGCAACGGCACGGGAATGTGACCCACCAGACGGGCCATTCCGCGCCTTCGACCATCCACCCTCGAGACGGTCGTACGCCTGTGTCCGACGAGTTTTGTTCACGCGTCTTACGTCCTGATACGAAATGCAGTTCGACGCGGGTCTGGAGTTCTGCCCGCTCTGATGAGGCCGCAACGTGATCGCGAACACGCAGCACCCGAGCACGCCACCGCCGATACGCGTCCGCCGGCACCGTTTCCCGGCCGACCGGCGTTCCGCCGCTCGATCAACGCACTCCAGGCCTGCTGGTGCGAGGCAGTGGGTCATCATTCGCGGACCGGCCCGCCGCCCAGGAGGCGAAGCAATCACCAACCTCGGCCGCCCCCGGCACCCGCCGCAACGTGGGCGCGAACCCGCAGCGCCGCGGGCGGCGCAAAACGCCACGGCAAAACAACACAGGGTTACTGCTGTGCCGGTCACCGGGCGCATCTAGGGTGGTTGGAGAAACCCGGTATGCACGCCGTAGCTGCCGCGCGATCATCGCCGTCAGAACCCACCCGCCGTCGACGAACCAATGTCAGGAGAACCTCGGTCGTGTCGATCACAGACGACATCCGCGCCCTCACTCAGCCGAACCACCCGGACGACTGGACGGATCTGGACACCAAGGCTGTCGACACCATTCGGGTCCTCGCCGCCGACGCGGTGCAGAACACCGGAAACGGTCACCCCGGTACCGCGATGAGCCTGGCGCCGCTGGCGTACACCCTCTACCAGCGCACCATGCGCATCGACCCCACCGATCCCAGCTGGGTCGGCCGGGACCGGTTCGTGCTGTCGTGCGGCCACTCCAGCCTCACCCAGTACATCCAGCTGTATCTGTCGGGTTACGGCCTGGAACTGGACGACCTGAAGAACCTGCGCAAGTGGGGCTCGCTCACCCCGGGTCATCCGGAATTCCGCCACACCGACGGCGTCGAGATCACCACCGGCCCGCTCGGCCAGGGCCTGGCGTCGGCGGTCGGCATGGCGATGGCGGCGCGGCGCGAGCGCGGTCTGTTCGACCCGGACGCCGCGCCGGGCACGAGCCCGTTCGACCACTTCATCTACGTGGTCGCCTCCGACGGTGACCTGGAGGAGGGCGTCACCTCCGAGGCGTCGTCCATCGCGGGCACCCAGCAGCTCGGCAACCTGGTCGTGGTCTACGACGACAACAAGATCTCCATCGAGGACGACACCACCATCGCCTTCACCGAGGACGTCGCCGAGCGCTACGCGGCCTACGGCTGGCACGTGCAGGTGGTCGAGGGGGGCGAGGACGTCGTGGCCATCGAGGCCGCGCTGGCCGCCGCCAAGGCCGAGACCGACAAGCCCTCGATCATCGTGCTGCGCACCATCATCGGCTACCCGGCGCCCGGCAAGATGAACACCGGCTCCGCGCACGGTGCCGCACTGGGCGCCGACGAGGTCGCAGCGACCAAGAAGGTGCTCGGCTTCGACCCCGAGCAGAGCTTCGAGGTGGATCCGGCGGTGATCGCGCACACCCGTAAGGTCATCGACCGCGGCAGGCAGGCGCACGAGGACTGGCAGAAGTCGTTCGACGCGTGGGCCGCGGCGAACCCGGAGAACAAGGCGCTGTTCGACCGCCTCGCCGCGCGGCGGCTGCCGGAGAACTGGGCCGCGAATCTGCCCACCTATGAACCGGATCCGAAGGGCATGGCCACTCGCAAGGCCTCCGGCAAGGTGCTCGCCGCACTGGCCCCGGTGCTGCCGGAGCTGTGGGGCGGTTCGGCCGACCTGGCCGAGTCGAACAACACCACCATGCCCGACCAGCCCAGCTTCGGGCCGGAGTCGATCTCCACCGGCATGTGGAAGGCCAACCCGTACGGCCGCACGCTGCACTTCGGTGTCCGCGAGCACGCGATGGCCGCGATCCTCAACGGCATCGCGCTGCACGGCCCCACCCGCCCCTACGGCGGCACCTTCCTGGTTTTCAGCGACTACATGCGCCCTGCTGTCCGCTTGGCCGCGCTGATGCGAGTGCCCTCGATCTACGTGTGGACGCACGACTCCATCGGCTTGGGCGAGGACGGCCCCACGCATCAGCCGATCGAGCACTTGGCCGCGCTGCGCGCCATCCCCGGCCTGAACGTGGTCCGCCCCGGCGACGCCAACGAGACCACCTACGCCTGGCGCACCATTCTGGAGCGCGACAGCAGCGAGCACACCTCGCACTTCTCGGTGTCGGAGCCGCCGCACCAGGACGGCCCGTCCGGGCTGGCGCTGACCCGCCAGGACCTGCCGATCCTGGAAGGCACCAGCTACGAAGGCGTGTCCAAGGGCGGTTACGTCCTTGCCGAGGCGTCCACCGGCACCCCGCAGGTGATCCTGATCGCCACCGGTTCGGAGCTCCAACTCGCCGTCGCCGCCCGCACTACGCTGGAGGAGCAGGGCATCGCCACCCGCGTGGTGTCGATGCCGTGTGTGGAGTGGTTCGACGCGCAGGACAAGGCGTACCGGGACGAGGTGCTTCCGCCCGCGATCGCCGCACGCGTCGTCGTCGAGGCCGGTATCGCGATGCCGTGGCACCGGTTCGCCGGTGACGCGGGCGAGATCGTGTCGATCGAGCATTTCGGCGCCTCCGCCGACTACAAGACCCTGTTCCGCGAATTCGGTTTCACTCCGGAAGCCGTCGTTGCCGCCGCGCAGCGCACGCTCGAGAACGTGAAGGGATAGCGCTCATGGCTCAGAACGAAAACCTCGCCGCCCTGTCGGCGGCGGGGGTGTCCGTATGGCTCGACGATCTGTCCAGGGACCGGATCCGCTCCGGCAACCTGGCCGAGCTGATCGACACCCGTGGCGTCGTCGGGGTCACCACCAACCCGACGATCTTCCAGGGCGCGCTCAGCCAGGGCCACAGCTACGACAGCCAGCTGAAAGAGCTTGCCGCCCAAGGCGCCGACGCCGATGCCGCCATCCGCACCATCACCACCGACGACGTCCGCGCGGCCTGCGACGTGTTCGCTCCGGTCTTCGAAGCGACCGGCGGTGTGGACGGCCGGGTCTCCATCGAGGTCGATCCGCGCCTGGCGTTCGACGCGGACAAGTCCATCGCGCAGGCGGTCGAACTGTGGAAGATCGTCGACCGGCCCAACCTGTTCATCAAGATCCCGGCCACCGAGGCGGGCCTGCCCGCAATCACCGCGGTGCTCGCCGAGGGCATCAGCGTCAATGTCACGCTGATCTTCTCGGTGCAGCGCTATCGCGCGGTGATGGGCGCCTACCTGGACGGCGTGCGCAAGGCGAAGGTCGCCGGGCATGATCCGGCCAAGATCCATTCCGTCGCTTCGTTCTTCGTGTCCCGGGTGGACACCGAGATCGACAAGCGGCTGGAGGCGATCGGCACCGAGGAGGCGCTCGCGCTGCGCGGAAAGGCCGGTATCGCCAACGCCCGGCTTGCCTACGCCGAGTACCAGGACGTGTTCGACGGTGGCAAGCACACCTCCACCTACACGAACCTGGCCGCCTCCGGCGCGAATCGCCAACGGCCGCTGTGGGCGTCGACGGGTGTGAAGAACCCGGACTACCCCGACACCATGTACGTCACCGAGCTGGTCGCCCCGAACACCGTGAACACGCTGCCGGAGAAGACCCTCCAGGCGGTCGCCGATCACGGCGAGATCCGCGGCGACACCGTCACGGGGACCGCCGCGGCGGCCAAGGAGGTCTTCGACCGGCTCGCCGCGGCCGGCGTCGACCTGGACGACGTGTTCGAGGTGCTGGAGCGCGAAGGCGTGGATAAGTTCGAGAAGTCCTGGGAGGAGCTGCTTTCCGCCACGGCCACGGAGTTGACGTCGGCCGCCGCGTCCGGCTCCGGCGCATCCGGGAACAGCTGACCGATGGCCGGTACAGCGCCCACGGGTCGAGCGGCCGCGAACGATTGGCACAACCCGCTGCGCGACAGCCGGGACCAGCGGCTTCCCCGCATCGCGGGACCATGCAGCATGGTCATCTTCGGGGTCACGGGTGACCTGTCCCGGAAGAAGCTGATGCCGGCCATCTACGACCTGGCCAACCGGGGGCTGCTGCCCCCGGCTTTCGGCTTGGTCGGCTTCGCCCGCCGCGACTACGCCGACGAGGACTTCGCCTCGGTCGTCCTCGACGCGGTGAAGACGCATTCGCGCACCCCCTTCCGCCAGGAAGTCTGGGACCAGCTCGCGGAGGGCATCCGCTTCGTCCAGGGCACCTTCGACGACGACGCGGCATTCGACCGGCTCGCCGACACCCTGGCCACCCTGGACAAGGAGCGCGGCACGGGCGGCAATCACGCCTTCTACCTGTCCATCCCGCCGAAGACGTTCCCCGTCGTGCTGGATCAGCTCTCTGGGCACGGCCTGGCGCAGACGAAAGGGTTCGACGAAGCGGGCCGCAAGCCGTGGCGCCGAGTGGTGATCGAGAAGCCGTTCGGGCACGACCTGGAAAGCGCCCAGGAGCTCAACGCGCTGGTCAACCGGGTGTTCCCGGAGGAGACGGTGTTCCGCATCGACCACTACCTCGGCAAGGAGACGGTGCAGAACATCTTGGCGCTGCGCTTCGCCAACCAGTTGTACGAGCCGATCTGGAACGCCAACTTCGTCGACCACGTGCAGATCACCATGGCCGAGGACATCGGATTGGGCGGTCGCGCCGGGTATTACGACGGCATCGGCGCCGCGCGCGACGTGATCCAGAACCACTTGCTGCAACTGCTGGCGCTCACGGCCATGGAGGAGCCGATCAGCTTCGAGCCCAAGCAGCTGCAGACCGAGAAGATCAAGGTGCTCACGGCCACCAAGCTCATCGAACCGCTGGACGAGACCACCGCGCGCGGGCAGTACGCAGAGGGCTGGCAGGGCAGCGAGCACGTGGTCGGACTGCTGGACGAGGAAGGGTTCGATCCGAATTCGCGGACCGAGACCTATGCCGCGATCAGCCTGGAGGTCGACACCCGCCGCTGGGCGGGCGTCCCGTTCTTCCTGCGCACCGGAAAACGGTTGGGGCGCAGGGTCACCGAGATCGCGGTGATCTTCAAGCGGGCGCCGCACCTGCCGTTCGACCAGACCATGACCGAGGAACTCGGGCAGAACGCGCTGGTCATCCGGGTGCAGCCGGACGAGGGCATCACCACGCGGTTCGGCTCGAAGGTGCCGGGCTCCGGCATGGAAGTGCGCGATGTCAACATGGACTTCAGCTACGGTGAGGCGTTCACCGAGTCCTCCCCCGAGGCCTACGAGCGCCTGATCCTCGACGTGCTGCTCGGTGTGCCGTCACTGTTCCCGGTCAACGCGGAGGTCGAATTGTCCTGGCGCATCCTGGACCCCGTGCTCGAGCGCTGGGCCGCCGATGGCAAACCGGATCCGTACGAGGCGGGCACTTGGGGCCCGGCGTCGGCCGAGGAGATGCTCGCCCGCACCGGGCGGGAATGGCGGCGGCCGTGATCGTCGACATGCCGGAGACCAAGACCAGCGAAGTCACCAAGCGTCTCGTGCAATTGCGCGAGAGCAACGGCGTGATCACCGTGGGCCGGGTGCTCACCCTGGTGGTGTGCACGCTGGACAGCTCGGAGGCCGAGGACGCGATCGACGCCGCGAACGACGCCAGCCGCGAACACCCCTGTCGCGTGGTGGTCCTCGCACGCGGTGACCGAGAAGCCGCCACCCGGCTGGACGCGCAGATCCGGGTCGGCGGCGACGCGGGAGCGGCCGAGGTTATCGTGCTGCGCCTGCAGGGCGAGCTGATCAACCACGAAAGCAGCGTCGTCATCCCGTTCCTCCTGCCGGATACGCCGGTGGTCGCCTGGTGGCCGCGCGGAGCCCCGGAGTTCCCGTCCAAGGACTCGGTGGGCCGGCTCGCGACCCGGCGCATCACCGACGCCACCTTCGCGCCCGATCCGCAGGCGGCGATCAAGAAGCGGCTCGGCTCCTACGCGACCGGCGACTCCGATCTGGCCTGGAGCCGGATCACCTACTGGCGCGCGCTGCTGGCCGCTGCCATGGATGAGCCGCCGTTCGAGCCGGTGGAGTCGGCGACGGTGTCCGGGCTGCGTGACGAACCTGCCCTGGACATGCTGGCTGGCTGGCTGGCGGCTCGGCTGGGATGCCAGGTTCGCCGCCGAACCGGACCTTTGCACGTGGAACTGCACCGCCGCACGGTCTCCGTCGCGATCGAGCGACCGCAAACGGGTCGCACCGCCACGCTCACCCGCACCGGCGAGCCGGTGCAGCGGATCGCGTTGGCCCGCAGGGAGACTCGCGACTGCCTCGCCGAGGAACTACGCAGGCTGGACGCCGACGGCATCTACGCGGAGGCACTGGCCGGAATCGAGAAGGTGATCTATGAGTGACCACACCGATTCACCCTTTCCCAGCGACACCGTCGAGGTCCACCTCGACGCCGAGTCGCTCGTCGCTGCCGCGGCGGCCCGGTTCGTGTCGGTCGTCGTCGCGGCCCAAGCCGAGCGCGGTGCGGCGTCGGTGGTGCTGACCGGCGGCGGCACCGGCATCGCCCTGTTGGAGCAGGTGCGCAAGTCGCCCGGCGACATCGACTGGTCCCGGCTCGAGGTGTTCTGGGGCGATGAGCGTTTCGTGCCCGCGGGCGATCCGGAGCGCAACGACCTGCAAGCCAGGCAGGCTCTGCTCGACCACGTACCGGTGGACCCGGCGCGGGTGCATCCGGTGGCCGCGTCCGATGGCGAGTACCCCGACCCCGTGGAGGCGGCCGCCGAGTACTCCGCGACCGTGCACGCCTACCTCACCGAGCACGGCGCGTTCGATCTGCATCTGCTCGGCATGGGCGGCGAGGGACACGTGAACTCGCTGTTCCCGCACACCGACGCCGTGCGCGAGGAACACGAGTTCGTTGTCGCCGTGACGGATTCGCCGAAGCCGCCGTCTGTGCGGGTAACCCTCACCCTGCCCGCCATCCGGCGGGCGCGCCACGTCGTGCTGGTGGTCGCCGGCGCGGCCAAGGCCGAGGCAGCCGCCGCGGCTATCGGCGGCACCGACCCGCTGGAGATCCCCGCGGCCGGCGCGACAGGCACGGACTCCACCACCTGGCTGCTCGATCAGGAGGCCGCGGCAGCGCTGCGCTGAGAGCCGATCCCGGCGCGATCGGTAGGTCACCTGCCGCCGTCTCGCGCACACCCCAATTTCACCCGAAACTCGGGAGAGATTCCGGAAAAATACCGGCCGATTACTGTTCGAACGGTGGAGTTGTACGGGATGATCGTGCGGTGACCGAGCAGGCAGTGGATCTGGACGAGCGGTTTCGCACCGTGATCGCCGCACTCGCGCCGCAGCCGAGCCGCCCGGCGAGTCATCCGATCGTGCCCGGCAGTGCGGTTACCGGCGCGACCTGCCTGAACCTGTTCGAATCGCAGGCGACGAGCAGGCATCTCGATCTCGCGGCACGACGCCTCGGCAGCGCCCGGCGCGGTTACTACAGCATCGGATCGTCCGGCCACGAAGGAAACGCCGCGTTGGCGGCGGCCCTGCGGACCTCCGATCCCGCTTTGCTGCACTACCGATCGGGCGGGTTCTTCGTGCACCGGGCCCGGCGCGTGCCGGGCCTCGACCCGATCCGGGACGTGCTGCTGGGAGTGGTCGCCGCGGCGGCCGATCCGATATCGGGCGGTCGGCACAAGGTGTTCGGCAGCGCGGCGGCGAACGTCATCCCGCAGACTTCCACCATCGCGTCGCACCTTCCGCGTGCGGTGGGGTTGGCCTTCGCGATCGATCGGGCCGCGCGCCTGCGGGTTACCAGCCCGTGGCCCTCGGACGCGGTGGTGCTGTGCAGTTTCGGCGACGCGTCGGCGAACCACTCCACCGCGGCCGGGGCGATCAACGCCGCGATCCATACCGCCCACCACCGGATTCCGATGCCGATCCTGTTCGTCTGCGAGGACAACGGCATCGGCATCAGCGTTCCCACGCCGCCGGACTGGATCGAGCAGGCGTACGGCCATCGGCCTGGTCTGCGGTTCTTCAGCGCGAACGGTTCTGACGCCGTCGACGCGCTGACCACCGCGAGCACTGCCGCACAGTGGGTCCGGGAAAACCGGAGGCCCGCGTTCCTGCGTCTGCGGACCGTCCGGCTGCTGGGTCACGCGGGTTCGGACGTGGAGGCCGCCTATCGTCCCGCTGCCGATATCGCCGCCGACCTGCTCCGCGATCCGGTGCTGGCGACCGCGCGGCTGCTGGTCGACTCCGGCGTGGTCACGCCCGCCGAGGTGCTCGACCGCTACGCCGAGCTGGGCCACCGCGTTGCCACGGCGGCCGAAATAGTCTGCAATGAACCGAGACTCGCCTCTGCCGCCGCAGTGATCGCTCCGATCGGCCGATCTCGCCCGGACTTGGTGCGCACGGATGCGCTCAGAGCCGATCCCCTGCCGGACGACGGTCGCTCCGCAGCCAGGGCGGATCCTGCGACCTCACGCACCGATGCGTCTTACCACACGAACGCCAAAAGCGTTGCGGCGCAGAGTGATCCGATGACACTTGCCCAGGCGATCAACAACACGCTCGCAGACCTGCTGACCCGGGACCGGGATGTGCTCGTCTTCGGGGAGGACGTCGGCCGCAAAGGCGGCGTATACGGCGTGACCAAAGGACTACAGAAGACGTTCGGCGCGCGCCGCGTGTTCGACACCCTGCTGGACGAGCAGAGTGTCCTCGGCACCGCACTCGGCGCGGCGCTGGCCGGGTTCGTCCCGATTCCGGAGATCCAGTATCTCGCCTACCTGCACAACGCCGCCGACCAGATTCGTGGCGAAGCGGCCACGCTGTCGTTCTTCTCCGACGGGCGCTATCGCAACCCGATGGTGGTACGGATCGCCGGATACGCCTATCAGAAAGGCTTCGGCGGTCACTTCCACAACGACAACTCGATCGCCGCGCTGCGCGACATCCCCGGCGTGGTCGTCGCCTCCCCGTCCCGCGCCGACGACGCCGCGGCGATGCTGCGGACCTGTGTGTCCGCCGCCCGGGTGGATGGCCGGGTGTGCCTGTTCCTGGAGCCCATCGCGCTCTATCACACCCGCGACCTGCACACGCCCGGCGACGATGGCTGGCTGACGCGCCCGTCTCGCACCGAGCACGTCGAGATCGGCCGAGCCCGCGTATACGGCGACGGCATGGACCTGACCTTGGTCAGCTTCGCCAACGGCGTGCCGATGAGCCTGCGCGTGGCGCGACGCCTGGCCGGACGCGGCATCCATGCCCGCGTGCTCGACCTGCGCTGGCTCGCTCCGCTGCCGGTGGACGACCTGGTGGAGCACGCGCGCGCGACCGGCCGGGTCCTCGTCGCGGACGAGACCCGCCGCAGCGGCGGCGTGTCCGAGGCAGTCTGCGCGGCACTGGTCGATGCCGGTTTCGCAGGGTCTCTCGCGCGCGTCACCAGCGAGGACAGTTTCGTGCCGCTCGGCCCCGCCGCCGAGACGGTGCTGCTCGACGAGCACCGGATCGACGCCGCGGCATGCGCGCTCATGGGCCGAGCGGAACAACGAGCGCTGCCGGACGAGGTCCGTGCAGCTCGCGTCAGGCCGAGGAAAGACTGAGGCAGCCACAGGCGCTGTGTGGACGAAGTCTGTCCGCAGTCCTGCGCCGGCCGAGCGAAGGCGGGCAACCCGCCTCTCCCCGGACGCGCGGCGCGGCATTCCGGAAATTCGATTCGGGCAGGGAATAGTGGAAATACAGTGAGGTGACGGTGACCAGCAGCGGAAGGACACGGCAATGACCACGATGTCCATGCTCGGCGAGGTACGGCCGGAGCACGAGCACACAGCCGACGGCGATCTGGTGCTGCTGCACTACCTGCGCTCCTTCCACAAGCCGGTGCTGGACGTGTGGTCGGCGGCCACCGATCGCGGCCAGCTCTCCCGCTGGCTCGGCGCCGTCTCCGGCGGCAACGGCAACCTCACCATCGAATTGCTCGACGGTCCGGTCGCCGGTCCGGTGGCGGTACGCGTCGACCACTGCGTAGCTCCGCACGAACTGGTCGTGCACATCGACGGCTGCCTGCTCGAGGTCCGGATGAGCCAGGTCGGCGTGGTCACCACCGTCGAGTTGACCCGCCGCCACGTCCGCCCCGCCGACGCGGGCGCCATCGGCCCGCGCTGGCAATACCTGCTCGACCGCCTCACCGCCTACCTCGACTACGAGCCGCTGCCGCGGTGGTCGGACTACCCGAAGCGGACCGAGGAATACCGCTAGGCGGCTGCCTCGCCTTCGCTCGGACCGGCGCAGGCTAAGCGCGGAGCTCATCGGACTGCGCCTTTTTTGCAGCAGCTGCCACAGCCTGCACTCAGCCCAGCGCGGGCTACCGACGGACTCCGTCCGACTGCGCCTTTTTTGCAGCAGCTGCCACAGCCTCCACTCAGCCCAGCGCGGGCTACGGACAGACTCTGTTCCAACTGCGCCGGTTGTGCGGCTGCCTCATCCTCGCTCGGTCCGTCCGCGGATGGATTGCGTTCGGATGCGACCTGGTCGGCGGTTCAGTAGAAAAACCCGGCGATGCCCCAGCCGGGACGGGCTTGGGCCGCGCGGATCCATTCGACGCACGACTCGATGGCGGCGAGTATCTCGTGGTCGACCTCCTCACGTTGTGGTGGCGTCGTGGATTCCCACTGCACCAGCGCTTCCGCGCACTGCTCCGGCGTCCATTCGCCGTAGCCGGGTAGATCGTCCGGTTGCGGCAGCGCGGGCGGAAGGGAGTGGTACATGAAGTCGCGGACGCTGATCGCCTTGATGCCGAGCGTGGCGAGTCCGTCATCGATGTGATCGAGCCAGCGGCCACGGAACGCGGAGAAGTAGCGGTTGTCGACGAACCGGCCGTAGAACTGGCAGATCGTCTGGTAGGCGTAGCCGTATTGGAAACCGTAGGACGGGTCGAACGGGCCGCCGTCGATGACGGCGCGCACCGCCTCGTAGCGGGTGGGTGCGCCGGCCGCGATCTCCTCGGCGAACCAGTCGTCATCATGGGTCAGCTGGGCCTTGAACCGCCCTCCGATCATCCGCCGGAGCTTGTCGTCCCTGGACCCGATGGCGGCGGAGACCCTGTCCAGTTCGACGACGTAGATGCTCAGGCTATAGCTCATTCACCAGACATTAGCGGTGCCCACCGACAGCGAACGGCGCTGGGCCCGAAGACCTTTCACCTCAGGCGGAAATCCCGGAAGGGTGCGCCGCCAGGTGGTGCAGATGCGCGGCGAGCAACGCGTTCACTTCGGCGGTCCGCTCCAGCTGCACGAGGTGACCCGCGTCGGCGATCTCGGTCACCGCGCGCAGGTCGACGACATGCTCCCGCATGGTGGCGAGCGGATCACGGCCGCTGAAGCCCTCCATGTCGGGATCGCGATCACCGTACAAGAAGTAGGCCGGCACAGTGACTTTCGCGTCTGCGTAGTCGGCGGTGAGTTCCCAGTTGCGGTCCAAGCTGCGGTACCAATTCAATCCGCCCGTGAAGCCGGTGCGTTCGAAATCTCGTGCCAGGGTGTCCACTTCGTGTCCGGTCAGCCAGCGCCATGGAAGCGCGGGAGCCTCTGGGAGCACGTCGAGATAGCCGGTGCCTTCCGCTGGGAAGCGCCAAGTATCCAGATAGTGATAGTCGGCGCTCAATGCGAAATACACGCGCGCGAGAAATTCCCGTGGACGGGCGCCGAGTTCCGCGTCGGCGACGCCGGGAGTCTGGAAGTAGTGCAGATGCAGGAAGTGTCGTGCGGCAGCCTTCGCCCACAGCTGCGAAGGGGCACGGGACGGACGGGGTGCGAACGGATTGTTCAGGACAATCACGGCGCGCACCCGCTCCGGGGCACGCAATGCCAGTTCCCACACCAGCGCGGCGCCGAAGTCCAAGCCCACGAACACCGCCTGCTACGCGCCGATGTCATCGAGCAGGCCGAGCAGGTCGTCGCAGACGGCGCGATTGGTGTACGCCTCGAGGTCGGCGGGTGCGTCGGTCTGTCCGTAGCCGCGCAGGTCGGGCGCGACCGCGCGATATCCTGCCGCGGCGACCGCGGGCAGCTGGCGGTGCCAGACGTACCAGGTGTGCGGAAAGCCGTGGCAGAAGATCACCGGCTGCCCTTCACCCTGTTCGGCGAGGTGCATACGAATACCGTTGGTCGTCACGAACCGATGCGTCAGCTCCACTGCGGCCTCCAAACCGTGGACTAGAACACGTTACCGTTTCACGGTAGTGTCCCAGTTCCGTGAGCGAGCGTCAGCGAGTGAACCGAAATTACAGCGCGCCCCCGCGCACGACGGAGCCCAGCGCTAGCGAGGCGGAGTCGTGAGTGAGCGCCAGCGAGCGAACCGAGGACACAGCGCGCTCCCGCGCACGACGGAGCCGAGCGCGAGCGAGGCGGAGTCGTGAGCGGAATACCGGACAAGCTCGAAGGCAAGATCGCGGTGGTCACCGGCGCCAGCCGCGGTATCGGCAAGGGGATCGCGCTGGAGTTGGGCGCGGCGGGCGCGACCGTGTTCGTCACCGGGCGCTCGACCTCGCAGGGACGCTTGCCCGGTACTGTGCACGCGACAGCCGCCGAGATCGATGCGGCGGGCGGGGTGGGCATCCCGTTCGTGTGCGATCATCGCGACGACGACGCGGTGGAGCGGCTGTTCGAACTGATCCGCACCGAGCACGGCAGGCTGGACGTGCTGGTGAACAACGTCTACAACTCCCCCGCAGCGGCCCGCTGGCTGGGCAAGCCGTTCTGGGAGGTTCCGCCGGCGGCCTGGGACGAGACCTTCGACGTGGGCGTCCGATCGCATTATGTGGCAAGCGTTTTCGCCGCGCCTCTGCTGATCGAATCGGGCGGGCTGATCGTCAACATCTCGGCGCCCGGGGCGCGCAGGTACATGCACAACGCCGTATACGGCGTCGCGAAGTGCGCGCTGGACCGGCTCACCGCCGACATGGCGCATAATCTCGCGGGCACCGACGTGACCGTGGTCTCGCTGTGGCCGGGGATCGTCGATACCGAACTGCTGCAACTGGTTCCGGCCGACGCGCACGGGCACCGGCTGGTCACGCTGCCAGGCGAGGGCACCTTCGACCTCGCTGAGGCGCAGACGCCGCGCTTCACCGGCCGCGCCGTCGTCGCGCTGGCCACCGATGCCGGGCGCCGCTCGCGCACCGGATTGTCGTGGCGAGTTGCGGATCTCGCGGATTACTACGGTTTCACCGACATCGACGGCCGCGTTCCGCGCACTGATTGACCGATCAGAGCACGCCGAGGAAGCGCTGCACCGGGTTCGTGATCGCCGCGATCGCGCTCGGTCCGGCGGCGCTTCCAGGGAGCGCGGTGCCTCCGATCAGGCGAACTTGATCTCCAGGCCGATGCCGAGGATGGCGATCAGCCAGATGACGCCGGTGAAGATGGTGACGCGGTCGAGGTTCTTCTCCACGACCGTGGAGCCGGACAGACTGGACTGCACGCCGCCGCCGAACAGGCTGGACAGACCTCCACCCTTGGCGCGGTGCAGCAGCACCAGCAGCACCAGCAGCACGCTGGTGATGATCAGGAGGATATCCAGGAACATCCGCATGCCGGACAGTCTATGCGGTCGGTGCGATCGCACCGAATCAGGCACTCGGCATCGTCGCGGCCGCTGCTGAGGAGCGCTGTCCGACTCAGTGCGTCCCAAGCCCTGCGTACGGCCGCGGCGAAGGCGGGAGGTATGCACAATGAGCGCGCTGTGCCAGATGGGGGTCCATCTCCCGCACGGCCGGAGCCAAGGCAGGGCGTACGGATATCAGGCGCTCTCGGATGGCGTCCGCCCTGAACTCCGCGCACGGCCGCGGCGAAGGCAGGAGATACGCCTAACGCCGGTCGATCGCCACCAGATGGGTGATCCGGTCGCCCTCGGCGGTGGTGAACTTCGCGACGGCCTGCTCCCGCAGCTGGTCCTGGGCGGTGAGTCGCACCTGGTGCTGGTGCATGTGCTCGGCCCAGGACCGCACGACGAAGGCCTCGACGTAGCGGTCGATCACCCCGACGTCGCGGTACAGCCGCCATTCCATTGCGCCGGTGCGCTGCCGGGACCGGCCGACGAACGCCATGGCGGCGAGGAATTCCTCGACGTTCTCCGGGGGCACGTCGTAGTCGCGCAGGATCAGCACCGGGCCGTCGTCGGGATCGGGTTCGACCACCAGCTGGGGCTCCGGCCAGAACGCCGACGGTGTCAGGTCGATCTGCTCGGCGTTGTGCCGGATCGGCAGCCATAGCGTGCTCACCGCGCAGAACCCGAGCAGCACCGCGGCCCACAGCAGCGCGGGCACCGATCCGATGGCGTCGGCGAGCAGCCCCCAGACCAGTGAGCCGATCGCCTGGCCACCCATGAACACCAGCAGATACACCGACAGCCCGCGCGCACGCACCCAAGCAGGTAGCAGCAGCTGCATCGTCGAGTTCATCGTGGACATCGCCAGCAGCCAGGCCAGGCCCGCGAAAACCAGGAGCACCAGGATCACCGGCACGACGTGTAACAGCGCGGTGCCTACGGTCGCGAGTCCGAACAGGATCGCGGCCGCGCTCAGCCGCTGGGTCGGGTTCAGCAGCTGCCGCAGGCGCGACAAAGCCGCTGCGCCGACCACGGCGCCGAGCCCCAGCGCGCCGAGCATCAGACCGTATCCGGAGGACGACAGGCCGAGCCGATCGCGTGCGATCACCGGCAGCAGCGCCCACACCGCGCTGGCGGGCGTGATGAATAGGAGCGAGCGCAGCAGCACACGGCGGATCGCCGGTGCGGCTCGGATGAAACGGGTGCCCGCCTGCAACGCCGCCAGCGGACGTTCGGTGGGCAGCCGCCGGTCCGTAGCGGGCCGTCGCCAGAACGCCAGCGCGGTGACGATTCCGCCGAAGGACACCGCGTTGAGCGCGAACACCAATGTCGGCCCGGACAGCGAGATCAGCACACCGGCGAGCGCGGGCCCCACCGCTCGGCCGATATTGATGTTCATGCTGCCCAGCGCCGCGGCAGCCGGTATCTGCTCGCGCGTGACCAGTTCCGGCTGAATGGCCTGCCAGGCCGGCGCGGTCAGCGCCTGCCCGCAGCCGAGCAGGAACAGCAGCGTCAACAGCACCGGGGGTGTGGTGTGCCCGGTCGCGGTCGACACGGCGAGAATCGCCGCGAGCGCCGCCATGGTCGACTGCGCGCCGAGCAGCAGCCTGCGCCGGTCCACCAGGTCGGCGATCACGCCGGACGGAATTGCCAGCAACATCACCGGCAGCGTGATCGCGGTCTGCACGAACGACACCAGAGCCGCGGCGTTGGGCAAGTCGACCACGAGCCATTGCGCCCCGACGGTCTGCATCCAGGTGCCCAGATTGGAAACGAGCTGGGCCAGCCAGAGCGCCCGATATATCGGTGAACGCAGCGGCGCCCACGTGGAGCCAGGGGTCGTCGCGGGAGCGGTCACGGGCCGAAGCTTAGTCCCGCGAAAGGTGGCTACCGGTCGCTATGTCCAGCCCGTTGACCTGGGAGTGCCCTGGCGTCGCCGCGAGCAACAACGCCACGATGAGCAACGCGGCGCCGAGCAGCCCCAGGGTGGTGAGGCGTTCACCGAGCACTACCGCGGCCAGCAGCGCCCCGGTGAGCGGTTCGAGGAGCGCGAGCACCGCGGCGGTCCCGGGACCGACATCCGAGAGCCCGCGGAAGTACATGGTGTAGGCGACTGCGGTAGGCGCCAGCCCTAGCAGCAGGACCAATGCGATGCTGCCCACTGTCAGGTCGAACGTGAGCCCGCTCGTGACCGCTACCGGACCCAGCAGCAGCGCACCGCCGGTGAACCCGAGGCCCGTGGTGGTCATCGCGTCGAGGCCGGGCACCGGCGCCGCGTTGATCACCGTGACCGCCGCGAACACCGTGGCGGCCACCGACGCGAGTGCCGCGCCCACCAGTAGCCCGCCCGCGCTCGCGCCACCGGACGGCACCCCGACAAGCAGCGCCAGCCCGCACAGGGCGATGCCGATCGTCCGCGCGCGCCGCCGGTCCATCGCACGCCTTCCGGTGACGTGCTCCAGCACGGCGACGACCACCGGCGACATCCCGATGGTGATCAGGGTGGCGAGACTGACCGACGCGGCCGCGACGGCGCCGAAGTAGGCCGCCTGGAAGGTCGCCGCGAGCACAGAGACCGCGCCGATGCGACGCCACGCTAACGGATTTCGCGGCCAAGGCTGTCGTCTGATGGCGAGCAGGGCCACCAGCAGCAGGCCGCCGACGGCGAGCCGGCAGGTGGCGACCGAAACGGGGGAAAGACCGGTGGCCCGGTGCAGCAGCGTGCCGAGCAGACCGCCGGTACCCCAGAGGATTCCGGCGCCGACGAGATAGACCAGCCCAGAACGGCCGGCCGTGGACACAGATGTGGACATAAAAGATCGCGCTCCTGCGACTGAAAGGGATGTGGTCGCGGAAGCGAGGTGCACAGCAATGCCGAAAATGGCGCGCACACCGTTGGGTGGCGCGCGGAGTACCTACACCTCGCTCAGGAGGCGGGCGGCGGGGTGATGGGGAAGCATCGCTGCACGGCATAGATGCTAACGCACACCGAGCGAGTCATCCCATGTATCCGGATTCTTGGCTCGACCCCCTGTTGCGTACGTCCGCGGCGGCGCCCACCGGCCTCATCCGCGACGCCGACTGGCTGATGGCGGCCTCGGAGGGCTTGGCCACACCCCGAGGGCCCGGAGGGGCCGCACCGCATCTCGGCAGGCCGTCACAACCCGCGAAATCCGGGCCGCCCAGTACCTCGTCGGTAGCATCGCCGCATGGCGGCACACTGCGCACGACTAGCCTTCGCTGTTCTGATCGCCCCCTGCGCGATCGCGGCGTGCTCGAGCAACGGTCCGGAAGAGACCTCCGACGGGCCGAGCCCCGTGGGCCGCACCTTCCTCTCGACCGGCGTCGAGGGAGCCCCGATTCCCGGCGGCGGTCCCCTGACGGTCAGCTTCCCCGACGGCCGGATCACCGCGGACGCGGGGTGCAACAAGTTCACCGGCGCGGTCGCCCTGGACGACCACGTCGTCCGGGTCTCCGGTCTGTCCACGACCCTGATGGCCTGCCCGGACGATCGCAGCGGAGCCGACGAATGGCTCAGCGGCCTGCTGAACTCCGAGCCCAGTTGGCGTCTCGACGACGCGCGACTCACGCTGCACAGCGACGACCGGACCGTGACCCTGCTCGACAAGGAGGTCGCTCAGCCGGACCGGCCCATCAGAGGCACCTCGTGGCTGGTCACCGCACTCGTCACGGAGGACGCCCAGATCCGCTCCCGCGCGCTCGACGAGGCGAAGCCGACGCTGGCCATCGCCGAGGACAGCGGCGTCTCGGGCAGCACCGGGTGCAATCGCCTCACCGGCAGCGCCGACATCTCGGGAGCGCAGATCACCTTCGAGGTCGCCACCACGAAAATGGCGTGCTCGCCCGAGGTGATGGAGGTGGAGCAAGCGGTTCTGAAAGCGCTGGATGGCAAGACCGCCGCCACCGTGGACGCCGACATGCTGACGCTGCGCAACGACAATGGCGCGGGCTTGATCCTGCGAGCGCGGTGAGCGGCGCGACTGCTGCGAAATAACTACAGCCCGGCATCGCGGCGAGCGATACCGGGCCTGTAGCGCGTAGTCCGTCGACCGGGTCAGGGCAAGGGGCCGCCCGCCGCGATCGCCGAAAGGGTGGCGAACTCGTCGCCCTTGAGCGATGCGCCGCCGACCAGAGCACCGTCGATGTCGGTCTGGGCGACCAACTCGCCGACGTTCTTGGCGTTCACCGAACCGCCGTAGAGCACGCGGACCTCCGCGGCGATCTCCGGCGAGGCCAGCAGCGCCAGCTCACCGCGAATCGCCGCACAGACCTCCTGCGCGTCGGCAGGCGTGGCGACCTTGCCGGTGCCGATCGCCCACACCGGCTCGTAGGCGATGACGATCTTCGAGATCTCTTCCGCCGTAAGGCCTTTCAGCGATCCGCGCAACTGCTCGAGGTTGTACTCGACGTGCGTGCCCGCCTCGCGGATGTTCAAGCCCTCGCCGATGCATACGATCGGCGTGATGCCGTGCTTCAGCGCCTGCTTGGCCTTGGCCAGCACGATGGCGTCGTCCTCATTGTGGTACTGGCGCCGTTCCGAGTGCCCCACCACGACAAAGGTGCAGCCCAGCTTGGCGAGCATGCTCGCGCTGATCTCGCCGGTGTAGGCGCCCGACTCCTGGACCGAGACATCCTGCCCGCCATAGGTGAGCAGGAGTTTGTCCCCCTCGATCAGCGTCTGCACGCTGCGGATGTCGGTGAACGGCGGAATCACCGCCACGTCGACCTTGTCGAAGTACTTCTCCGGCAGGGCGAACGCGATCTTCTGCACCAGAGCGATGGCCTCGAGGTGATTGAGGTTCATCTTCCAGTTGCCCGCGATGAGCGGTTTGCGTGCCATGCTCAGTCCTCCAACACCGCGATGCCGGGCAGCTGCTTGCCCTCGAGGTACTCCAGCGAGGCACCGCCGCCGGTGGAGATGTGCGAGAAGCCGTCCTCGGGCAGGTCCAGCGCGCGCACGGCCGCGGCCGAGTCGCCGCCGCCGACGACGGTGAACGCACCCTTGCCGGTGGCGGTGACGATCGCCTCGGCGACCCCACGAGTGCCCGCGGCGAACTTCTCGAACTCGAACACGCCCATCGGGCCGTTCCAGAACACCGTCCGTGCCTCGGTGAGCAGTGCCGCGAACCGGTCGACCGACTCCGGACCCACGTCCAGGCCCAGCCAGCTGTCCGGGATCTCGTGCGCGGGCACCACCCGCGACTCGGCGTCGGCGGCGAACTTGTCGGCCACCACGATGTCGCGCGGCAGGTGGATGACGTCGGCGTACCGCTCGAGCAGGCCCTTGCAGGTGTCCACCATCTCCTCCTGCAGCAGCGAGGCGCCCACCGAGAGGCCTTGTGCCGCGAGGAAGGTGAAGCACATGCCGCCGCCGATCACCAGCGTGTCCACCTTCGGCGCGAGCGCCTCGATGACCGCGAGCTTGTCGGAGACCTTGGAACCGCCGAGCACGACCGCGTACGGCCGGTCCGGGTTCTCGGTCAGCTTCGCCAGCACCTCGACCTCGGCCGCGACCAGCGTGCCCGCGTAGTGCGGCAGCAGCTTCGCCACGTCGTACACCGACGCCTGCTTGCGGTGCACCACGCCGAAACCGTCGGAGACGAACGCGCCGTCGTCGCCGACCAGCTCGACCAGCGCCGCGGCCAGCTTGCCGCGGTCGGCGTCATCCTTGCTGGTCTCGCGCGGGTCGAACCGGACGTTCTCCAGCAGCAGCACGTCACCGTCGGTGAGGCCCTCGGACCGCGCGAGCGCGTCCTGGCCCACCACGTCACCGGCGAGCTGGACGTTGCGGCCCAGTTCCTCGGCGAGCCTGGCGGCCACCGGCGCCAGCGAGAACTTCGGGTCCGGCTCCCCCTTCGGCCGGCCCAAGTGCGCGGTCACGATGACCTTGGCGCCTGCCTCGGCCAGCGCCTTGATGGTCGGCGCAGAGGCGATGATCCGGCCGGGATCGGTGATCTGTCCATTGTCGTCGAGGGGAACGTTCAGGTCGGAGCGCACGAGCACGCCCCGACCCTCGACACCCTCGCCGAGCAGGTCCGCGAGTGTCTTGACAGCCATACGCGTCAGAGCGACTTGCCGACGAGGCCGATGAGATCGGCGAGACGGTTCGAGTAGCCCCACTCGTTGTCGTACCAGGAGACGACCTTGACCTGGTCGTCGATCACCTTGGTCAGCGGCGCGTCGTAGATCGAGGAGGCCGGGTCGGTGACGATGTCACTGGAGACGATCGGGTCGGTGTTGTACTTGAGGATGCCCTTCAGCGGGCCCTCGGCGGCGGCCTTGTACGCGGCGTTGATCTCTTCGAGCGTGGCCGACTTGCGCAGCGTGGCGGTCAGGTCGGTGACCGAACCGGTGGGGACCGGCACGCGCAGTGCGTAGCCGTCCAGCTTGCCCTGCAGTTCGGGCAGCACCAGGCCGATGGCCTTCGCGGCGCCGGTGCCGGTCGGCACGATGTTGAGCGCGGCGGCACGGGCGCGGCGCAGGTCGCCGTGCGGCCCGTCCTGCAGGTTCTGGTCCTGGGTGTAGGCGTGGATGGTGGTCATCAGGCCGCGCTCGATGCCGAACTCGTCGTTGAGCACCTTGGCCAGCGGGCCCAGGCAGTTGGTGGTGCACGAGGCGTTCGAGATGATGTTCTGGCTGCCGTCGTACTTGTCGTCGTTGACGCCCATCACGATGGTGATGTCCTCACCCTTGGCGGGGGCGGAGATGACGACCTTCTTCGCGCCGGCGGCGAGGTGGCCCTTGGCCTTGGTGGCATCGGTGAAGATGCCGGTGGACTCGACGACCACGTCGACGCCCAGGTCGCCCCAGGGCAGCGCCGACGGGCCCTCCTTGATGGCCAGCGCCTTGATCCGCTGGTCGCCCACCACGATGGTGTCGTCGCCGTCGAGCGAGACGTCCTGCGGCAGCCTGCCGAGGATCGAGTCGTACTTGAGCAGGGTCGCGAGGGTCGCGTTGTCGGTGAGGTCGTTGACCGCGACGATCTCGATGTCGGTGGTGCCGAGCGCCTTCTGCGCCTCCACCGCCCGGAAGAAGTTACGTCCGATACGACCGAAGCCGTTGATGCCTACCCGGACAGTCACGTTTTCGCTCCTCAACTTTCCAGCGGGTCATTCCGATGCCCTAATCACACTAACGCCCTGCCGTGACCTGTCCGACACGCGCCTGGCATTCGCGAGTACAGCGTGCCTGGTCAGACGCCCGACCAAGAAAAGTTCCGAAATCGGCGACGCCACCATTCCGAGGCGGGGCGTCGGCGGAAATCGGACGTCAGGCTTCGTCCAGCAGCTCGGCCGTGACAGCGGATTCGGTGTCGGGGACTCCGAGTTCCTTGGCGCGCCGGTCGGCCATCGACAACAGCCGCCGGATCCGGCCCGCCACAGCGTCCTTCGTCATCGGCGGATCGGCGAGCTGGCCGAGTTCCTCCAGCGACGCCTGGCGGTGCTGCACGCGCAGCCTGCCCGCGGCGGCGAGATGGTCGGGCACGTCGTCGCTGAGGATCTCCAGCGCGCGTTCCACCCTGGCGGCCGCGGCGACCGCGGCCCGCGCCGAGCGGCGCAGGTTGGCGTCGTCGAAGTTGGCCAGCCGATTGGCGGTCGCGCGGACCTCGCGGCGCAGCCTGCGTTCCTCCCAGACCATCCTGGTGCCGTGCGCGCCCATCCGGGTGAGCAGCGCGCCGATCGCCTCGCCGTCGCGTACCACCACGCGGTCGGTGCCGCGCACCTCGCGCGCCTTGGCCGTGATCCCGAGCCGCCGCGCCGCGCCGACCAGCGCCAGCGCCGCCTCCGGACCGGGGCAACTGACCTCGAGCGCGGACGAACGGCCCGGCTCGGTGAGCGAGCCGTGTGCGAGAAACGCTCCGCGCCAGGCGGCTTCGGCGTCGGCGATGCTGCCGCCGACGACCTGCGCGGGCAGGCCGCGCACCGGACGCCCGCGGACGTCGAGCAGACCGGTCTGCCGGGCCAGGGCCTCGCCCTCCTTGGACACGCGCACCACGTACCGGGAGGTCTTGCGCAGCCCGCCCGCGCCGAGCACGTGCACATCGGAGCCGTAGCCGTAGAGCTCGAAGATCTCCCGGCGCAGTCTGCGCGCGATGGAGCCCATGTCCACCTCGGCCTCGACGATCACCCGGCCGCCGACGATGTGCAGGCCGCCCGCGAAACGCAGCAGAGCGGACAGTTCCGCCTTGCGGGAACTCACCTGTGCGACGGTGAGCCTGCTCAGCTCGTCTTTCACATCGGCTGTCATCGCCACGAGACGCGCTCCTTTCCACCCAACCCGGAACGCACATCCTGCCCCATGTGCCGTCCCTCGACTCGAAGCCCTGCCATTTGCGGCCGAGGTTGCCGGATCACTTGATCCAGTGCGGCGGCAAGCTTTCCGGGGTGATGCCGGTCCGTTCCCGCTTCGGCGACATCGGAGAAGGTTACTCGCGCCCGCAACTGTTCGGCAGCCCTGGCCACATGTTCCCGCTCGCGTCCCTCCGGCACCGAGCCGGAGTCCACCAGCACCTCGTCGACCACGAATTCCGGTGCGTGCTGGGACAATACATGCAAATGCCGCTCCGCGGAGAACCCGGCGGTCTCCCCCGGCTCGGCGGCGAGGTTGAGCACGAGCACTTTGCGCGCCCTGGTGTACACCAGCGCCTCACGCAGTTCGGGCACGAGCACGTGCGGAATCACGCTGGTGAACCACGATCCCGGGCCAAGAACGACGACGTCGGCGTGTTCGATCGCCGAAGTGGCCTCGGCGCTGGCCGGTGGGTCGGACGGAATCAGCCGCACCCGCCGCACCTTACCCGGCGTCGTGGCGATGGCAACTTGGCCGCGAATGCAGCGGCTCACCCGCGGATCCACCTCCAGCCCAGAAACATCCGCCTCGATGTCGAGCGCGATCGGCGACATGGGCAGCACCCGTCCGGTGATACGCAACATCCTGGCGACCTCGTCCAGCGCGGCGACCGGGTCGCCGAGCACTTCGGTGAGACCGGCCAGGATCAAGTTGCCGACAGAGTGCCCGGCCAAGGCGCCGGTGCCGCCGAAACGATGCTGGACGGTGCGCGTCCATACCCCGTCGGCGTCGGCGGCCAAAGCGGCCAGCGCCATGCGAAGATCCCCCGGCGGCAGCACCCCCAGTTCGGCGCGTAGCCGACCCGATGAGCCGCCGTCGTCGGCGACGGTGACCACCGCGCAGATCTTTCTGGTCAGCCTGCGCACGGCGGTCAGTGTCGCGTACAGTCCGTGGCCACCACCCAGCGCGACGATGCTGGGATTGGATTCCCAGCCGGTCATTCGCGCCCCAGATCTCGATGCACCACACGGACCACGTCGGCGGACTCCTCCGGCCCGCCGGTGACCTCACTCATCAGTTCGCCCAGTGCTTCGGCTATCGCGACGCTTCGGTGCTTGCCTCCGGTGCAGCCCACTGCGACCGTCATGTATCGCTTCCCCTCTTGGCGGTAGCCGTTCGTCGTCAGCTCGACCAGGTGATGGCAGGTGCGCAGGTAATCGTCCGCACCGGGGCGCGACAGCACGTATTCGCTGACCACCGCCTCTTGGCCTGTATGTTCCCGCAACTCCGGTATCCAATGTGGATTAGGTAGAAAACGCACATCCAACACCATGTCGGCGTCCAGCGGAACCCCGTACTTGAAGCCGAAGGACTGCACGGTGAGCTGCAGCGCGGCGGGCGCGCCGCCACCGTAGGCCTCCTCCAGCTTGCGGTGCAACTGGTGGATGGACAGCTCGGTGGTGTCGATCACCAGATCCGCGGCGGTCTTCACAGCCGAAAGGCGCACCCGCTCGGCGGCGATGCCCGCCGACAGCGTGCCGTCCTTGCTCTCGCTCTGCAGTGGATGCCTGCGCCGGGCGAACCCGAAGCGGCGGATCAGCACGTCGTCGGAGGCTTCCAGGAACAGCACCCTGGTGCGCACGCCGAGCGGCCGCAACTGTTCGGTGACCACCGACAGATCGCCGGTGAAGAACCGGCTGCGCACGTCCATGACCAGGGCCAGACGCCGGATCGGCGGCTTCGCTGACGCGCCCAGTTCGACCATCCGCCCGAACAACTCGGGCGGTAGGTTGTCGGCCACGTACCAGCCGAGGTCCTCGAGCACGCGGGCCGCCGTGCCGCGGCCCGCGCCCGACAGACCGGTCACGATCACTACCTCGACCTGTGGGTTCGCCCCGGCGAGGGTGCCGGAGGAGCCCGCTCGTCCCGCGCTCGTCGGCGCAGAGCCCGCACTGCTGTTCGATTCGACGCGTGTCATGTCCTACCGGATCCGTCTCTCGGGTGCCTTCCGATCATCGCGCACCGGTCTCGGTATCGGGCGCAGACACACAACGTACGCGAAACCGAAACTTCCGGTGCACTGTCGACTGACTATTCGGACTGGAGCGCCGCAAGGACCGCTTTCGCGGTAGCCATCCCGATGCCGGGAACCTCGGTGATCTGTTCGACCGTGGCCTGCTTCAGCTTGGCCACCGAGCCGAAATGGGTGACCAGCGCGGTCCGGCGCGTCGTGCCGAGGCCGGGCACCGAGTCCAGCGCCGAGGTGATCATCCTGCGCGAGCGTTTGCTGCGATGGAAGGCGATGGCGAAGCGATGCGCCTCGTCGCGGACCCGCTGCAGCAGATACAGCGCCTCGCTGTTGCGCGGCAGGATCACCGGATCGGCCTCGCCCGGCACCCACACCTCCTCGAGCCGTTTGGCGAGTCCGATCACAGCGACATCGGTGATGCCGAGCTCGTCGAGCACCTCGGCGGCCGCCGCGACCTGAGGCGCGCCGCCGTCTACCACATAGAGGTTGGGCGGGTAGGCGAACTTGCGCGGGCGTCCGGTCCTGGGATCGATCCCGGGCCGCGAGGTGAGGTCGAGCGCGTCGCCGTCGTCTTCGGTGGCGGCGAGTTCTTCGCGCTCCACCATGTCCCGTTCCCGGCGCAGCTTGAGGAAGCGGCGGCGGGTCACCTCCGCGATGCTGCCGACGTCGTCGGAACGGCCTTCGCCCGCCGCCTCCTTGATCGTGTAGTGGCGATACTCGGATTTGCGGGCCAGGCCGTCTTCGAAGACCACCAGCGACGCGACCACGTCGGTGCCCTGCACGTGACTGACGTCCACGCATTCGATGCGCAGCGGCGCGGTGTCGAGCGCCAGCGCGTCCTGAATATCTTGCAGCGCCTGGGATCTCGACGTGAGGTCGCCTGCTCGCTTGAGCTTGTGCTGGGCCAGGGCCTCGGTCGCGTTGCGCTGCACGGTCTCGGCGAGCGCCTTCTTGTCCCCGCGCTGCGGCACCCGGACCTTCACCGCCGAACCACGCAGGTCCGACAGCCACTGCTGGACCTGCTCCACGTCGGCGGGCAACTCCGGCACCAGCACCTCGCGCGGTACGACGGTGGCGGGCTGCTCGTCGGCCCCCTGCTCGGCCACGGCGACCTGCTCGCCGTAGAACTGGGTGAGGAACTGTTCGACCAACGCGGCGAGTTCGCCGCCGGCCTCCGGGACGTCGACTGCGTCGCCCGACTTGTCGACCACCCAGCCGCGCTGGCCGCGCACCCGGCCGTCGCGCACGTGGAAGACCTGCACGGCCACCTCCAGCTCGTCGGTGGCGAAGGCGATCACATCGGCATCGGTGCCGGTGCCGAGTACCACTGCCTGCTTCTCCAGCGCGCGGCGCAGCGCTTGCACGTCATCGCGGAAGCGGGCGGCGGCTTCGAAGTCCAGGTCTTCGGCGGCGTCGTGCATGCGCCGCTCCAGCTCGCGGACCAAACGGTCGGTGCGGCCCGCGAGGAAGTCGCAGAAGTCCTCGACGATGCCGCGGTGCTCCTCGGCGCTGACCCGTCCGATGCACGGCGCCGAGCACTTGTCGATGTAGCCGAGCAGGCACGGGCGCCCGATCTGGCTGTGCCGCTGGAAGACTCCGTTGGAGCAGGTGCGCGCGGGAAACACCCGCAGCAGCAGGTCGAGGGTCTCGCGGATCGCCCAGGCGTGCGCGTACGGACCGAAGTACCGGACGCCCTTGCGCCGCGCGCCGCGGTAGACGAACAACCGCGGGAACTCCTCGTTCAGCGTGACCGCGAGCACCGGGTAGGACTTGTCGTCCCGGTAGCGGACGTTGAAGCGCGGATCGAACTCCTTGATCCAGTTGTATTCCAGCTGCAGCGCCTCGACCTCGGTCGAAACGACCGTCCACTCGACGCTCGCCGCCGTGGTTACCATCTGCCTGGTGCGCGGGTGCAGATTCGCCACGTCGGCGAAGTAGGAGTTCAGCCTGCTGCGCAGGCTCTTGGCCTTGCCGACGTAGATGACCTGCCGATGGGCATCCCGGAATTTGTAGACACCGGGTTCGACGGGAATCGTGCCCGGCCCGGGCCGGTACGTCGTTGGATCTGCCACGCATTCAGCCTAATGACCGGGACCGACAGCCCGGCACGGCGGCGTCAGGGCTCGCGGACGCCGAACCACGCCTTGCCGTCGGGTTGGCACAGCCGGTGCACGACGACGGCCGAAGTGCCGAGCGAATAGGCCGCGGCGACCAACCCGATCAGGGGCGGAACGGTCGCGAGGTCGCGGAGCGCCCAGCACCCGACGACGGCCTGCAGGATCGCCAGCGCCAGCGCCAGGCTGCGCACCGTGCGCGCGCCCTCGGCGAATCCGAAGACGAGCAAGCCGAGCGCCCAGGCGACGCAGAATTGAGCGGACGCCATGGCCGCCGCGTCCCCGCCGCGCGTCAGGTTCATCAGCACCGGATACGCCAGCCCGAACCCCGCCATTCCCGCGACGGCTTCCCGCACGTCCCGAACCGCCTCTGGCATGGCCGTTTCCACGCCGACGAACGGCTCCTCATCCGAAAACGCCATGCTCACACCCGTACCCCCGTTGGTACCGAACGAACCGACGCACTGACGAACACGCCGATTCGCACGGTAACACGGTGGCGACCTGGAAAACTCCGGCTTCGGCGAACCGAGGCGCGCGCGTAACGAACGCCGGCTACTCCAGCAGCCTGTGCCGACGCAGAGCGGTCAGCAGCGCATCGGGGCGTTCGGCGGTGGGCAAGGCCTCCACCAAGGCGAATCGGCTGCCGAGCGCGGCGGCGCCGCCGTCGGCTTCGGCGCTGTCGCCGATCATCAGCGCCGCGTCGGCGGATACGCCGAGCTCATCCAGGGCGGAATGGAATATCTCCGGGTCCGGCTTCATGGCGCCGACCTCGTAGGAGAGCGTGAACGCACCGACCAGGCGGTCCCAGCCGCGTGCCGTGAACGACGGGCGGATGTCGAACGGGATGTTGCTCACCACCGCGACCGGAACATCCTGTGCCGCGAGCAGATTCAAGACGGCCTCGCTGTCGGGATAAGGCGTCCACTCCAGCGGATCGAGCAGCCGGGCATACAGTCGTTCGGCGTCCTCGTCGGTGGGGACGCCCGACTTGCGCAGCACCTCCATCATGGCGATGCGATGCAGCGCGGGATCGAGATCGCGGTTGTCCCACGCGTACTTCGTCTCGGCGTCGAATTCCACGATGTGGTCCACCGGCGCCGTCATCCTGCGCATGATCTCGGCCTTCTCGTGCACGTCGATCGCACGCCCGTCGGGCCAGGTCAGATCCGCGTACCAGGATTCGTCGTCCTCCAGCCGGAACAAGGTCCCGGAGAAGTCGAACAGCACCGCCTCGATCGTCACTCGACCAGCCTACCGACGGCCGGCGGGCCGCACGGCTCGATTCGGCTGCCCGTTCGCGACACACGCTGTGGCCAGAGCGATTTCGTCCGTGGGAAGGAAAGCCACGCACGTGGTCGGCGGGGGGCGATAGAGTCCCCGGCATGGGGCGCAAGCGAGGAACCTGGGTCGCCGCCGCGGCGGCGTTCATGCTCACCGTCGGGATGGCTACGGCCTGTTCATCCGGCGAAGACCACGCCCACGGGGTATGCGAGACGGTCCCGAACGGCACGCCGGTCACCGCGTCCGCGACCGGCCCTGCGGGGACCAGCACCAAGGACATCAGCACCAACCCGGAGATAGCGAGCGGCTATCGCACGAACATGACTCCGGTGCGCACGCACACCTTCGCGGTCTCGACGGCCAACCCGGTATCGACCAAGGCCGCCTGCGAGGTGCTGCGGGACGGCGGAACCGCGGCGGACGCCCTGATCGCGGCGCAGACGGTGCTGGGGCTGGTGGAACCGCAGGCGTCCGGTATCGGCGGCGGCGCGTTCCTGCTCTACTACGACGCGAACACGAAGACCGTGGACGCCTACGACGGCCGCGAAGTGGCTCCGGCCGCCGCGACCGAGAACTATCTGCGGTGGATCAACGACACCGATCGCACCGAGCCCAAGCCGAACGCTCGCTCCAGCGGCCGCTCCATCGGGGTGCCCGGCGTGCTGCGCATGCTCGAGCTGGCGCACCGCGACCACGGCAAGGCCGCCTGGCGTGAGCTGTTCGACCCCGCCATCGAGCTGGCCGATCAGGGGTTCCCGATCAGTCCCCGCCTCGCAGGCCAGATCGCGGAGTCGGCGAAGGACCTCGCGGTGGACGAGGACGCCAAGGCCTACTTCCTCAACCCGGACGGCAGCCCGAAGGCCGCCGAGACGGTACTGACCAATCCGGCGATGGCGAAGACACTCGGCGCCGTCGCTTCCGAGGGCGCGCAGGCCTTCTACACCGGCGCCATCGCCCGCGACATCGCCGAGGCCACGAGCCGGTCGTCCGGCGGGCGCACGCCGGGGCTGATCACGACCGAGGACCTGGCCGGCTACCAGGCGAAGAAGCGCACGGCGTTGTGCACCGGCTACCGCGGTCGCGAGATCTGCGGCATGCCCAGTCCCTCCTCCGGCGGCATCGCCGTCGCCGCCACCTTGGGCATCCTGGAGAACTTCGACCTGGCCACCATGCGGCCGGAGAACATCGATCGCAACGGCGGGCGGCCGAACGCCGAAGCCGTGCACCTCATCGCGGAGGCCGAGCGTCTCGCCTACGCCGACCGCAACAAGTACGTGGCCGACACGGACTTCATCCCGCTGCCAGGCAATTCGGCACAGACCCTGCTGAACAGGGATTATCTGCGGCAGCGCGCCGGGCTGATCGATCCGAACCGCAGCATGGGCACCGCGCAGCCCGGCGACTTCGGCCCGGTTCCGGTCGGCGTCGGCCCGCAGCCCCCGGAGCACGGCACCAGCCACATCTCGGTGGTCGACGAATACGGCAACGCGGCCGCCATGACCACCACCGTCGAGTCCGCGTTCGGTTCGTTCCACCTGGTGGACGGCTTCGTGCTGAACAACCAGCTCACCGACTTCAACGCCGACCCGCTCGGCGCCGACGGCGTGCCGGTGGCCAACCGCGTCCAGCCGGGCAAGCGCCCGCGCAGCTCGATGAGTCCCACGCTGGTGTTCGACAAGGGCCCCGACGGCGCACGCGGCGAGCTCACCCATGTCGCCGGTTCACCCGGCGGTTCGGTGATCATCCAGTACGTGGTGAAGACGCTCGTCAACATGTTCGATTGGGGCCTCGACCCGCAGCAAGCGGTCTCCGCGGTGGCCTTCGGCGCCGGCAACAGCCCGTCCACCGGAGTCGGCGGCGAGCATCCGGCGATCAACGCCGCCGACAACGGCGACCACGATCCGCTCGTGCTCCGGCTCCGGCAACTCGGTCACCAGGTGTCGGTCGCGCCGCAAACCAGCGGCCTGAGCGCATTGAAACGCAATGGCTCGGACGGGTGGATCGGCGGCGCCGATCCCCGCCGCGAGGGCGCGGTCCTCGGCGACACCCACTCCCAGTGAGCTGACAGCGCTGGATCTCGGCCGTACTCTCGCTCCGTGATCGGTACGGTCGCGTCATCCGCCGCGAGCATCCGTCGATAGCGGCCTGCCGATGCGGCCAGCCCTTTCGAACACGCCAGGTGCCTCCGAGACTCAGTTCGTCCGCAGCATCGGGTACACGACGGGACCGTGGCCGATCGCCAGCTCATCCTGGGGTTGGAACCCGAAGCGCTGATAAAACGGCACGGTGCCGTGGCTGTTCGAGATCAGGAAGCACGGCTGCTCGGCAGCCGACAGCCTCCGCTCCAGCAGCGACGTGGCCAGCCCTAGTCCCTGCGCGCCGGGCAGCGTGCCGATGGCGGCCAGATACAGGTGCGGCGTCGCGGGTCGCGCTTGGTCCATCCGCCGCGCGGCGGCCACCGCACGGGCTGTGCTCCGCCCCATGGCACGCAGCAAGGTCAGTGGCTTGGCCATCGGCGACACGACACCCGCCGGTTCCCATAGCGCCACGCAGGCGAGGTTTCCTTCCGCGTCGTGTGCGAGGTCGACCAGACCGTTCTTCCGGCGCGACGCGATGCGCGACTCCCAGAACAGCGGCAAGGCCTTCTGCCGTCGGCGGGAACGCGGCCAGAAGTAGATCATCAGGGGATCGTCGGCGAAAGCCGCCGCGAGGACGAACGCACCCGGCTCCATACCGGCGAGGCTAGACCAGCGCCGAGACCTACGCGAGACGGACGAACCCGGGTTCGCACGCCTCGGTCGACGCGCCTTGACCGATCACTTGCTCTCGGAATACTTCGCGCCGAGTTCGCGCAGCCGTGCCATCGCCCGCGCGGCGTGCTCCTTGTCGTTGGAGCGGATCGCCAGCATCGGGACGTAGTCGTCGCCGACCAATTCCAGGCGCGCCCAGGACTTCCGATCCGGGAACGACACGCCTCGGATGTACTCCCACGGGAAATCGTTGTCGCCCAGAACATTCCGCACGGACACACCGCGCGGACCCACCCGGACCCTTGGCCTGGTCAGCAACAGCACCGCCGCGGCGCCGAGCAGCCCGATCCCGATCATCGCGATCTGGTCGGCCACACGGAAGTTGACGCCGGTCGACCCGCTGCGCAGCCAGATACCGCCCGCGGTGAACGCGGCAGCGATCAGCACCGCGACGATCCAGGCCGTCCGCACCGCGCGCCGCGGGCGCACCTCGAAATCCCACGCGGGCGCCTCGCCGGGCGCCGCGGCCTGGGGCGCGTTCCTCCGGAAGATACGGACGACCGGCATCGCTACGCGGACTGCCGTAGGGCGCGCAGCGTCAGCGCGGCGTCCAGCGCCGCGGCCGCCGCCTGCTCGCCCTTGTTCTCGTGCGACTCCGGCAGCCCCGCGCGATCCAGCGCCTGCCGCTCGTTGTTCGTGGTCAGCACCCCGTTCGCGACGGGCGTGCCCTCGTCCAGCGAGACCCTGGTGAGCCCGGCGGTCACCGCATCGCAGACGTACTCGAAATGCGGTGTGTCACCGCGGATCACCACGCCGAGCGCGACCACCGCGTCGTGCGACTTGGCCAGCTCTTGGGCGACCACCGGCAGCTCCATGGCGCCCGCGCAGCGCACCACCGTGATCTGCTGGACGCCGGCGTCCTTGGCCACCCGCTCGGCGTTCGCCACCAGGGTGTCGCAGATCTGGGTGTGCCAGCGCGACGCGACGATGCCCAAGGTGAGGTCCTTGGCATCCTCCAGCGCGAAAGTCGGTACCCCGGTACCGCTCATCAATGTCCGCCTTTCCGGTCTGTTCGCAGGTCAGTGCGCCGTCTCGCCGAGATCGAGCTCGTCCAGCCCGATCAGGTCGTGCCCCATCCGGTCCCGCTTCGTGCGCAGGTAGTGCAGGTTTTCCGCGTTGGCGCGCAGCGGCATGGGCACCCGCTCGGTGATCCGCAGACCGTAGCCGTCCAAGCCGACCCGCTTGGCCGGGTTGTTGGTGAGCAACCGCATCGAGCGGATGCCGAGATCCACCAGGATCTGCGCGCCGGTGCCGTAATCGCGGGCATCCGCGGGCAGCCCCAGCTCCAGATTCGCGTCGACCGTGTCGTGTCCGGAATCCTGTAGCTGGTAAGCCTGCAGTTTGTGCATCAGGCCGATGCCGCGCCCTTCGTGGCCGCGCATGTACAGCACCACACCGCGGCCCTCGGCCGCGACCATTTCCAGCGCGGCGTCCAGCTGCGGGCCGCAGTCGCAGCGCAGCGACCCGAACACATCGCCGGTCAGGCACTCCGAGTGCACGCGGACCAGAATGTCCTCGCCGTCGCTGATGTCGCCGCGCACCAGCGCGACATGCTCCACCTCGTCGTAGATGCTCTGATAGCCGACGGCCTTGAACTCGCCGTGCGCGGTGGGGATGCGCGCCTCCGCGACCCGCACCACATGCTTCTCGTGCTTACGCCGCCAGGCGATCATGTCCGCGATGGAGATCAGCGCGAGCTCGTGCTCGTCGGCGAAGACGCGCAGCTCCTCGGTGCGAGCCATGTGGCCCTCGTCCTTTTGGCTGACGATCTCGCAGATCACGCCCGCGGGCCGCAGACCGGCCATGCGCGCCAGGTCGACGGCCGCCTCGGTGTGCCCGGGACGGCGCAGCACCCCACCGTCCTTGGCACGCAACGGCACCACGTGCCCGGGGCGGGTGAAGTCGTCGGCCTTCGCGTCGGCGTCGGCCAGCAGCCGCATGGTGGTGGCGCGGTCGGCGCCGGAGATGCCGGTGGTGATGCCCTCGCGCGCGTCCACCGAGACGGTGTAGGCGGTGCCATGCTTGTCCTGGTTCATCGCGTACATCGGCGGCAGGCCGAGCCGGTCGCAATCGTCACCCGTGAGCGGCACGCAGATGTAACCGGAGGTGTAGCGGATCATGAAGGCGACCAGCTCCGGGGTGGCCTTCTCCGCGGCGAAGATGAGGTCGCCCTCGTTCTCGCGGTCCTCGTCGTCGACGACGACGACCGCCTTACCGGCGGCGATATCGGCGACTGCGCGCTCGATGCTGTCGAACCTGGTCACGTCTGCTGTGCTCCATCTCGAAATAGGTGCCTCACCACAGTACTGTGCTTGTTTTGCCGCGCCTGCGCCGCGGCGTGTTCGCGACTGTGTTTCTGGCCGCGGCTTCGCCGGGGCGTGTTCGCGGCACCCTGATGGCTCGGGCCGCGAACAGACAATGCTCGGTCTCGCTTTCGCTCGAAAACATGAGCCGGGCTGATGTGGTCGCGTCCAACGGCAGGCGCGGGACGTGCACCCGGCCACGGACAGCGCTCACGGTCCCGCGCCTTCCCTGCGGACCGGGACGAGCGGGTGGGACACGGCTAGCCGCGCTGTTGGAGGCGTTCGACGTACTTGGCGATCACGTCGACTTCCAGGTTCACGGTCGCGCCGACGGTGGCCGAGCCGAGATTGGTCATCGCGAGCGTGGTGGGGATCAGGGAGACCTCGAACCAGTCCCGGGCGCCGGTCTCGGTGGGTTCGCCGGAGACTCCGAGTCCGGAGACGGTGAGCGAGATTCCGTCCACGGTGATCGAACCTTTCTCCACGACGTAGCGGGCGAGGTTCTCGGGCAGCGAGATCCGCACCACGTCCCAGTTCTCCGACGGGGTTCGCGAGAGCACGGTGCCGGTGCCGTCGACGTGGCCCTGCACCAAGTGGCCGCCGAGCCTGCTGTTCAGCGCCGCGGCGCGCTCCAGATTCACCTTCGAGCCGACGTCCAGCGTGCCGATGCTGGAGCGGTTGAGCGTCTCCGCCATGACATCGACGGTGAACGAGTCACCGCCGACGACGTCCACCACGGTCAGGCACACGCCGTTCACGGCGATCGAATCACCATGTCCGGCATCGGAGGTCACCAGCTTGCCCTTGATCGTCAGCCGCGCGGCGTCGGCCAGCTGCTCGCTGGCGACGATCTCGCCGAGTTCCTCGACGATGCCTGTGAACATGTGCCCTGACTCCCTATCGCGTCGTTGTCGTCCAGTTGCGCCAACAGCGCGGGCACCGGACGCTATTCCCGCGCATCCTCAGCCTAATGGGCGCTCTCGGACGTAGTCCGTCCTCAGGCCGCGCATGGGCGGAGTGAAGTGAAGATACGCCTGACGACGGCGGGGTCGTAGGAGACAGCGCACCGGGGTGAAACCGACCGCAGGCGATCAGACCCGAAGCAGACCGCGGCCAGGCCGATGGCGCCCGGGAACAAGCCCACACCAGGAAAGTGGAACAAAATATGTCCAGACATCTGGGAAATTGTCGGGCGCACCGGCGTGCGATAACTATTCGACCGAATTCTGGATACCGCTCGACGCCATTCATGCGGCGTCCTGAGCGCGATTCCTGATCGATACCCCATCGCGACACGGTTATAAACGAGAATTTGCGCGCGAACGGACCTGGAGAGATATTGTTATCCGGCTGACTTCTCCCGTTCAACTTTTGGCGTTGCACACTCGGACCGACTGATCGACCAGGGCGCATGTCCTACGCCCGGACACATGACCCGCACTACTCGAGGAAGCCGGAAAATACAGTGCGACAAATCGAGTTCGACACGGTTGGGGGCGCGATGTGACCACATTTCTCGATTCGACGCCGGAAGTGCGCTGCGCGCGATATCGCCGCGAATTCCAGCTGCCCGCATCGGTGGATCCCGGCTCGGGCCGCATTCTGCTGCACATCGGCATCGACTACGGGGCCGTCAGCATGCCCGCCGAACTCGGCGAACAGGTGTTGCGCCGACTCGGCCAGGACGGAATCGCCGGGCCGGTCGTCGACCATCCACGCGCCCGGCGCTGGACCTTCCTGACCGGGCCTGGCCAGCCCGGCGGGCTCAGCACCGCGGTCTCGGCCGAATTGTTCCGGCTGTACGCGACGGTGGCCGGTGCGGGCAGTCAGGTGGTGCTGCCCTCGCCGGACGACGAGCGCACCGGCTACCGCATCTGGATCCGACCACCCGAGACGGCGGCGCACCGGCCGCCACCGGAGGCGGTCATCGCGGCGCTTCGTGCGGTCGCCGCGCGGAAAATCCGTGCCAGGTAGGGCTTTTCAGCGCGCCTGCACCGCGGCGGCCCGCCGACGCAAGGCCTGCACGGTGGCCGCGGGATCGGCGGTGTTGTAGACCGCGGATCCGGCGACGAAGCAGTCGACGCCCGCCTCTGCGGCCGCCTCGATGGTGTCGGCGTTGATGCCGCCATCGATCTCGACCAGCAGCCGTAGCTCCCCGGAATCGACCAGGTTGCGCACGATGCGCGCCTTCTGCAGCACCTCCGGCATGAAGGACTGCCCGCCGAAACCCGGCTCCACGCTCATCACCAGCAGCGTGTCGAACTCACGGAGAATCTCCAGATACGGCTCGATCGGTGTGTTGGGCTTCACGGAGAGGCCCGCCTTCGCGCCCGCGGCGCGGATGTCGCGCGCGACCGCGATCGGATCGTCGGTCGCCTCCGCGTGGAAGGTCACGTTGTGCGCGCCCGCCTCGGCATACGGCGGCGCCCAACGGCCTGGGTCCTCGATCATCAGGTGGCAGTCCAGCGGGATGTCAGTGGCCTTCAACAGGCTCTCGACCACGGGCAGGCCGAGTGTGAGGTTCGGCACGAAGTGCGCGTCCATCACGTCGACGTGCAGCCAGTCGGCGCCGGCGACGGCCTGCGCCTCGTCCGCGAGGTGCGCGAAGTCGGCGGAGAGGATGGAGGGGGCGATCATCGGCGCGACCGGCCGCGGGTAACTCGGGTTGGACACAACGCCGCAGTCTAATGGCCGCGAGGGTTGCCCAGCGCGGGAGTGGGTAGCCTGCATAGGGTGATCAATTTTTCGGCGGAACAGGGGCTCTACAGCACCCCGGTGGAGATTCGGGTGGCCGCGTCGGTGACACAGCTGCCCATCGTGCGTGGGCTCGCCGAAACCCTCGTCCTACTCAGCGATTTCACGCTGGACGAGGTGGCCGACGTGCGACTGGCCGTCGACGAGGTCTGCTCGACCCTGATCGCGGTCGCCGCCGCGGAAACGAGCCTGAACTGCCGGTTCACCGTCGGGGACACCGAACTGCTCGTCCGGGTCGACGGCATCGCGGAGAAGCCGGGGCTACCGGACCAGCGCAGCTTCGGCTGGCACGTCCTGCGCACGCTCACCGACGCGGTAGAGGCGACGCAGGATCCATTCGACGCGACGGTTTCCGGATATCCGACAACGGTGGAGTTCCGTCGGGTCCGGGGGAAGGCGTAGTGGCGGACGAAGAAACCGTGTTCGACTCCCGCCCCGACGACGACGCCGACACGCTGACCACGCAAGACGCCGCCGAGGACAATGAAACCGTCGAAGCAGCGGACGCGGTCCTGGGATACGACGATGTCGGCCGGCTCTTCGAGCAGCTTTCGGCCAGCGAACCCGGAACCGCGCGGCACACCGCGCTGCGCGCGGAGCTGATCAGCCGCTGCATCCCGCTCGCCGATCACATCGCGCGCAAGTTCAGCGGCCGTGGTGAGCCGTTCGACGACCTGACCCAGGTGGCCCGCGTCGGCTTGGTGCACGCGGTGGACCGCTTCGACGTCGAGCGCGGTTCGAACTTCCTGTCTTTCGCGGTGCCGACCATCATGGGCGAAGTCCGCCGATACTTCCGGGACAACACCTGGGCGATGCGAGTCCCCCGGCGCGTCAAGGAGACTCACCTACGCATCGGCGCGGCGATCGACTCCCTCTCCCAGACGCTCGGCCGCTCCCCCACCGCGAAGGAGATCGCGGCCGAGCTCGACGTGGACCCGGACGAGGTGACCCAGGCGGTCATCGCGGGCAACGCCTACCAGCCGAGTTCGATCGACGCGGCCACGCTCGGCCGCGACACCGACGCCTCCCTGCTGGACACCCTCGGTGAGGAAGAGTCCCAGTTCGACCGGGTCGAGGAGTACGTCGCGATCCGGCCGCTGCTGGCCGGGCTGCCCGAGCGGGAGCGGCGCATCCTCACCATGCGGTTCTTCGAATCGATGACCCAGACCCAGATCGCCCAGCAGATGGGCATCTCCCAGATGCACGTGTCGCGCATCCTCGCGAAAACCCTTGCCCGCCTGCGCGAGCAGTCCAGCCGGGAATGACCGCGCTCACCTGGCTTCGCGGTCGCGCAGTCTGCGCACCTTCGCCGGAGCGGTGAGCCACCAGGCGTCGTCGAGCAACTCGCGCAGCTGATCGGGCGCGACGCGATCCAGATCGATCAGGATGTACGCGTAGCCGTCGTAGTGCGGTGTGGTGTAGAAGGCCGGATCGCCGGAGGCGAGCAACGCCTCCTTCTCGGCCGGATCGCAGGCCAGCACGAGCCCGCCCTCGGCCTCGCTGCGCAGCCGGGCGAACCCCTTGCCGCCGACCTTCAACGCCGGACTGCGCCACCAGGTCGATTCCTCGACCGCCGGAAGTTCGGTCGCGAGCGCCACCACGTCCTGCCAGGTCATCGTCATGATCCGAGTGTGCGGCACGGACGCGGCCCCGGCTTGGACGAATGGAATGTCAGCGTGGTTTGCGCAGTGCGGCCAGGAACATGGCGTCGGTGCCGTGCCGGTGCGGCCACAGTTGCGCTCCCGGTCCGTCCCCGACGTCGGTGACGCCGGGCAGCAGCTCGCGGGCGTCCAGTTGTTCGGCGCCGAGACGGCGCACGGCGTCGGCGACGATCGACACGGTCTCCGGCAGATGCGGTGAACAGGTCGAGTACAGCACGACACCACCGGGACGCAGCAGATCCCATGCGGCGGTGAGCAATTCGCGCTGTAAGACGACCAGCTCGCGAACGTCTGCCGGGGTGCGCCGCCAGCGCGCCTCGGGCCTGCGGCGCAGCGCCCCGAGGCCGGTGCACGGGGCGTCCACCAGGATGCGATCGTAGCCAGGGTTCAATCCGCTGGCGCGGCCGTCGGCGACATGCACATCCACCGGAAGGTCGTGCACGGCCTTGCGCACCAGTTCGGCGCGATGCGCGGCGGGCTCGACCGCGTCCACCCGGAAGCCGTCGATCGCGGCGAGCGCGCCCAGCAGCGCGGCCTTGCCACCCGGCCCCGCGCACAGGTCGAGCCAGCGACCGTCGTCCGGACCGTCGAGCGCGGCCCGGGTCAGCGCGAGCGCCACCAGCTGGCTGCCTTCGTCCTGCACGGCGGCCATGCCTTCGCGCACCGGTTCGAGCTTGCCGGGGTCGCCGCCGTCCAGGTACACCGCGTACGGCGACCATCGGCCCTCCTCGCCGCCGGTCACCAGCGCGAGTTCCTCCGCGGTGATGTCGCCGGGCCTGGCCACCAGGTGCACCAGCGGTCGTGCGTCGTCGGCGGCGAGCACGTCGCCCAGCTCGCCCGCTCGCGCGCCGAGCGCATCGGCGAAAGCCTGCGCGATCCACACCGGGTGCGCGTACTCGAAAGCCAATCGCCCAACGGGATCGGCGGGTGCTAGAGCTTCGACCCACTGCTCCGTGGTCTTCTCCCCGGCCCGCCGCAGCACGGCATTGACGAAACCGGCCTTGCCGGTGCCGAACTCCGCGCGCGCCAAGGCCACCGAGGTGTCCACCGCCGCATGCGCACCGATCCTGGTGCGCAACAGCTGGTAGACGCCGAGCCGGAGCACGTCCAGCAGTGGGCCGTCGATTTCTTCGATCGGCCTGCCCGCACCCTCGGCGATCACCGCGTCGAGCAGACCCAGCGTCCGGCACGCACCGTAGGCGAGTTCGGTCGCCAACGCCGCGTCGCGTCCGGACAACCCTCGTTCCCGCAGCAGCGCCGGCAGCACCAGGTTGGCGTAGGCGTCGCGTTCGCGAACCGCTCGCAAGACATCCCTCGCGACCGAACGCGGCGGATCGATCCCTTCCCGACGGGTCGATCGCCCCGGGGAGCCTTGGCGTGCATTTTTCGCAGCGGTACGCGCGGGACGCCGTTCGGCGGCGCGATCGGTTCTTCCCTCAGCCGAGCGCTGCCCCGCGGAGGCGCGCCGTTCGTCGCGCTTGCGCCCGCCTGCCTCGCCGCCGCTACCGTCGCGCCGGGCGTCGGCCCGGGGACGCCCGGTGCCGTTCCGGTCCTGCTTCGCGCCTTCCGTCGGCCGGCCACTCTCGGCGGAGCGCCGCTGCCGTGCACCACTCGGCCCCGCGTCTTGTCCCCGTGGCCGGTCGGTCTCACCGGACCGAGTCGTGCGGCGGGAATGTTTCCCGCGATCAGGTGCGGCATCCCGCTTTTCCCGGCGGTCGCCACGCCCGTTGTCGTGCCCGCCTCCGCGCGAGCTCACTCGACCACCGCGCCGGGTTGCAGCCGGGCACCCCGCGCCCAGTCGAGCGCGGCCATCATCCGCTTGCCTTGCGGTTGAACCTGATCGAGCCGCACCGCGGTGGTGGCGGTACCGATGAAGACACCGGACTTGCGGACTTCGATCACCCGCTCCGGCAGCACCTCCTCGACCAGTTCGACCGGGCCGAGCTTCAGCCGGGTGCCGTTGACCTCGGTCCACGCCCCCGGCGCGGGAGTCACCGCGCGAATACGCCTACCGATGGCGAGGGCGGGCTGATCCCACCGGATATGCCCGGCCTCGACTCCGACTTTGGGCGCGTACGACACGCCGTCGGTGGACTGCGCGACCGCCTGCAACGAGCCGTCCGCCACGCCGTCCAGCGTCGCTTCCAGCAGCCGGGACCCACTTTCGGCCAGCCGCTCCAGCAGCGTGCCCGCGGTGTCGGTGACGGAGATCTTCTCGGTCACCATGCCGAACACCGGCCCGGTGTCCAGTCCGGCCTCGATCTGAAAGGTCGACGCGCCGGTGAACTCGTCACCCGCGTCGATCGCCGCCTGCACCGGCGCCGCACCGCGCCACGCGGGCAGCAGCGAGAAATGCAGGTTGATCCAGCCGAAGCGCGGAATGTCGAGCACCTGTTGTGGCAGCAGCGCGCCGTACGCCACGACGGGGCAGCAGTCCGGCGCGAGTTCGGTGAGTTGCGCGATGAATTCAGGTTCCGACGGCCGCACTGGGGTGAGCACCGGGATGCCGTGCTCGTCGGCCAATCTGCCGACCGGCGACCTGGTCACCTTCCTTCCGCGTCCGGACACCGCGTCCGGCCTGGTCAGCACGGCGATCACCTCATGGTGCGGCGATTCCAGCAAGCGCCGCAGCGACGGCACCGCCGGTTCCGGGGTCCCCGCGAAGACGACGCGCATCAGCCACCCAGCCCGAACGGGTTGGGCCGGCCCGCACCGCTCATAGACCGGGCGGGACGCACCGTCACACCCGCGGCGAACCAATCGGACTCGCGGATCACTCGCATTGCCTCCTTGCGCTGGGCCGGGTCGAGACGATCGATGAACAGCACGCCGTCGAGATGGTCGGTTTCGTGCTGCACGCATCGTGCCAACAGGCCGTCGGCCTCGAACGCGACCGGCGCGCCGTCGACGTCGACGCCGGAGGCGCGTACGCGCAGAGCCCGCCGCGTGTCGTAGCGCAGACCGGGAATCGACAGGCACCCCTCCGGCCCGACTTGTTCTTCGTCGCCGAGGACTTCCCACTGCGGGTTCACCAGATGACCCGCGGCTTCGCCGGTGTCGTAGACGAACACGCGCAGCCCGACCCCGATCTGGGGCGCGGCCATCCCGACGCCGCCGTCGTCGTGCATGGTCTCGGTCAGATCGGTCACCAGCTGGCGCAGATCGCGGTCGAAGGCGGTGACCTCCGCGGCGCGGGCACGCAGGATGGGATCACCGAACAGGCGAACGGGCTGAATGGTCACGGCTGGCTCCCGGAGCGGACGAACAGGTCGATTCATTCTAGTGAGACGACCGCAAATCCCCGATTCACCAGGCAGAAGCTGGTAGAACTCCTATGCGGTCCGGGCGGGGTGTCGCTGCCTCCGCCCGGCCGCCCGGAAACGGCCCCTTCTGCGGCGCCATGACGCGATGTGCCCACGCCGCCGCGGCGGACGGACCTACCGCACGAAAAAGAGCCGGGAAACGGTGCAGAGTGGCGTCGGCGTAGGCGTTCCCGCACCGGGTATTCCGCGGGAAACCCCGACGGTAGGAGGTGTCTTGATGACTACTCGGGTTACCCGATTCGCTGCATCCGTGGCCTTGGCCGGGGCAGCAGTGGCCGTGGCGACCGGGCAGGCAGCGGCAGCGCCGGCCAACGTGTCGATCAACGGCAACATGGAGGTGATGGGCATGAGCATCCTGCACATCGAGGCTCAGGGACAGGGAGACGGTCCCGCCACCGGCACCTATGTCGCCACCGGCCGGTTCGGCAACACGCCGCTGCCGCTGAAGGTGACCGGTCCCGTCACCTGCCTGAGGGTCAACGGCGACACCGTGTCCCTGGTCTACCCGATCACCACCGCCCAACCGGTCATGCTGTTCCCGCCCGACGCGATGGCGATCCAAGTCACGGTCACCAGGGGTCGCAACGGTGCGCCGAACATGATCGGCTACGGCATCCCCATGCCGACCAGCATGTTCCGAGACTGCCAGCCCGGCCCGACGCCGATGGTGTTCAATGGGACGGTCGACATCGGCTAGCCCGAACAACCTCGGCTACTCCAGCGGAGTCCATCGCGGCAGGGAGTTCGGTCTGTGGCGCAAGGACCGCGCCGGCGGTGGCCCTACGCCGAGGGTGTAGCGCGCTACTGCCGCCGCTCAGCGGCTTCGCTCGGTGGAGTCGCGGCCGACGCGGAATCGCCGGTGGTACAGGCGGGAGGCTTCGGTGAGGATCTCGGAATCGAGCCGGGCCAGAGGTTCGATGTCGGTGAGCAGGGGCTCATGATCCGGCCCGAACCCGGCGATCCGGCCGGTCAGCAGCCACGGATAGCGGTCCTCTTCGGCGCCGAGGTCGGCGTACTGGCGGATTCTGCGCGCAATCCATTCCTCGGCTGGGCGGGGCCACCAGTCCTCGGGCGCGACAGTACTGACCGACAGGCCGGGCATATCGATGTCGGCCTCGTAGTCGCGGCTGCGGCCACCTTCGAGATCTCGATCCGGGCCGTGGGAATACCGCAGATACACCGTATCGTTGCGGGCCCCGATGAGTTCGGCCACGTCGGACAGCCGCCGCAGCACCGGCAGCTGGTCCCCGCCTCCCCTACTGCGCGGTCGGGCTGCGGCCGTTTCCGCGTGGGCGGAATCTGCGCGGCCCATGAAGATCGTGTGCCCAGGCGTCGCTGTTGTATGCGCACGGCTGCCTTCGGCCAGCACGGTCGTTTTCACCGCTGAACCGTCGGTTTCACCGTTCCGATTGCTATGCCGGTGTCTGTGGGTAGGTCGGCGAGTGTCAGCACGTTGTGGAGGTGGTGCACACCTGGCCCCATGCCGGTCGCGGCGCGAACAGCGGCGGCCGCCAGCAGGGCGGTGGCCCGGGACTGGCTGCGACCGTGCGCCCAGCGCGTGAACCCGGATCGGGTCCGTGCCAGCACCGTCCACTCGTCGCTTCCCGGAAGATGAAGCCCGTGCGGCAGCCGTGCGGTGCCGGGAATCCATGTTGCCAGGCCCAGTCCGATCGTCGCGATGCGGGAATCGAGGGCGAAGTAGGTGCGCACCCGAATACCCAGGTCACGGGTCAGGACGTGCTGGTCGGAGAAGTCGGCCCGGAACAATCGGCGCCGTCGGCGGCCGGGGAACTCGAAGACCCGCGGCCGGGTGTAGTTGCGAACGCACTCGCCACCGGCCCGGAATCTCCGGCCGAGCAGGCGATACGACCACTCGGTCGCGGCCGCGCCGTGCCGCTCCCCCGCGCCGAGCAGCACCGCGATGTCGATAGGTCCTGGTGACTGCGCATGCACGGCGGAAGCCAGGAGATTCGTCAGGCCGGGCGCCAGGCCGACACTGAGAATCACCGGCCTGGGCGGCGCCGTCCGCTCCAGCAGAGCGACGTATTCGGTGGACGCGGTGACGTCCACGAACGCCGATCCGCGCTCGGCGGCCTGCTGGGCCAAGTGCGGATCCTCGGAACCAGAAGTGTTGACGACGACGTCGATCCCATCGAGCGCCTCCCGGTAGGACCGCAATCCTGGTTCGCTGAGGTCGATTCCGACATCCGCACGGGCCGGGTCGCGTCCGGCCACCATGACGATGTCACCGGTTCGCCGCAGTTCGGCCACCAGGTGCCGCCCGACTGCTCCGTATCCGCCCAGAACGAGGACCCTCATCGCGGTTGCTTCTCCTCGCAAAATCATGCTTCCATTTGACTAGAGTGTCACTATAGCGAAAGTTTCGACTGCCTGGTTCCCGACCGTCGCAGCGGCGATGCCGAGGTAGGTGACCAAAGTCCATCGACCGCACCGCCAAGGGACGTAGCGGCTCGGGGCCGACCCGGCTTGGCTGGATCACATACTCAGCGAGGACCAAGGAAGGGATGGTCATGTCCGAGAAGGCAACGGCCAAGAAGGCCCGGGAATCCGGTACCGAAGCGGAACCTGCGGTGCCCGAATCCGGCACAGAACCATCGGCGGAAACGGCGACCGCCGAGCACGATGGATTGCGCGTCCCGATCCCGACGCTCGGAGTGCGGATGACGCGAGTCCCGCTGCTGCCCGGGCCGCGAACGGTGGCCAGCGGCGTTTCGTCGGCGACTGCGGCGGTGCTGCATCAGGTGCCGGATCGGGAGTCGCTGCTGTACTACGGCGGGCTCGGTGCGGCGGCCGCCACCGGCCTGGTGTCGTGGCCGGTGGCAGGGGCGATCGGCGTGGGTGTCTGGGTGGCGGAGCACGCCCGCCAGCAATCGTCCGCCAGCCGATAGAGCCGCGTCGAACAGCGGACTCCTGGCATGTTCGGCATCGGGAAAGCCGTGCGATTCGTGTCCACGCTGGCCGTGGACACGGTACGGGCGACGAGCAATGAGCTCGTTGGACGGCAGACCTGGGAACGCCCGGGTCGCGCGCACATCGAGACCCGAGGCGTCCACCGCACCGACGCTCCCCCGAACTATCTGGCCGCCCTGCGGCACGCCGTGGGCGGCGCCGACGGTGTGCGCTGGGTGGCCGTGAACGGCATTCTCGGCGACGTGGTCGTCGATTTCGACCCCGAGCACACCGATGTGGCGCGGCTGCGCGACATCATCGCCGAGGTCGAACGCACGCACGGAATGGCGCACGTGCCCCGCAACCGGCCCATGCATCCGGGTGGATTCGAGCCGGTCTTCGACGAATTGCTCACCCTCGGCGGTGACCTGCTGGGTGCGGCCGCCGGGCTGGTCGGCCGGATGCTCCCGCTGCCGACACTGCAGCCGGAAAGCATCGCGCTGATTCCCGCCATCGACCTGGTACCCGGCTTGCGTAACCGCCTCGACATCCGATTCGGCGCGCTGCGCGTGGAAACCGCGATCGCCTTGACGAGTTCGGTCATCGGCGCGGCCGCGCATACGCCACTGTCGGCCGTGGCCGACGCCGGACTGCGGGCCGTGCAGTTGCCCGCGGCGCTGGCGCGTCGGCATACCTGGGAAACGCGGGAACCCGAACTCGCCACGAACGCCCGTGTGGCGGCCGCGTCCGCGCAACCGCCACCCGAGACGCGCCCGATCCCGCTGCCGCCCGGCCCGGTCGAGCGCTACGCGAGCCAGGCCGGTGTCGCCACCGCTGCCATCGCCGCGACGCTGCTGCCGATCGGAGGCGTCACCAAGGCCGCCAGGGCCGTCGCGCTCGGCGCGCCACGGGCGGCCCGGATGGGCGCGCAGGCCCACGCCGCCGTGCTGGGCCGGATCCTGTCCAGTCGCGGCGTGCTGGTCCGGGATCCGGACGCGCTGGATCGCTTGGACCGCATCGACACCGTCGTCATCGACGCGAGCGTGCTCATCGAGCACGGCACCGCCGAACTGGCGCCGCTCACCGAGGCCGTTATCGCGGCCGCGCACGCGGTCGGCCGCGTCGTGGTCACGCCGAGAGCCTCCGGTATGGCTGAACGGGTCGGCGCGGACGGTGGCATCGGTGGCGGTGCGCACCTGGCCGACTCGGTGCACGAGTTGCAGGCCGAAGGACATGTCGTGCTGCTGATCGCCGACCACAACCGCCCGGGATTGGCCGCGGCCGACTGCGCTGTCGGGATCGTCTCCCCCGACCGCGCTCCGCCCTGGGCGGCCGACATCCTCTGCGGTCCAGGGCTGTCCGACGCCTGGCTCGTGTTGCGGGCCTGCGTGGCGGCGCGGCTGGCCAGCGAACGCAGTGTGCGGCTGGCCATGCTCGGATCTGTGTGCGGCGCGCTGCTCGGCCTGCTCGGGCCGCAGCGCGGCGCCTTCCAGCGCGGCGCCCTCCCGGTCGGCGTGTCCGCGCTGATCGCCCTGGGCGCTGGTGTGTGGGCCGCGGGAAGTCTCGCGCGGATGCCGTTGCCGCCGACCGCCGACGACACACCCTGGCACGCCATGCCCGTGGCGGAGGCGCTGGCGGCCCTGCAGACCGGCCGGCTCGGGCTGTCCCCCGAACAGGCCGCCCACCGCCGCACCGACGACTCCGATGCCGACGAGCGGACCGAGCGGCTGTGGCGGGCGGCCATCGCCGAACTGGACACCCCGTTGACCGCCCCACTCGCCGCGGGCGCGGGCGCCTCCGCCGCCAGCGGCTCGGCACTCGACGCCGGCCTGGTCAGCCTGGTGATGCTGGGCAACGCCGTGATGGGCGGGATCCAGCGTGTCGCGGCGAACCGGGCGGTACGCCGACTCGCCGACGTCGGCGCATTGCGGGCCAGGCTGCTGCGTCACGATCATGAAACCGTCGCGCGTGCGACGGAACTCGTATCCGGTGACATCGTCCTGCTGCTGGCCGGTGACGCCGTGCCGGCCGACTGCAGGCTGATCGAGGCAGACCACCTGGAAGTCGACGAGTCCAGCCTGACCGGTGAATCCATGCCGGTGCCGAAGGACCCCGCTCCGGTCGAGGCCGACGTGGTGGCCGAGCGAGCCAGCATGCTGTACGCCGGCACCACCGTCGTCGCAGGAACCGGCACCGCGGTCGTGGTCGCCCTCGGCCGCGCCACCGAAGCGGGACGCAGCGGCGCACTGGCCGACACGGAGGAGGCCCCGGGCGGAGTCGAGGCGCAGTTGCGTGCGCTGACCCTGATCTCGATGCGGGTCGCGCTGGGGGCCGCGGCGGCCGTGCTCGGGCTGGGAGTGCTGCGCGGGCGGCTGGGGGCCAGCGTCGCATCCGCCGTCGCGCTGGCCATGGCCGCCGTGCCGGAGGGCCTGCCGTTTGCCGCGACGGTCGCCCAGCTGGCCGCCGCCCGGCGCCTGTCCCGGCGCAACGTGCTGGTACGCACACCGCGGACGTTGGAGGCATTGGGGCGGGTGACCACCGTCTGTTTCGACAAGACCGGCACACTCACCGCAGGACATATCGAGCTGCGGCGGGTCAGCGACGGTCGTCGTCACGAACCGCTCGACGCGCTCGGCGACGGCCGCCGCGCGGCACTGGCCGCCGCGTTACGCGCCACGCCGCTCGATCCGGAAGGACGGCCGCTGCCACACCCCACCGATCGGGCCGTGGCCGAAGGAGCCGACACCGCCGGAATCACCCGCGACGAGGGCGAGCCCGGCTGGGGCATGGTGCAGGAATTGCCGTTCGAGCCCGGCCGGGGATTCCACGCGGTTCTGGGACGCACCGACGGGCGTCATCTGATCAGTGTCAAGGGCGCGCCGGAAATCGTGCTGCCGCGCTGCGTCGCCCGCCGAGGTGATGGCGCCACCTGTCCGTTCACCGCGGCCGATGCCGCCGAGCTGCACCAAACCGTGGAATCGCTCGCCGAACAAGGCTTCCGAGTCCTGGTCGTCGCCGAGCGCTCGGCCTCGCAGCGAAGCGAACTCGACACCGACCGCGTCGATCGGCTGGAGTTCATCGGGCTGCTGTGCCTCGCCGATCCGGTGCGGCCGACCGCCGCGGTGGCGGTGCGCGACCTGCGCGCCGCCGGTGTCGACGCGGTCATGCTCACCGGCGACCACCCCCAAACGGCCGCGGCGATCGCTGCCGAACTCGGCCTGCGCACCTCGGGCCGGGTGATCACCGGCGCCGAGGTCGAGACCTGTGGCGAGACGGAGCTGGCGGCGCTGGTCGCGGAGACGGCGGTCTTCGCCCGGGTCACCCCGGCGCACAAAGCGGCCATAGTGCGGGCGCTGCGGAAGGCGGGCCAAACGGTCGCGGTCACCGGCGACGGCGCCAACGACGCCCCCGCGATCCGGCTCGCGGATGTCGGAATCGCGTTGGGCCCGAGAAGTACGCCCGCCGCGAAACAAGCCGCCGACATCGTCGTCACCGACGAGCGCATCGAAACCATCGTCGACGCGGTGATCGAAAGCCGCGCCCTGTGGCGCTCGGTCCGCGACAGCGTGTCACTGCTGGTGGGCGGCAATTTCGGCGAAATCGTCTTCACCCTGGTCTCGTCGCTGCTGTCGGCGCGTCCCGCACTCAACGCACGACAGCTGCTGGCGGTCAATCTGCTCACCGATCTGCTGCCCGCGCTGATCGTCGCCGCCCGGCCACCTCGCGGCGTCACTCCCGAGGCACTGTTGACCGAGGGGCCGGACACGGCGGTCGGCGCGGCACTGAACCGGGATGTGACCACACGCGCGCTCGCCACCACCTTGTCCGCCTCGAGCGGATGGCTCGCGGCGCGCCTGGTATGCCCGCAACGGCAGGCCGGGACCGTCGGATTCGCCGCCCTGGTCGGCGGCCAGCTCGCGCAGACCATCGCCGCCGCACACGGTGATCCGCTGGTTCTGGCGGCCGGGATAGGGTCGGTCGCACTGCTGTTCGCCCTCGTCCAGTTCCCTCCGACGAGCTATTTCTTCGGTTGCCGTCCGCTGGGTCCGCTCGGCTGGACCATCGCGGTCGCCGCGAGTGCCGCCGCGCCGATCGCCGCTCACCGCGCGGAAGACGTCCTCGATACCGGAGGACACAGCCGCCTTCGACCGGCCCCCGGATCACCATCTCGACCAGCTGACAGCCGTCACGATCGGGGGGACGGCGTCCATGACCCGAGCGACCCAGGGCCCGAAGCACGCGACCCTGCGGGATCGGCGGCCGGGCACGCGGGCGTCAGGAATTCCCGGCGATGATCACCTCGGGGATGCCGGTGCCGAGCGGAACCGGCCTGCACACGGGGGCGGGACTGCTCGGATCGAGCAGGGTGAGCAGCAACTCCTGCACGAACAAGTCGTACACCATGTGGAAGTGCCCCGTGAGGTCGGACGGACAGAGATCCTGCAGGGCGATGTTCCGCGCGCCCGGCCCGCGCAGCGCGATGTTGTCGAACGGCTGGATCATCTCGTCCACACGGCTGCCGACGGTCACGTACCGCACGCCCGGCACGGTGTCGCCGCCCGCGTTGAGCTCGCGCATGATCGGTGAGTTCTCGGCCTGCTGCACGGCAGCGAGCGACGTCACCCGGGCGAAGGCGTCCAGGGCGCCGGGAATCGACTGCGCGATCGGGACCAGCCCGTACATCACGCCGCCATAGGTCGGCGAGGCGAGCCCCACCCACTGCCCGACCTTGGGCGCGCCGCCGAGCTTGTTGACGTAGTAGCGGGTCACATTGGCACCCTGCGAGAATCCGACCAGATCGACCTTGCCTGCGCCGGTCGCCGTGAGCACCCGATCGACGAACGCGCCGACCTGGTGGGCGCTCAGCACCAGATCCTCGGTACCGTAGCTCTCCGCGCCCGGACTGCCCCCGTAGTTCAGCGCGAACACGCAGAACCCGGCACCGGCCAGGCGCGGCGCGATGGCGGACCAGTCGGAGTACGCCGAGGAGTCGGTCCCGTGCGCGAGCACCACCGGCCGGGGATGCGCCGCGCTCGGTACGCAGCCGAAATCGTTGGTGCCCATGGGGGCGACGTTCGGATGGCTCTTCTGGTACCACGCGGCGGCCAGGTGGTCGGGCTGCGGCGGCGCGGCCTGCATCGGCACGTCGGCTGGGCGGAATCCGGCCGGCTCGGCCGACGCCACGCCGGGACCCAGCGCGGCGGTTGCGGCGAGGGCGAAGACCAGCACGGCCCGCCGCAAGTGTGAATTACCCCAGTTTCGAAAACCGATCGGCTGTCGCATATCACAATGATCGCTCCGATCGGCTCGAAATGCCCGTTGTATCGGGGTGTTTCGCCTCCCCTACTTCTCGGGGGTCTCGTCCTCGGCGAGAATCCGGTAAAGGGACTTCCTGGTCTCGGTGAGCAACTCCGCCGCACGCGCGGCCTGCTGCGGTGTGCCGGCCGCGGCGACCTGCGCGACCGCACCCATCAGCTGTCCGACGAGTGCGCGCAGGTCCATCGCCTGTGCGCCGACGTCCTGCTTGACCTCCGCCCACGGATCGCCCAGTTCGTCCCGATGAGTCGTGACGTACTCCACACCTGTCTCGGTCAGCTTCGCCGTCTTGCGCCCGGCAACCTTCTCGATGAGCACCAGCCCTTCGTCCTCCAACTGCGCCAGCGCCGGGTAGATCGACCCCGGGCTGGGCCGCCAGACGTCGTCGCTGCGCTCGCGGATTTGCTGGATGAGTTCGTAGCCGTGCATCGGCCGCTCGGTGAGCAGGAGCAATACGGCAGCGCGCACGTCGCCGCGCCTGCCCCGCCCGCCGCGACCGCGACCGCGACCGAAATGCGGGCCGAATCCGGGTCCGAAACCCGGCCCGAACTCGGGTCCGAATCCATGCCTGCCACCACGGCGGAATCGCCGTCCGTGCTCGAAACCATCCTGGCCCGGCAGCGGCCTGCGGCCCCGCCGTCCGAATTCACGATGTTCGTGTTCCATATCAGCCTCCCAAGGCTCTCGTGTTCTGTTCATATTATCGACGATATATCGTCAATGCATCGATCGCAAGGGTGGCCGGAAAGCTGGGATCGCTGCCAGCGTCTCGGCCCGAGGTCGGCCACCATGCCCGGCATTCACCGAAGGCGTTGACGAACCGAACACCGGCCGTCCTGAGGACCGCACGCAGCCGACCGCGAGCGTGAGCGACGGACGCACGCCCCCGACCGTTCGGCGAACAGACCTTCGAAGGGTTCAGGACACGAGCGAGTCGATCCAGCGCTCCAGCCGACGCCCCTCGGCAAGCATGAGCTCTGGTTCGTGAAATGTATTGGTCAGCAACGAGATGCCCTGATACGACGCGATCAACGCCACCGCGAGCTCGTCGGCGTCCGCGCGATGCATGGCCGCGAATTGCCGCTCGACCCAGTCGATCAGTTCACGCAGCCCGGCTGCCACCTCGCGGTCGAGCCCGTCGGCCCGCTTGCCCAGTTCCGCCGCCAAAGTCCCCGTGGGGCAACCGAACTGCGCGGCCACGTCACGCTGGTCGACCCAGCTTCGCACCAAAGCCTTGAGCCGTTCTTGCGGCGCGTCGCGCTGTTCCAACACGGTGATCAAGTCCCGGAGACCGTGCCTCTGCGCGGCGATCGCGGCCTCTACCAGCTGGTCCTTCGTTTTGAAGTAGTAGTACACGTTGCCCACCGGAACCTCGGCGGAGCGGGCGATGTCGGCGATCGTGGTCTTCTCGACACCCTGTTCGTGAAACACCTGAGCCGCGGCGGCAGCCAGCCGCTCCCGCTTGCCCGCCTTCGATACCGCTTCAGCCGAGTTAGTCACACAACTAACTATAGACAGGGCTTCGCCGACCGGCTAGGTTGCTTTAAGTCAGCCAACTAACTCAAGGAGTGGAAATGATCGTTGTCACCGGAGCGACCGGAAATGTCGGCGCACCGCTCGTGCGCCTGCTCGCCGACGCTGGGGAAGAGGTGACCGCTGTCTCGCGCCGAGGCACGGAGCAACCGCTGCCCGACCGGGTCCGTTCAGTGCGCGCCGATCTGAGCGATCCGGACAGCCTCTCCCCTGCCGTGACCGGGGCCGAAACACTGTTTCTCTTGCTGAGCGGCGAGCAGCTGGTCGCGGGACCGGAGCCCGAGCAGGTGCTGAAAGTCATCGCGGCGGGCGGCGTGCGGCGCATCGTCTTCGTGTCCTCGCAAGGTGTGGCGACCCGGCCCGAAGCCGAGGGGTACGCCCGGCTGATCGCCTACGAGCAGGCGATCCGGGATTCCGGACTGGAATGGACCTTCCTGAGGCCGGCGGGATTCTTCTCCAACACTTACGCGTGGGTGGAATCGGTGCGCACCGAACGACTGGTCGCCGCGCCATTCGGCGATATCGGATTGCCGTCGATCGACCCGGCCGATATCGCCGCGGTCGCGGCGGCCGCGTTGCGCGACGATCGGCACGCCGGTCAGGTCTACACCTTGACCGGGCCCGCGCTCGCCACACCGCGGGCTCAGGCCGAGGCGCTCGGCGAGGCACTCGGGGAGCCGCTGCGATTCGTCGAACTCACCAGGACACAAGCGCATTCGGCGATGCTCCGTTTCATGCCGGAACCGGTGGTCGAGCACACGCTGACCATCCTCGGCGAGCCGACACCCGCCGAACTGCGAATCAGCGCCGACATTCCACGCGTACTCGGGCGCCCCGCCACGAATTACGCCGATTGGGCCGCACGCAATCGAGTGGCATTCGCCTGAGCGACCGCCGCGGAGCGCTTCTCAACCCCTATTGGACCCGATGACCGCGTCTGGGTACGGAACTGGTCTCAGCGGTGGGTGACACCATGTCTGTGCAGCGATCCCGCTGCGACCGAGCGTCGACTGCGGAGGTCACCGGTCAGCCGATGTCGATCGGATCAATCTGGACGCGCAGCGGGGCATCGGAGCGATGTGTGCTGCGGACTGCCTGTGCCGCCCGCAGCGCCCTCGCCAGCGCCGCGCCCTGGCCGCGCGCGACGCGCAGCAGCATCCGTTCGACCTCGGCCGGGGAATCGCCGGAGGAGAAGGGTTTGCGAGCACCGTCCGGGAGCGGCACCGGGCCCAGCCGGTCGACAGTAGCGGGGAGGTCGGCCGCGGCGAGCAGTTCGGCGATGGTGCCGGCGGTGCCGTCGATCGCGGCGAGGCGGACCGCCGGCGGGAAGCCGACCTCGGTGCGGGCGGCGACCTCGGCGCGGGCGGCGTTCACCGGGTCCCAGCGGACCAGCGCCTGCACGGTGGGGATGGATGGTTCGGCCATCACGATGACCTGGCCGTGCGGGCGAACCAGCGCGGCGGCGCCCATCCAGCGGCGCAGCGTGTCCTCGGCGGCCCGCAGATCGGCGCGGCTGAGCAAGGCCCACCCGTCGAGCAGCAGCGCGACGCCGTACCCGCCGGGAACCACGGGTTCGGCGCCCACCGTCGCCACGACGACCTGCGGTCCCGGCTCCACAGTGTCGAGCACCGCGCCGCCGCCGGAACCGCGGATGGGCACGCCGGGGAACGCACGGCCGAGTTCTTCGGCCGTGCGGGCCGCGCCGATCACCACGGCGCGCAACGCGCGCGATCCGCACGCGGTGCAGCGGAACGCGGCTTCGGTGATCCCACACCAGCGGCAGGCCGGACTCTGGGCGGCCGCGCCGGCCTCCGGCCACGGTCCGCGCCGTCCGCGCGCTTCCGGCAGAGCAAGCGGCCCGTTGCAATGCCTGCACCGGGCGGGTGTACGGCATTTCGCACAGGCCAGGGCGGGAATGTAACCGCGACGCGGCACCTGAACCAGCACCGGCGCCCCCTCCTTCAGCGCGGCGCGGGCAGCTGCGAACGCCACACCGGGAATCCGCACCGCACGCGCCACCGGATCACGTTCCAGCGCGATGTCGCTGTCGCCAGGAGCGCTGATCCGCGGCGCGGTCTTCCGCAGAACGGCCCGGTCGGCGACCAGATCGTGGGCCCAGCCGGAATCGACCACCGCCTGGATTTCCGCGGTCCGTGCGAAACCGGCCGCCACGAACGCCGCCCCGGTCTCGTGCGCCCGCAGCATCGCCACCTCGCGTGCGTGCGGATACGGTGCGCGTGGTTCGGCGAAGGTGTCGTCGCCGTCGTCCCAGAGTGCGATCAGGCCGAGATCCTTCGCCGGTGCAAATACCGCGCTGCGCGTGCCCACCACCACGCGCGCCGAACCGCGCAGGACTGCCAGCCAGCGCCGATATCTGGCCGCGGGGCCGAGACCCGCCGCCAGTCCGACCGCCGCATCCCCCACCAGGCGGACACATTCGGTCAGCACCCGGTCGAGATCGCGTTGATCCGGCACCATGAGGATCGCGCTGCGGCCTTGCCCGGCCACCACAGCGGCGAGTTCGGCCAACCGCCGCGCCCAGTTCTCGCCGGGCAGCGCCTGCCAGGCGGCACGCGCCCCTTTTCCTTGCGCGAGCGCGGCGACGAACGCCGCGCCGTGGACATATCGCTCCCAGGGAGCGAGATCCACGTCTTTCCCCGGTAGTGCTCGTGGCCTCGACAATGGATCTCGGACAACCGCGTCCTGGTCCTCGCTGCTCCCGGCGGCGACCGGGTGCCCAGTCGAACACCCGTCGACATCCGGCGACTCGACCGGGCGGGGCAGTCCATCGGCACCCGAACTCGCGAAACGAGGCTCGCGCGGTTCGGTTGCGCCGGCAGATCCGATGTTCGGCTCGCGCGAGGCATTTTCGACATCGGCCGAGGCAGCCGATACACCTTCTGCATCCGGAGACGGCGTGGTGGACTTCGTTGCGGACACTCCGGTCGCATCGCCCAGGTCCGCCGAAGATGTTGCCGCGCTGCCGGTTTCCGCAGTGATCTCGCCGTCGGCCTCGTCTCCGGCCGGGCGGGCAGCAGTGAGATCACTGGAGGCGATCGAAACGACTTGTGCCGCAGCGGAGGCGGCTGACTTCTTCGTCCCGCCGGATTCGGTTCGAGCATGGCGCGGCGGAATGGCCAAGCGCAGGACGTCGGCGCGGGTGCCCGCATAGCGCGCGGCCACCGCGGTGGCCAGTTCGAGGATTTCCGGCGTCAGGACGCGCTCGCCGGAGACAACGCGTTCGAGTCCGACCAGCTTGCCTTCATGGTCGCTGTGGGCCAGGCGCGCGAGCAGATAACCGTCGACGAGACGGCCCGCGAACCGGACCCGCACCCGCACCCCGGGCTGGGCGAGTTCGTCCAGCTCGGGGGGCACCAGGTAGTCGAAGTCGCGGTCCAGGTGCGCCGGTGCCAGCAGGGGAAGCACGCGGGCAATCGGCCGCGATACGGCTGCGGAGCCCGCGGCCGGACGGTCCGCCGAGGTGGCGGAGGCGTCCGCCGCGGGTTCGTTCACTCCTGCCCGGTCGGGTCAGAGGCCGATGGCGGCGCGCAGCTTGCCCGCGCGATCGGTGTGCTCCCACGGCAGGTCGACGTCGGTGCGGCCGAAGTGGCCGTAGGCGGCGGTCGGCGCGTAGATCGGGCGCAGCAGGTCCAGGTCACGGATGATCGCGCCGGGACGCAAGTCGAACACCTCGGTGATCGCGGTGGCGATGCGCGCCGGATCGACCTTCTCGGTGCCGAAAGTCTCGACGAACAGGCCGACCGGGGCGGCCTTGCCGATCGCGTAGGCCACCTGGACCTCGACGCGGTCGGCCAGGTCGGCCGCGACCACGTTCTTCGCGACCCAGCGCATGGCGTACGCGGCCGAGCGGTCCACCTTCGAGGGGTCTTTGCCGGAGAAGGCGCCACCGCCGTGGCGGGCCATGCCGCCGTAGGTGTCGACGATGATCTTCCGGCCGGTCAGGCCCGCGTCGCCCATCGGACCGCCGAGCACGAACTTGCCGGTCGGGTTGACCAGCAGGCGGATATCCGAGATGTCCAGGGTGGGCACGGCCAGTTCCGCGAGCACCGTGTCGACGACCTTCTCGCGGATATCGGGCGCGAGCAGGTTGTCCAGGTCGATGTCGGCGGCGTGCTGGGTGGAGATGACCACCGTGTCGAGCCGGACCGGGCGGTCGCCGTCGTACTCGATGGTGACCTGGGTCTTGCCGTCCGGACGCAGGTAGGGCAGCACGCCGGACTTGCGCACCTCGGTCAGCCGGCGCGACAGGCGGTGCGCGAGCGCGATCGGCAGCGGCATCAGTTCGGGGGTGTCCTTGGTGGCGTAACCGAACATGAGGCCCTGGTCACCGGCGCCCTGCCGCTCGACCTCGTCGTCGGAGCCGCCGACGCGCGCCTCGTGCGAGGTGTCCACACCCTGCGCGATATCCGGCGACTGCGCGCCGATCGCGATATTCACACCGCAAGAATTCCCGTCGAATCCCTTTGCGGAAGAGTCGTATCCGATTTCCAGGACCTTTTCCCGGACAATTCGGGGAATATCGGCGTACGCCGACGTGGTGACCTCACCCGCGACATGGACCTGGCCGGTGGTGACCATAGTTTCCACCGCGACCCGGCTGCGCGGATCTTCCGCGAGCAACGCGTCGAGGATGGAATCGCTGATGGCATCACAGATTTTGTCCGGATGACCTTCGGTCACGGACTCACTGGTGAAAAGCCGACTGCCGGACGTGCGCACAGTTCTTCCCTCTCCCTCAACGGGTTACTCGTATCGGCTTGCGACAGTAACGCGGTGTCGCTCCTGCGCAACCCTTATATCTCAGACTATTCCAAACCACCGACGCGGCGGATCCCAAAGCCCAGCCGTCCAAGACAGCTGAACTCTCGGTGTCGCGGCGGTGCCGACGACCTGACGGCATCGCGAACAACCCGCCGATCAGCTGGCTATCCTGGCAGGCGCGCGGCCCGACTCAGCGCAACAACACACTCAGCGCGTCGAGCACCCGGCTCGCGAGCAACGCCTTCGAGCCGTGATCGAGCGCCTGCTCGGTGCCGTCCGCACCCAGCAGCCAGCCGTCGTTGGTGTCCACCTCGAACGCCTTGCCCTCGCCGACCGCGTTGACCACCAGCAAGTCACAGCCCTTGCGCGCGAGCTTGGCCCGCGCGTGGGTGAGGACGTCGCCGTGCTCGTCACCGGTCTCGGCGGCGAAGCCGACGATCGCCGTGCCGGGCAACTGACCGTCCCGCCGCGCCTGCACCAGGCCGGCGAGGATGTCGACGGTCTTGGTCAGCGGAATGACGTCGGGCTCGCCCGCGCCCTTCTTGATCTTGGCCGCGGCCACGTTGGTGGGCCGGAAATCGGCGACGGCCGCGGCCATGATCACCGCGTCGGCGCCGACCGCGTGCTTGTCGACGGCGGTCTTCAGCTGATCGGCGGTGGTGATGTGCACCAGGTCGACGGCGGCGGGTGCGGCCATCTCGATCGTGTTGCCCGCGATCAGCGTGACGTGGGCGCCGCGCTGGGCAGCGACGCGCGCGAGCGCGTAACCCTGTTTTCCGGAGCTGCGGTTACCGAGGAATCGCACCGGATCCAGCGGTTCTCTGGTGCCACCCGCCGTGATGACGACCCTACGGCCCACCAGGTCGCGCGGAATCGCGTCGGCACGCTCCAGGAGCAGCGACGCGAGGCCGAAGATCTCCTCCGGCTCCGGCAGCCGTCCCGGACCGGTGTCGGTGCCGGTGAGCCGGCCCGACGCGGGTTCCATGACGATCGCACCGCGGGCGCGCAGCGTCGCGACATTCGCGACGGTCGCCGGATGCTCCCACATCTCCGTGTGCATCGCGGGCGCGAACAGGATCGGACATCGGGCCGTCAGCAACGTGGCGGTGAGCAGGTCGTCGGCGCGACCGGTGGCGGCGCGCGCCATGAGGTCGGCGGTCGCCGGGGCGATGACCACCAGGTCCGCCTCCTGTCCCAGCCGAACGTGCGGGACCTCGGGCACGTCGGAGAACACGCCGGTGTGTACCGGGTTCCCGGACAGTGCCTCGAAGGTCGCCTTTCCGACGAACTGCAGCGCCGACTCGGTGGGAATCACCCGGACCTCATGTCCGGTCTCGGTGAAGCGCCGGACCAGAGAGCAAGCCTTGTAGGCGGCGATCCCTCCGGAAACGCCGACGACGATCCGTGTGGTCACTACGCCTCCGGCCGACTGATCCCCGCGTGCGCGGGGAGAACGACGACGATCCGTGTGGTCACTACGCCTCCGGGGGATCATCCCCGCCCGCGCGGGGAGTTCGATACTGCGGGCTCATGCGGCGAGCGCCAGGTGGCGCTCACTCGCCTTCGGAGTGCTCGAGCAGGTCGGAGTGGATCTCGCGCAGCGCGACCGACAGCGGCTTCTCCTGCAGGCCCGGCTCGACCAGCGGGCCGACGTACTCGAGGATGCCGTCGCCCAGCTGGTTGTAGTAGTCGTTGATCTGACGGGCACGCTTGGCCGCGTAGATGACCAGGGCGTACTTGGACGAGGTGCGCTCGAGCAACTCGTCGATCGGCGGGTTGGTGAGGCCGACCGGCGTGTCGTAGGCGGGCGCGGTCGTGATGTCCGTACTGCTCACTAGGGGGACTCCTGGTGTAGTGGATGTCGCATGAGCGACGGACCGGGCGTGCTTACGCACGCCGCCTTCCGGCGGGCCCTGATCACTGATGCGCAGGTTGGGGGTTACGAACTCGAATTCGTGCTAACGAACAACGATACCAACTGCTCACAGGCGCTGGTCACGTCGTCGTTCACGATGACGATGTCGAACTCGTCACATGCCGCGAGCTCGATTCTGGCCGTTTGCAAACGGCGTTCGATCACCTCGGGCGATTCGGTGCCCCGCGAGGTCAGGCGCGCCACCAATTCCTCCCAGCTCGGCGGTGCGAGGAACACCAGGATCGCCTCCGGCATCGCCCGGCGCACCGACCGCGCGCCTTCCAGGTCCACTTCGACGAGTACGGGAAGGCCCTCCGCCAACGCGGCGCGGACCGGCCCGGCGGGGGTGCCCGAACGCTGCAACCCGCCGTGGATGTCCGCCCACTCGAGCAGTTCGCCCGCCTCGATCATCGCGTCGAACTCCGCGCGGGAGACGAAGCGGTAGTCGAGGCCGTCGACCTCCCCGGGCCGCGGGGCCCGGGTCGTTGCCGACACGCTGAAGACCAGTTCGGGCAGTCGCTCGCGGACGCAGCGGACCACGGTGGACTTGCCCACGGCCGAGGGGCCGACCAGTACGACCAGTCGACCCTTCCGCGTGTGTTCGATCACCCTCGTCGTCAGGCGTCGAAGTCGAACCGGGCCAGCAGCGCCTTGCGCTGCCGGTCGCCGAGTCCGCGCAGCCGCCGGGTGGGGGCGATCTCCAGCTCGCTCATGATTTCCGCCGCCTTGACCTTGCCCACCTTCGGCAGGGCCTCCAGCAACGCCGACACCTTCATCTTGCCGAGGATCTCGTCGGTCTCGGCGTCGGTGAGGACCTGCTTCAGGTTGGTGCCGCCACGCTTCAAGCGCTCCTTGAGCTCCGCCCGAGCGCGGCGAGCGGCAGCCGCCTTCTCCAAAGCAGCGGCGCGCTGCTCGTCAGTCAGCTGGGGAAGGGCCACGGTTCCTCCGTCTCATCGTTCATTGCATCAACTCCTGCCGGTAACCCGGCAGTCTCAGCGACCGTACCCACGACGTCCGCCGATTGCGAACCCACCCCCCAGGTCAGCGCATGATTCCGGATGCGGTGCGGGCACCCGGCCCGCATCGGACGGCACGCCGGCGCCACTATGCGGATCGTACCGCCGAATCGGCGAAATAGCCCGCCAGCAGGGCTTTTTCAACAGACCAAACGGTTTGCGGAAGGGTTGCGACACGAGGTGGCACCGATCCAGCAACCCCTCACCCGCCCGACCAGGAACTTTCTCGAAATTCTCCGCGTGTCGCGGGTTCTTTGCGCGTGTCGGGCGTCACACTCCAGCGCCGAAGGCCGAGGAACGGCATCCAGTGCCCACGCCGATGGGTCCCTGCGCCGTTCCAGGGCAATAGGCCATCAACGCATAACCGACCGGCCCCGAAACCGACGCAGAAGCGCGCACAGACCCCGCTACGGGCCATCTGTGCGCGTGCACCTGCACGCACAGGGGCGAAAAACGACGTAGACCGGCGCGGTGCGCCGGTCTACGTGGTTATTTCTGCAGGAACGCGAACGCGTCCTGGAGCGCGGCCACTCTGGCACGCAGTGCCGGGACGGTCGGCCCGTCCCGCAGCACCTCGCGCGAGACGTTCGGGACGACGGCTCCCAGCATCGGCTCGGGGACCAGATCACGGATGGTCTCCGGGCCGCCGCCCTGGGCGCCAACACCGGGCATGAGGATCGGGCCGTTGAGCGCGGACAGATCCGGCGCTTCGGTCAGCGTGGCGCCGACCACCACGCCCACCGACCCGAACTCGCCGCCCGCGTTGCGGGCCGCGGCCTCGTCGACCATCGTCTGCGCGACCGTGCGCGCGTCCGCCGCGACCGCACGCTGCACCTGCGCTCCTTCGGGGTTCGACGTGGCCGCCAGCACGAAGACGCCGCGCTGGTTCGCCTCGGCGAGGGTCAATGCCGGCGCCAGCGACCCGAATCCCAGATACGGCGACACCGTGACGGCGTCCGACCCGAGGGGACCGTCGGCCAGCCAGGTGCGGGCATAGGCGTCCATGGTCGAGCCGATGTCGCCGCGTTTGGCGTCGGCCAGGACCAGGGTCCCCGAGGCACGCAGCACCTCGATGGTCCGCTCCAGCACGGCGATCCCGCCGGAACCGTAGGCCTCGAAGAACGCGACCTGCGGTTTGACCAGCGCCACCAGGCCGTCGAAGGCCTCCACGCAGATCTCGGCGAACTGTTCGAGGCCGTCCACGTCCTCGGCGAGGCCCCAGGACCGCAGCAGTTCCGGATGCGGATCGATGCCGACGCATACGGGGCCGAACTGCCGCATCGCGTGCCGCAGCCGGCCGCCGAAGGTCTTCATGTCGCCCGCTCCGTCCAATCGCGGCTCAGCCACGCAGCACCGAGTGCAGTTCCTGCAGGGAGCGCACGCCGATCCCGCCGTTGATGCTGGCCTCGATGCCCTGCACGGCGGCCGCCGCGCCCTGCACGGTGGTGATGCACGGGATGTTCACCCCGACCGCCGCGCTGCGGATCTCGTAACCGTCCACGCGGGGACCGGAGTTGCCGTATGGGGTGTTGAACACCATGTCGATCTCGCCGTCGCGGATCTGCTCCACGATGGTCGGCTCCTCGGCCGGGCCTGCTTCGGAATGCTTGCGCACCCGCTCGCACGGAATGCCGTTGCGCCACAACATCTCCGCCGTTCCCTCGGTAGCGAGAATGCGGAAGCCGAGATCGTTGAGGCGTTTCACCGGGAAGACCATCGCGCGCTTGTCCCGGTTGGCGATCGAGACGAACACGGTGCCCTCGGTGGGCAGCGAGCCGTAGGCGGCGGTCTGGCTCTTGGCGAAGGCGGTGCCGAAATCGGCATCGATGCCCATCACCTCGCCGGTGGACTTCATCTCCGGCGAGAGCAGGGAATCCACCCCGCTGCCGTCGGCGCGCCGGAACCGGTGGAACGGCAGCACGGCCTCCTTGACCGCGACCGGCGCGTCCAGCGCGACGTGGCCGCCGTCGCCCTCGCTCGGCAGCATGCCCTCCTTGCGCAGCTCGTCGATGGTGGCGCCGAGCATGATCCGGGCGGCGGCCTTGGCCAGCGGCACCGCGGTGGCCTTGGACACGAACGGAACCGTCCGGCTGGCCCGCGGATTGGCCTCCAGCACGTAGAGCACGTCGTCCTTGAGCGCGTACTGCACGTTCAGCAGACCTTTGACACCGATGCCCTTGGCCAGCGCGACGGTGGAGCGGCGCACCGCCTCGATGTCGCTGCGGCCCAGGGTGATCGGCGGCAGCGCACAGGCCGAGTCACCGGAGTGGATGCCCGCCTCCTCGATGTGCTCCATCACGCCGCCGAGGTAGACCTCCTCGCCGTCGCACAGCGCGTCGACATCGATTTCGATCGCGTCCTCCAGGAACCGGTCCACCAGCACCGGATGCTCCGGGCTGAGCTCGGTCGCGCGCGAGATGTAGCCCTCCAGGGACTGCTCGTCGTAGACGATCTCCATGCCGCGCCCGCCGAGCACGTAGGACGGGCGCACCAGCACCGGGTAGCCGATGTCCGAGGCGATCTTCTTGGCCTGGGCGAAGGTGGTCGCCGTACCGTACTTCGGCGCGGGCAGCCCGGCCCCGACCAGCACGTCGCCGAACTCGCCGCGGTCCTCGGCCAGGTCGATGGCGGCCGCGCTGGTGCCGACCACCGGCACGCCCGCATCGGTGAGCCGCTGCGCGAGACCGAGCGGGGTCTGCCCGCCCAGCTGCACGATGACGCCCGCGACGGTGCCGGATTCGCGTTCGGCGTGGTAGACCTCGAGCACGTCCTCGAAGGTCAGCGGCTCGAAGTAGAGGCGGTCGGCGGTGTCGTAGTCGGTGGAGACGGTCTCGGGGTTGCAGTTGACCATCACCGTCTCGTACCCCGCCTGCGACAGCGTCTGCGCCGCGTGCACGCACGAGTAGTCGAACTCGATGCCTTGACCGATCCGGTTCGGACCGGACCCGAGGATGATCACCTTCTCGCGGTCGCGCTGGGGCGCGACCTCGGACTCGGCGGCGGGGTCGAGCTCGTAGGCCGAGTAGTGGTAAGGCGTCTTGGCCTCGAACTCGGCGGCGCAGGTGTCGACGGTCTTGAAGACCGGGCGGATACCCAGCCGGTGCCGCAGGGCGCGCACACCGCTCTCCCCGGCCAGCTCCGGACGCAGCGCGGCCAGCTGCCGATCGGACAGGCCGTAGTGCTTGGCCCGGCGCAGCAGCGGCTCGTCCAGTACGGGAGCGTCGAGAATCTCCTGACGCAGCTCGACGAGACCGGCGACTTCCGCGACGAACCACGGGTCGATACCGGAGGCGGCGGCGACGTCGTCGATGCTCGCACCCAGGCGCAGCGCCCGTTCGACCTGGTAGATGCGGCCCTCGGTCGGGGTGCGCAGATCCTCCAGGATCGCCTCGACGTCGGTCCACTCGCCGTCGTCCTGGGTCCAGAAACCCGCGGCCTTGGTCTCCAGCGAACGCAGCACCTTGCCCAGCGCCTCGGCGAAGTTGCGGCCCAGCGACATCGCCTCGCCCACCGACTTCATGGTGGTGGTCAGCGTGGCGTCGGCGCCGGGGAACTTCTCGAACGCGAATCGCGGCGCCTTGACGACCACGTAGTCCAGGGTCGGCTCGAAGCAGGCCGGGGTTTCCTTGGTGATGTCGTTGACGATCTCGTCGAGCGTGTAGCCGATGGCCAGCTTGGCGGCGATCTTCGCGATCGGGAAGCCGGTCGCCTTGGACGCCAGCGCGGACGATCGCGACACGCGCGGGTTCATCTCGATGACGATCAGGCGGCCGTCGCGCGGGTTCACCGCGAACTGGATATTGCAGCCGCCGGTGTCGACGCCGACCTCGCGCAGGATGGCGATGCCGAGGTCACGCAGCTTCTGGTACTCGCGGTCGGTGAGCGTCATCGCCGGGGCGACGGTGACCGAGTCGCCGGTGTGCACACCCATCGGGTCGACGTTCTCGATCGAGCAGACCACCACGACGTTGTCGCGGCCGTCGCGCATCAGCTCGAGCTCGTATTCCTTCCAGCCGAGGATGGACTCCTCGATGAGGACGTTCGCCGTGGGCGATGCGGCCAGGCCGCCGCCCGCGATGCGGTCGAGGTCCTCGTCGTTGTAGGCCATGCCGGAGCCGAGACCGCCCATCGTGAACGACGGGCGCACCACCACGGGGAAGCCGAGCTCGGCGACCGTATCGCGGACCTCGTCCATGGTGAAGCAGACTCGCGAGCGCGCGCTCTCCCCGCCCACCTTGGCCACGATGTCCTTGAACTTCTGCCGGTCCTCGCCACGCTGGATGGCGTCGAAGTCCGCGCCGATCAGTTCCACGCCGTACTTCTCCAGCACACCGCGCTCGTGCAGCGCGACCGCGGTGTTCAGCGCGGTCTGCCCGCCGAGGGTGGCCAGGATGGCGTCGGGACGCTCCTTCTCGATCACCTTCTCCACGAACTCCGGCGTGATCGGCTCGACGTAGGTCGAGTCGGCGAACTCCGGGTCGGTCATGATCGTCGCCGGGTTCGAGTTGACCAGCGACACGCGCAGGCCCTCGGCCCGCAGCACCCGGCACGCCTGGGTGCCGGAGTAGTCGAATTCGCACGCCTGGCCGATGACGATCGGGCCAGAACCGATCACCAGGATGTGCTCGAGATCCTCGCGGCGAGGCATCAGGCTCCTTCCATGAGACCGGCGAAACGGTCGAACAGATATGCGGCGTCGTGGGGTCCGGCGGCGGCCTCCGGGTGGTACTGCACAGAAAAGGCGCGGCCGTCGACCAGCCGGACGCCCTCGACCGTGCCGTCGTTGGCACAGACGTGACTGACTTCCGCCGTGCCGAAGGGGGTGTCGAACCGCTCCCCCTGCTCGCCCTCCAGCGCGAACCCATGGTTCTGCGCGGTGATCGAGATCCGGCCGGTCTCGTGCTCCACCACCGGGATGTTGATCCCGCGGTGCCCGAACTTCATCTTGTAGGTGTCGCGGCCCAGCGCGCGACCAAGGATCTGGTTGCCGAAGCAGATGCCGAACAGGGGCAGGCCCTCCGCCAGCACGCCGCGGGTCAACTCGACCGCGCCGTCGGCGGTGGCCGGGTCGCCGGGGCCGTTGGACAGGAAGACGCCGTCGGGCTTCAGCTCGAGGATCTGGTCCAGCGTCGTGGCCGACGACACCACGTGCACCCGCATGCCGCGCTGGGCGAACATGCGCGGGGTGTTGGTCTTGATACCCAAATCCACCGCGACGACGGTGTGCCGGTGCTCGCCGTCCGGCTCGATCGTGTAGAGCGCGTCGGTGCTCACCTCGCCGGCCAGGTCGGCGCCCAGCATCGAGGGCTGGCCGTTCACTCTGGCCACCAGCTCGTCGGCGGCGGCGAGGGCGTCACCGGAGAAGATGCCCGCCTTCATCGAGCCACGGGTGCGCAGGTGGCGGACCAGCGCGCGAGTGTCGATGCCCGCGATGCCGACGATCCGCTGGCGTTCGAGCTCCTCTGGGAGCGTCGTCTTGGCGCGCCAGTTGGACGCGCGTCGCGCGGGGTCGCGGACCGCGTATCCGGCGACCCAGATCTTGGCGGACTCGTCGTCCTCGTCGTTCCAGCCGGTGTTGCCGATCTGCGGCGCGGCGGCCACCACGATCTGGCGGTGGTAGGACGGGTCGGTGAGGGTCTCCTGATACCCGGTCATCGCGGTGCAGAACACCGCCTCACCGAGCGTCTCGCCCACGGCGCCGTAGGCCTGGCCGCGGAACACCCGGCCATCCTCCAGCACGAGTGCTGCTTCTGCTGTCATCCCTCGTCATCTCCCGTCATCGTCCCGCTCTGATCCGCCGTCGAAAGCCGCCGCCACGCCGGGTAGACCGACTTGTCGTCGCCACGGAAACCGGTATCGATCTCGGTTCCGGTCGGCAGCTTCCAGCGAATGACCAGCACACCATCTTCCGTCATCACTTTGCCCGCGTGGCCGCGTTCGGTGCGCACCGCGGTGATGGATTCCTGCGGAATCCAGATCACCGTCGCGCCGTCGCGTTCGAGCAGAATCCCCCGTTCGAACCGCGTGAGCTCCGCAGTGGCCCGGAACCCCAAGTCGCCCACCGTGATCCGGTCCTGCCAGCTGGGCGCGATGGTGCTGCCCAGGTAGAGGCCGGTGGTCGGTTCCAGAACCTGCGCACCGAGTTCGGCGGGCACGACGGGCAGGACGCCGATGCGCTCGGCCTGCCGCGCCGCACGGTTGCGCCAGCCTCGGTACATCAGCCACAGGCACAGCGCGAACAGGACGAGCAACCCGAGAACCCACAGCGTTCTTTCCACCTACGGACCTCCTGTGTCGAATTTGCGGAGCTCCCGCAGCCCTGCGTGGCCACGCTCCGCTACCGCCTCCGGGCTCGTCGCTCGCACCGCGGTGTCGAATTTGCGGAGCTCCCGCAGCCCTGCGTGGCCACGCTCCGCCGCCGCCTCCGGGCTCGTCGCTCGCACCGGGGTGCTCGATCCGCGTGCCTGGCTCATCTACGCCTCCGCATGGCCGCGCGCCGCCTTGCCGTCACGGGCGGTGACCCGGCCGCGCAGCAGGGTCGCCGTCACCCGGCCTGGGAGGGTCATCGCCTCGAACGGCGTGTTGTGCGAGATGCTGGCGAGCTCGCTGCCGCGCACCGTCCAGCTCGCGTTCGGGTCGACCAGCGTCAGGTTCGCCGGTTCCCCGACCTCGAGCGGCCTGCCGTGGTCGTCGAGGCCGACGATCTCGGCCGGACGCTCGCTCATCACGCGAGCGACACCGCGCCAGTCCAGCAGTCCGGGCTCCACCATGGTCCGCACGATGATCGAGAGCGCGGTCTCCAGGCCGAGCATGCCAGGCCGGGCCGCCGCGAACTCGCAGCACTTGTCCTGCTCCGCGTGCGGGGCATGGTCGGTGGCGACGCAGTCGATGACTCCGTCGGCCAGCGCCTGCCGCAGCGCGGCGGCGTCGGAGGCTTCGCGCAGCGGCGGGTTGACCTTGTTGACCGCGTCGTAGGTCTCCAACCGGGAATCGTCGAGCAGCAGATGGTGCGGGGTGACCTCGGCGGTGATCGAGACGCCCTGGGACTTGGCCCATTTCACCAGCTCCACGGTGCCCGCGGTGGAGGCGTGGCAGATGTGCACCCTGGCGCCCGCGTCACGCGCCAGCAGGGCGTCCCGCGCGACGATGGACTCCTCGGCCGCGCGCGGCCAGCCGGCCAAGCCGAGCCGGGCCGCGGTCGGGCCCTCGTGCGCGACCGCGCCCTTGGTCAGCCTCGGCTCCTCGGCGTGCTGCGCGATCAGCACGCCGAGGGAGTTCGCGTACTCGAGGGCGCGGCGCATGATCAGCGGGTCGTAGACGCAGTGACCGTCGTCGGAGAACATGCGTACCGCCCCGACTCCCGCGGCCATGGTGCCCATCTCGGCGAGCTGCTTGCCTTCCAGCCCGACCGTGACGGCGCCGACCGGATACACGTCGACCAGGCCGACCTCCCGGCCGCGGCGCCACACGTGGTCGGTGACCACCACCGAGTCGGCGACCGGGTTCGTGTTGGCCATAGCGAACACCGCGGTGTAACCGCCGAGCGCGGCGGCGGCGGATCCGGACTCGATGGTCTCGGTGTCCTCGCGTCCCGGCTCGCGCAGGTGGGTGTGCAGGTCGACGAAACCCGGCAGCAGGATCTGCCCGTGCGCGTCGATGATCTCGGCCCCGACCACGCCGAGATCGGTGCCGATCTCGCGGATCTCGCCGTCCGCGACGAGGACGTCGACCGGCTGGCCCTCGCCGTACCGCAGTACGCCCTTGATCAGGATGGTGGAGTTCTCACTCATGCTGCGTCCTTTCCGGCACGAGCGGGGCCCTCCATGGTCACGCTCCGCTGCCGCCTCCGGGCCTGACCACTCATGCCACTGCCTCCTGTGTTCCGACGAGCAGGCGGAACAGGACGGCCATGCGCATGTGCACACCGTTGGTGACCTGTTGCAGCACTGCGGCTTTCGGCGAGTCCGCGACCGAGGACGCGATCTCCATGCCGCGCAGCATCGGTCCGGGGTGCAGCACGACGGCGTGGTCGTCCAGCAGGGCCAGCCTGCGCTCGGACAGTCCGTAGGTGATCGAGTATTCGCGGGCCGAAGGGAAGAACCCGCCGGTCATCCGCTCGGCTTGCACGCGCAGCATCAGCACCGCGTCGGCGCCGATCAACTCGGCGTCCAGGTGGTGCGAGACGCGGGCGGGCCAGGTCTCGACGCCGACCGGCAGCAGCGTGCGCGGGGCGACCAGCACCACCTCGGCGCCCAGGGTCGCCAGCAGGAAGACGTTGGACCGCGCGACCCGGCTGTGCAGGATGTCGCCGACGATGACGACCCGCTTGCCCTCGATGTCGCCGAGCCGCTGCCGGAGGGTCAGCGCGTCCAGCAGCGCCTGGGTCGGGTGTTCGTGGGTACCGTCGCCGGCGTTCACGACGGCCGGGCCGGAGGCGCGTCCCGCCGAGACCGCCCATTCGTCCATCCACCGGGCGATCTGGTGCGCGGCGCCGGAAGCCGGGTGCCGCACGATCAGCGCGTCGGCGCCCGCGGCGTGCAGGGTCAGCGCGGTGTCGCGCAGCGACTCGCCTTTGGCGACCGAGGAACTGCTCGCGCTGACGTTGATCACGTCCGCGCTCATCCATTTGCCTGCGACCTCGAACGAGACCCGGGTGCGGGTGGAGTTCTCGTAGAAGACCGTCATCACGGTGCGGCCGCGCAGCGTGGGCAGCTTGTGCACCTCGCGGCCGAGCAGGGCCTGTTCGAACCGCTCGGCCTCGTCGAGCAGTTCGGTCGCGGCGGTGCGATCCAGCGCGGCGACGGACAGCAGATGCCTCATTCGCCCGCCTCCTGTTCCGAACCGTGGCGCAGGTAGACGCCGTCGCGGCCGTCGTGCTCGGTGAGCAGCACCGAGATGTCCTCGGACCGGTTGGTCGGCACGTTCTTGCCGACGTAGTCGGCACGGATCGGCAGTTCGCGGTGACCGCGGTCGACGAGCACCGCCAGCTGCACGGCGCGAGGACGGCCCAGATCACGCAGGCCGTCGAGCGCGGAACGCACGGTGCGGCCGGAGAACAGGACGTCGTCGACCAAGACGACCAGCGCGTCCTCGATGCCGCCCTCGGGAACCGAAGTGCGCTCCAGTGGCCGGTGCGGTCGGCTGCGCAGGTCGTCGCGATAGAGCGTGATGTCGAGCGAGCCCAGTGCCGGGCGGACGCCGGAGAATTCCTCGATCTTGTCGGTGAGCCGCGCGGCGAGCGTGGTGCCCCGGGTGGGAATGCCGATCAGCACGACGCGCGGCGCGTCCGGCTCGCCCGCGTCCAACGCGGTCTTCTCGATGATCTGGTGTGCGATGCGCGCGATGGTCCGCCCGACATCCGAAGCCGACAACAGCTCTCGCCCCGCCGCAACCCCCTCCGGGGTATGTCGCTGCGATGTCTCGGCAGCGCCGGACTTGGCGGCCCGTTCTTCGGGCACGGCCATGCCGACCTCCTTCCCCGCCTCACCGGACGGTCCGTTAAAGGATGTCTTACGGCAAGCAGACTAGCAGCGGCCCGACCGATGTTTTCACCAGCCGTATCGGGCTGTGAGCGGCGCCACGGCCCGCCCGCGGGCAAGTCGCGTCAGGTTCCGGCCGGCGCATCGGTTCACGGCACCCGACCGCGCCGGTTCGGAAGGCCACCACCCCCCTGGGAAACCTGCCGATGCGGTCAACCGAGACCGAAAACCGCTAGCACATATGTTCGATCAGCGGTACGCTCGGCGACATGTCCGCACCGCTGCAGGGATCGCTGCTCGACGGGTTCGGTGACACCGAATTCGGCTCGCTTCGCGATATCCGCCGCACCGCACTCGACCGTGGCGCCTGGGTGGATCTTTTCCCCGGCTGGCTGTCCGGCGCCGACGCGCTGTTCGACCGGCTGGTCGAGTGCGTGCCGTGGAAGGCCGAGCGCAGGCCGATGTACGACCAGGTGGTCGACGTGCCCCGGCTGCTGAAGTTCTACGAGGAGCACGAACCACTGCCGGATCCCGCCCTTGCCGACGCGCGCACGGCCTTGTCCGAGCATTACCGGCACGAACTCGGGGAACCGTTCCGTACGGCAGGGCTGTGCTATTACCGGGACGGGCGCGACAGCGTGGCCTGGCACGGCGACACCTTCGGCCGCGGCGCGACGCACGACACCATGGTCGCGATCGTGTCGATCGGGGCGCCGAGGGCGCTGCTGCTGCGCCCGCGCGGTGGCGGCGCGAGCATGAAATACCTTGTCGGACACGGCGATCTGCTGGTCATGGGCGGCTCCTGCCAGCGGACCTGGGAGCATGCGGTACCGAAGACGCGCAAGCCCACCGGCCCGCGGATCAGCATCCAATTCCGTCCGCGCGGCGTGCGGTGACGTCCGAGCCCGCTGCGCGGTGGGCAGCAGCGAGACACGCTTGACCTCAACCGTCGTCGAGGTTGGAAGCTCGTCCGCATGAGTACGACAGCCATCACACCGCCTCTGGTCGAGGACACGACGGTCGACCACACCGACGACGTCGCCGCGATCCGGCAGATCATCGCCAACGCCGAGACCGCGTTCAATACCAACGACGCCGACCTGCTGACCGGCGACTTCACCGCCAACGCGGCTGTGGTGAACGCGGTGGGCACGCTGATCACCGGCTTCGACGCACTGCTCGACGCGAACCGTCGCGGCCTGGCCGGATTCCTGAAGGACCAGTACGCCCGCTACGAGGTCGCCGACATCACGTTCCTCCGACCCGATGTCGCGATCGCTCACAAGCGTGCCTGGGCAACCACTGCCGACGGCGAGCTCCTCGACGAGGACCACGCCATGATCGCGCTCTATGTCCTCGTCAAACAGGGCAATCGCTGGTACACGGCGGCCCGGCAGAACACCTTGGTGCCCAAAGACGAGTAATTACCGCACGGACGCACGAAGACGACCGTGGATGCAGGGGCGTCGCCCGGCTCACATCCGCACTGAGCGACGCCCCGGCGGATATTTCGCGTTTTCGTGGCCGTGTCACTTGTTTTCGCTTGTCACCCGATGCCGATAGCCTGGAATCATGAGCAATCCAGGGGCGGGGGTCTTGGCCGTGATGCCGCTGCACACGATCAGCGAGGTTTACGGCGAGGCCGGGCTGCGCGAACGACTATTGCTGGAAATCGCCGAACTGCCGGACACACCACGGCTGGCCGCCGCACTCGATCTCGCGGCCGACCTGCATCGCGACGATCGTTATGGACGCGAACCGTATCTGAGTCACTTACTGCGGGTGGCCATTCGGATCATCAGCTACTACGAGGTCAGGGATCCGGACGTGGTCGCGGCGGGCCTGTTGCACGATTCGGTCGAGGATCACGCCACGGAGCTGGCCGCCGACCGTCCCGGCCCCACCGTGGACGCCGCGCTGGGTACGCTCACCGACCGGTTCGGCGAACGAGTGGCCGACCTGGTGGCCGCCGTGACCAATCCGGAACCCGACCCGTCGCGCGATCGGCAAACCCAGTACCGCGAGCACGTCGCGACGAATCTGGATCGCGACCCGTGGGCCCGCGTCATCAAATTCTCCGACTTCACCGACAACGGCGTCGGCATCCTCTACGCCACCGGCCCCGCGATGCCCCGGCTCGCCGCCAAGTACCGCCCGCTCACCCCGGTGTACCGCGACCTGGTCACCCGGCCGGATACACCTTTGGCCGACCACGTCCGGCAGCACATCCTCGACCAACTCGATCGCGCGGACGAGCGCTTCGACGCCATTCTCGCGCGCGACTGATCGCAGGGTTCCGGCACGCGGCACAGCGGAAGAGGACGTGAGCGCTCAGGGCGCGCGCAGCACCGACTCGACCAGTTCCCGGACCGCGGCCAGCAACCGATCGGTCTCGCCCGCGCGGACCATCCGCGGCACCAACTCGCCGCTGAGCGTGCCGAGCAGCAGCCGACCGACCACCTCGGCGTCCAGGTCGGGCCGGGCTTCGCGCAGCAGCGTGGTGATGTGGTTGTCCCAGAACGCGTGGAATTCCGCGGTCCGCGGATGCGGCGGCACGGTGCGATAGGCGACCATCAGCTCGGAGTTGTCGATCACCAGCCGCGCCATCGCGTCGAAGTAGGCGATCAGGCGGGCATCGGCGGGCGCTCCGGGCCCCAACGGCGGCGGGCCGCTGATGATCGCGTCCATCAGTGTGAGCGCGCTCTCGGCGACCATTTCGTGCAGCAGCCCAGCACGGTTGCCGAAGCGATGGAAGATCGTCCCCTTTCCCACCCCGGCGGCGGCTGCCACCCGGTCCATGGTGATCGCCTCGGCACCGTGCTCGGCGAGCAGCGCGGCGGTGGCGTCCAGGATCGCACGCCGGTTGCGCGCCGCGTCCACCCGTTCCTTCGGCCGTTCGCCGCCCATCGCACCCGCTTTCTGGACAACTTGACCGACGGTCCATATTCTCGTGGAGACAAGTGGACCGGCAGTCAAGTTATGGAGTTCATGATGCAGGCAATCGTAATGACGGGCACGGGAGGTCCTGAGGTGCTGGTAGCCAGGGAGGTCCCGGAGCCGCAGGCGGGCGCGGGCGAAGTGGTGATCCGCAGCGAGGCGATTCCGGTGCTGTTCCCGGAGACCAGATTGCGCTCGGGGGAGTTTCCGCTCGGCGCCCCGCCGCCGCTGGTCTTCGGTTTTCAGGCAGCGGGCGTGGTCACCGAGGTCGGCAGCCAGGTCGATCCCGGGTTGATCGGGCAGCGCGTGGTCGCGGCGACGAAGGGTTTCGGCGCATACGCCGAATTCGTCGCCGCATCAGCGGATTCGCTGACGTTCATTCCGGACCGGCTGTCCGCGGTGGACGCGGCGGCGGTGCTGATGAACGGATCCGTGGCAATTCCACTCCTGGAGACCGCCGCGCTGAGCGGCGTGGAGACCGTCCTCGTCGAGGCCGCCGCAACGGGCATCGGCAGTGCTCTGACCCAGCTGGCAAAGGAATACGGCGCTGCCCGCGTCGTCGCGACGGCCGGTGGACCGGCAAAGGCAGAGCAGGCCCGGAAGCTGGGCGCCGATGTGGTGATCGACCACAACGACCCAGCGTGGACCACACGGTTGCGCGAAATCCTCGGCGGCGCAACGGTGGACGTGGTCTTCGATGCCATCGGCGGTGCGAGCGCCGCCGAACTGCTCGATGTCATGACACCACCGCGCGGCCGGATGCTGGGCTATGGCTGGCTGTCCGGCGCGCCCGCGCAGGTGTCGGCAAGCGATCTGATCACGCGGGGGCTCACCTTCACCGGTTGCGCCGGACCGGACTGGCTGGCCCGGGTCGCCGAGGCGGGCAGCACCGTTCTTGCTCGCGCCGCCGAGGGCGGGCTGACTTCGCTGGTCGAGGCAGTGCTGCCACTGGACCAGGCAAGCCGCGCACACCGGCTGCTGGAGGATCGGACGCCACTGGGCAAGATCGTGCTGCGGCCGGAGTCCGGCGTGTCGTAGGAACGGGAGGCCGGCGCCGCCGCGGATAGGGTGGAGTCGTGCGGACTTCCCTCGAACTGCATGTCGGTGCGGCCAATGCGCTCACCGCACGATGGTGTGCGGTGGCGGGCGAGCGCGACTTCGTCGTGTCCGGCGCGGGGGTGTGGCCGTTGCTGGCCCTGCTCGCTTCGGCGGCGGAGGGCTCGGCGCGTGACGAACTCGCGGCGGCGATCGGAGTGCCCGCGGCGACCGGGCAGGATGGGGCGCTGCGGTTGCTGCGCGATATCGGAGGCGCGGAGGCGGTATCGGCCGCTCTCGGAGTGTGGGTGCGCAAGGATCTTCCGCTGCACGAGGAATGGGCGGGTCGGCTGCCCGCCGGTGTCCTCGCGCGGCTGACCGGGCAGGCCGAGCTCGACCGCTGGGCGGCCGAGCACACCGAGCGGCTCATCGAGCGATTCCCCCTCTCCGTGGAGCCGGAAACGCTGATGGTGCTGGCCACCGCCCTTGTCGCGAAGACCCGCTGGCGCGTGCCGTTCGATGTCGGGATGCTGACGCCGAAAGACGGTCCCTGGGAGGGACATCGCGGTCCCGGGTTGTCCCGCACGACCACCGACCTGGCGAACGCCGCGATTCTGGACGCGCCGCAGCCGGTTACGCGGGTCGTGGTCGAAGGCAGCGCCGATCTCGACGTCCACCTCCTGCTGGGTGCGGATACGCCCGGCACCGTACTCGGAACCGGCCTGGCGGCCTTGTCCGACGCGGTGCCGATCCGCACCGGTCTGCCGGTCGGGACCGAAGGGCCAGGGCTCAGCGTGCGCACCGAGTCGGTCCCCGCCAACACCGACCAGCTCCGGATCAGACTGCCGCCCTTCGAGGTTCGATCGACACACGATCTGCTCGCCGGACCCGGCCTCTTCGGACTGACCACCGCGACCGACTGCACCAGCGGCCATTTCCCCGCGATCTCTCCCGTGCCGCTGTGCGTCGGCCAAGGAGCACAAGAAGTTCTGGCCCGCTTCAGCCATGAGGGTTTCGAAGCCGCCGCGGTGACCGCGTTCGGCTTACGCGCCGCGAGCGCGGTGCTCCAGAACAACCAGGCGACCGTCCTCTCGGTGACGTTCGACCGGCCCTTCGGCTTCCTCGCCGTGCACCGCCCCACGGGGCTGGCGGTTGTCGCGGGATGGATCGCCACGCCACCGACTTCATCTCCTACTGGTTCGGTGTAACGCATCTTCGGCGGCCGGAATGTTCGCCGCGGTTGCTGCCCTATGCGACCACTAACACGCAGCGCCGCAGGCACTGCCGGTCAAACACAGCGCGCGAAGTGCGGTGCGTGTTCGGGTCGTATGCCGCGGGCGATCAGGAACGGTGGCACACTGCGCAGCACGGGAATCCGGCGCAGGACGCGGACCGGCATGGGGGCGCGAGGCGCACCGGCGATATCGATGCGTCCGTCGAGGGCGGGGGCGATGGCCCAGGCGTGCAGGAAGCGTTGCATCGCCTGGGTCACCACCGTCGGGAACCGCCGCCGTCGCTGCACTTTCGCCAACTCCTTGGTGCCTACCGTGCCCGCGAGCAGCGGCGCGGCGAGAATCCTCGCCGCGGCGACGGCGTCCTGTACGGCCAGATTGATGCCGACACCGCCGGCCGGGGACATGGCATGGGCGGCGTCGCCGAGGCAGAGCAGGCCGCCCGTGTACCACTTGGTCAGACGGTCGAGCTTCACCTCGAGCAGCTTCACCTGGTCCCAGCTGGTCAAGGCGTCGACACGGTCACGAAGCCAGGGCGCGGCGTCGGCCAGGGTGCGCATGATGTCCTCGACCGGTCCGCGGCGGGCGGACTCGTCGGCGCCCTTGGCGATCAGGGTGGCGCACTGCCAGTAGTCGCCGCGGTCGAGCAGGACCGCCACCCGCCGCGCGGTGACGATCGGCAGCGCTCCCGCGGGGTCGATCTCGGTGCGCGGCAGGCGGAACCACCACACGTCCATCGGGGTCGACCACTTGCGGGTCGGCAGTCCCGCCGCCGAGCGCAGCACTGAACCGCGACCGTCACACGCCACCGTGAGATCGGCCTCGATCGCGCCGGTCGCGCCGTCGCGGGTCCGGTAGGCGATGCCGCCGACCCGGCCGTCGATCCAGATCAGATCGGTGGCCTCGGTGTTCATCCGGAGCCGGAAGGTCGGCTCGGCCGCGGCGGCGCGCGCGAGCAGATCCAGCAGATCCCACTGCGGCACCATGGCGATGTACTTGTGCTTGCCCGGCAGGTTCTTCAGCGTGACGAAGGTCTGCACGCCACCCCCGACCGGCAGTTGCACCTGATCCAGCTTGCGCGCGGGCAGTTTCGCGAACTCCGCGCCGAGACCCAGCTCGTCGAGTAGGTCGAGAGTGGTGGGATGCACAGTGTCGCCACGGAAGTCCCGCAGGAAATCCTTGTGCTTCTCCAGCACCGTGACCTCGACACCCGCGCGGGCCAACAGCAGTCCGAGAATCATTCCGGCCGGTCCCCCACCGACCACCAGGCAGGTCGTGCGTTCCATCGACTGTCCCTTCCTCGGTCGCCGCATCGCCGCAAAGGTGTCGCTGTTTTGCGCAAAATCGTAGACGGCGACGCGAAGCGTCTCGGTTGAGGGTGGTGGTGGGCTGGCGGGAGGGCCTAGTGTGGTGCGAGCGACGCCGGACCTGGATCGGCGACGGTCGTCCGGTTCCGCGGCAACCCTCAGCCGAAGTCCCTGCGCAGGATGAAGAAATAAGGCTGGGTCAAGCCGCGCAGGTCCATCACGCCGAGCAGGGAGTTCTCGTCCGCGCGCCGGAAGTGATCGATGATCGGCAGGTGGTCGTAGATCATGGCGGCGCTGGTCACGTCGCGGTATTCCACTTCGCGCAGACGCGCGGTCGGCGCGTGGGTTCGCAAGGCGGGTCGCAGGATCGGCAGCATCCTGCGCACAGCGCGCACTCCCGACAGCGGCACCCGGCCGGCCAGTGCGAGCGGAACCCGCCGCGGATCGACCGGAAACACCGCATCCCCTGCGGTGAACAGCAGCGGATGCACACTCTCGGGGCCATCGAATTGCTTGCCGTACCACCCGGACGCCTCGAGCACACCGTCGAGTGGATGGCCGGTGTGCAGTTCGTCGCCGCGCCAGCGCCCGGTCGTGATCTCCTCGACCCGGGCCGCAGGAAGGCGGTCGAACAGCGCCCACGCCTCCTCCGTGGTGCGGACATCCAGCACTGCCGGCTCGTTCGTGGCCATATATTCAACTTCCTCACCCAAGGCAACGTTGCGATAGTTATCCTATCGTTCTCTCAGGACGGCGGCTCCATCATCCGGCCGTCTTGCAGCTCAAGCCGATACCTCTCGGGCGCAGCCGAGATGCTGCCATGATGTCGGATGTGCTCGAACAGGTCGATTCCCCTGATCGCACCTCGCCCACGCAGTCAACGGCTGCACCGTCTGGACGGATGCCGCGGCTCGGTGTCTTGGACTGGGTCCGACTGGGATTGCTGGTCGCGGGTCTGCTGTGCGTGATCACCGGGCTGTTGCCCCACGACGACGCCATCGCGAACATGCGCCGAATCAGTCCCCTCCTGCTGTTTCTCGGCAGTGTGCTGGTGCTGGCCGAACTCACCAGGCAGGCCAAGGTTTTCGACGCCATCGCCCTTCGTCTGGCGATCCTCGGTCGCGGTCACTACCCCGTGCTGTTCGTCCTGTGCGTGCTGTTCGCCTCGGCCACCACCATCCTGCTCAATCTCGACACCACGGCCGTGCTGATCACGCCGGTGATGCTGGCGCTCGCGGCGCCCGCCCGAATTCCGCCGCTGCCGCTGGCCATGACCACCCTGTGGCTGGCCAACACCGCGAGTCTGTTGCTGCCGGTCTCCAATCTCACCAATCTGCTCGCCGCCGACCGGGTGGCGCTCAGCGCGACGGATTTCGCGGCGAGAATGTGGGCACCGCAAGTCGTTTCCATTACTGCGACGATGGTCTGCCTGTGGCTCTGGTATTGGCGGCGCGGGCGACGCCAGAGCGATCGCTATGTGCCGCCCGAACCGATCCGGCCCGAGAATTTTCGTGAGCGCGCATTACTTTTCACCACCACGGGGGCATGCCTGCTGTTCATCTTCGCGATTCCCCTGGTCGGCGACCACATCGGCGTCGCGGCCACTGTGGCGGCGGGCATCGCGGTGGCCGGTTTCGCGGTCTTCGATCGCGGCGCCCTGCGATTGTCGCTCATACCTTGGCGGTTGCTCGTTTTCGTGGTCGGCCTGTTCCTCGTGGTGCCGACCCTCAGCCGGTTCGGCCTCGCCGATCTCATGCACGCCTTGGTCGGCACCGACGACGGCGCGTCCGGCGCCTACCGGGCCGCCGTCGCGGGCGCCGCGCTCTCCAACGTCGCCAACAACCTCCCCGCCTACACCGCGGGAGAGGCGGTGATCCCGGCCGGAAACGGGAATCAGCTTCTGGCGCTGCTGATCGGGGCGAATATCGGCCCCGTCGTCACACCGTGGGCATCGCTCGCCACGCTGCTGTGCCTGGAGTTCTGTCGCACGCACGATGTCCGGGTCCCGATGGCGCGCTTCGTGCTCACCGGCCTCGCCCTCGCCGTCGTCGCCACCACGGGCGCCGTCGCGGCGCTGCTGGTGACAGGTTGAGTGGTCCACCCCCCACCACTTGACCTCGAGTGCGGTCGAGGTACGACGATCGGACCGAGTCGAATCGAGGAGCTTTCCCGATCCGATCTCGCACGCCGAACCACCCGGTTCCGGTGGGGCTCCCGCTGGTCCATCCGTACACCCCCAGCGGGAGTCCTGCGTGTACGCCGAATTGTGCGGCGGCACTGAACGCAAACAGCACAACTACTGCCTGCCTGCGGTCGGCTATGAGAAAGAACAGCCGCACAGCTGCGGGCAACCGCTCGATGCGGACGGCTGGCAGCTGGGCGGCTGTCGTGCGTTCAGGCGGAGACGGTGATCTCCCACTCGTAGACCGTCAGTTCCGAGGAGCCGGTGGTGCGCACCGGGTCGGCGAAAACGAGTTGCTTTGCGGCGTTCAGGTTTTCGGCTCGGATGACGTAGGCGCCGCCGGTGCCGTCGGTGAACTTGCCGCTCTCGACCAGGTGACCACGCTCGAGCAAACCCTGCAGGAACTCCCGGTGCGGTTCGATCACGGCGGCGTCGAAGCGCGGGGTGCGCATCACCAGCACGAGGTATTTGTTCACGCCTCGGGCTCCCTGCGAGGGGCGCGGGTGGCCGCCGCCGCGGCGCGCACCTGCGGCGCCACCAGGACGACCTGGCCGAGCACACCGTTGACGAAGGACGGCGAGTCGTCGGTGGACAACTCCTTGGCCAACTCCACCGCCTCGTCGACGGCGACAACAGGTGGGACATCAGTCGCGTGGAACAACTCCCACACCGCGATGCGCAGAATCGCGCGGTCCACGGCCGGAAGCCGCGAGAGGGTCCAGTCCTGCAAGTACGACTCGATGGTTCCGTCCACCCGGTCGAGGTCGTCGGCGACGCCCTCGACCAGGGTGCGGGTGTAGGCGTGCACGGGCGCGACGGACTGGTCGCGGGTGGCCAGCTCGGAGCGCTCGTCGAGCAGTTCGGCGGCGTCGACGTCCCTGGCCTCCGCCTCGAACAGCAGATCCACCGCACGCCGGCGGGCCTTGTGCCGAGCGCCGAGCTTCTTGTACGTGGACTTCTTGTCCACGGGCTGTTCCGCCACGGTCACATTATCCCGGATCGGCCGGTCCGCGGATCAGGCGTTGACCCGGCCGAGGTAGCTGCCGTCGCGCGAGTCGATACGCAGCTTGTCGCCGGTGTTGATGAACAGCGGGACCTGGACCTCGGCACCGGTCTCCAGGGTCGCGGGCTTGGTGCCGCCGGTGGAGCGGTCGCCCTGCAGGCCGATATCGGTGTGGGTGACCTCGAGCTCCACCGAAACCGGCAGCTCGACATACAGCGGCGCGCCCTCGTGCGTGGCCACCTGCACGGTCATGTTCTCCAGCAGGAAGCGGGCTCCGCCGCCGATGGTCTCCTCGGCGATGGAGATCTGGTCGAAGGTCTCGCCGTCCATGAAGACGTAGTCGGTGCCGTCGTGGTAGAGGTAGGTCATGTCGCGGCGGTCGACGTTGGCGGTCTCGACCTTCACACCGGCGTTGAAGGTCTTGTCGACCACCTTGCCGGACACGACGTTCTTCAGCTTGGTCCGCACGAAAGCGGGGCCCTTGCCCGGCTTGACGTGCTGGAATTCGACGATCTGCTGGAGCTGGCCGTCGATCTTCAGCACAAGGCCGTTCTTGAAGTCGCTGGTGTCCGCCACTGTCTTCGGATCTCCTCGTTCTACCACTTGGTCTCTGGCCGACCGGCGTCAGTCGACGACGGTCAAGTCTTTGCTGGTGTGGGTGAGCAGTTCCGGGCCCCCTTCGCGCACCACGAGCGTGTCCTCGATCCGGACCCCGCCGCGGCCGGGAAAGTACACACCTGGTTCGACGGTCACCGCCACGCCAGACAGAAGTGTACCGGTTCCGGTTTTCGCGATTCCGGGCGCTTCGTGGATCTGCAACCCCACCCCGTGCCCGAGACCGTGCACGAACAACTTGCCGTGCCCGGCGGCCTCGATCACCGCCCGCGACGCCGCGTCGACGTCGGCCACCGGCACCCCGGGGCGCAGCGCGTCGCGCCCGGCCCGCTGCGCCTGCTGGACCAGCGCGTACACCTCGCGCTGCCAGTCGGTCGGCGCGCCGAGCACGAAGGTGCGGGTCATGTCCGAGTGGTAGCCGCCGACCACGGCGCCGAAGTCCAGCTTGACGAAGTCGCCCGCCGCCAGCACGGCATCGGTCGGCCGGTGATGCGGGACAGCCGAGTTCGCCCCGGTCGCCACGATGGTCTCGAACGACACCGCTTCGGCGCCGTGCTCGAACATGGCCCATTCCAGATCTCGGGCCACCTGGCGCTCGGTGCGGCCCGGCCGCAGTCCGCCACGTTCCAGAAGAGAGGCGAGACCGGCGTCGCCCGCCGCGCACGCCGCCCGCAACTGCTCGACTTCGTAGGCGTCCTTGACCATGCGCAACTGCTCGACCAACCCGGGCGTCGCGACGAGGTCGAGACCGGTCCGCTGCTCGAGAAAGCCGCGATGCTGGTCGACGGTGACGACATGGCTTTCGAAGCCGACCCGGCCGAGTTGCCACTCCCCGGCCAGTTGCACGATCCGGCGCGCGGTGGCCCGCGCGATCTCCGCCCGCAGGTCAGGGACCTGCTCGGCGACTTGGACGCGGTACCGGCCGTCGGTGCCGATCACGCTGCGGTCCTCGGCGGCGCGGGTGTCCCAGGAGTGCACCAGCAGCGCCGCGTTGGAACCGGTGAACCCGGTCAGGTACCTGATGTTCACCAGATCGGTGACCAGCAGGGCGTCCACCCTGTTCTCCACCAGCAGGCTGCGCAGCGCTCCACGCCGTGCCGCGTAGTCGGGCGCGTGGCCCTGGTGATCGGAACACATGGGTCAAAACTACCGCCGACACGCCGCGGGCCGACACGCAACACGTGCTCGATGCGCCGCCCGCGGGTCCTGATTACGCGGTATGCGCTGGAATGGACTGGCGCCCAGGAGATCTCGTTTGTGAACACGACAGTGCGGAGCATTCGCTGTTCACAATCGCTCATGTTGTGCACATTTCGGCCCGGCGGGGCCTCCGGGCATCGATGCGGTGCCAGCGTGGAGGCATGTCTCGTTTCGCGTTCACCGCTTTCGCCGCATGGTGTGCGGTATTGACCGTGCTCGACCTCCGGGAACGACGCCTGCCCAACAGACTGACCGGTTTCGGCGCGCTGGCGGTGCTCGGATACGCACTGATCACAGGGCAATTCACGGTCGCAGCACTCGGCGCGACATTCCTCGTTACGCCGTATCTACTGGTGCACCTGGCCGCGCCCGCCGCGCTCGGCGCGGGAGACGTCAAACTCGCGCTCGGCCTGGGCGGGGCGGCCGCGCTCGGCGGTGCCCACACGTGGGTCTGGGCGGCGCTCGGCGCACCGGCGCTCACTGCCTGCATCGCGTCCGCGGCGCTGGCCGCTCGGCGCGTGCGCACGGCGTTCATCGGCAGCCCGGCCGGCACCCAGCTCACCGTGCCGCACGGGCCCTCGATGTGCCTGTCGACGTTGCTCGTTCTCGCATCGCCGGTCATGGACTCGGGCTGAGCCCGCTGCGTGGCACCGCCGCGTCCCGTTCGAGGCGCGAGCAGGACAACCCGGCGGCCGGATGGTGAAGCCAGCAAATACAGCGCAATTCGTCGGTACCATCAATCGCAGGCAACGACTTCCCCGAGCAGCCGCTCGAGCTGGGGTAGCGAGCTACGGCCCTCGGCGAGTTGCCGCTCGAGTGCGCCAGGACAGCGATGCAGCGTCGACAAGGAGCCGCCGAGTGAATCCGAGGCATCCATCGCGGAGGCCGATCGTCGTGGGATCCGACGGGTCCGCCGAGTCGATAGTCGCGGTGCGCTGGGCGGCCCAGACCGCCGCCCTGCACGACGCACCCCTGCACATCCAGCTCGTCATGGAGTCGTCGCCGGCCGCCGACACCAACGATCCGCCACGCCCGGCCGCGCTGCTGCGGGTGCGAGAAGCGGATGAGGCGATGGAACGCGCCGCGAGCGCGGCCGAAGCCGCCGCGCACGCGGTACGCGATATCGCCATCGGCACCGAGATCCGCACCGCGCACGTCGCCACCGCCTTGATCGAGCGCTCCCGGACCGCGGCAATGCTGGTAGTCGGCACGCGCGGTGCCGGCCGGATCCAGCGCGTACTGCTCGGGTCGGTCAGCACGGCCGTCGCGCGGGACGCGGACTGCCCGGTCGCCGTGGTGCCGTCCGAGGCGCCGCTGTGGGACCGGGCGAGCACCTGCCCGGTCGTCGTCGGGGTGGACGGTTCGGGCGCCGAGCAGGCCGCCATCGAGGTGGCCGTGACCGAGGCATCCCTGCGCGGGGTCGAACTGGTGGCGGTGCACACCGGGGGCGAGATCGAGCCGCCCGCGGCGACCGGCAGCGACTGGACGGAGCTGCGCCGGACCGAGGAGGCAGTGCTGGCCACGCGCCTGGCCGGATGGCAGGAGCGGTACCCGGAGGTGCCCATCCGGCGTGAGGTCGTCCGCGACCGTCCGGAGCGCCGGCTGCTCGAACGCTCGCGTGAAGGTCAACTGCTCGTCGTGGGCAAACGCGGTCGCGGTGTCCTGGGCCGTCTGCTGTTCGGCTCGGTCGGCGAAGCACTGCTGCGGTCGGTGGACCGCGCCATCGTGATCGCCCGCTGACCCGCCGCACGCGTTCCGATCCGCCGCCGACGTGCGCGTCGTCACGGCGGGCCGCATTCCGAACCATGGGCGCCGACATGGGAGGATGGACCACGTGCTGCGTTGGATAACTGCCGGAGAATCCCATGGTCCCGCTCTCGTCGCCATCCTGGAGGGGATGGTGGCAGGCGTCGAGGTGACATCCGAGGAGATCTCCGCGCAGCTGGCGCGCCGCAGGCTGGGATACGGGCGCGGCGCACGGATGAAGTTCGAGGCCGACAAGGTCACCGTCATCGGCGGCGTGCGGCACGGACGCACGATGGGCGGCCCGGTCGCCATCGAGGTCGCGAACTCCGAGTGGCCGAAGTGGGTCACCGTGATGTCGGCCGACCCGGTCGATCCGGCCGAGCTCGCCGAACTGGCTCGCAACGCTCCATTGACCCGGCCCCGCCCGGGCCACGCCGACTATTCCGGCATGCTCAAGTACAACTTCGACGACGCCCGCAATGTGCTCGAGCGCGCCAGCGCCAGGGAGACCGCCGCTCGCGTGGCGGCGGGCACCGTGGCGCGCAACTTCCTGCGCCAGGCGTTCGGCGTCGAGGTCGTCTCGCATGTGGTCTCCATCGGCACCGCGCAGAACACGTCGGGCATCGTGCCGACCGCCGCCGATCTCGCCGCGGTGGACGAGAGCCCCGTGCGCGCGTTCGACAAGGATGCCGAGGCGGCGATGATCGCCGAGATCGAGGCGGCCAAGAAGGACGGCGACACGCTCGGCGGCGTCGTCGAGGTGATCATCGAGGGCCTTCCCGTCGGCCTCGGCTCGTTCACCAGCGGCGAGAACCGCCTGGACTCGCGGCTCGCGGCCGCGCTCATGGGGATCCAGGCGATCAAGGGCGTCGAGGTCGGCGACGGCTTCGAGACCGCGCGCCGCCGCGGCAGCCAGGCGCACGACGAGATGCGGCCAGGTCCGGACGGAGTGCTGCGCTCCACCAACCGCGCCGGCGGCTTGGAAGGCGGCATGACCAACGGCGAGGCGCTGCGCGTGCGTGCCGCGATGAAGCCGATCTCCACGGTGCCGCGCGCACTGTCCACCGTCGACATGACCACCGGCGCCGAAGCGGTGGCCATCCACCAGCGCTCGGACGTGTGCGCCGTGCCCGCCGCGGGTGTGGTCGCCGAATCCATGGTGGCGCTGGTCGTGGCGCAGGCCGCGCTGGAGAAGTTCGGCGGCGACTCGCTCACCGAGACGGCCGAGAACATCACCAGCTACGTCAAGCGCATCAGCACCCGCCCCCACGTGCCCGCGGACAGTCGGTCGCAATGATCGTGCAGACCGACCCGCGCGCCCCGCGCGTGGTGCTGGTCGGACCGCCGGGAGCGGGCAAGTCCACGATCGGCCGCAAGCTCGCCAGGGAACTCGGCGTCGAGCTGTACGACACCGACGCCGGCATCGAGCGCGAGACCGGTCGCACCATTCCGGAGATCTTCGCCGAGGACGGTGAGCCCGAATTCCGCCGGATCGAAGAGCGGGTGGTGCGTCGCGCCATCCTGGCCGAGCGCGGCGTCGTCTCGCTCGGCGGCGGCGCCGTGCTGTCGTCGGACACCAGGGCGCTGCTGCGCAATCGCACCGTCGTCTACCTGGAAATCAGTGTGGCCGAGGGCCTGCGGCGTACCGGAGCGAGCACGCAGCGTCCGCTGCTCAACGGCGCGGATCCCGGCACGAAGTACCGCGAGCTGATGCGCACCCGCCGCCCGCTGTACCGGGAGGTGGCCACCGTCCGGGTGCGCACCGACGGCCGCAGCCCGGGCCGGGTGGTGCGGATGATCATGTCCAAGCTCGGCATGGAGCCCGCGGAGCGCACCGGGACCGATCCCGGCGTGCGGCCGCCGTCCAACGGAATTCCGCAGGGCAGCAGCCGATCCCGGGCTCGGCGTCGCGCCAGAGCCAGGGCGGCCGCTCGGCGCAGGGCCGCCGAGCAAGGCGAGACCACCGATACCGCGGCCGGTCCGGCGCAGGAGCCCAGCCCCACCACCACCGCTCGTGTCCGTCGCGCCCGCAGGGCGGCCACGAGTGAATCCGATGCCGCCGGCGGGGTGGGCACCGGTGACCCGTCAGCAGGCGGCCGAACCAGGCGTGCCCGCGCACGCCGTGCCCGCGCCCGGGCACGGCAGCAGTCGACAACAGCACCAACAGAATCGGAGCAAGCCACGTGACAGAGCCGAGTCGTCTCGAAGTCCGGACCGCCGACCCGTACCCGGTGATCATCGGCCGCGGGTTGCTCGGCGAACTCGTCGAGTCGGTCACCGGCGCGGCCACGGGCGTGCGCACGGTGGCGATCTTCCACCAGCCGCCGCTCGCCGAGACCGCCGAGGTGGTGCGGAGTGCCTTGGCCGACATCGGCATCGACGCCCACCGGATCGAGATCCCGGACGCCGAGGCGGGCAAAGACCTCGCCGTCGCCGGGTTCTGCTGGGAGGTGCTCGGGCGCATCGGCCTGACCCGCAACGACGTCGTGGTCAGCCTCGGCGGCGGCGCGGCGACCGACCTGGCCGGTTTCGTCGCCGCCACCTGGATGCGTGGCGTGCGCATCGTGCACGTGCCCACCACGCTGCTCGCCATGGTCGACGCGGCGGTCGGCGGCAAGACCGGCATCAACACCGAGGCGGGCAAGAACCTCGTCGGCTGCTTCCACGAACCCGCGGCCGTGCTGGTCGACCTGGCGACGCTGGAAACGGTGCCGCGCAACGAGATCGTGGCTGGCATGGCCGAGATCATCAAGGCCGGTTTCATCGCCGATCCGGTGATCCTCGACCTCGTAGAGCGTGATCCGGAGGCAGCCCTGGATCCGGCCGGTGAGGTGCTGCCCGAATTGATCCGCCGCGCGATCCAAGTGAAGGCCGACGTCGTGGCGGCGGACCTGAAGGAGTCCAGCCTCCGCGAGATCCTCAACTACGGCCACACCCTCGGCCACGCGATCGAACGGCGGGAGCGCTACCGCTGGCGGCACGGCGCGGCGGTCTCCGTCGGTCTGGTCTTCGCCGCCGAGCTCGGCCGCCTCGCGGGACGGCTCGACGACGCCACCGCCGACCGGCACCGCGCCATCCTGTCCGCCGTCGGGTTGCCGACCAGCTACGACGCCGACGCGCTGCCCCAGCTCCTGGACGCCATGCAGACCGACAAGAAGACCCGCTCCGGCGTGCTGCGCTTCGTGGTGCTCGACGGCTTGGCCAAACCCGGTCGCCTGGAAGGGCCCGATCCGACCTTGCTGGCGGCCGCGTACTCGGCGATCGCTCGCGAGGACAGCCCCAGCGGCGGCGCGGTCCTGCTGTAAGCCGGTTCCGGTCGCGGGGCGGCCGTGCACACTGCTCCGGATAGACGAACGGCGCGCCCCACCCGGGGACGCGCCGTTCGTGGTCGGCTCAGACCGCGCTGCCCGCGGCGGAGTACATCGACGGCGGCGTGGACCGGCCCTTGCCGCCCTGCCGCTCGGCCAGCATGCGCCCGATGCCGACGCCGATCAGCGCGGGCACGAAAATCAGCAGGATGATGAACGACGCGCCCGCCGTCACTTCGAAGAGCAGGCCGTTGTCACCGAGATCGAACCGGGGCAGCCAGTCCAGGACCCAGGCGACCAGACCGCTGCCGACACCACCCGCGACAGCCGCTTTCAGCCACAGCAGGGTCAGATCGGCTCCCCGTTCCGGGTCCGGGGTGGTGGCACGGTCCCTGCGGCCGTCGAGCACACCCCAGGCCACGATGGCCGCGAGCAGCACGATCAGGCACAGAATCCGCATCAGCGCGCCGTGTGTCGGCCAGTACACCATCGCGAAACCGAGCACGGCCCGCATCGCTACCACCAGCGCGCCGAGCACGACGGCCCGCAGCAACCAAGAATTCATGCGAAACACCATAGCTGTGTTTTCTGGTAGCGCCTATGGAGCCGGGTGTCTCAGTTGGACGGAACCCAAAGGTCGTACCTGCCGCTACCGTCATTCCGCGGAACGCACTGCGCCCGATCATTCCAGAGCGGCGCGTCCTTCAGGCAGCTTGCCAGCGAGACGTTCGACGCCGAAGGCACGCAGTGGAACCCCCAGGTCGGCTGCGCTGATGCGCAGCCATCGGCTTTGGCCGCCGGCTGTCCGCCGAACACGAACGCAGACGCGGCGATCGCCATCGCGGCGACGACCGCTATACGAATGAACACAACGCTCCCCCTATCGTTGAAATACATTGGACAGCAGACTAATACGACCGTCACGTCAGCGGAAGAGCACGGCCGCCACGAACAGATCTGGTATCAGGTTTCGGGTCGATGCCCCTCGTTCAGCGCAGCCGCCATCTCGGCGCGCGGCGCAGGCTGCCCGGTGAACAGCTCGACCTGCCCGTATGCCTGATTCAGCAGCATCTGCAGACCGCTGACCACCGTGTGCCCGGCCCGCGCCACGGCCTCGGCGAGCGGTGTCGGCCACGGGTTGTAGATCGCGTCGAGGACCACCGGGGCCGCTGCCACCGGAGCCGCCACGGCCGCGGCCGCCGCCGCGGGGATCGTGCTCACCACGGCTCCTGCCGCTGCGCATACCGCAGCGAGGGACTCGGCATCGAATCCGGTCAATGACGCGGTCATCCCCAGCCGCTCGGCAAGGTCCAGCGCACCGCGTGCCCGTCCGGCATCCCGCGCGACCACGGTCACCGACTTCGCGCCCAGCTCCGACAAGGCCAGCAGCGCGGGCCGCGCGGTGCCGCCCGCGCCCAGCACCACGCCCTCGGTCACGCTGGTGACACCACCGCCGCGGAGCGCGCCCAGCACACCGTCGACGTCGGTGCAGTCGGCCAGCCAGCCTGCGTCGGTGCGGACCAAAGTGTTGGCCGATCCGACCAGCACGGCCCGATTGGTGCGCTCATCCGCGTGGGCCAGTGCCGCTTCCTTGCCGGGCATGGTCACCGAGAGCCCGACCCATTCCGGCCCGAGCCCGTCGACCAACCCGGGCAGCTGCTCGGCCGAGCATTCGATGCGCTCGTAGCTCCAGTTCAGCCCGAGCGCCCGATACGCGGCAAGGTGCAGCTGTGGCGATCGCGAGTGCGCGATCGGCTTGCCGAGCACCGCCGCCTTGCGACTATCGGCCACCGCTGTCCCTGGAACTATCGAGGATGCCGCTGCGCTGCGCCCGTGCGATCAGGCGCAGATGCTCCTGATAGTCGTCGGTGAACAGGGTGGTGCCCTGCTTGTCGACGGTCACGAAGTACAGCCACGGCCCCGGCTCCGGATTCTCCATGGCACGCAACGCGTTCAACGACGGTGCGGCGATCGGGGTCTGGGGCAGGCCACGCATCGCATAGGTGTTCCAGGCGGTTTCCTGGGCGCGGTCGGCGTCGGTCGTCGCCACCTCGGTGCGATCCAGGGTGTAGTTCACCGTCGAGTCGAACTGCAGCATCTGGTCGACCCGCAGCCGGTTCACGATCACCCGCGCCACCTTGCCCATGTCCTCGGGTTTCGCCTCACGTTCCACCAGTGAGGCGGCGACCAGCGTCTCATACGGCGTCAGTTTCGTGTCGGCGCCGGACTGCAGCAGTCCGGTGGATTCATAGCTCGCCGCGCTCGCGGACACCAATTGCCGCAAGATCTGCTCCGGCGTCCCGCTCGGATCGAAATCCCAAGTGCCCGCGGCGATGAGGCCTTCCAGCTGCCTCGTCCGGTCCGGGCAGTCCTTGACACCCTGCGTCGCCCACGCGGGCACCCCGAGCGCAGCCAGGTCCAGACTCGCGCCCGCGGCATCGAGCTGTTCGTAGGTCACGCACTTCTGGTCGGCGCCGGTGCCGATGCAGCTGGCCTCCGCGATCTTGCGGTAGATGCCGTCGTACCGCCCACCGGTGCTCATGTCGTGTTGGTCGTGCAGCAGCCGCCCCTCGGAGACGACCAAGTTCCCGACCCTCGACTGCTTGCCGACCAAGGCGGACACTGCCTCCGCCGCGGGGCTGCGGCTGGGTATGGCGTAGAAGCCGGGCTGCACCGTGTTCATGCTCGAATTGCGCACGGCCGCTTCATAGAACGCGCCCGTGCTCGCGACCACACCACGCTCGACCATGGTCGCCGCGATCTGCTGGGAGGTGTCGCCGGGATGCACCTGCACCACCACCAGCGGTCCGGCCGGGCCCGCGTAGTCGTCCGGGGCGCCGAGGCTGTCGACGAGCTTCATCCCCGCGAAGATCGCGGCGCCGGCGAACAGGAGCACGAAGACGCCGGTGACCATCCATAGGCTCCTGCGCCGTCGCTTGCGCTGGACGGCCTTGCGGGAGGCAGCGCGGGAACGCCTGCCGCGCCGCGAGCGGGTAGGACCTTCCGGCTGGACACGCTTCGGGCGGCGCGACGTCTCCTGCCGAGCGGCCTTCGGGCGCCCGCCCCCGCGCCGCGGAGCGGGCGGTGGCGGCGCGGGTGGCTCGTCGTCGTCATCCACGTAGCGCGGGATGACAGCGGTGTCGTCGTCGTAATCGTCGTAGTCGTCGTACGTGTCGTCCTCGTGCGCGGCCCAAGCCTGGTCGTCCCTGCGGTAACGCCGATCAGCTTCGCGCTGTCGGAACAGTTCCTCGGCCCGCGCCCACCGATCCGTCATGCATCGTCTCCGGACGACGCGGAACGTCCCGTTTCCACCGACCTCAACACCGCACTCCGTTCGTCCAACCATCCTTGCAGGATCGACACGGCCGCCGCCTGATCGATCACCTGCCGCTGGCCACGCGCGCGAACTCCACTGTCCCGCAATGCACGTGCAGCAGACACCGTAGTCAAACGTTCGTCGGAAAGCCGGACCGGTACCGGCGCGACAGCAGCCCGCAATCGCTCAGCGAATGCGGTGGCCAGCGTAGCCGCAGTGCCATTCTCCCCGCGCAATGTTCGCGGTAATCCCACGATGACCTCGACGGCTTCATACTCCCGCACAATTTCGGCAATTCTTCCGATATCGGGTGCGGGGGCCTCGCGGTGCCGCTGCTTCGCCCGCGGCACGGTCTCCACCGGCGTGGCGAGAATGCCGTCGGGATCGCACGCCGCGACCCCGATCCGGACACTGCCGACGTCGACACCGATCCGTCTGCCTCGACCGGGATCGGTGGCGGGATGCGGACGGTCGGCGCCGCGGCACGCCGACCCCCGCGGTTCTCCGGAGTCGCCCATCACCCGGCTAGTTCGGCCACCCGCGCGCGGACCGCGGCCAGGCCCGCCGGAATGCCGGAGGGATCCGATCCGGCGCCCTGGGCCATCTCCGGCTTGCCGCCGCCCCGTCCAGCGATGCTCGGGCCGAAGCTGCCGACCAGGTCCCCGGCCTTGATGCCGAACTCCTGGGCGGGCTTGTTCACGGCGACCACGAACGGCACCTTGCCGTCGGTGTTGCCGAGCAGCACCACCACGGCGGGCTCACTACCGAACCGGCCGCGGATATCGGTGGCCAGCGTCCGCAGATCCCCTGCGGGCACGCCTTCCGGCGCGGCCACGGCGACCAGCAGCAGACGACCGATCCGCTCGGCCTCGTCGGCGAACTTGCCCGCCGAGGAGAGCACCGCGGCCATCTTGGTGCGCTCGAGCTCCTTCTCGGCCGCCTTGAGCCGCTCCACCAGCTGCTCGACGCGCCCGGGCACCTCCTCCGAGGGCACCTTCAGCGCGGAGGCGACACCGGCGAGCAGGGCACGCTCCTTGGCCAGGTACTTGTAGGAGTCCAGGCCGACGAACGCCTCGACACGGCGCACGCCGGAGCCGACCGACGACTCACCGAGGACGGTGATCGGGCCGATCTGCGAGGAATGCTGCACGTGCGTGCCACCGCACAGCTCCATGGAGAACGGGCCACCGATCTCCACCACGCGGACCTCGTTGCCGTAGTTCTCGCCGAAGAGGGCGAGCGCGCCCATCTGCTTGGCCTTCGGCAGGTCGGTCACGAAGGTGTTCACCGGGAAGTCGGCGCCGACCGCGTCGTTGGACACGGCCTCGATGTCGGCCTTCTGCTGTTCGGACAGCTGGCCCTGCCAGTTGAAGTCGAAGCGCAAGTAGCCCGGCTTGTTCAGCGAGCCCGCCTGCACCGCGTTCGGGCCGAGCACTTGCCGCAGCGCGGCGTGCACCATGTGCGTGCCCGAATGGCCCTGCGTGGCACCGCTCCGCCAGGCCGGGTCGGCCTGCGCGAGGACGACATCGCCCTCGGTGATCTGACCGTGTTCCACCCTGGTCTTGTGCACCCACAGCTTCTTGGCGATCTTTTGCACGTCGTTCACCCGCAGCTTCAGGCCCGAGGACGCGGTGATGCTGCCGCGGTCGGCGATCTGGCCGCCGGACTCGGCGTAGAGCGGGCTGCGGTCCAGGATCACCTCGACGTCCTGGCCCGCGGTCGCGGTCGGCACCCGCACGCCGTCGGCGATCAAGGCCAGCACGGTGGCTTCGGAGGTCAGCTCGTCGAAACCGGTGAACTCGGTGGCGCCGCGGTCGACCAGCTCCTTGTAGATGGTGAGGTCCGCGTGCGCGTGCTTGCGCGCCTGAGCGTCCTCCTTGGCGCGCTGGCGCTGCTCGGCCATGAGCGAGCGGAAGCCCTCCTCGTCGACCGACAGTCCGGCCTCGGCGGCCATCTCCAGGGTCAGATCGAGGGGGAAGCCGTAGGTGTCGTGCAGGGTGAACGCGTCCGCCCCGGCGATCCTCGTGCCGCCCTCGGCCTTCACCGCGGCGGCGGTGTTGTCGAACAGGGTGGAGCCGGTGTTCAGCGTCTTGAGGAACGCCGTCTCCTCGCCCACGGCGACGGTCTCGATGCGACGGAAGTCGGTAGCCAGCTCCGGGTAGGAGGGGGCCATGAGATCGCTCACGACCTTCATGAACTCGCCCATCACCGGCTTCTCGGCGCCGAGCAGCCGGGCCGAGCGCACGATGCGGCGCAGCAGGCGGCGCAGCACGTAGCCGCGGCCGTCGTTGCCCGGATTGACCCCGTCGGAGATCAGCATGGCGGCGCTGCGGGCGTGGTCGGCGATCACGCGGAAGCGAACGTCGTCCTCGTGCCGCACGCCGTAGGAGCGCCCGGTCAGCTCCTCGGCCTTGTCGATGATCGGGCGCAGCAGGTCGGTCTCGTAGACGTTGTCCACGCCCTGCAGCAGCAAGGCGATCCGCTCCACGCCCATGCCGGTGTCGATGTTCTTCTTCGGCAGCGACCCGACTGGCGGGTGACCCAGCTTCGGGCTCAGCTCGCCGCGGACGTCCTGCATGAAGACGAGATTCCAGATCTCGAGGTAGCGGTCCTCGTCGGCGACCGGGCCGCCGTCACGGCCGTGCTCGGGTCCGCGGTCGTAGTAGATCTCCGAGCAGGGACCGCCCGGGCCTGGCACGCCCATGTCCCAGTAGTTGTCTTTGCCGTCGCGGAACTGGATGCGTTCCTCGGGAATGCCGGCGACCCGCTTCCAGATCTCGGCCGCCTCCGGGTCGTCCTGGTACACGGTCACCCAGATGCGCTCGGGATCGAATCCGTAACCGCCTTCGTCCTGCGGTTTGGAGATCAGCTCCCAGGCGAGGGTGATCGCCCCCTCCTTGAAGTAGTCACCGAAGGAGAAGTTTCCCGCCATCTGGAAGAACGTGTTGTGCCGCGTCGTGACGCCGACCTCTTCGATGTCGCCGGTGCGCACGCATTTCTGCACGCTGGTCGCCCGCGGGTAGGGCGGCGCCTCCTGACCCAGGAAGTACGGCTTGAACTGGACCATGCCTGCGTTGACGAACAGCAGGTTCGGGTCGGCCAGGATCAGCGAGGCACTCGGCACCTCGGTATGGCCGGCACGGAGGAAATGGTCCAGAAAACGCCGTCGGATCTCGTGGGTCTGCACAGATATCCAGCCTACCGGTGCCGTGCACCCGAATATTCATCGACCGGCGTCGCCGCGCCGCTAGGACCGGTCGGCGCTCCGACAGCTCGGTGTCGAAGGAGACCCCGACCGGATCGGGCAAGCCGGGCGTCTTGCCGAACCGATACCGAAGGTACTGGTTAACACGCGACCTCAGAGGTCTCGGGTATTCCGGACGATTCGGCGGAGTTTCGCTACGCGTGGCCCGATCTCGCGTTCATGGCCGTGGTCGGTCGGCTGGTAGTAGTCGACGCCGACCAGTTCGTCGGGCGGGTACTGCTGGGGCAGCACGCCGTCCTCGTCGTCGTGCGGGTATCGGTAGCCCTGCGCGTTGCCCAGTGCGGCCGCGCCCGGGTAGTGGCCATCGCGCAGGTGTGGCGGGACCGTGCCCGCCTTCCCCGCCGCGACATCGGCCATGGCGGCGCCGATCGCGGCGACGACGGCACCGGACTTCGGCGCGGTCGCCAGGTGGATCGTCGCCTGAGCCAGCGCGAGCCGGCCCTCGGGCAGCCCGACCATCTGCACCACCTGCGCGGCGGCGGTGGCCGTCTGCAGCGCCATCGGATCGGCCATGCCGATGTCCTCGCTGGCGTGGATCATCAGCCTGCGCGCGATGAAGCGCGGGTCCTCGCCCGCGCTCAGCATCCTGGCGAGGTAGTGCAGCGCGGCATCGACATCCGAGCCGCGGATGGACTTGATGAACGCGCTGATCACGTCGTAATGCTGGTCGCCGGCCCGGTCGTAGCGCACCGCGGCCTTGTCCACGCTGGCCTCGACCAGGTCCACGTCGACGGTGCCGTCGAGCGAGGATTCGGCGGAGGCTTCCAGCGCGGTCAGCGCCCGCCGGGCATCGCCGCCCGCGACCCGGACGATGTGGTCGAGGGCGGCGTCGGTGACGCTGTACCCGCCGTCGAGCCCGCGCGGGTCGGCGATCGCGCGGGTGAGCACCACGCGGATATCGGCTTCGGTGAGCGAGCGCAGCTGCAGCACCAACGAGCGGGACAGCAGCGGCGACACCACCGAGAACGCCGGATTCTCCGTGGTCGCGCCGACCAGCAGGACGATCCGGTTCTCCACCGCGGCGAGCAGTGCGTCCTGCTGGGTCTTGGAGAAACGGTGCACCTCATCGATGAACAGCACGGTCTGCTCGCCCGCAGACAACCTGCGACGCGCCATATCGATGACCGCGCGCACCTCCTTGACGCCGGCCGAGAGTGCCGACAGCGCCTCGAAACGACGGCCGGTCGCCTGAGAAATGAGCGCGGCGAGGGTGGTTTTCCCGGTGCCGGGCGGGCCGTACAGCAGCACCGACGCCGCGCCGGAGCCCTCGATCAGCCTGCGCAGCGGAGAGCCGGGACCGAGCAGATGCTGCTGCCCGACCACTTCCTCCAGCGTGGCGGGACGCATGCGGACCGCCAGCGGCGCACCCGCGTCCCTGCGCACCACCGTGTCGATCGAGCGCTCCGGAGGCGCCGCGCCCCCGGGCACATCGAACAAGCCATCGCTCACGACCGCGCCTCGCTGGCGCTCGGCTCCGTCGTGCGCGAATGCGCACCGTTTCCTCGGTTCACTCGCTGCCGCTCGCTCACGAGACTTACGTTACCGAGCCACACCGACAGCACCGCATGCCCTTCCTGGGCAGCATGGCGGCTCGAGCAGCCGTGCGGGTCCGGCCCCTCCCGCCGGGCCGAGTTGCGTCTCGCCGGTCCTTCGGATGTGATCAACACCCGTGACCGAAAACGTGCACGTTTCAAATCCCGCGTCCCTCCGGGGTTTCGCTCGCCGAACCCTCCTGCGAGGTGGTGCCGCGGCAGCCACCGCCACGGCGGTGTTCGGCGCCGGACGCGCGGGCGCGGAGACACCGGTGTTCCGGCACGGCGTGGCCTCGGGCGATCCGCTCCCCGACGGCATGATCATCTGGACCCGCGTCACCGTCTCCGACGCCGCGACGCCCGGCTCCGGCCTCGGCGCCCCGGCGAACGTGCGCTGGGAGATCGCCGCGGACGAGGGGTTCGCTTCGGTCACCGCCTCCGGCACCGTGACGGCGACCGCGGACTCCGATCACACCGTCAAGATCGACGTCTCGGGTCTCGCGCCGGGGGCCGAGTACTTCTACCGCTTCAGCGCGCTCGGCGATACCTCGCCGGTCGGCCGCACGAAGACCGCGCCCGCCGCCGCGGATTCCCCCGAGCGCCTCCGGTTCGGTGTGGTCTCGTGCTCGAACTGGGAAGCCGGATACTTCGGCGCCTACCGTCATCTGGCCGCGCGTTCCGACTTGGACGCGATCGTGCACCTGGGCGACTACATCTACGAGTACGGCCACGGCAAGTACGGCGGCCGCAACGGCGCGGTGCGACCGCACGAACCGGCCGACGAAATCGTCAGATTGGCCGATTACCGCATCCGTCATGCGCAGTACAAGACCGATCCCGATCTGCTCGACCTGCACGCGGCACTGCCGTTCGTCTGCACCTGGGACGACCACGAGTCGGCGGACAACTCCTGGTCCGGCGGCGCGAACAACCACAACCCCGGGACCGAGGGCAGCTGGGCGGACCGGCGAGCCGCGTCGGTGCAGGCCTACCTGGAATGGATGCCGGTCCGCGCCGCCGGTTCCGGTGCGCAGGTGCGGATGTACCGCAGGCTGCGCTTCGGCACCCTGGCCGAACTCGCGATGCTGGATTTGCGCAGCTATCGCGACCAGGAGGCGAAGCCGGGAGCGAGCTGGCGGGAAGCCGACAACCCGGCGCGCACACTCACCGGCAAAGCGCAGATGGAGTGGCTGACCGCGGGCCTGGCCTCGGCGCCGGTGCGGTGGAAGCTGGTCGGGAACTCGGTGATGATCGCCCCACTGGTCTTCCCGCCGCTGGAACCGGCCACCACGGCGGCGATCACCAGCACTATGGGGATCCCGCAGTCCGGACTGTCACCGAACGGCGACCAGTGGGACGGCTACACCGCTGATCGCGCCCGCCTGTTCGGGGCGATCGTGGAGCAGCAGATCTCCGACGTGGTATTCCTCACCGGCGACATCCATTCCTCGTGGGCGGCGGACCTGCCCGTCGACGCGGCGAACTATCCGGGTGGCGCCACGGCGGGCGCCGAGTTCGTCGTGCCGTCGGTGACCTCGACCAGCATCGGCGACATGGTGCGGGCGAACACCGCGCCGGTCGCCGAATCGATCAAGTCGGTCAACCACCATCTGCGCTATGCCGAACTGGATTCGCACGGCTACGGCGTGCTGGAGGTCACCGCGGACCACGCGCAGATGGACTGGTACTACCTGCTGAACGTGGCCGACCCGAATTCCGCTGTGCGCCATGGCGCATCGTTCGCCGTCCGCTCCGGCGGCCGGATCGAGCCGCGGCAGATCCCGCTCATCTGACGGGCAGCCCGCGCCTCGACGACCGCGGGCCTCGCCATTGCGGCGAGTGCCGCACGGCTCCGGAGACCTACTCCGACCAGCGCTCTTCCAGCCTCGCGGAGACGTCCTCGGCAAAGTCGCCGACGATGTCGTCGCCCGTGCACCTGGCGTCCTCGGCGAGCGCGGCCCAGCGGTTGATCAGGGCCGCCGAGCGCGGCACCGACAGCCCGTGCTCCCTGGCCGCCGCGATGCGCGCGTGATCGGCGGGCAGGAACCAGTAGGTGGACAGCCATACCCAGATCAGCCGGGCTTCGAGGATGCGCTCGGCGAGCAGGTCGTCGTCGGCCAGCGCGGGCCACACGCCCACCACCTCGGCGCGCCATGCCTCCACCATCTGCCTGGCGCGCTCGCGGGAGAGTTCGACATCACACAGGCAGCCGGGGAAGGACACCAGCGCGTAGGCGACGACCAGGGTGGCGTCGCGGAACCCGCCCCACTCGTAGTCGAGGAAGCGAGCGCCCTCCTCGTTCAAGATCACGTTGTCCGGGCACAGGTCCGACGGGCTGAACGCGCGGAAGCGCCCCGCGGAGTACAGGCGATTGCCGCGCACGATCCGCTCGGCGATCTCCCCGGGCACCTCGATGCCCAGTTCGCGCTGCAGCATGCCGGGCACCTCGGCGATCGCCGTCTCGGCCTGCTGCGCGATGCCGTCCACCCGGTGCACCACCTCGACCCGGCGCAGCAGGGCGACGAAGTCCGCCTCGCGGCCGACCGTGGCGGCGTGCATCCGGCCCAGAGCCTGCGCGAACGCCATCAAGGCGTTGCGGGCGGCCGGCTCGGCTCCGGACTGCAGCACGGCGGTGAGCAGGGAGTTCTCACCCAGGTCGCTGAGGATCAGCAACCGGTCGGGAAGACTGTGGGCGACCAGGTACGCCCCTGGGCGCTGTTCCCGGCTCAGCGCGGTGGTGAACTGATACGACACGGCCTCGCGGAGAAACGCGGAGTCGATGCTGGCGACGCCGGGCGCCAAGCCGCCGGTACGGCGCTCCTGAGCGGACCCGCGGACCTGCTTGACGATCAGGGTTCGCGGCAACGAGAAGGCGTTCTCCGCTACCCGCACACGTAGGACTGTCGTTCTACCACTACCGCTGAGTTCGATCGGATCGCTCAGCTTTACCGGAGCACCCATTCGCTTTGTGAGCAACTGTTGCGCTGCGGACACGACTTCGGCGGCGCGTTCGGCCAATAGTGCGGTCATCGCCTCTCAAAGTACTCGCATCGGGTCACTTCTAGCGAGCGGTTACACAACCTTTCCGCGTCGCTCGGCGTGTCTTCGGCAAGGTCGGAGGGCGAAGGCCGGTCGCTTGACACCCGTACACCCGTCGGGTTTTCTCATCGTCAACTGCCCTGCGCCACATCGCAAACCAGTTGAGTGGAAAGGTCTGCCCATGGCCGAAACCCCGCCTCCCGCACCGAAATCAGCTGGCGGCGCACCCTACCCCCCGGACGACGACCAGCGCTTGGCGGCGCGGCCAGGGCAGCATGAGAGCGCCGACCCCCAGGCACAAGGACCAGGCACCGGCCACGCCCGCCACGAGATGGCGGGCTCGGCCGGATATCCGCAGTTCGAGGGCCCCGGCGCCGCACAATACGGCACCGAACCGCTGGAACCGCCGCCGCCGGTGGGCGCGCCGCACCCCAGCTACGGCCCACAGGGCACCGGGCCGGGCTGGACGCCCGGAGCCGCGGCAGCGCAGCAACCGGTCTACGGCTACCAGCAGGTTCCCTCTACTCCCGGCACCCTCGACGTCGGCCGGGCGCTCAGCTATGGCTGGGCGAAGTTCCGGGCCAACCCGGGACCGTGGGTCGGGGTGACCGCGGTGGGCGTGGTCGTCTATCTGGGGTTCCTGCTCGTCGTGCAACTCACCGACCCGACGACGATGCTTCCGCTGCTGCTCATCTTCTTGGCGGTCATGGCCGCGGTGTGGTTGCTGCAATCGGCCATGGTGCGCGGCGCGCTGTACGAAGCCGACGGCACCCCGCCTCCATTCGGCGCGTACTTCCGTTTCGTGAACGCGGGCAATGTATTGCTCACCGCGCTGCTGGCGTTCCTGCTGACCTTTGTCGGCTCCGCGATCTGCCTGATCCCCGGCCTGATCGCCGGCTGGCTGTGCATGTTCTCGCTGCACTTCGTCGTCGATCAGGATCAGGGTCCGTTCGAGGCGCTGAAGTCCAGCTTCAGCCTGGTCGTCGCCAATGCCTGGCAGGTCCTGCTACTCGCGCTGGCGGTGCTCGTGGTGACCTTCCTCGGCCTGCTGCTGTGTGGTCTCGGCCTGCTGATCGCCGGACCGGTCGCCACCATCGCCGTGACCTACGCCTACCGCACGCTCACCGGCGGCACGGTCGCCGCGCTGTGAACCGGACGCGCTCACTGTTCGACCGGTGAGCGCATCCCTTCCAGCCCCCAATGTCACTGTGACAAAAGGCGAATCCGCTTCCCTTAGTCCTTCTGCTGGCCCGGCTTGACGTCGAGGCCCGCTTCCTTGCGCTGCAGCTCGGTGATCGGCGCGGGCGCGTCGGTCAACGGGTCGACGCCGCCGCCGGTCTTCGGGAACGCGATGACGTCGCGGATCGAGTCCTCCCCTGCCAGCAGCGCGGTGACCCGGTCCCAGCCGAACGCGATGCCGCCGTGCGGCGGCGCTCCGAAGGCGAAGGCGTCCAGCAGGAAGCCGAACTTCTCCTGCGCCTCCTCGTGGCTGATGCCCATCACCTTGAAAACACGTTCCTGCACGTCACGTCGGTGGATACGGATCGAGCCGCCACCGATTTCGTTGCCGTTGCAGACGATGTCGTAGGCATAGGCGAGCGCGGAGTCCGGCTCGACGTCGAAGGTGTCCAACGACTCCGGCTTCGGCGAGGTGAACGCGTGGTGCACCGCGGTCCACGCGGAATGACCCACGGCCACATCGCCGCTCGCGGTCGCCTCGGCGGTCGGCTCGAACAGCGGCGCGTCCACGATCCACACGAACGACCAGGCGTCCTCGTCGATCAGCCCGACCTTGCGGGCGATCTCGACACGCGCCGCGCCGAGCAGCGCACGCTGCGCCTTGACGGCGCCGGCCGCGAAGAACACACAGTCGCCCGGCACCGCGCCGACGTGCTTGGCCAGGCCATCACGTTCGGCGTCGCTGAGGTTCTTGGCGACCGGACCGCCCAGCGTGCCGTCTTCGTTCACCAGGACGTAGGCCAGACCCTTGGCGCCGCGCTGCTTGGCCCACTCCTGCCAGGCGTCGAGCTGGCGCCGCGGCTGGCTCGCGCCGCCGGGCATGACGACCGCGCCGACGTACGGCGCCTGGAACACCCGGAACGGCGTGTCCTTGAAGAACTCGGTGCACTCGGTGATCTCGACACCGAAACGCAGGTCGGGCTTGTCGGTACCGAAGCGGCGCATGGCCTCGGCGTAGGTCATGTGCGGGATCGGCGTGGGGATCTCGTAGCCGACCAGCTTCCACAGCGCGACGAGGATCTCCTCGGCCAGCAGGATCACGTCCTCCTGGCGCACGAAACTCATCTCGATGTCGAGCTGGGTGAACTCCGGCTGACGGTCGGCACGGAAGTCCTCGTCACGGTAGCAGCGCGCGATCTGGTAGTACCGTTCGATGCCGCCGACCATGAGCAACTGCTTGAACAGCTGCGGGCTCTGCGGCAGCGCGTAGAAGTTCCCCGGCTGCAGACGGGCGGGCACCAGGAAATCGCGCGCGCCTTCCGGGGTGGAGCGGGTCAACGTGGGCGTCTCGACCTCGACGAACTCGTGGCGGGCCAGCACCTCGCGGGCGGCCGCGTTGACCTTCGACCGCAACCGGATGGCGTGCGCCGGCGCCTCGCGGCGCAGGTCCAGGTAGCGATGCTTGAGGCGCGCCTCCTCGCCGGGCTGCTCGTCCAGCTGGAACGGCAGCGGGGCGCTCTCGTTCAGCACCTCGAGCTCGGTGACGTTCACCTCGATGGTGCCGGTCGGCAGCTCCGGGTTCTCGTTGCCGCTCGGCCGCGGTTCCACGGTACCGGTGACGCGCACGCAGTACTCGGCGCGCAGCCGGTGCGCCTGCTCGGCCGGTGCGCCCTCGCGGAACACCGCTTGGGCCACGCCGGACGCGTCGCGCAGATCGATGAAGATCACCCCACCGTGGTCACGCCGCCGCGCCACCCAGCCGGTGAGAGTGACGGTCAGACCGGCATGCTCGCTTCGCAGCGAACCGGCCAAGTGGGTGCGCAGCACGGGATTCCTTTCGACGACTCCGGCACCGGCGCGGTGTGACCAGGTGCGGGTCCATCGTAGTGAGACATATTCGCCGAGTGGAAACCGATATCGCCACACGCGTGCCAAGCTGTATCCGACTGGGTCCACCCGGCGCTCGATACCGGCCACGCGCCACACCGACCCGCCCACCACGGGCGCGAGTCTAACGAGCGCCGTTCGCGGCCCGGCTCGCGTCCGAGTGGCCGAAGCGCATGCGAGTCTCGGCCGCTGGTACGCGGGCCTTCCCGGGGCCGCGAATACGCCGCGACGCAGTCGCGGCAAATCCGACACAGGAGCGACGACGATGACCTTCAACGAGGGCATGCAGATCGACCCGGATCGCGTTTCGTCCGGCGGGGGCCCGGGCATGGGCGGCAAGCTCGCGCTGGGCGGCGGTGCGGGCGGACTCATCGTGCTGGTGCTGACCCTGCTGCTGGGCGGCGATCCCGGCTCCGTCCTGGGCAACTTCACCGGCGCGCCGGATCAGAGCCAGACGCAGCCGGGCACCGCAGGCACGCCGAGCCACTGCAAGACCGGCGCCGACGCCAACAAGTACCTCGACTGCCGGGTGGCGCTCACGGCCCAGAGCCTGGACGCCGTGTGGTCGGCCGAGCTGCCGAAGCAGACCGGCAAGCGCTATGTGGAGCCGAACGTCGTGCTGTTCTCCGGCGCTGTTTCCACCGGCTGCGGCAATGCCACCAGCGAGGTGGGCCCGTTCTACTGCCCGGCCGACCGGACCGCTTACTTCGACACCAGCTTCTTCCAAGACCTGGTGGACCGTTTCGGTGCCAGTGGCGGCCCGCTCGCGCAGGAGTACGTAGTGGCGCACGAGTTCGGCCATCACATCCAGAATCAGCTGGGCGACATCGGCCGCGCGCAACGCGATCCGCGCGGCGCGCAGTCCGGTGCCGTGCGCACCGAACTGCAGGCCGACTGCTACGCGGGCATCTGGGCGCATTTCGCGGACGAACTGCCCGCGCCCGGCAGCGACCAGCCGTTCTTACGTCCGCTGTCGGACAAGGACGTCCAGGACGCCCTGTCGGCGGCCGCGGCGGTCGGCGACGACCGCATCCAGCGCGCGGCCCAGGGGAGGGTGAATCCAGAAGCATGGACGCACGGCTCCTCCGAACAGCGGCAGAAGTGGTTCCTCACCGGCTACCGGACCGGTCAGGTCCGCGCCTGCGACACCTATTCGGCGCCGGACCTGAACAATCCGCCCGCCTTGCGGTAAAACCGGATTCGATCGACGACACAGCGCGCCGGTCCCCACCGCGGGCGGGCCTGTCATGATCGACGGCAGTTCACCTGCGCCGCAGGCGAACCACGGAGAGCACCGGAAGATGGGATCGATGCGAGGAACGAAAGCCGTTCTGCTGGTTGTGATGCTGACCCTCGGGATGGCCTCGGGCACGGCCGCGGCCGACCCGGCCGCCGACCGGCCCAGCGCCCTACCGCCGATCGCGGCGCCACTGGCCCTGTTCACCCTGACCACCATCCCGGACGGCTGGCAGACGCGGACCGATCTACGCCCGCAGCTGGAGATCTTCGCCGACGGCCGGGCGGTCAGCAGTCCCGACGCCGTTGCCGCCGGTCGTCGCCCGGAGACGCCGCCCAAGCGGATCGAGGGCCACATCCCACCCGATGCGCTGAAAGCCGCGGTGGCCGAGACCACCGCTCTGGCCACGGTGGATCTCGGTGTACCGAGAGCCGTCGACCAGAGCAGCCGGATCATCGACTACATGCCGCAGCCGGCGGGGCAGGACGTGCACCTGGTCGTGTACGCGCCCGAGGCGACCGACGGGCTGGGCGCCGAGCAGCAGGCCGCGCGCAGACGCTTCGCCGACCTCTACAAAACACTGCTCGACGCGTTCGTCCCGGACAACTGAGGACCGGACGGCGCCCGGCCCGAACGGACCACTGCCGCCCGGGCCGAGCTCGAATCCCGGCTAGAACTGATCCTGTTCGTAGTCCGAGCTGATGATCTCGTCGGAGTGCGTCGCACCGATGACGTCCGGCGTGGACTCCCCGAGCGGACCGGTGAGATCGTCGTTGCCGGTGGGGCTGGAGTACGGCTGCACCGTGCGCGAGTGTTCCTCGTCGTCGTTCCGTTGCCCCGCCGCGGCCGCGGGGCCGCCCATGAAACTGTTGGCTCCGGCCGGGGTAGTACCGGGCGTGCCGGTACCGAACGGCGTGCCGGGGATGCCGGTGACCGGGCGGATCGGTGCAACCGGCGTGCCGGGTAGGCCGGTGGGCTTGGGTACCGAGGGCGTGCCCGGGGTTCCCGGCCGACCGGGACTGCCGAACAATCCGGAGGGCGAACCGTGGTTGGTACTCGGGCTCGGCGTGTTGTGCACCGACGAGGGCGTGGTCAGGGGGCTCGTCGTGCCGGGCGCGGAAGAGTCCAGGCCCGCCGCCTTCGTCATGGTGTCGGACGCGGTCGACTGCGCCTGCTCCAGGATCGGCTGGCCGACGTTCTGCGCCAGCGACTGCGCGGCTTCCTGCGCCTCCGGCCCGACCAGCTGGTTCACCATGCCGCTGAGCTCGGCGGTCTTGCCCGCCAGATCACCACGGGTGACGTTGACCACGCCGACGGCCTGGCCCAAGTGCTCGGTGGCCGACGCGACCAGCGCCGCCTGCGCGGGCGGGGTGAGGATGACCGGGGCCAGCGCGGTCGCCTGCGTGGCGAACGACGAGGCGATGCCGAGCAGCTGCGCGTTGCCCTGCTGCACCACCGCCGCGGCGCGCTGGGTGAGTTCGGAGATATCGATGCCGCGCTGACCGGTCTCTTGGCCCTCGACGTTGGCCTGCTGGCTCGCGGCCTGGGCGTTACGGGAGGCCTGTCCCTGCCATACCTGCTCGACCGTGGCGATGCTCCCCCGGCCCACCTGCATGGCCAGCTCGATGACCTTGGAGGACTGGCTGAGGATCGCGGTCGGATCGAGCGCGCCGATGACGCCGGTGCCGAAGCTGCCGAGCAGGTCGAGGATCGGCTTCATCAGCAGGTCCACGCCGGGCAGCGCGGGCAGCGCGACGCCCTGCATCAGGGCGGCGACCGGATCGGCGGGCAGCGGCGGCAGCGCGGCCGCTGCCTGATTCACCTGAGTCACCCCGGTGGCGATCGCGCTCGGCGCGTCGGCGAGGGCACCGCTCAGCACGCCGTCGGTGTGCTGCAGCGCGGCTTGGACCACCGGCGCCGCCGCGGAGTTCACGTCGCCGAGCAGGGCGGACACCTCGTGCGGAACGCCGGGCAGATCCTCGCCGCCTGGGACTCCGTTCAGTCCCGGCAGTCCGGCGGGAGTCGCGCCGAGGGTCTGCTGATCCTCGGAGACCTTGCGCGACAACACGAATGCGGGTGGCTCGATCGGCGGCATGTCCTCGGGCAGCTGCGGCAGCGGCAGGTCGAGCACCGCTGGAGCCGGTGAATTCTGCAGGGCGTCGAGCACCGTCTGCTGGCCGATGGCGACATTCTGTTCGGCCGCGTGCGCGACGGCCTGCTCCTCCGGCGCGATGACGCCGCTGTCGAGCGGTCTCATACCGCGTCTCCGATCTCGCCCGTCTTCGATCCGAGCGCGCTCGCATTGGCCCAGTCCATGGCGTCGAAGGCCGCCGCGGCGCTGAACGCCGACTCCGAGAGCTTGCCGTACTTGGCCGACAGATCGTTGATGTCCTTGGCCTGCAACAGCTGTGCGGCGGCGAACATCGCCAGGTAGTCCGCGCCGATCAGGCCGAACACCGGAACCAGCGCGGCAACGTTGTTCGCCGCGTCGATATTGCCCGCCCGAGCCAGATCACCGGCGATACCGGCGTTCGTGGCGGCGAACACCCGGACCGCCTCGGTCTCTACCGAGAGATCTCTCATCGAGTTGTCCCCCCAAATCGTCGTGAACATACGTCATGAAGTTTGTTGTGACCGATCCCGCTCCCTGCCCGAATCGGCAAGGGCCGCTACGGTTGCGCTCAATATAGCGGACGGTACCGGCAAGTTTCGAGCCCGAACGCGCCGCTGGACAAGGCATCCGGCGCCGAATTGGAACGTGTTGCAAATTAGAACAAGTTCTATATTCTCTCTGCCATGAAGGTCGCAGTGACCGGCGCAGCCGGCTACCTTGGCACGAACCTGCTCCGCCTCCTCACCGAGCGCGGTCACCAGGTCACCGCCATCGATCGCGCGATTCCCGGCGAGGCCGCGGCGCCCGGCGTCACCTGGATGCGCGGCGATGTGCTGGATCCGGCGTCGATGCGCGCCGCGCTGGCCGGCGCCGAAGTCGTCTACCACCTGGTCGCGGTGATCACCCTGGCCGAGAAGAACGACCTGGCCTGGCGGGTGAACACCCAGGGTGTGCGCGTTGTCGCCGAGGCGGCACTGGCCGTCGGTGCGCGCCGCATGGTGCACGCCAGCTCCATCCACGCGTTCGACCAGTACAGCTGCGGCGGCCGGATCGACGAGCGCGCTCCCCGGTCGACCGACCCGGCCCTGCCGGTCTACGACCGCTCGAAGTGGGCGGGCGAGGTGGAACTGCGCAAGGTGATCGACCAGGGCCTGGACGCGGTGCTGTGCAATCCCACCGGCGTCTTCGGCCCGCTGGACCACGGCAAGCCGCTGTCCCGGATCAACCGGACGCTCAAGGACGCGGCGCTGGGCCGGGTGCCCGCCATGATCGGCGGCGGATTCGACCTGGTGGACGTGCGCGATGTGGCCGAGGGCCTGCTCCTGGCCGGTGAACGCGGCCGCACCGGCGAGAACTATCTGCTGGGCGGATCGATGATCTCGATGCTCGAGCTGTGCCGCGTCGCCGCGGCACACGGTGGCAAGAAGGGCCCCAAGTTCGCCATCCCCGCCAAACTCGTCTCCGGCGTCATCCCGGTGCTGGCACCGATCGGCAAGCTGTTCGACTCCGACATCGTCTCCAAGGCCGCGCTCGGCGCGCTGATCTCCGCGCCGATCGTCGACCACGGCAAGGCCGCGCGCGAACTCGGATACCAGCCGCGCCCCCTCGATGAGACCGTTCGCGACCTGGTCGCCTTCTTCGCCGACCCCGCTCGGCTCGCGCCGCCGGGCGCCCGGCGGATCGCTTGACAGGCCTTAGAACACATGTTCGACTGAAGGGGTGCGGTGGCAAAGCCAAACCCTGGACGCCGAGGACGGCGCCCTGCCCGGACTGTCCCGGGCAGGTTTGGTGCGCACCGTGCGGACACCCGAATTCGAGGGCATCACGTTCCATGAGGTGCTGTGCAAGAGCGCGCTGAACAAGGTGCCCGAGGCCTCGAATCTGCCGTTCCAGTGGACGGTCAATCCGATGCGCGGCTGTTCGCACGCCTGCCGCTACTGTTTCGCCCGCGGCACGCACGAGTACCTGGACTTGGACGCGGGCCGGGATTTCGACACGCAGATCGTCGTGAAGACGAACGTCGCCGCGGTGCTGCGCAAGGAACTCGGCAGGCGGTCCTGGCGGCGCGCACCGGTCGCGCTCGGCACCAATACCGATCCGTATCAGCGCGCGGAGGGCCGGTATCGGTTGATGCCGGGCATCATTCGCGCGCTGACCGAGTCCGGCACCCCGTTCTCCATCCTCACCAAGGGCACATTGCTGCGGCGGGATCTGCCGTTGCTCACCTCGGCCGCCCGCGAGGTGCGAGTGAGTCTCGCGGTGTCCATCGCGATCCTCGACGAGGATCTGCATCGCAGCCTGGAATCGGGCACGCCGTCACCGCGGGCGCGACTGGACTTGGTGCGCGCCCTCACCGACGCGGGATTCGCGGTCAACGTCCTCGTCGCACCGGTCATCCCGTGTCTCACCGACAGCCGGGCGCACCTGGACGCCATTTTCGGCGCGATCGCCGAGGCCGGTGCGAACTCGGCCGTCGCGTTCCCGATGCACCTGCGCGGCAGCACCAGGGGCTGGTTCCTGTCCTGGCTGGCCGAGCACCATCCGGCGCTGCTGCGCCGCTACCGTCAGCTCTACGGCCGCGGCGCGTACGTGACGCCGGAATACTCGGCCTGGCTGCGCGAACGAGTCGATCCACTGCTGGCCGAGCACGGTTTGACGCCGCGCAGCCAACCCGAACCGGAGACACTCCCCGAAACCGCGGACACGAGCGACCCACAACTGGCATTGTTCGCCTGACGCCGCCATCGGCAAATCTCGCGGGTCCACGCGCTTTGCCGGGCGCGCACCGCATTGGACGGAGTAGTTTGGCGATGGCACCTCTCAGCGACGAGGAAGTGAAGCAGGCATATGGTTTCACACCAAAATGATGTCGGCACAGCGAAATTGGAAAAGGTCGTCATTCGGTTCGCCGGAGACTCCGGCGACGGAATGCAGCTGACCGGCGATCGCTTCACCCACGAGGCCGCCGCCTTCGGCAACGACCTGGCCACTCAGCCCAGCTTCCCGGCCGAGATCAGAGCCCCGCAGGGCACCCTGCCCGGCGTCTCGTCGTTCCAGATCCAGATCGCCGACTACGACATTCTCACCGCGGGCGACCAGCCCGACGTGCTGGTCGCGATGAACCCCGCCGCGCTCAAGGCGAATCTGGAGGACCTTCCGCGCGGCGCCACCGTCATCGTCAACACCGACGAGTTCACCAAGCGCACCCTCGCCAAGGTGGGTTACGCCGCCGACCCGCTGGCCGACGACACTCTGTCGGATTTCGTGGTCCACCGGGTCCCGATGACGTCGCTGACCCTGGGCGCCACCGAATCGACCGGGGTCGGCAAGAAGGACGCCCAGCGCGCCAAGAACATGTTCGCCCTCGGCCTGCTGTCCTGGATGTACGGGCGCCCGATCGGCGGAACCGAGCAGTTCATGCGGGAGAAATTCGCCACGAAGCCGGACATCGCCGAGGCCAACGTGCTGGCGTTCCGCGCGGGGTGGAACTACGGCGAGACCACCGAGAGCTTCGCCACCACCTACGAGATCGCGCCGGCGAAGCTGCCGCCGGGCACCTACCGGCAGATCACCGGCAACACCGCGCTCGCCTACGGCTTGATCACCGCCGGTCAGCTAGCGGGGCTGCCCGTCTTCCTCGGCACCTACCCCATCACGCCGGCCTCCGACATCCTGCACGAGCTGAGCAAGCACAAGAACTTCGGCGTCACTACCTTCCAGGCCGAGGACGAGATCGCCGGGATCGGAGCGGCCCTGGGCGCTTCGCTCGGCGGCGCGCTGGGCGTCACCAGCACCTCCGGGCCCGGCCTCGCGCTCAAGAGCGAGACCGTCGGCCTCGCGGTGATGACGGAGCTGCCACTGGTCGTCATCGACGTGCAGCGGGGCGGCCCGTCCACCGGCCTGCCGACCAAAACCGAGCAGGCCGACCTGCTGCAAGCCCTTTACGGCCGCAACGGCGAATCGCCGGTGGCAGTGGTCGCCCCCCGCTCCCCCGCCGACTGCTTCGCCGCCGCGGTGGACGCCGCACGGATCGCCCTCACCTACCGCACCCCGGTGCTGTTGCTGTCCGACGGCGCGATCGCCAACGGTTCGGAACCCTGGTCGATTCCCCGGGTGGCGGAGCTGGACCCGATCGACCCGGCATTCGAGCCGGAGGGCGACGACGGCGACCCGTTCCAGCCCTACACCCGCGACCCTGACACGCTGGCGCGTCCGCTCGCGGTGCCCGGCACCAAGGGACGCGCGCACCGCATCGGCGGACTCGAGAAGGCGGACGGCAGCGGCAACATCTCCTACGATCCGGCCAACCACGAACTCATGGTGCGATTGCGTCAGGCAAAGATCGACGGCATCGCCGTGCCGGATGTCGAGGTGGACGACCCCGACGGCACGGCCGAGCTGCTGCTGATCGGCTGGGGCAGCTCCTACGGCCCGATCGGCGAGGCCTGCAGGCGCGCCCGCCGCCGCGGCGTTCCGGTCGCCCAAGCGCACTTGCGACATCTGAATCCCTTGCCGGCCAATCTGGACGAGGTCCTGCGCCGTTACCGCATCGTGGTGGCGCCGGAGATGAACGGCGGCCAGCTGGCCATGCTGCTGCGCGCGAGGTATCTGGTGGACGTGCGGCCGTGGACGAAAGTCGCGGGCACCGCGTTCTCCGCCCAGGAACTGGTCGGCGTCATCGACGCGGCGCTGGACGGGTCGATCGAGGAAATGGAACAGAGCAAGGTCTTCGCCGCGCGAGCGCGGGCCACGTACCGGACATTGCCGGACGACGTCCGTCCACAGCCCGGCGCCGGGCCGAGCGCAGGCGAGTCGGCCGCTGACCGCACCACCGTTGGGGGTAACGCATGACCATCGTGGAAACCTCGCTCGTCGGCACGGACCTGGGACTGACCGGGGTATCCGGGGTGCCGTCCGCGGACGCACCGCAGAAGGTGAAGGACTTCACCTCCGACCAGGAGGTCCGCTGGTGCCCCGGCTGCGGCGACTACGTGATCCTGGCAACGGTGCGCGGGTTCCTCGCCGAACTCGGATTGCGCCGGGAGAACCTGATGTTCGTCTCCGGGATCGGCTGCTCCAGCCGCTTCCCGTACTACTTGGAGGCCTACGGCATCCACTCGATCCACGGTCGGGCTCCCGCGATCGCGACCGGCCTTGCGGTCAGCCGTCCCGATCTGTCGGTCTGGGTGGTGACCGGTGACGGCGACGCGCTGTCCATCGGGGGCAACCATCTCATCCACGCGTTGCGCCGCAATGTGAACATGACGATCCTGCTGTTCAACAACCGGATCTATGGCCTGACCAAGGGCCAGTACTCCCCGACCTCGGAGCAAGGCAAGATCACCAAGTCCACTCCGATGGGTTCGGTGGACCACCCGTTCAACACTTTGTCGGTCGCGCTGGGCGCGGAAGCGACCTTCGCCGCCCGTGCCCTGGATTCCGATCGTGCGGGCCTCACCGAGGTGCTGCGCGCCGCCGCCGAGCATCGCGGCACGTCGTTCGTGGAGATCCTGCAGGACTGCCCGATCTTCAACGACGGCTCGTTCGACGTCCTGCGCCGGGAGAACGCCGCGGATCACCTCATCCCGCTGCGGCACGGGGAACCCATCCGGTTCGGCGCGGAGGGTGAATTCGCGGTCGTCCGAAGCGGCTTCGGACTGAAGGTAGTTCGTACCGACAGTGTCGCGGAGTCCGACATCGTGGTGCACGACATGTACGCCGACAGCCCGGAATACGCCTACGCGCTGTCGCGGCTGTCCGACCAGGGGCTCGACCATGTCGTGACCGGCGTCTTCCGCAGCGTCTCGCGGCCGACCTACGACGACTCCGTCCGTTACCAGATCGAGGCCGCACGGGAAAGAAAACCGATCGATTCGGAATCGCTCCAGTCCCTACTCACCGGGCCGGAAACCTGGACGGTCGGATAGCGTCTCGGGACACACCGGCGCCGTGCCCGCGGATCGGGTCGGCCGCGCTCGGTGAAGCCTGGGCCGCTGCCCGCGGGTCAGGCGAGCGCGGCGACCTCGGTGTCGGTGAGAACGATCGGCGACACCATGTCCTTGGCCCGTGCCAGCTGCACAGCCCGATACAGCGGCCGCTCCTCCAGACCGGCATCGCGCGCCTCGGCCTGCAATTGATGCACCAGCATGGCGGAAACGGCGACCGCCGCGGCCAATCGACTGGCGGCGAGCGCGTCTGCGAGCCTGCGCAGGCCGAGCAGATGCAGCTCCCGGCCGCTGCCCGCGTCGGTGTACATCGCCAGCGGGACCACCTGCGAGATCTCTCCGGCGGTGACCCGCAGGGCGATGCGGCTCAGCCGCGCCGGGAACACCAACACCTCGACACCCGTCGCCGACGACATCTCCACCTGCTGTTCCCCGAACAGCCTGCGGGCGTGAATGATCGTCCCCGCCAGCCACATTCGCCGCCGCCGCAACGCGATGGCGTACAAGACGGTCGGCGCGCCGACGACCACGCCGATGGCGACGGCGATCGGCCAGCTCACCACGGTCGCCGCCAGCAGCGCGGCGCCGAGTCCGATGCCCGATGCGGCCAGCGCGAGGCGGCGCAGCATCGGCGCGTACAGCTCGGGCGCGACCAAATCGAGCCCAACCGGCGCGAGCGCCCGCTCGTCATCAGAATTCGTCGACACTGCTCCGCCCTCTCGCGACCCCGGCATCGATGCGCGCCGGTCACGCTACCGTGCCCGCCGCTCGGGCAGCGGCGGGTTCGGCGCAGAGTACCCCGATCGCGGCGCCCATGCCGCGCAACCGATGGCCCGCGCCGACCCGCCGGAGCGAAGGCGGAGGTACGCATAATGAGCGCTGCCGGACGGAGTCCGCCCTCAGTCCGCGCATGGCCGGAGCGAAGGCGGAGGTACGCCTATCCCGCCAGCGACTCCCGGATCACACCCACCACTTCGGCCAGCGGGATCTGCCGCTGTTCACCGGTCGCCATGTCCTTGAGGCCGATGGTGTTCTCCGCGATGTCACGGTCGCCCAGCACCAGGGTGAACGTCGCCCCCGATCGGTCGGCCGCCTTCATCGCGCCTTTCACGCCGCGCCCGCCGTAGGCGAGATCGACCCGCACGCCTGCCGCTCGCAGCTGCGCCGCGAGCACGACCAGCCGCTGTTTGGCTGCGTCGCCCAGCGGCACGCCGAAGACCTCACATCGCGCCGGGTTGCCCGCCGACTTGCCCTCGGCCGCCAGGGCCAGCATGGTGCGGTCCACACCGATGCCGAAGCCGATGCCCGACAGCGGCTGGCCGCCGAGTTCGGCCATCAGGCCGTCGTAGCGACCCCCGCCGCCGATGCCGGACTGCGCGCCGAGACCGTCGTGCACGAATTCGAACGTGGTCTTGGTGTAGTAGTCCAGGCCGCGCACCATGCGGGGGTTCACCACGTAAGGCACGCCGAGCGCTTCCAGGTGACCGAGCACCTGCTCGAAGTGCGCCTTGGCCGATTCCGAGAGGTGATCGATCATCAACGGCGCGTTCGCGGTCATCGCGCGCACCTCGGGCCGCTTGTCGTCCAGGACGCGCAGCGGATTGAGCTGGGCACGCCGCTTGGTCTCCTCGTCCAGCGGCAGCTGGAACAAGAACTCCTGCAGCAGTTCCCGATACTGCGGGCGACAGGTCTCGTCGCCCAGCGAGGTGATCTCCAGCCGGAAGCCGTCGAGGCCGAGCCCGCGGAATCCGGCATCGGCGATGGCGATCACCTCGGCGTCCAACGCCGGGTCGTCGACGCCGATCGCCTCGATACCCACCTGCTGCAGCTGCCGGTACCGGCCGGCCTGCGGCCGCTCGTAGCGGAAGAACGGACCCGCGTAGCACAGCTTCACCGGTAGCTGACCGCGGTCGAGGCCGTGCTCGATGACCGCGCGCATCACGCCGGCGGTCCCCTCGGGACGCAGTGTGACGCTGCGGTCACCCCGGTCGGGGAAGGTGTACATCTCCTTGGTGACCACGTCGGTCGACTCGCCGACACCGCGGGCGAACAGGTTCGTGTCCTCGAAGACCGGCAGCTCGATATGTCCGTACCCGGCCAGTCGGGCGGCGCGGAGCAGGCCGTCGCGCACCGCGACGAACTCGGCCGAGCCGGGTGGCACGTAGTCCGGTACCCCCTTCGGGGCGGAGAAGCTGCTGGTCTTGGTCACGATGCTCCAGTTTCCACCACTACGCCCCCGCAAGTCCAACCGGTTCGCCGAACCGTCTCCCGGGAAGGATGCGGAGCAGTCTCAGGAAGAAATGGCACACTCTTATCCCGATGTCACCGGATACGGGAGGAACGTGGTAGTGCCGAGCAACGAACAGCGACGAGCAGCGGCGAAACGCAAGCTGGAGCGTCAGCTCGCCAACCGGGCCGAGCGGGCGCGCAAGCGCAAGCAACTCACGATCGCCGGATCGGTGCTGGGTATCGTCGTCGTGGTCGCCGCAGTGACCGGGGTGTACTTCCTGACCCGCGGCGAGGACAGCGGCTCCGATGCCGCCGACCCCTCACTGTCCAGCGCCCCCACCGCCGCCGCGCCGCCCGCGGCGAAGGCCAAGCCGGCGACGGTCGACTGTGTCTACCGCGACAGCGCCAAGCCCGCGGACAAGCCCGCGAACAAGCCGAAGGCCGACGGCATCCCGACCACCGGGGTCGATGCCAAGGTCAGCGTCAGCATGGAGACCAGCCAGGGCCCGATCGGCCTGACCCTGAACAACGCCGAATCGCCGTGCACGGTCAACAGCTTCGTCAGCCTGGCCGCGCAGAACTTCTTCGACGGCACCGACTGCCACCGGATGACCGCGGACGAGGGTTTGAAGGTGCTGCAGTGCGGTGATCCGACCGGCACCGGAATGGGCGGCCCTGGTTACGAATTCGACAACGAGTACCCGACCGATCAGTACGCCCCGGACGACCCGAACGCCACCCAGAACGCGATCGCCTACAAGCGCGGCGCCCTCGCCATGGCCAACGCCGGTCCCGGCACCAACGGCAGCCAGTTCTTCATCGTCTACGCGGATTCCAAGTTGCCGCCGCAGTACACGATCTTCGGCACGGTGGACGAGACCAGCCTCGGCACCCTCGACAAGATCGCACAGGTGGGCCAGGACAACTCCAACGGTCCCGGCGACGGCAAGCCGAACCAGCCGGTCACGATACAGTCGGTGCGCATCGACCGCTGAGCGCCGCACTCCCGGGCCCGCCGCCGAACCGGCAGCGGGCCCGAGTGTTCGGAGCGTACCCAGCCCAAGTCAGGATAGGCGAACCTTTATTCGGCTAGGTTGGCCTTATTTCGAAGATCATCCGGCGCGTTCCGACACGCGCCGGAAATGTGCGATATATGCTGATAAGCGGCACGCTCGTTCGATTGTGCCGACCTTTGTCGGGTAACCTCGAACCAAGGAGTTCCCGCAGCGTAGTCACCCCTCGGCAGGACCGCCCTGATGGAGAGTGTGCGCCACGCCGCGAGTACTCCGGGTGTCCACGTTTGCAGGCGGGACCCGCTGCACGGGACTACAGTTCGCGTGGCGGCGTCCGTGACGAAGCACCACCATCATCCATAGTGATCACTGCAGCATCGGGGAGCAGCCATGTCCGAGGAACTGGACGACATCGGCCGGGAAACCGCGGCCATGATGAGGACAATGTTGCAGCTTGCGACCCTCGTCGCCTTGAAGACCCGCGAGCGTGGTCAGAAAGAAATCGAAGCGCGAGTCAAGCTCGCCGAGGCCCGCGTCAAAGAGGCTAGGGAACTGCAGGTCCGGGAGGCCCGCGACGCGAAGGCCAAGGATCCGCGGAACACGGAGCTGGCTCGGCTGATCGAGAAGCCGGTCCCGGAAAGGGGTGTGTCCCTGGAGAAGGACCGCTTCTCCGCGCAAGCCGAGGCCTCGCGGATGGCCGCCACGGCCGCCGCCAACGCCAGGCCGGCGATGCAGTACGACTCGCAGGAACGCCGGATGGCGATAGCCGCCCATCTCGCCAAAATGGGTGTCGCCCCGGAACTGGCCGCGGTGCGGATGCTGATCGAAGTAGGGCAGGCGCAGCCACCGGGCGAGGCGGTGCGCAGCCGCCCCGGCGAGTCGCCTGCGGCCACCAGAGGACCGAGGGAACAGGAATCCCGCGGCCTGGAGCGCACGCGATAGTCAGGCGAATGAGCGCCCGCTGGAGTTGACCAGCGGGCGTTCGTCTTTCGCGGGCTCGACGCGCGAACAGCTCTCGCGCAACCGTTACATGCGGAAGTCGCCGATGGTGGGATCGCCGAACATGCCGTGCTGCGGCGATTTCGTCGGCAGCGGGCTGAGCATGTCCTTGTGGCCGTTGCGCACACTGCAGTATTTGAACGGCCCCTTGGGGTCGAACAGCTTCTGCATGTGCGGGTCCGCGTGATCCAGGAACCAGATGCTCAGGCCGGTCGCCCCGTCTTGGCGGTAGTGCTCCCAGGCCCGCCACAACGCGTCCAGCCGAGCGACCGCCTCGGCGTGCTTCCACCACTCCGGGCACCACACCGTGTCGCTGAGATCGGTGACCTGCCGCCGGTAGACCTCGGCGAGGTAGTTCTCGACGAAATCGACTACGTTCGAATGAATCATCGGTTGTTGCTGCTGTTCGGTCATAGCGGCCGAACCTCCTCGGCTGGTCCGTACTCCGGCGGCGGCGTCGACTTGGTCAGCGAAGGCGCGCCGCCCAAATCCGTGATCTCCGTCTTGCGCTGCGGATCATGACGCGAGATGGACTGCTTCACGTCGGCAGCGTACTCGCCCTCCCACCATGGCACCGTGCGCAGCAGCACCGGCGGCGCTCCGGACGGGAACAGGATGGCCCGGCCGCGCGGCAACGTCGCCAGCGCGTTGACCGTGAACGTCTTGGACGAACTCAGCGAGCGCGAATAGCTCTTGCCGCCTTTGGATTCCGACACCGACTGCGAGATCGCGTCGTACTCGCCGAGCACGTCCGAACGTTCCTGCAGGAACTTGGTGTCGTCCACGCCGCTGCCGAGCACCTTGATGTTGGCCGCCGACCACAGGGCGTTCATGCCGGACTCACCCCAGCAGCGCGCGCCCTGCGCCCAGGACTGCAGCACCGTCATCACCACGATGCCGCGCGAGCCGAAGTGACTGTACTGCTTGGGTAGATCCTTCCAGCGCACCACGTTCGCGGCCTCGTCGAGCACCGCGAGCAACGGAACCGCGAGTCGCCCACCGGCCGATTGCGAAGCCTTGCGCATCGCGACGTCGATCACCGCCTCGGTGAGCGCGCTCACCAGCGGCGCGGCGGAGCCGCGGCCCTCCAGCGACAAGCTGTACAGCGTTCCGTTGTGGTCCAGGAACTCCAGCTCGTCGAACTCCCTGCGGTCGCCGCCGCGGGTGATCCACGGATGCACGTTCGACAACTTCAGGCAGCGGATCATCTTCTTGGCGGTGCCGAAGATGCCGCTGCGCGTGCGCGCGTCGGCGTTGTACTGCGAGGACAGGCCGGAGGCCGTGTAATGGTGGCGCGCGGCGCGCAGGAGTTCGATGGGCTCGGTGTCCTGCGGGTTGGTCACCCATTCCCAAACCTGCACGATCGGACGGCTGCCGTTGCGGTCGCCGACCGCGGCGGCTAGGAACAGTCCGGCCAGCAGGTCCTCGGCCTCCGGATCGAAGAACGAGTCGGTCGTGCTGTCGCTGCCGTCGTCGCCGTCGGCGAAGTGCCCGGCCAGCCGCGCCGCGCGCATTTCGCACCCTTCGCTTTTCGCGTCCACCCAGGACAGCGGATCCCAGAACCAGGTCGGCAGTTCGCCCGCGACTCCCTGCGGGTCGAAGACGAAGGTGGGACTCCCCTTGGCCTCCCGGACGTCTCGGGTGGCGTCCACCACGTCGCGCTTGTTCGAGGTGGCCAGCACCGGCCCGATCGCGGTGAGGATCGCCGGGATCACCCGGGAGGTCGACTTGCCTTGCCGTGGGCCCCAGATGTCCAGGTGCAGATCCTCGTACGAGCCGTAGAGCATGACGCCGTCGGCCACGCCGACGCCGATCGGCACGCCGGGAACGCCGCCGTCGCGAAGTTTCACACCGAGCTGCTGGGCCTTCTCCCGGACACCTGACTCGGTGAGCATCGAGATCGCGCCGCCGTTGCCCATCACGTCGGCCTTGTCGTCCACCGGCAGCCTGCCCTTGGACTGGCTCTTCTGCAGCTGCTTGCGAATCATGAGGTAGCCGACCACGCTGAGGATCACCAGCAGGACGATCGCCGTGGCCGCGCCGGGCCACTGCAGCTTTCCCCTGGCCAGCTCTGCGGCGATGGCGATCGGGTTGATCGGGACTTTCTGCGGGCTGCCCGCGAGCATGTTGCCCAGATGAAGCGCGAGCCAGAGGGTTCCGAAGATCGCGAAGCCGGCGTAGATCAGGAGCAGGCTGACGTCTGGTCCGGGTACGGCCGGATCCGTCACCTTTTTCTTCTTCGCCATGTGTGCCTCCTGGTTCGGCCGTCCGGTGGGGAAAGCGGGTGGTCAGCGGAACGCGTCGAGCCGCCAGCCGTCGGGTGTGCGCACGACGGTGGCGATCACCGTCGCGGGCGGCAACGCCTCCTTGCGCCCGTTCGGGTAGACGACGGTCTGCTCGATCCCGATCTTGAACTGCTGGACGTTCGGATCGGTGTGGATCGGCGCCTTCTCGCCGGACGCGAAGGTGAACGCCTCCACACGCGCCCCTTCTCTCGCCCAATCCGACCACTGCAGCGACGACTTCGGTGTCTCCACCGCGGTCGTCGCCGTGTCCAGCATACGAATCAGGCTGGGGCCGAGAAACTTCCGTGCCCGGGACAGCGAAGCACCCGGACTCTCGGTGGCGGGCTCCCAGCTGTAGATCTCCCGCAGCGCCGCGACCGCGACACCGTCGGGACTCACCGGATCCGGCGCGGGAGCGACCTCGAGCAGGCGGGTCGTGGACGTAGCCGGATGCGCCGCATCGGAACCCGGATCCGCGCGGTCCGCACGGCCACAGGCCGCGCTCAACACCGCGACGCTCACCACCAGCATCACCACCAGTTTCGCGCGTGCACTTGCTTTATCTTTCCAGGCTAGCGGCAGCGCGCCACGCCGCGGCAGCCTTGCGACCGCGTGTTCGGGGCCGTGGGTACCGCTGCCCGCACTTACCGCGTTCGGCGCCGCCACGACCGTCGAGGCGGCTGTACCTGTCACTCGCTCATTCATGCCCGCGCCTTGCTGACGCTCGACCCCGGCACGAGCGAGTGCTTGCGTCCATTGTTCGCTCGCTCACGGCGTCCCCTCGCTGGCGCTCGATGCCACCGTGCGCGATGCGCGCTGTGTCGATGGTGCGCTCGCAAGCTCGCTCACGGCGTCCCCTCGCTGGCGCTCGGCGCCACCGTGCGCGATGCGCGCTGTGTCATTGGTGCGCTCCCAAGCTCGCTCACAGCACCCTCCTCGCTCGTCCGTCGCCCGGTACCGGGACTTCCGAGACGCCGCCCGCCGATCGGGCGTCCGCTCCCGGAACCGACTGGATCATCCGGCCGTTTCCGGTGTAGATGCCGACCAGCGCCGGTCCGCGCGGCCCGAATGAACTGAACACCAGATCACCCGGCTGAACCCGGCTCATCGGCACCTCCACACCTGCCTCCCATTGCTGTTCGGCCGTGCGCGGCAACGTCACGGCGCCGGAGGACGCCGCGAACACCGCAGCCGAGGTCAGACCGGGGCCGTCCAGACCGCCACCGCTGGGCCCCTGCGGCCCGCCACCGCCCCAGACATAGGGCGTGCCGAGCCATTCGTGTGCGGCTTCCACGATCTGGTCGCCGGTCGCGCTCTCCCCCGGCGTGAACCGGCCGAGCGAGCCCGGCGCGCGGTACTGCGACTCCATCGCGAGAATGTTCCGCACATACGGCTGGGTCTCGGCGTAGTGCGCCGCGACCTGGTTGGGCATGCCGCCCGATGCGAGCACCGCGCCCTCGCCGGCGTTGTACGCCGCCAGTGTCAGCGCGACGAGGTCGCCTTGCACTCGGCCCTCGGACTGCCACCGCAGGATCTTGTGCGCGATCGCGCACATGTAGCGGCCCTGGCCGACGATCGCGTCGCCGTCGTCCCACACACTGGCCACACCGTTGCCGTCGGCGTCGATGACGTACGGCCTGCCGTCATCGGGATTGGTGGAAGCCGCGGTGCCCGGCAGGAACTGGGCCAAGCCCTGCGCACCCGCGGGCGAGACCGCGCCGCGCCGGAAGCCGGACTCCTGCCTGCCCTGCGCGGCCAGCAGCGACGGCGTGACTTGCGGGCAGATCGAACCCGCGCGCCGGTACCAGATCTCCAGTTCCTGCGGCACCTTTCCCGGGGCGAGCGCGCCACCGGCGGTACCGAAGCCGAGGCTGCACCGCGGATCGCTGGAAAAGGCGTGGGCGCCGCCGATATCCGGTGTGGGCGCGCCGTCCAGCCAGGGCAGCGGGTCGATCTGCCGCCCGCCGGTGAACCGGCCGCCCGGCACGATCTCGAAATGCAGGTGCGGACCGCTGGATTCGCCCGCGGAACCGACCGCGCCGATGTGCTGACCCGCGGCCACCGTGTCGCCTGCGCGGACCAGCACACCCGAGTCCCACATGTGGCCGTAGACCGCGGAATACGAACGCCCGTTGTTGTCCACCGAATCGACGACGACCCAGTTGCCGAAACCCGACGCCGGGCCGGCGGCGACGACACGGCCGTCGGACACCGAGAAAATGGGGGTACCGTCGGCGGCGGCCATATCGACACCTCTGTGCGCGCCCCCACGAGAGCCGAAAACGTCCGAGACGGTGAAGGTTCCGATGGCCAGCGGCAGCGTGCGGCGCAGCGGACCGACACCGGCAGCCAGCGAGGGCGTGGCGGTCGCGGCCGGATTGGCCGGTGTCCCGGTGGGATTCGCGGTCGCCGCCGCCCCTCGATCGCCCGGCGGGTGCCCACCCAAGGGCGGCAGCGCCGACTGCGAACCGAGCACCGAGCCGCCCTCGCAAGGGTCGTCCACCGCGGGCATGACGATGACCAGCACGACGGTCACCAGTCCGAGCACCGCGCCGAGCGCGGTCCACAACACCGATTTTCCGCTCATCGCCGCACCCCGGCAGAATGCCGCGCGCAGGCGTGTTTCACGTCCGGCGCCGCGCTTCGTTGAGCGTGTCGGCCAAAGTGCGATTCATCTCGGCGGCGGCGGCCAATTGCTGTTGTAGCAGCGCGACCTTGCGCCGCAGCGCGGTCGCGTCCATGCGTTCCAGACCGGGGCCTTCGGCCGCGCGCACCCAGTTCCGCACCGAATTCGTGTGCACACCGATCTGCTCGGCGACCACGCGACAGGCCTCCGACTCGCTGCGCAGCTTGCCCGTGAGCGCGATGACCTGCGCGACCGCCGCCTCGCGCACCTCGGGTGAGACGCGGCGGTAGGACCGATGCGGCATCATGCGGCACTCCCCGGCGAGTCCGTTCCCCGCGAGGTCGATTCGGTGAATTCGCTGAACCGCTGGTTGGTGTCGTGGATCCCGCTTTCCTTCTCCGACAGCGTGAATTCCATGTGGAACGGGATGCCTGGCCTGCGGTCCTCACCGATCTTCAGCAGGAATTTACCGGTACCGGGCGGTGACGGCCGCAGCTGTCCCGGCTTGAGCGCCTCGCCCGTCAACGCCTGCGGTGCGGACCATCCGGTCACCATCTCCTCCTCGGCCGATGTGAACGGAACCGTGCTGTCGAGTCGTTTGATCTCCTCGGCAGGCAGCGCGCCGAAGATCTTCGCGCGCGCTCGCTCGAGGAAGCCGAGCGCCTTCGCGATCGCGGCTTCCGATCCGAGTGCTTGCAGGTCCTTGATGGTGTGGCTGATCATGATCAGCGCGGTGGCGATGCCGCGCTGTAGTCGGGTCAGCTCGTCGACGCGGTCGACCATGAAGTCGCCGAGACCGAGCACCTGCCACAGCTCGTCCATCACCACCTGGAAATAGCGCTGCGGGCCGAGCTTCGCGTCGGCCAGCACGTGCGCGGCCTCCACCGAGGCGAAGCCGTCGGCCCAGCAGGCCAGCATGACCGCGGCCTTGAGCTTCTTGTCGCCGGTCGGGATGTGCGAGACGTCCATGCACACCGCGACCGCGCTGGTATCGATCGGCACGGTGGTCTGTCCGTTGAAGACCGCGCCGAACGGGCCCTGGGTGAGCGCGCGCAGCGAGCGGCGCAGGCCCTTGATCGCCTCCTGGTACTCGGCCGGGTTGTCGGCGCCCGCGTCCAGCATCAATTCGTCACCGCCACTGACGATCACGTCGAGGAGGTTCTCCATGATCGGCGGCTGGTCGGGCGTATACCCGCTGCCGGGCCGGTACAGGATGCGCAGAGCGGTCGAGATCAGTGTCTCCTCGTAGTCGCGGACGCGATCGCCGCGCACCAGCTCGACCAGACCGGCGATCAGCGTCACCTGCCTGGCACGCAGGTCCTGCAGCACCTGCAGCTGCAGGGCAGGGAACTCTTCCAGCCGCGGAACCACCGCGCCGAGCACGCCCGCGGCGAGCGGGTTGAGCTTGCCGTGCCCGTAACCCAAATCGATCACCTGACCGCCGACCAGCTCCACCATCTTGCGGTAGTCCGGTTTGACGTCGGCCAGGATCAGCGGCGTGATCCCCTGGGCGATGCCGCCGAGCACGATCCGGCGCACCAGCGAGGACTTGCCGAAACCGTTGAGGCCGAGCACGAACAGGCTAGGTGCGGTGATGAAGCTGCCGCGCATGAACCAGTTCATCGGGTCGAAGCAGACCGGGGCCCCGGTGTGCAGATGCGAACCGAGCGGGGTGCCGATCAGCGGCGCACCCGCGCCGACCGACCACGGCCACAAGCCGGCGACCTGGGCGGTGGTGGCACGGTATTCGACCGGGCGGCCCACCACGTTCATCCGGCCGCCGCCCGGCCCCGCGTAACCGCGGTCGGTGAGTTGCGCTGTGCTGCGGTCGAATCCGTCCTCGATCGTCTGCTCAGCCCTGGCCGCGTAATTGCGGCGGCGGATGTCGTCGGTGCGGACCCGGAACTGCGCCCACGCCGCCCGAAGACCGCTGCCCTCGCGGGCGATCATCTCCAGCTTGGCGCGGGTGGCATCGTCGAGCAGCGGAGGGCCGGACTGTTTGCGCCGATCCGCCTTGGCCTTCGCGCGGCGTGCCGCTTTGTCCTGGTAAGGGGTACCCATGGCACGGTCGGCCGTGTAGTCGACCTTGGTTGGCCGTGCCACCCGGCCGTTCCTGGCGCCGTTGCGGTCCGGGCGCCGGGCGATGCGCTCGGTGGCCGCGTCGCGAGGCACGCGGGAGCCGCGCTCGCCGTGGGAGCGGTCCGCGCCTGCTCGCGCGCGCCGCTCGGCGTCACGCGCCGCGCGCCGATCGGACGTCTCGACGCCCAGCCGGTCGCCGCCGTTCACTCGCGCCGAATCCCGTGCGGGGTGCCGCGGCCGGGCCGGCCGCTGTCCCCACTCGTCCCGGCCGGATTGCTCGAGTCGTTTGCCGCGCGCGTCCTCGTCCCGTTCCCGTACGGGTGGCTCGTAGTCCCGTGCCATGAATCGCTCACCCCGCCAGTGCCTTCGGAATAGTGGCGTGCTCCGGCAGGATCACCCCGCAACCGAGCGAAGCCGCGAAGGCCGCCGCCTGGTAGCGGTAACACCGCCGAATCTTCAAGCGCGCCTGGGTCGACAGGTCGCGCGTGATGGCTTCGATGCGCGGCAGGTCGCCGCGCAGTGGCTCGGTGATGGTCACCAGCGCCCCGAAGCGGGTCACACCGTGACCCCTGGCCTGCTCCTCGCGGGCCTGCTGAGTCGCACCTACCCGCAGCGTCGCCGCCGCGGACACGACCCCGCGTTCGCTCTGTTGGGCCACCAGCGCGTTCTTGAAATCGTCGTCGACGATTTCGGCGGCGTCGGCGGCTGAGTGCGGACGGTACACGATCGCGATACGTTTACGCGGGACTTCGGGATTCGGCGCGAGCAACCGCTGCAACACCCGCTCGTCGACCGCGCCCTCCGGGGCCGCGTCCATCTCCCAGGTGACCGACCGGCCGCCGTCGTGCACCAGGTGATCCCACTTCTCGTCATGGGACACCGGGCCCGCGTCTGCCCAATCCAGTCCGTGGCCTTCGGGTTCGCCTGCGGCGACCTCCAGATCGGCCTGCGAGGCGGGGTCGTAGCTGCGCCGGATGAACGCGATCACCTCGTCGGCCGACATCGGCTGCGCGCGCACGCCCGCCTCCGCCAGCGCGGCGCAGATGCCGGGCAGGCGGCGGCCGATCTCGACGGCCTCCTCCGCCGGGTTCTTGCGGCGCTCGGCGGTGGTGGCCTTGAACGTGATCGCCACGCGTGGCAGCAACTGCACCCGCTCCTGCGGCAGCTCGGTGGCCAGTTCGTACATCACCTGCTGGGCCAGTTCCGGCGCCTCGGGCCTGGTGATCGTGGAAACTTCGGTCAGCAACCGGTTTCCGGTCTCCGGCACGGTGTCGATGACCGGAACGACGGCGACGATGTCGCTGGTCTGGCCGACCGAGGCCAGGAAGGTGCCCCACGCCGAGACCCATCGATCGATGACGGGCTGGTCCACCGCCTCGTGGCCTTGCGGCCACGCCCGCAGCACCACCGTGTACTGCGCGAATTGCGGCAGGTGGATCATGCCGAAGCTGTAGCCGCCCGCGTCGATGCCCTCGTAGAGCTTGGAGGGCGCCAGCAGACCGGGCAATCGGGTGACGCCGCCCGGGATCCGGGAGAAGCGGCCCCCGCGGTACACATGCTCGCCGCGACTGCGCGAGCGCATCCAGTTGAACATCATCAATCCCGTCTCATAGCCCGAACGACCTCCGGTGCGCCACACCAGGGGAACCATCACGACGACTCCGGTGCCGCCGACGATCAGCCCCCACTGGAAGCCGCCGACCATCGCGGTGATCAGGGCCGTGATCACGACCGCGAAGCCGAGCACGGTCTCCTCCCAGCGCAGGCCGAAAAGACCCGCGCTGCGCGGCTTCTGCCAGAGCCCGTACGAGCGCCGCTCGTAGGTGTCGGTGAGTGTCATCGCGGAATGGTGCTCCTCCCGAGGTCGGGTGAACGGTTGGTCCAGCGATCGCCCGCGACGTCACCCATGGCTTGCTCGGCCCGGTTCAGTCCGCCGCTCGCGGCGCGCGCCGCGCCGATCCGGCCTGCCGCCCTTGCCGATCCGGAGGCTACCCCGGCCGCGCCCGCAGGTCCGGAGGCGCGCGGGGCCGCGCCGCCTTGACCGCCGCCGCCACCCCGGGGCGTGGTCGGCCGCGGCGCTCCGCCGCCGCGCGGGCTGCCGCCGCCGCCCGGGCGCGGACCGGTTCCGCTGCCGCTCACGTAGCCCGCCGCGCCCGGCGCTGCGGCGCCCTTGACCCCAACGGCCTTGGTACCCATGGCACCCAGGCCCGCCACCGCGAGCAACGTGCCGCCGGTGGCGGTCAGACCGGAACCACCGCTGCCGACGATCGCGACGGCCGGGGTGACCAGCCTCATCAGTGCGGGCAGCACGAACGCCACGCTGCACAGCAGCACGATCGCGACCAGCATGCGCTGGGCCTGCTCGCCGTCGGGCAGCCCACCGGTCGGGGTGAGCGCGTCGACGTGGCCCGCGGTGGTGAAGGCGATCATGTAAACGATCGCCGCCACCGGTTTCCACAGCATGAAGGCGATGATCCAGCCGATCAGCTTCTGATAGGACTGCTTGCCCACGTTCATGCCGGAAGCCGCCGCCGCCAGCGGCAGCACTCCGGCCGCGATCACCAGCAGGCCTTGGCGGACGATGGCGAGCACGATCTGCGCCAGCGCGCCGAGCAGGCCGACGATCGCGATGATCAGCACCAGGCCGGGCGAAAAAGCTTGCAGCTTACTGGTTTTCACCATCAGCTCGGCAAGATCCTTGGCATTGCCGTTGGTCGAGTCCTGGATGATCCACTCCGCGAAACGATCCGAGGCCTGCGTGCCCGCCACGATCACCGCGCCGAGCATCCAGGAGCTGAACACCACGCGGGTGAACATCCGGAAAGACTCGGCCGCCTCGTTCATCACGGCTCCGCGTCTCGCCTCGGCCAGCCGCGCACCGGAAATGATCACCGACGCGATCAGCAGCAAGATCTGCGCCTGATAGGTGTAGTCGTTGATCTTCGTGAACAGCGAGCCCGAATCGCTGACCGCCTCGTTGGGCACCTTCATCCAGAAGGTCAGCGCCAGGATGATGGCCTCGCCGAGGCCGTTCATCAATGAGTCGACCACCTTGCCGAACGTCGAGTCCCATGCCTTGTCCTTGACCGCCGTCGCCGCCTGCCCCGGATGCGAGGCGGCATTGCCCGCCTTACACGCGGCGGAAGCGGCGTCACCGAGGGAGATGCCAGGGAGGCCGACGTTGTCGAGCGTGTCGTGGATTTCGTTGCACGTTTCGTCGAAACCGTAGGTTTGCCCGTAGGCCACGGTCGGCGTCGCGATCATCACCGTGAAGATGACCGCGAATATCGTGACTATCCGCCTCACCATTGTGTCCACCCCTCGATGCTCCGCAGGGACTCGATCTGCACTCGCTCGTCGCCTGTCACCGTGGTGAGCTTCCAATCTCCGTCTCGCCACATGACCGCCAGGCGCATGCCCACCCATGTTGGTTGGCCATCAACTGTTTCTCGAGCCTTTCTCGCAAACTGCACTTTCGCGAAATCATCTGCATAGCTTTCGATCCGGAACGCGTCCGAAGCGAACAACAGGGGTCGGAGCTTGTCGGGCAGGCGGTCGGACACCTTGCCCTCGGCGACCAGCCGGTCGTAGTCGGCCAGATACCGCGGCGTCACCTCGACCAGACGAACGAGCAGGTCACGATCCTTGGGATTGGCGTTGGTCCGCCAGTAGATCTGCTCGGCGGCCAATGCGGCGCCCTGCGGTGTATGCGCGAATCCCACCGCGGCGGAACCATCGATCCTGGACGGTCCGTCGGATGCCGAGAAACGCACGACGGGACCGCCGAATATCCGCTGCCACACCCCTTCGCCGTTCGATGGCGGCGGCGCGGCGGCGGTCCATCCCGGCGTGCCGGGTTGCTGCCGCTGGTTGGGATCCTGTTGCAGGGCTACACCTGCGGCGGCGACCGGGACATCGACGCGTCGGCCGAACATGTCGGTCTCGGGATTGCCGAATACCGTGGCGGTGCCGCCGGGGACGGCAGACGCGAGTGCCGGAGCGCTCCCCGACGTCGTGCCGGACCTCGCGGCGTGGTCGTCACCGGATGCGTTGTCCCGCGCGGTGGCAACCGTGACGACCGCGGCGATCGCAACGCTGAGCACCGCGCCCGCGCCCAGCAGCGCCAGTGGTGGTCGACCGGAACCTCGCGTGATCACCACTTCGTCCACCCCGCCAGCGACTCGAGATACTCCGTCTGCGCGTTGTTGGACGTCGAAGGCTTCAACCGCCAGTCACCCGCGTCCCACACCATGACCAGGCGAGTCGCCGCCCACAGCTGTTTGCCGTCCACCACCGGTCCCCTGGTTGCCAGGCGGACGATGGCGAGATCGTCGGCGTAATCGTCGACTTTGAACGCGTCGGAGGCGACGAAGTAGCGGGTCACCTTCTCCGGCTGCTGCTCGGGCAGGCGGTCGTCGGCCAGCGCCTTGTCATAGGCGGCGATCTGCTGCGCGGAGACCCGGACCTGACGCACATACAGGTCACGGTGAGCGGGACGAGCGTTGAGCCGGTAGGTGATCTGCGCTGCCGCCAGCACCGCGCCCTGCGGGGTGTGCGAGTACCCGACGGCCAGGTCGTCCTCGATGCGGGTGGGCCCGTCGGAGGTGGAGAAGGGCACCGAGGCGCCGTACACCCGCTGCCAGCCGTGCGGCTCGGTGGTGCCTTCCGGCGCCGCGGTCAGCCAGTCCGGGTCGGTCGGCTTGCGCTGCCGCGTCGGATCCTGCGGAAGCGGTTGTCCCGGTGCGCTGTTCGGCACATCGACGCGCCTGCCGAGGATGTCCACTTCGGGGCTGGCGAAACCGGTGCCGCCGGAACCCTCGGAGACGGCCGGAGCGCCGCCCACGCCTTCGTCGTCGCGGCCGACGAAGACGAAGATGCCGACGACCACGATGAGCGCCAGCACGGCGGCGGACGCGACGACACCGAACGAGACACGATCACGCGCGTACGACTGGTTGTCGCTCACGACTGCGCCTCGCTGGCGCTCAGCTCCGTCGTGCGCGAAGGCGCGCTGCGTCCTCGGTTCGCTCGCTGGCGCTCGCTCACGTCGGTGCCTCCAATTTCACGATGCCAGTGGGTAATGCGTCGATCGAGTCGATGGGTCGTGCGGTCGAGCCGGGGTCGGGCAGTCGTAATCTCCAGTCGTCGCCGAACCACTCGACGGCGGTGTGGTGCACCGCCGTGGACCGGTCGGAATACACGGTGTACACGTCGACGGTGGAGTGCTGCTCGGTGTATCCGGTGATCTGGTAGCCGAGCAGCCTGGGCGCGAACTCGGGGCTCGCCGGACCGGTGATCGACAGCTGCACCCGATTGATCGCCCACTCGTCCTTGGCCGGGCCCGGAACGACTTCCCGCGCGGCCACTTTCGCCCACTGGGTATCGGCGGCAATCGCCAGCCGCACGGAATGGGTTATCGCGGCGACGCCTGCGCCGCGCGGGGAATGCTCGAAACCGGTTGCCGCGCCGTCAGCCATCGACTTCGGGCCCTGGTCGGTGACCGGCAGCGGCACGCCTTGGAACGGCTGCCAGCGCACGTTGGTCGGAGACGCGGCCAGATCAGGTCCGCCCATGTCGTCGCCACCGCCGCAGCCGACCGCCGCAGCCACCAGCGCGGCGCCGACGAATCCGGCAGCGGGCAGGCGGATCTCGCACCGCCACCCGGTGCCGTCCGTCGGCCGCATTACCGTGGAAGTCATTCCCGCGTCGTCCCCATCCCGTTGCGGCTCACGCGGGCAGGAACGCCAGGGCGATCCCCGACGCCGTGCTCGCCACCACCGCACCCAGCAGGCTCATCAGCACACCGTGCGAGGCGTCGTTCATGGCCAGATCGCTGCGGAAGGTCAGCCACAGCTTCCCCGCCGACACGATCATCCAGGCCAGGCACACCAGCAGCACGAACCACAACAGCCAGTTCAGCAACTGCATCAGCGGTGCGAGGACTTCGGCGGGCATCCGTTTGTAGGCCAGCAATTCGGCGGCCGACATGCGCACGGTACTCATCGCGGACCTCAGGTGCCGATCACGGCGTTCATGATGGTGCCTGCGCTGGTGGCGACCACGCCGCCGATCATTGCTCCGGCCACCATCTTCGGCGATTCGAGACCACCGCCGGTCCACTTCTCCCACGCGAACTTGCCGCCCGCGTAGACGATGCCGCAGATTCCGGACAGCAGGACGAACCAGGTGAGATACCGCACCAGCTGCAAGATCTTCTCCGAGCCCGGCGGCGCTTCGGGCGTCGGATTACCGACTTGCGCCAGTACGGTGCCGTACGTGTCCTGCACGGCGAGGAGGATCATGCTCATCGGGTGCCTTTCTCGAATAGTGGTGTGTTGTCGCCGATTCGATGCGTACGTTCACTGATCGGGCGGCTTCCGCAGATCCGGACCCCGGCGATCGAAGGTGGCCTCCTCCAGTGCCGTCCGAGCGGCCGCGACGATGTCGGCGCCGAGCTCCCGGACATCGAGCGGGACTTCCTCCAGCAGATCGAGCTTGCGCTTCTTCGGTGGCAGCGGATCGCCGGGCGACCACACCGGCAGCTGCTCCGGTTCGACCAGTGTCCATTCCTCGTACCACGGCACCTGCCACACCTGTCCGGCCAGCGAGCCCACCACGTCGCGGTAGCGCCGGATCTCGGGAGCCATCCTGCCGGGACGCGCGGCGACCGTGATCAGGCCGAGCACCTCGGAAGGGCCGGCGAAACCCGAAAGATGTTGGCGCAGCAGGTCGTGCGCGCGGGACAGCCCGCCGATGGTCTCCCTGGCGACGAGGACGACGAACGGACTCTCGCGGTCGAAGACGCCGGGCCAGCGGCGGCCCGAATCCGCCGCGGGCGCAAGCACATGCGCGAGGGTACTGGCTCCAGCCCCGCCGTGCACACCCAGCAGCCAGACCAGCGGCGCGCGGCCGACGCCGGGCACCGGTCGGTCCCAGATGGCGGCACGACGCGCCTCCGGCGGGGCGATCACACCGGCGGGCGCGGGATCGGGGTCGGGCTGACGCGGAAAAATCATGGCGGCGGTCATGATGCCACCCCGGCGAGCAGACGCCCATATGCCCGGCGCGTCTCGGCGGCCAGCGAGGCGTGCCGCACGAGTTCACCACGGGCCAGGTGTGGATCGTACGGAATCTCCCTGATGTCGCGAACCCATCCGGAGAGGTGCTCGCGCAAATGATCCGCTACCCGCGAGTCCCCGTCCGGATACTGGTGTGAGACGACGATGGTCGTATCGCCGACGACGCCACCATCTCCCTCGGCGGTGTCGCCGAACTGGTCGTCGAGCCATTCCAGCGCGACCCGCAACCGGTTGGCCGCGTCGTTGCGCGCCGGAATCGTCAGCACCAGAGCCACATCCGAGTCGTCGAGCAAGGGCAGCAGTTGCCTGGCGGCAATCGGATGTCCTCCGTCGTAGACCGCGGTGTATCCCGCGTCGCGTACCGCGCGGGCGACCGTGAGATACGTCGCACGTCTGCGCAGCGGCGCGGCATCGCGCCACAGCAGTCCGATGCCCGACGTCGCGCGCGACAGGCATTCCTTCAACGGCGCGGGCTCGTCGCCACCGCGACCGTACAACCAGGACTGCAGGCTGATCGGGTGCAGATGCTCGTCCGCCCCACGCAGTGCGAGATCGCTGCCCGCCGAGGTCGCGTCCACCGCCACCGTCGGCGTCCCGCCCGTGCCGAGCTCACCCGCCAGACCCAATGCCGTCGTGGTGGTGCCCGCGCCACCGCATCCGCCGACCACCAGAATCGACCGTTGCGCGGAATGATCCGCCCCTGACCCCTCATCCCTGTCGCGCCGCAAACGCACCACCGGAGCCTTGGAGCGCACCGGCCGACCCGACGATTCGCCCGCCCCGGGCGCCTCGTCGAGCCAGCGGCTCCAGTCCTCTCCCATCGCCTCTGCTCTCCTTTTATCCGGCCGCGATCCCCATGATGAGGGTGCGGCCGTCGATCACCGCGGTGGTGACCATCTGCCTGTTGTACGTGGCGGGCACACCGCCGGGCCGGTATTCGGTGACCTCCACCGAATACCGGTTGTCACCGATCGTCACGATCCGTACGCAATGCGTGGTGCCGACCGGGACGGTATCGATACCCCGTTGGATGACCCACGCGGGCTGCACGGCGGCGTCCGGTGCGACCGCCGCCCTGGCGCGCTCCCCGGAACGTTCGACGTAGTACGCGTGCTGGAACAACAGCACCGCGTCCGGCCCGGAGGTCGTCCCGCCTGCCTCCGCGCTGCGCACGATCGCCTCGCTGCGTTCGGTCGGGCAAGCGCCCGCGCCGGCCGCCTGCGCACTGCCGACGGTGAGCTGCACTGATGCGGGCCCGCGCGAGTCTCGCGACGCTGCGGCGCGATCGGCCGCCGTACGCACCACGACCAGCACGCACACGGCGGCCGCGGCCAGTACCAGCACCGCCGCGATCACGATGATCAGGATGCGGGCCCTGCGCATGGCGGGGTGGTCGCGGGCGGCCTGGCGCAGCGCCCGCGACACGCGTGGACGCGGGCTGTCGACCTGATCGGTCTCGTCGCCGGCCCATGGGATCCGTGCTGGATCGGCCTGCCGCGGCGCGACGTAGTCGTCGTCTGGGCCGGGCGCCCGGCCGTTGACCACCCAATCCGACCAGCCGCCGGTGAATTCGCTGCGCTGCGCGGGTAGGTCCGCCGGGATGTCGTCGGTCCTGCGCTGCGCGGGTAGGTCCGCCGGGACGTCGTCGGTCCTGCGCTGCCGCGTTTCGTCGTCGTCGCGGATGGAGCGCCGAGCGGGGAGGTCGTCCTCCGCGGGGATGATGGTGTTCGCCTCACTCCGGCCTTCGGCTTCCGGGGCACCGGTTTCCGGCTCCAAAGCGCCGTACCAGCGGGAGAGTTGTTTGTACGACTTCAACATTCCCCCATTCCCGCAGAGCAGGGCACGCAGTATCGCATCGTCGGACCCTCTCGGCGATCAGTTCGTGGAGAACGGGTAGGTGTTGGGCGTGCCGGTTCGGTCGGTGGGCGGAATCGATGTCACGCCGCCGGATGAGGCGCCATCGGCTCCTGTCCCGAACGGAAATTGTCCCGTACCGGACGAACTCGGCGTGGGCGACGCGCCGGAGCTGTCGCCGAAGAATCCGGTCGGCTGCTTCTCCAGCACCGCACGCGGCGTGGCATTGCTGCCGAAAGCGTCGGCGATGTCGCGCGCGACGGCCGCGAACCACTCGGCGACGAAGTGAGTGGGAGCAGCACCATTCGCCGCGACGGTCGCACTGTTGTAGGCGGTGTGCCGCTGAATGGTGTCCCAGTAGCGCACCCACGTGGTCGTGTTCAGCAGCTCGCTGTTGTCGGTGATGCTCTGCACCACCGCGTCGAATGCCTGCGTGACCAACCGGGCGCCGGTGGTCGGCGGAACAAGCTGCGGGATGGCGCCGAGCAGCTTCGCGCCGAGCGACAGCAGCGCGACCGGCGGATTGGACAGGCCCGCGGTGGCCAGTTCGGAGATGGCCGCCGGATTGATGATCGTCCTGACCACCGTGACCACGGCGTTCAACCCGATCATGCCGATCTTGAGCACGGCCTGCAGCGCGCCGGGCAGATCCAGGGGGGTGCGCGGATCCGAGGCGTCGGCGAGGCGCTGGGAGATCGACTTCTTCGGCGAGATCGACAGGGTCGCCAGCGAATTGCCCTGCACGTCCTCGTTGACCACCTCGGAAACGGTCTTGATCGAGCTGAACGCCAGCGCCTGCGCGATCGACACCAGCGAAGCGATCGGGTCGCCGCCGCTGAGCTTGGATTGGCCGACGAGGTTGGCGACCGCCTTCAGGACCGGCGCGCCCTCGGGGGCGTCGCAGGCGAGATCGCCCGCCGCGCAAAAGCTCGCGACGCGACCGGTGAGCGCCCCGAAGTCGGCGGCTCGGTCCCGCTCCGGTCCGATCCCGCCGCCGCTGGCCGGCGCCAGCGGCAGAGCCGCGAGGGACCCGAGCCGATCGCCCGAGGTTCCCGGCGCGGCGTCCGGTGTCGCCTTGCCCGGTGCGCCGGGGAACAGCGGCGCGCCCGCGTTGCGGGTCGGGTCGCCGAACAAGGCCACCGCGGCGACCTTCTCGGCGGGCAGCACGCCTTGGCCGTGGCCGATTTCCTGGGCGAACATCGACGCGACGTGGGCGCCCTGTGAATAGCCGACTATCGCGAAGCGGGTGTTCGGACAGGTGTCGGCGACGGTCGCGGCCATGGTCCGCAAACGGGTGAGCCCACCCGCCACCGACTCCGAGTACGGCACGGCGCCACCGGCTGTCGCGCCGCCGAAGCCGGATTCGTATGGCACGTAAGCGCGGTCGACCAGACCGGTGTCAGGGGCCTTGGCCAGCATCGGCCGGAAAACCGTCGAGAGCATGCCGGTATCGGTACTGGGCGCAGCGTCCGGCGATGATTCACCGGTGCCTTGAATCCCCAAGGCGTACAAGGCAGGACAGGCCGCGATCGAGATGTTCGTGGAGGGGCCAGCGGGATTCGGCGGCTGTGCCGCTGCGACTCCGGCGGTCGCCACAGCCACGGCGAATGCGACCAGCATCCCCGAGACTCGTGCCGTGTATCCAGTCATAGCGATCCGCAATCAAGTCGTTTGCCGCAACTACCCTCAACGCCATGAAACGCCATAGACCGTAACAGATTCCGGCTATTACCGCCGCATCGACGGAAATCTTCCACGAAACGCCGATCGGCACACGACACGCCGTAGCGGGTCCCGGCAGACGACCCGGTAAGTTTCCGGTGGCCCGTAGCCACCGGAGCTTAGGACAGCCTAGGGAAACTCGACCACGCCACGCGAAACCGCTTGGAACCTCAGCTAATTGACAGCAACGGCAGATAAGAGAACCGCGACCGGTCAGGCCGCCGACGTGACGCGATAGACGTCGTAGACGCCTTCGACGTTGCGCACCACATTCAGCAAGTGCCCCAAGTGTTTCGGGTCGCCCATCTCGAAGGTGAACTTGCTGATCGCCACCCGGTCGCCGTGCGTGGCCACCGATGCGGACAGGATGTTCACCTTCTCGTCGGCCAGCACCTTCGTCACGTCGGACAGCAGGCGGGTGCGATCGAGCGCCTCGATCTGGATGGCGACCAGGAACACCGACGACGGCGACGGCGCCCAGGACACCTCGATGATGCGTTCGGCCTGATCACGCAGCGAACCGGCGTTGGTGCAGTCGGTGCGGTGCACGCTCACCGCCCCACCGCGGGTCACGAAGCCCATGATCTCGTCACCGGGCACCGGGGTGCAGCATTTCGCCAGCTTGGCGACCGTGCCGGGCGCACCGGGGATCAGCACGCCCGCGTCGCCGGTGACCCGCTGCCTGCTCGGCGTCGTCGACGGCGTGGAGCGCTCGGCCAGCTCGTTCTCCACGTCGCCGATGCCGCCGAGCTGGGCCATCAGGCGCTGCACCACGTGGTGCGCGGAGACCTGGTGCTCGCCGACCGCGGTGTAGAGCGTGGAAATGTCGCTGTAGTGCAGTTCATGGGCCACCGCGGTCATCGCGTCGACGCTCATCAACCGCTGCAACGGCAGCCCGACGCGGCGGACCTCCTTGGAGATCTGCTCCTTGCCGCTCTCCAGGGCCTCCTCGCGCCGCTCCTTGGCGAACCATTGGCGAATCTTCGCCTTGGCGCGTGGGGACACCACGAAGTTCTGCCAGTCGCGACTGGGTCCGGCGTTCTGCGCCTTGGAGGTGAACACCTCGACGACCTCGCCATTCTCCAGCTGGCGCTCCAGCGCGACCAAGCGGCCGTTCACCCGGGCGCCGATGCAGCGGTGCCCGACCTCGGTGTGCACGGCGTAGGCGAAGTCGACCGGCGTCGACTTCTGCGGCAGGGTGATCACGTCGCCCTTCGGCGTGAAGACGAAGATCTCCGGCGACTTCAGGTCGAAGCGCAACGACTCCAGGAACTCGGCCGGGTCGGCGGCCTCACGCTGCCAGTCCAGCAACTGCCGCATCCACGCCATGTCGTCGACCTCGGCGGTGTCGTTGGAGTGCTTACCGCGGGTCTCCTTGTAGCGCCAGTGCGCGGCGATGCCGAACTCTGCGGTGCGGTGCATGTCCTGGGTGCGAATCTGCACTTCCAGCGGCTTGCCGTCCGGCCCGACCACCGTGGTGTGCAGGGACTGGTAGACGCCGTAGCGCGGCTGGGCGATGTAGTCCTTGAACCGGCCCGCCATCGGCTGCCACAGCGAGTGCACGACGCCGACGGCCGCGTAGCAATCGCGCACCTCGTCGCAGAGGATGCGAATGCCGACCAAGTCGTGGATGTCGTCGAAGTCCTTCCCCTTGACGATCATCTTCTGGTAGATCGACCAGTAGTGCTTCGGGCGGCCCTCGACGATCGCGTTGATCCGGGAAGCGGCCAGCGTGTTGACGATCTCGGCGCGCACCTTCGCCAGGTAGGTGTCGCGGGAGGGCGCGCGGTCGGCGACCAGACGGACGATCTCGTCGTACTTCTTCGGATGCAGGATCGCGAAGGCGAGGTCCTCCAGCTCCCACTTCACCGTCGCCATGCCGAGGCGATGGGCAAGCGGCGCGATGACCTCCAAGGTCTCCTTGGCCTTCTTGGCCTGTTTCTCCGGCGGCAGGAAACGCATGGTGCGCATGTTGTGCAGCCGGTCGGCGACCTTGATCACCAGCACGCGCGGGTCGCGGGCCATCGCGATGATCATCTTGCGGATGGTCTCCGCCTCGGCGGCCGCGCCCAGGTTGACCTTGTCCAGTTTGGTCACGCCGTCGACCAGGTGTGCGACCTCGGAGCCGAAATCCTGGGTGAGCTGCTCCAGACTGTAGCCGGTGTCCTCGACGGTGTCGTGCAGCAGCGCGGCCACCAGCGTGGTGGTGTCCATGCCGAGCTCGGCCAAGATGTTGGCCACGGCGAGCGGATGGGTGATGTAGGGATCGCCGGATTTGCGGAACTGATGCTTGTGCCGCTCGTCGGCCACGTCGAATGCGCGCTGCAGCCGCGTCAGGTTCGCCTTCGGGTAGAGCTCGCGGTGCACGGTGGCCAGCGGTTCCAGCACCGGTTTGACCGCCGCGATGCCGCGCTGACCGGTCATGCGGCGGGCCAGGCGCGCACGTACCCGGCGCGAAGCCGAGGTGGGGACGGCGGCGGTGGTGCCGGGCTGACGCACGGGCGACGTGTTCGCGGCTGCCGGTTGCTTCGCGGGCTGCGCGCCGTCGGAGGCGGCCGAGGCACCGTTCGGCTGCGGGCCCGATGTCGATTGCTCGACCTTCGCCTCGCCCAGATGCTGAGTCATGCCACCACCTCTCCGCGCCTCGATCGGAACACCCTATCCGACCGGTGCAACCTCCCGGACCACCACTTTAGTCCGGCCGAAGGGCGAACGTGCCGCACAGCTGACGTGGCACGCCTGCGGCGGTCTCCGGACCAGCGGTGGACACGCTGTCCGCGCAGGTCGGCCGCGCCCACCAACCGTCACGTAACAGACACGCCCGAGGCTGCCCGCCCCCTGTGTGCGCTGCGAACGCGGCTGTTCAACTGCGCTCTACCAGTGTTAACAGGACGGTTCGCCGGTACGGGGTCGCCGCGTGGGTCAAGGATCGCCGCGGTCCGGGCGTCGGGGGGCGGTCAACGCCGGGACCAGCAATTCGGTCCGAGGCACGTCGTGGGCGCGACGCGGCGGGCCGAAGGCGAATCCTGCTCCGGACGTGCCGACGCCGGGTGTCGAACATCCGGGGCGGAGCGATCCGCCGCGTTCGGCGACGGCGCCGGCGCTCAGCACTGTGGTATTCCAGGTCCGGTCGGTGGTGTGATCAACGAACCGCGGCGGGTTCGGGTTCGGTCGCCGGCCACCGGATAGCTGCCTGGTCGGGCCGGAAGGAGCGGCCGTCCAGGTCGGAGGGCTGGGTCACCTCGAGAATGTCGAGCACCGTCGGGGTGATGTCGACCAGGGTTGCTGGGGTGCTGGTGGTGCCGGACCGGAAATCGGGGCCCCTGGCGATGACGAAATTGGTCGTCTCGTCCGGCGATTGGCCGCCGTGCCCGCCTTTCGGCGTGTGACCGTGATCGGCCGTGACGAGTATGGTCCACCGCTCAGCGGGGTGCGCGGCGGCGCGGGCGTCGACGGCGGCGACGATCCGGCCCACCAGGGCATCTATGCGCGTCACGGCGTCGAGGTAGGCGCGTGACGCGCCGCCGGACTCGTGACCGGCGCGGTCCACTTGGTCCAGGTGTGTGAAGACCAGGTCGGGCGCGAACTTGCCGATGGCGGCGACCACGGCGGCGGCGGTAGCGGCGTCGGTCCTGGATTCGTCCGGGTCGTCCGGCGCGGGGGCGGTGGAGACCACCACGTCGGCACGCGGGGTTCCGCTGCCCGCCATAGTGGCGATCTGGTCCCAGGTCGCGATCGAGTGGGTCTTCAGTCCGGGGCGGGCGCGCTCGAGCTGGGTGAAGACCGTCGGATACCGCGTGAACGGCGCGGCGGTGAATTGGTTGTTCGTGATGCCGTGCTTACGGTCCCACACCCCGGTGAGCACGCTGGCCCACGACGGACCGGAAATGGTGATGTGCGGCGCGATCGAGGAGCGGCTCAGCAAGCCCTCGCCGCTGAGCCGCAACAGATTCGGCGCCCGCGCCTGTTCGATCTTGCTGTACATCAGCCCGTCCAGGCCGATCACGACGACCTTGGCCACCGGCGCCTCCGCCGCGCCGACGCCCGCCGCGACGGTCATCGGAAGGACCGTAGCAGCCAGGACGGCAACGGCTTTCGACAGCAGCTGCGTGCGGCTCATACCGCGAACCATGCGGCTCCGACCGCGGTCCGGGATAGCCGTTCGCGGGAGTGTTCATGGACGTTTCATCGGCGCCCCAACCGCCCGTTGCCCCACTGAACATGCCCGAAACACGACATAGCGGAAAGCTATATCCAAGGCCCCCTGGGAGTGTCCGACCCGTGAACGCCGGATTTCCGGCACGCGACCGGTTTCGGCCGTCGAGCCCGCGACAGCCTCCCCATGCCGGGAGCATGCCTTGACACCCTGGCCGGTGAGCCGCCCAAGATCTACCCCGGACTGGGCTGCCACGCCCTCGCCGAGGTCGTCGACGCGGGCGGAGCGCTGCTCGCGATGCACGGGCATGCCCACGGCGGAACCGAGTTCGGCCACACTCCCGGCGGTTCGCCGGTCCGCAATGTCTCCTACCCGGTGCTCGGCCGGACTTACGCCGTCTACGAGGTTGTCCCCGGCTCGCCCCGTCCGGAGACAGCCGGGTAGATACCGCACCCGCCATGACGTTCGCCGCTCACTGTTGTTGTTCACCCTCGCCGCGCGGGCCGAGATCGGCGGTGCCTGGCCGGTGTGGCGGGCTGGGCGATGACGGCCCAGTTCATTCCTCAGCGCCGAATGCCCAGACCGCGGCCGGTCGCCCAGTCGCTTTGACGCGACGCCGTTCAGCGGTGCGCGCCAGGCCGGGTATCGCCGCCAGAGTGCGGTTGAGGTTGGCGGCGTCGGGCCGCGCGCCCGACAGCGCCGTGGCGGCCTCGACCGCCCTGGTCGCGGGGAACTCCTCACCGAGCAGTGCCCGGGTGAACGTCAGGTCCTTCCACAGCAACCGCGTCAGCACGCGGCGGGCCACCTCGGTGATCCGGTTGTGGTCGAACGCCAATTCGGGTATCTCGTCGAACTCGACCCACCGCGCCGGTCCCTCATGCGGCCCCACCACCGCCCACATCGCGATCGAGAGTGTCGGCCCACGCGGGTCACGGTTCGGCTCGTCGAAGGTGATCAACTGCCCGACCGCACCGACTGCGGCATCCGGCACGCCCAGCTTCACGCACACCGCCCGTCGCGCCGCGGCCGCCAGCCGCTCCCCTCGGGCGAGCAACACGCCGGGCAACGCCAACTCCCCCGCGTACGGCTCCACAGCCCGGGGCGCGATCCCGATCCGCACGGCACCGTCCTCGTCCCAGAACCGCACCGCCACGACATCCACCGAAACGACGGATTGCTCCACGCCGACCCATCCTGCCCGACGACCCGCACATCACGCGGACCCTGTCTCGCGATGCGCCGAAAGCGATCCGCCGTCCGCACGGGCCGAACTGATCGACGCCGCGTACGCCCGGTTCTTCGTGCCGTTCTACGCCAGGCCACCGCTGGCGGCCGAGGATCTCGATCCCGGCTGGGACGACACCCCTACGTCATCAGCGTCTCGGACAGTCCGTCGGCGGTGAGCTCCAGCCGCCGGGTCACCCCGATGTCGTCGAGGAAGCGCGGGTCGTGACTGACCACGATCAACGCGCCCTCGAAGCCCGCCAGCGCCTGGGTGAGGTGCTCCAGACTGGGCAGGTCGAGGTTGTTGGTCGGCTCGTCCAGCAGCAGCAGCTTCGGCGCCGGGTCGGCCAGCAACAGCATGGCCAGCGCGGCGCGCAACCGTTCGCCGCCGGACAGCGCCGCGGCGGCGACGTCCGCGTCCGCTCCGCGGAACAGGAAGCGGGCCAGCTGGGCCCGGATCCGTTCCGCGGATGCGTGCGGCGCCGTCGACGCGACGTTCTCGAACACCGATCGCCGCTCGTCGAACACGTCCAGCCGCTGCGGCAGCATGCGCCACGGGACTCTCGGACCCTGCTGCGCGATACGGCGCAGCAGGGTCGTCTTGCCGACACCATTGCGGCCGGTCAGCGCGATTCGCTCCGGACCGGACACCCGCAACGACACCGTCGGACCGCAGGCCAGCTCTACCCGATCCAGCTCGATCACGTCTTGGCCCGGATACAGCCGCGTGTCCGGCAGGTCCACCCGGATCTCCCGGTCGTCACGCAGCAGCTCCTTGGCCTGCTCGAGCTGATCCTTGGCGGTGTCCAGCTTCTCGATGTGGTTGTTACGCAGCTTGCCCGCCGCCACCTGAGCCTGCCGTTTGCGTTCGCCCATCACGATTTTCGGCTCCCGCTTCTGGTCCCACATCTTCTGCCCGTAACGCAGTCGGCGATCCAGTTTGATGCGTGCCTCGACGAGCTCTCGCGCCTGCTTGCGCACGTCGCTGCGCGCGTCCCGGATGGCCGCGCGGGCGGCTTCCTGCTCCGCGGCGATGATGCGCTCGTACTCGCTGAAATTGCCGCCGAACAAGCGCAATTCGCCGTTGCGCAGCTCCGCGATGGCCGACATCCGTTCCAGCAGCTCACGATCGTGACTGACCGTGAGTACTGTGCCGGAGAACTGCCCGACCACGTCGTAGAGCCGTCCGCGGGCCACCTGGTCCAGATTGTTCGTCGGTTCGTCCAGCAGCAGCACGTCGGGCTCGGCTAGCAGCTCGGCGACCAGCCCGAGCAGGACGGTCTCGCCACCGGACAGGGTGTCGAGCGTGCGGTCGAGCTGCTGCGCCGACTCGGCGACGTAGTGCAGGCCGAGCCTGGCCAGCAGCGCCAGCGCCCGTTCCTCGACGTCCCAGTGATTGCCGACCACGTCGAAGTCGGTCTCGCTGCCAGCGCCTGATTCGATGCGGTGCAACGCTTTTCGAACTTCCGCGATGCCGAGGACGGTGTCCACTCGCTGCCCGGCGCCCAGACCGAGGTCTTGGCGCAGATACCCGAGATGCCCGGTCACCGTGATGGACCCGCGCACGGGCTTCAGCTGACCGGCGATCAACCGCAGCAGAGTGGACTTGCCCGCACCATTTCCGCCGACCAGGCCGATGTGGCCGGGCCCGAGGACGGCGTCGAGCCCGTCGAAGACGGGGGTGCCGTCCGGCCAGGAGAACGTGAGATCGGAAAAGGACAGATTGGTCATGCCAACTCCCAGAGGTTGCGACGGATGCGCGGCGCGCGAATGCGGACCGCCCGAGTGGCTACCTCAGATGAGCAACGGCGTGACTCCGATCAACGGGAACAAGACCTGCCTAGGTTAAACCCAGTGACGGCGAATGCGCCAGTGAAATTCGGATCACATGGTCGATTCCCGTGCGCCGCTAGACCTGCACGATGGAGGTCAGCGAGTAGTCGCCTTGCCGTTCGCGGCCGCCGAGGAAGGTCAGCTCCAGCACCACCGCCGCGGCGACGACCTCGGCCCCCGCCTCCTTGAACAGCTCGGCCGCGGCGGCGAGGGTGCCACCGGTGGCGAGCACGTCGTCGAGCAGCAGAACGCGGCGGCCGCGCAGCTCGACGCCGTTCGCGGGAATCTCCAACGCGGCCGTGCCGTACTCGAGGCTGAATTCCCGGCTGATCACCGGCGGCGGCAACTTGCCCGCCTTGCGGACCGCGAGCACACCGGTGCCCAGGCTCGCCGCGACACCGGCTCCCAGCAGGAAACCACGGGCGTCGACACCGGCCACGAGATCGGCATCGGGTGCGCACGCCGCCAAGCAGTCGATCACAGCACGGAAGCCCTCGGCGTCGGCGAACACCGGTGTCAGATCCGCGAAACGCACTCCGGCGGTGGGAAAGTCGTCGTGCCAGCGGGTCAAACGATCGACCACCTCGGCGGCTTTGGTGGTCCGTTCGGCGGCTACGTCTTCGGACTCGATCGCCGCGTGCTTGCTCATCGACACCTCTCCATGATCACTTTCACCCACACCATCCGTCACCGCTCGAGCACCCACCGGTCCATGTTCCAGCCCGACCCGGCCTGGGTGGGGCCGGCTATTCCGTTGCGCAGCCCCTTGCCGAAGGCGATCGTGCGCGGGGTGGCGAACAACGGGATGCTCGGCAGCTCCGCCCACAGCAGGTTCTCGGCCTCGGTGAGCAGACTCAGCTGTGTGGCCGAATTGTTGTCGGCCGCAAGCTGCTCGGTGATCGCATCGTAACGGCCGTTGCCGAACCGTCCGACATTGAGCCCGTTACCGGTACGCAACGCGCTGGTCGCGGCCACCGCCTCGATCGAGCCGGCCGGACCGGGCGCAGAGGCGGTGCCGCCGAGGACCGCGTCGACCTTCCCCTCGGTGAGCCGGGACGGGGTGAAATCGGGCGCACCGGCGTCCACCACGGTGATCCCCGCCGGTTTGCAGGCATCGGCGATCATCGTGACGGTCTGGGCGCGGCGGTCGTCCGGACCCAGGTAGCCGATGCGGACGGTCGGGTTCGGCGCGCCGGATGCGGAGACCGCCTTGGCCGCGTTCGCCACATCGCCGCCGGAGTACTTGTCCGCCGCACCGATGACCGCCGGATACAACAGCGAATCCTGCTGGACGATATGCGCGTTCAGCGGGCCGGAGCCGAGCCCGGACTTCGGCGCGTCCGGGACCTTCCCGAGTTTGTCGAACAGGGCCTGCCGCGGCAGGCACAGCGCGAACGCCCGGCGCGCCTGCACCGAGGAGAACACTCCCCCGGTCGCCAGCACCAACTGCTCGGCGCCGCGTCCCGGTACGGTGTGCACCGAAAAGCCGCTCAGGTTCACGTCTTTCACCGAGCCGGCGCCGATGTCGACCACGCCGACGGCGTTCTGGCCGATCTTCTGCTTCAGATCGAAGTTCTTGGGCCACACCACGATACGTCCGGTCGCCGGCTTGTTGCCCCACCAGCGCTCGTTGGTGACCAGCACCAAACCCTCCTCCCTGCTGAAGGATTCGATGCGGTAGGGCCCCGACGACGGGAATCGAGCCGGATCGAGCCGGCCGTCGGCCGGGATGGTCCAGCCAGTGTTCCAGAACTCCGCGAGCCTGCCGACGGCGTTCGGGTCGCCGGCCTGCAACGCCGACACCACGTTGGGCACGTTCGCCGCCCGGGCCGCGACGTGCGCGGGCATCAACTCCCCCGCCGCGAACAGAGTGCGCCACGGCAGGTAGTGCCGGCCGGGCCGGAAGACGACGGTGGCATCCCGCGAGCCGGGCTGGCACTCGACCCGCTCGATGTCGTCGTAACCGGCGGTGCTCGCGGCGTCGAACAGCGGGACCGTCCCTCGGTCACCGGGCTTGGTGAACCGCCCGCTGCGGGCGGCCCAGGCCAGCACCAAGTCGTCGCACGAGGTCGGCACGCCATCGGAGTACACCCCGTCGGGATTCAGGCGGTACTGGATGGTCTGCGACTCGCCGGGCACCTCCTTGGCGGTGCCCAGGTCGGTGTCGGCCACCTGCTGACCATCCGGACCGGTGTAGAAGAAACCGGTCAGCACCCGGGAGAACACCGCGGTGGAGCCGGAACTCGCACCGAGCGTGCTGCCGCCGTTGTAGCTGGCGATGGTGGCGTCGGTGGCGTAGCCGATCGACGGCACCTGACTCTTGCCGGAGCAGCCTGCCACCAGCCCGGCGGCCAGCGTGCCCGCAGTGAGTGCCCCGATCAGTCGTACCGCCGTGCGTGGCTGTCGCATGAAACCCCCTGCCTCGTGGTGGTCAGTGCCGCCTCTTGTGCCGTTTTCCGCTCGGTCGCGCCCCCGGCCGCGGCGTCTGCCCGGCCGGACGCTCTCTGCGCGGCGTCTCCTCGAAGTTCCGGCCCGCCGCCATGCTCGCCCTGCGCTCGGCCGCGGCGCCGGCGCGGACACTGGCCGCCCCGGCGCGCTTGGCCAAGACCTTCTTCGTGTGCGCCGCGACCGGTCCCCGGCGCTCCTTGATCGACACCAGCAGCGGTGTCGCGAAGAAGATCGAGGAGTACGTGCCGACCAGCAGGCCGACCAGCTGCACCAGCGCCAAGTCCTTGAGCGTGCCGACGCCGAGCATCCAGACCGCGATCACCATCAGGCCGACGATCGGCAGAATACCGATCAGCGCGGTGTTGATCGAGCGCATCAGCGTCTGATTCACCGCGAGATTCGCCTGCTCCCCGTAGGTGCGCCTGGTCAGGTGCAAAATACCGCGCGTGTTCTCCTCGACTTTGTCGAACACGACCACCGAGTCGTAGAGCGAGAAGCCGAGAATGGTCAGGATGCCGATCACCGTGGCCGGGGTGACCTCGAACCCGACGAGCGAGTACACGCCCGCGGTGACGGCGACGTCGAAGACCAGCGCGGCCAGCGCGGCGATGGCCATGTGCGGCTCGAAGCGGACCGCGATGTAGACGGCCACGAGCACGAGGAACACCGCCAGCGCGATCAGCGCCTTGCGGGTGATCTGGCTGCCCCAGGTCTCGCTGACATCGGAGGTGCTGATCGCGGCCAGGCTCGGCTTGCCGCTGGAGTCCTTCGGCTGGAACTCGGCGAACAGCGCGTTGTTCAGCGCCTCCACTTGCTGCTGGTTCAGCGCCTCGGAACGGATCAGCATGGTGGCCGAGCCGCCGGTGCCCACGGTCTGCACCGAGACCGGGTCGGTGCCCACCGCACCGCGGTAGACGTCCTCGACCTGGCTGGTGGTCGCGTTCCCCGCCGGGAACTGGATGCGCGAACCGCCCTCGAAGTCGATGCCGAAGTTGAAGCCGCGGAAGATCATGCTGCCCAACGAGATCAGCACGATGACGGCGGTGATGAGATACCACATCCGCCGCTTGCCGATGACGTCGACGGCGCCGGTTCCGGTGTAGAGGCGGTTGAAGAAGCCGTGCTTCGGCGGCTGCAGCTCGGTGACCGCCTCGAACACGTCGGTGATCTCGGCCGGGCTCGCCTTGTCGAGCGACCGGGTGGTGTGACTGTTGGTCATCGCGTCCTCACGCTTTCCCGAGGGCGGCCTCGGCCGCCTTCCGCTCGCGGGCGATCTGCTGGATCGCGCCGAGGCCGTTCACCGACGGTTTGGACCAGAATGCCGTCCGCGAGGCGAGCAGCACCAGCGGCGAGGTCACCAGGAAGACCACGACGACGTCGAGGATGGTGGTGAGGCCGAGGGTGAACGCGAAGCCCTTCACCTGACCGACGGCCAGGACGTAAAGCACAGCTGCGGCGAGGAAGCTGACCGCGTTGCCGGACAGGACGGTCCGGCGGGCGCGCTGCCAGCCGCGCGGCGCGGCGGAACGGAAGCTGCGACCCTCGCGCATCTCGTCCTTGATTCGCTCGAAGAACACCACGAAGGAGTCGGCGGTCATGCCGATACCGATGATCAGACCGGCGATACCGGCGAGGTCGAGGGTGAAGCCGATCCAGCGGCCCAGCAGCACCATGATGCCGTAGACCGCCAAGCCGGACATCAGCAAGGACAGGCCGGTGACCAACCCGAGCATGCGGTAGTAGGCGAGGCAGTAGAGCAACACGACCGCCAAGCCGATCGCACCGGCGAGCAGGCCCGCCTTCAGCGAGGACAAGCCGAGCGTCGCCGACACCGTCTCGGCCTCGGAGGTCTGGAACGACAGCGGCAGCGAACCGTACTTCAGCGTGTTGGCCAGCTCCTTGGCCGTCGTCGCGGTGAAATTGCCCGAGATCTGGGTGCGGCCGCCCTGCTGCGGTCCCTGCTGCACGACGGGCGCGCTGACCACCTTGGAGTCGAGCACGAAAGCGACCCGCTTGTAGACGTACTCGCCGGTGAGCGCGGCCCACGCGTCGCTGCCGCCGGACTTGAAGTCCAGATAGACCTCGTGCCTGGCCTGCTGCTGGTTCAGCCCCGAGGTGGCGTCCTTGATCTCCTGGCCGTCGATGCGGCTCTTGTCCAGCAGGAAGACCTCGGTGCCGTCGGTCGCGCAGGTCACCAGCGGAAGGGCCGGGTCGTCGTTGCCCGCGAGGGGATCGGCCTTGGCGCAGTCCAGCGTGGCCAGCGCGGCCTGCTGCACCGACGGGTCGGTGCTCTGCCGCAGCGCCTTCGCCGCCTGGATCTCCTTGGTGGCCGCTTCGGTGGGCGTCAGGTTCGGATCGGTCGGCGGCTGGGTCGGCGCTTGCGCGGGGAACACCCGCTGCTGTGGAGCCGGGGTGGCCTCCGGCGTCTCCGGCGTTCCCGGCGCCTCCGGCGTGGTGGGCTGGGCCGCGGGTGGCGGTTGCGTACCTGGAGCCGGCTGCGGTGTCGCGCCGCGTCCGGCCGCGGGCACGGCCTGCAGCACCGGACGGATGTACAGCTTGGCCGTCGTCGCCAGCGCGCGCGCCTGCTGTCCGTCGTCGCCGGGCACGGTGATCACGATGTTGTCGCCGTCGATGACGACCTCGGACCCGGAGACGCCGAGCCCGTTGACGCGGTTCTCGATGATGTCCTGCGCCTTCTTCAGGCTGTCCTGGCTCGGTTTGCTGCCGTCCGGCGTGCGTGCGGACAGCGTGACCCGGGTACCACCCTGCAGGTCGATGCCGAGCTTTGGTGTCGGGGACTTGTCACCGGTGAAGAACACCAGCGCATAGACCACGGCCAGCAGCGCGGTATAGGCGCCGAGCAGCCGCAGCGGGTGCGCCGATCCCTGGGAAGGTGGCACAGTAGGTCATCTCCTAGGCAGGAAGTCGAGGATGGAACAAGCGGGCATGCCGCAGCGACGCCGGGTGCGCGGACGGCGAGCCGCGGCGACATCCGGCGAGTTGCGGCAGGACCGGAAGAATCAGTCCTTGGTCAGCCGGGTCTCGGTCTGCTCGGTGGATTCCTCGATGGCGTCGGGGGCGGCCGTGCCCTCGGAGCCGGTGGCGTCCGAGTCGGTCTCGTCGGTGCTCACCGCGTCATCGGCGCGCACCTCACGGATGGCCTGGCGCAGCCACGTGGTGACCACCTCTTCGGCGATCTCGAGGTCGACCGTGGTGTCGTCGAGTTCGACCACGGTGCCGTACAGACCCGACGTGGTGATGACCTGATCGCCGATCTTCAGGTTGTCCTGCATGCTCGCGACCTTCTCGGCCTCCCGCTTCTGGCGGCGGACACCGAGGAACATCGGCACGAGCAGGGCTACCAGTAGCAGCGGAAACAGCAGTTCCATCGTCGAAGTCAGTCCCTAGTGTTGTGGGTGGGATGGACAGGTACCCACACAGTCTGCCAGTTCGCTGCGCGGGTGCCACACCCGCACACCCGCTGGGCAGCTACAACAGCTTCGTCGCACGGCGACCCGCCGCCGCAACAGGCGGCCGGCGGGCGACGACGAGTGTGTGACACGGGCGACGAGACGCGGCTCAGGCGGTCTTGCCGTAGACGTAGTCGTCCAGCGGGAAGCTCACCGCCTCGCGGTGCGCGTTGAGCGTGCTGGTCGGGCGCAGCAGGGCGGCCTCGCCGTGCGGGTTGAAGTAGTAGCTGCGCGCGGTGGCGCAGTCGCCGCCGTAGAAGACCGAGGAACCGAGCTTGTCGGTGACCCGGTCCAGGAACTCGGCGTTGGCCCGCTCGGTGACCTCGAAGGTGGTCTCGCCGCGGCGGCGCAGCTCGCCGAACAGCCTGCCCATGTGCTTCATCTGCGCCTCGATGGTGGTGAAGTAGGACAGGCCGCTGTAGGAGTACGGGCTGTTGAGGCTGAGGAAGTTGGGGAACTTCGGCACCGTGATGCCCTCGTAGGCCTGGAAACGATTGTCCCGCCAGAACTTTCCGAGGTTCACCCCGTCGCGGCCGATGATCTCGATGGCCGGGAAGTTCACGTCCCACAAATTGAAGCCGGTGGCCAGGATCAGTGTGTCGATCTCGGTCTTGTGCCCGTCGGCGGTGACGATGCCGTCCGGCTCGATGTGGTCGATCGAGTTCGTCTCCAACCGCACGTGCGGCTGATTGAACGTGGTGAAGTAGTGGTTGGAGAAGGTCGGCCGCTTGCACCCGAAGTCGTAGTGCGGCGTGAGGCGCCTGCGTGTCTCCTTGTCCCGCACCGACGCCCGCAGATGCGCCTTGGCCAGCACGCCCGCGCCCTTGTTCATCAGTTTGGCCTGCCTGAAGTGCAGCACGCCCACCACCATCAGCGCCTCCAGCAGGCTGGTGTTGATCACTCGCGCGGCCTTCTGCGTCGCGGGCACCCGCTCGAACAGTTTCCGCACCGGCGCGGGGATGGCGGTGTCGACCTTCGGGACCACCCAGATCGGGGTGCGTTGGAAGACGGTGAGCTCCTGCGCTTTCTTGGCCACCTCGGGCACCAGCTGCACGGCGGTGGCGCCGGTGCCGATGATCGCGGCCTTGCGGCCGGTGAGGTCGAAGTCGTCCTCCCACGCGGTGGTGTGGAGGATCTTGCCCGCGAACGAGTCGATACCGGGAAACGGCGGTGTGTAGGGCTGGGAGAGGAACCCCGTCGCGGTGAGCAGGTACCGGCCGGTGACGGTTTCGCCGCCCGCCAGCGAGACCACCCACTGCTCGTGTTCGGAGTCCCACCGCGCGCCGTCGACGACGGTGCCGAAGCGCATCCGGCGGCGCAGACCGTACTTGTCGGCGACGTGCTCGGCGTATTTCTTCAGCTCCGCCCCGGGCGCGAACAGCCGCGACCAACGCGGGTTCGGCTCGAACGAGTAGGAGTAGGTGACCGAGGCGATGTCCACCGCGAGGCCGGGATAGTGGTTGACGTGCCAGGTGCCGCCGAGATCGTCCTCGCGTTCGAGGATGACGTAATTGCTCGAGCCGAGCCGGTCGAGCTGAATACCCGCCCCCATACCCCCGAATCCCGCACCGACCACGACCGCGTCGTATTGAGGCGCCACGCCGAACCTCCTGCTAACTGAACCGCTTATCACGGAATGACATATCATTCCGTTTCGGACGACTGTATCATCGGCCTGGTGACGAAGCCACCCACGCGTGCGGAGCGACGCAAGGCCGAACTGCGCCAGGAGATCATCGACACGGCCTTCGTCTGTTTCGCGGAGAAGGGCTATCACGCCACCGGCATCGCCGACATCGCAGGCCAGCTGGGCATCGGGCACGGCACCTTCTATCGCTACTTCAGCAACAAGCGCGACATCATCGACCACGTCATCGACGACCTGTCCGCACGCATCATCGCCGCCCTCGGCACCGAGAACGCCCCGGATGCCGCCAGCACACTGGACGAATACCGCGCGCAGATCGACCGCATCGGGGTCGCCCTCACCGAGATCCTGCTCGCCGATCGCCGGGTGGCCCAGCTGCTGCTGTTCCACGCCACCGGCATCGACGACGAGCTCACCCAGCGGTTGTACGGCCTGCTCGACACCGCCGACGCGCTGACGGCTGGGTATCTGGACCACGGTGTCGAACTCGGCTACCTGCGTGCGGACCTGGACACCGTCAACACCGCACGGGCGGTCACCGGCATGCTCATCGCCGGCATCGTGTACTCGCTGCGCGAACCCGACGAAGCGTCGATCACCCGGCTGAACGAAGCGATCCGCCGCCTGCTCGTCGACGGCGTCCGCAAGGACTGAGCAACGTGCCAATCCCCCTGACCGGATCACTGGCGTTAGGGTGAGGCGCACCGATCCGACGTTTCACCAGAGGAACGGCCCTTGTTCGCAAAAGGCCAGCAGAGTCCGAAATTTCGCTTTCGACCGGCGCAGCGCATCCCGCCTGACAGAATGTCGCCCGTGACACCCGAGGATGTGCGCCGGACCAGTTTCGCGACCCCGCCATTCGGGCATCGCGGCTACCGCACGAACGAGGTCGACGCCTTCCTCGAGCTCGTCGCCGCGACCCTGGCCGGACACGGTGCCCTCACCGCCGACGATCTGCGGCACATCAGCTTCGACGCGCCGCGGCTCGGCGAACGCGGCTACCACGCCGACCAGGTGGACGAGTATCTCGACCAGATCCAGGTCGAGCTCGAATTCCGCCAGCGCGGTGTCCGGCCGGTGCCTGCGGCCAACGGCAACGGACACGCCCTGCTCACACCCGACGACGTGCACCGGATGCGCTTCACCCGGGCCCCCGTCGGCCAGCGCGGTTACAACGAGGAAGAGGTCGGCGCGTTCCTCGACCTGGTCGCCGCGACCCTCGCGCACGGCGGGCCCGGCAGCCTCACCATCGATGACGTGTGCGCCGTCCGCTTCACCGAGGCCCGCCTCGGCACCCGCGGCTACCAACCCGACGAGGTCGACGCATTCCTCGATCTGGTCGCCGCCGCCCTGCGCGGCCGCCGCTGACCACGCCCGCGCCCATCGCCCCGAGCGCGAACAGCGGAGCCCGGCGTCATTCGAAGAGGTCGAGGGTGGGATGCGGCTCGCGGCCGCGCACTTCGATCGAGCCGAAGACCAGGTCGGGGGGAGGAACCAGGCCGAGGTGCTCCCAGGCCGCGGCGGTCGCGACCCGGCCGCGCGGGGTTCGGGCGATCATGCCGGCGCGAACCAGGAAGGGTTCGCATACTTCCTCGACGGTGGCAGCCTCCTCGCCGACCGCGACCGCCAGGGTGGACACGCCGACCGGGCCGCCGCCGAAACTGCGGACCAGCGCGCCGAGCACCGCGCGGTCGAGTCGGTCGAGGCCGAGTACGTCCACGTCGTAGACCTCCAGCGCGGCCTGCGCGATGGGACGGGTGATCCGGCCGTCGGCGCGGACCTCCGCGTAGTCGCGCACCCGGCGCAGCAGGCGGTTGGCGATCCGGGGCGTGCCGCGGGAGCGGCCCGCGATCTCGGCGGCCGCGTCCTCCTCGATGCCGACGCCGAGGATGTGGGCCGAACGCTGCAGAATGCGCAGCAGCTCGCCGGGCTCGTAGAAGTCCATGTGCCCGGTGAAACCGAAGCGGTCGCGCAGCGGGCCGGTCAGCGCTCCCGACCTCGTGGTGGCGCCGACCAGGGTGAACGGCGCGATATCCAGGGGAATCGAGGTTGCGCCGGGACCTTTGCCGACGACCACGTCCACCCGGAAGTCCTCCATCGCCAGGTACAGCATCTCCTCGGCAGGCCGTGCCACGCGGTGGATCTCGTCGATGAACAACACGTCGCCTTCGACGAGGTTGCTCAGCATGGCCGCGAGATCACCGGCCCGTTCCAGCGCGGGTCCCGAGGTGATCCGCAGAGCGGTGCCGAGTTCAGCGGCGATGATCATCGCCATGCTCGTCTTGCCGAGTCCCGGAGGGCCGGACAGCAGGACGTGATCCGGCGTGCCGCCGCGCTGTTTGGCGCCGCGCAACACCAGTGCGAGCTGTTCGCGAACCCGGGGTTGGCCGATGAAATCGTCCAGCGACTTCGGGCGCAGACTCGCCTCGATCTCCCCGTCGGACTTCAAATAACCCGCGCTGACTTGGGATTCGGTGGGTTCGTCCGGATGGTCCATGACGCCTTACCGGTTCTTGCCGAGCAGGCCGAGCGCGGCGCGCAGGGCGACAGAAGTATCGGCGGCAGGCTGGTCGGCCAGCACCGCGTCGACCGCCTGCTCGGCCTGCTTGACGGCGAAGCCGAGGCCGATCAGCGCCTCGACGACCTGATCGCGCACCGGCGTGGGCACCGCGGCCGGTGTCGATCCGGGCGGGCCGGACGGCACCGGAACGAGGTTCACCTTGTCGCGCAGTTCGACCACCATCCGCTCGGCGCCGCGCTTTCCGATGCCGGGCACCCTCGTCAGCGCTGCCACGTTGCCCTCGGCGAGCGCCTTGCGCAGCGCCTCGGGCTCGAGCACCGCCAGCACCGCCATCGCGAGCCGAGGGCCGACGCCGGAGACCGTTTGCAGCAAACCGAATAGGTCGCGTGCCTCGGTGTCGGCGAAACCGTAGAGCGTCATCGAGTCCTCGCGCACGATCATCGCGGTGTAGAGCCTGGCTTCGGCACCACGGGTGAGCCCGGCCAGCGTGGACGGGGTGGCGTTGAGCCGGTAGCCGACTCCCGCCGCCTCGATCACTGCGTGGTCGAGGGCGATCTCCAGCACCTCACCGCGAACCGACGCGATCACCTGTGCACCGCCTTCCGTTGTTCGGCCAGCCGTTCCCGGTATCGTCGCTGCGCCGCGGCCGCCTTGGCCTCGGCCTGCGCCATCCGCTCCAGCAGCGGCGCCCGCCAACAATGGCAGATGGCCAGCGCGAGCGCATCCGCCGCGTCCGCCGGCGTGGGGGCGGCAGGCAAGCCGAGGATGCGGGTGACCATGGCGGTCACCTGCTTCTTGTCGGCGGTGCCGTTACCGGTGACCGCCGCCTTCACCTCGCTGGGGGTGTGGAACGCGACCGGGATCCCGCGTCGCGCCGCGGACAACGCGATCACTCCCCCCGCCTGTGCGGTGCCCATGGCGGTACGGACATTGTGCTGGGCGAAGACGCGTTCGATAGCCACGGCTCCTGGCTTGTGCACGTCCATCCAGTGTTCGGCGGCGTCGGCGACCGCGAGCAGGCGCTGGGCCAGATCCATGTCGCCGGGGGTGCGGACCACGCCGACATCCAGGGCGGTGACCTGCCGCCCCGACCCGCCCTCGACGATGCTGAGGCCGCACCGGGTGAGTCCGGGGTCGACGCCCATCACCCGCACGGCAACCCCTCTCGCAGACACGAACAACTGTTCGAGAGTCTAGCGGAGGCTTGATCTTTCGCCGACCAGCGACACGACCCGCTACCCACCGAGTGCCGCGATGTCCCGCACCGCATTCGGCAGCCCGAGCAACTCGGGACGGCTCGCCCATGCCGCCCACTGCCGCGCGGGATCGGCGACCAAGCGCCGCGCGGCCAAATCGAGCAGGCCGCTGACGTGGGTCACCGTCGCGGCGACAACTCCGTCGGAGCGCGTGAAAATGTGCTCGACCCGGTAGGTCTTGCCCTCGCCCCACTGCCAGCTACAGGACACGTCCACGGCGTCGCCGCCGCGTAATTCACGCTGGAACCGCAGGACGGTCTCCAGGTTGACCGGCCCGAGCCCCGCCGCGATCAGGTCGTCGACCGAGATGCCCGCCGCCTGGACACACGCGAAACGCGCGTGGTCGGCGAACTGATGGTAGGCCGCGCCGGTGACGTGCAATTGCGGATCCAGATCGGTCACACGGACTTCGATACGGGTACTGAACGACACGGGCCCGACTATGCCAGCGGGCACCGACAAGTTCGGCTCCGTCGCGGTGTCAGATTGCGGAGGCCCGCCCCGCGAACGCCGCGTAAGCGGGCTCACCGAAGAGAACGAACCGGACTTCCGCCACCTCCGTCTCGGTCGCACGCACCGTCTCGACGGCGATCCGGGCGCCGTCGTCCATGGGCCAGCCGTAAATACCGGTGGAGATAGCCGGGAACGCGACCGTTCGCGCTCCCAATTCGTCCGCCACGCGCAAGGATTCGCGATAGCAGGAAGCCAGTACCGCGGATCGGTCCTCGGCCGCCGACCATACCGGTCCGACCGTGTGGATCACCCAGCGAGCAGGCAGGCGACCGGCCGTTGTGGCGACCGCCGCACCCGTCGGCAGTCCCTCGCGGTACCGAGCAGCACGCAGTCGGCGACATTCGGCCACGATCTCGGGGCCGCCGCGCCGATGGATCGCCCCATCGACTCCCCCGCCCCCGAGCAGCGACGAATTCGCCGCGTTGACCACCGCGTCGACCTCCTGCTCGGTGATGTCGCCGCGAACGAGCACCAGTTCGGCCATGCCGGTATTCTGCCCCGATCCCGAGAGGAATGCCCAGATCAGGCCACCGTTCGCCGCGGCGCGGCGGCGTCAGCACGGAACGTGCGCCGATAAGCCTGCGGCGAGACGCCGATCGACTCGGCCAGATGCTGTCGCAGCGAGGTACCGGTGGCGAATCCGACCTCGCCCGCGATGCGGTCGACGGTCAGGTCGGTGGTCTCCAGCAGATGCCTGGCGCGGAACACGCGCTGCTGGATCAGCCAGCGTCCCGGGCTCATGCCCACCTCGTCGCGAAAGCGCCGAGCGAAGGTGCGCTTGCTCATCCGGGCCCGTCCGGCCAACTCCTCGACGGTGAGCGGGGAGCGGAGGTTCTCCAGGGCCCACTGCCGGGCCGCCGCGGTGCCGGCCGACGTCGCAGGCGGAACGGGCTGTTCGATGTACTGCGCCTGGCCGCCGTCGCGCCACGGCGGGACGACACAGCGGCGCGCGACCGCGTTCGCCACGGCGCTGCCGTGATCGCGGCGCACCAAGTGCAAACACACGTCGATACCCGCCGCGGCGCCCGCCGAGGTGAGGACGTCCCCGTCGTCGACGTACAGCACGTCCGGATCGAGGCGAACCCGTGGGAAGGTGCGGCGGAACCGTTCGGCCTGATTCCAGTGCGTGGTGGCCGGGCGACCGTCGAGCACCCCTGCGGCGGCGGCGACGAAAGCTCCGGTGCAGATCCCGACGATCCTCGTGCCAGGCCGAATCCGCGCGAACGCGTCGAGCACCGGCTGCGGCAGCGCGCCGGACAAGGTCATCGAGATGTCACAGGCGGGCAGCACGACCGTCTCGGCGGCATCCAACGCGCGGCTGTCGTGCGCCACGGCGATCGCGAAATCCGCGGCACTGCGCACCGGGCCACCGTCGAGCGAGCAGGTGGTCACCTCGTATCTGCCTGCGGCGCTGCCGAATACGCGATTCGGGATGCCGAGTTCGAAGGGGTACACCCCGTCCAATGCCAGCACCACCACTCGATGTGGTGCGGCTTCATCCGCCAGCATGGCACGATCATATCGAAGAATGGCAATCGTGCCATTTTCTTCGCCTGGCGGGCCCGGCAGGCTGGCAGCCATGACCGAAATCGACAGCGCCGCGACCATGCGCGCGATCAGCCAGCACGTCCTCGGCGGCCCCGAGGTGCTCACCGAAGTGCAACTCCCCCAACCGGTTCCGGGTCCGGGCCAGATCCTGGTCCGGGTGCGTGCCGCCGGACTCAATCCGACCGACTGGTTCCACCGCGCCATCCCGGGACTGTTCCTGCCCGAGCCGCCGTTCGTTCTCGGCTGGGACGTCTCCGGCGAGGTCGCCGCCGTCGGCATCGGCGTCACCCTGTTCCGCCCCGGCGACGAGGTCTTCGGCATGCTCCCCTACCCGGGCGGCCACGGCGCCTGCGCGGAATACACCGTCGGCCCCGCCCGCGCGTTCGCACGCAAACCGGCAGTGCTCGATCATGTGCAGGCCGCGGCCATCCCGCTCGCCGCGCTCACCGCGTGGCAGGCACTGGTCGACGTCGCCGCACTGGGCCCGGGACAGCGTGTGCTGATCCACGCGGCCGCGGGCGGCGTCGGCCACTTCGCGGTGCAGATCGCCAAGGCGCGCGGCGCGTACGTCATCGGCACCGCCAGCGCGCCCTACCACGCCTTCCTGCACGGGATCGGCGCCGACGAAGTCATCGACTACCGAAGCACCGACGTCGCCGAGGCGGTGAGTGCTGTCGATGTCGTGCTGGACTCGGTCGATGACGACAACAGCGTTCGCTCGCTGCGCACCCTGCGTCCCGGCGGGCGGCTGGTGACATTGCGCGCCATGGGCCCGCGCGATCTCGCGACCGAGGCGGACGCGCTCGGGGTCCGGGCGGTCCGGATGCTGGTGGAACACGACCGCGCGGGCATGGCGGCGCTCGCCGGACTGGTCGAAGCCGGGACGCTGCGGCCGACCATCGCCGGAACATTCCCGCTCTCGGAGGCGGCAAAGGCGCACGCTTTGGGCGATACTGGGCGAACCGTGGGCAAATTGGTACTCACTGTGCCCTGAATCTGCCACGATCCGCGCCGCTCCGCTTCTACCATCCGAGGATGAGCAATGCGGTCAAGGCTTTCCTCGAGGGCGGGCCGGAAGGCTTGCCCCAGCGCATCGTGCCGATCACCCCGCCGGGGGTCGAGCTCAAGGTCCCGTACCGGGGCGGATACGAACATTTCAAAGTCACCTCGCGGCACCTGGTCACGCCCGAAGGGGAACTGCCCGTCTACGAGTGGTGGGAGCGCACCGAGATCGCGGAGTAGACCACGCGCCTTCCCGTCGGCGGCGCGCCGCGCCGACCGGCGATGAAGCGCTGATCGCATGCGTCGCACACGGCGCTGGACAAAAGCGTAACCGGCTGGTTACGCTTTTGTGCGTGGACGAGGTGGCCGGAGCGATCGCCGATCCAGTTCGGCGGGAAATCCTGGAATTACTGCTCGGCGCCCGGCGCACCGCCGGTGAGATCGCCGGGCATTTCGCGATCAGCCGCCCTGCCGTCAGCCGACACCTTCGCGTGCTGCGCGAAAGCGGCCTAGTGCGCGACGAACTCGTCGGCAGACAGCGTTTCTACGTGCTCGACACCAGACCGCTGTCTGAACTCACCGAGTGGCTCGCACGCTTCGACCAGCCGACGGACTGGGCGCACCACCTCGACGCACTCGAGACGGAGGTCTACCGGACCAGGCGCGAGCGCCGTTCCGGTGGCCAGGACGCGACACAGGAGAACACGGCATGACCAAGCGACCCACCGGACGGCTTTTCCCCGTAGGCACGGGCAAGGACCTGGTGTTGGTCCGCACCTACCGCGCCCCGATCGAGGACGTGTGGGCCAGCGTCACCGAATCCGACCGCACCGCACGCTGGTTCGGCCCGTGGGAAGGCGAGGCGGCACCGGGACGAACGATCAAGGTGCAGATGGCGTTCGAGGACGAGCAGCCGTGGATGGAGTTGCGCATCGACGCCTGCGAACCGCCGCACCGGCTGGCGGTCTCAGCGATCGACGAGCACGGTTCGTGGCGGCTGGACCTGGCGCTGAGCGAGTCGGCGGGCACCACGGAGTTGCGCTTCACCCATCACCTGCTCACCGATGCCGAGATCGCCCAGCTTCCCCAGGTCGGCCCTGGCTGGGAGTACTACCTGGACATGCTCGGGGCGGCCCGTGCGCAGACCGACCGCCCCGCTTTCGACGCGTACTACCCCGCCATGCAGGAGTACTACGCGCGGTTGATCGACTAGTCGTCGAGCTGGGCGAGCACCTCGTCCGGGATGTCGACGTTGGTGTAGACGTTTTGCACGTCATCGCTGTCTTCGAGGGCGTCGACCAGCTTGATCACCTTGCGTGCGCCGTCTGCGTCCACCGCGACCGAGACCGAGGGCTGGAAACCGGACTCGGCCGAGTCGTAGTCGATCCCGGCGCCCTGCAACGCGGTGCGCACGGCGATCAGATCGCCGGGCTCGCTGACGATCTCGAACGACTCGCCGAGGTCGTTGACCTCTTCGGCCCCCGCGTCGAGCACCGCCATCAGCACGTCGTCCTCGGAAAGACCGTTCTTCTCCAAGGTGACGATGCCCTTGCGGTGGAACAGGTAGGCCACCGAGCCCGGGTCGGCCATGTTGCCACCGTTGCGGGTCATCGCGACCCGGACCTCGCCCGCGGCACGATTGCGGTTGTCGGTGAGGCACTCGATCAGCACGGCGACACCGTTGGGGCCGTAGCCCTCGTACATGATCGTCTGCCAGTCGGCGCCGCCGGCTTCCTCGCCGCCGCCGCGCTTGCGGGCGCGCTCGATGTTGTCGTTGGGGACCGACGACTTCTTCGCCTTCTGGATGGCGTCGTACAGCGTCGGGTTGCCATCCGGGTCACCACCACCGGTCCGGGCCGCCACCTCGATGTTCTTGATCAGCTTCGCGAACAGCTTGCCGCGCTTCGCGTCGATCGCAGCCTTCTTGTGCTTGGTGGTGGCCCATTTGGAGTGGCCGCTCATTCCCTACTTCCTTCAGGTCGATGGCACGTCTGGTGGTGTGTACCGTACCGGCACGGCCGGGCGGACAACTTCCCCAGCCTACTCGGGCGTCCGTTACGACCGCGCAAAGCGGTCTCCGCTCAGGCCGCCCGGACCAGGTCGACGAACATCCGGTGCACCCGCAGGTCGCCGGTCACCTCGGGATGGAACGACGTCGCCAGGACAGTGCCCTGTCGCACCGCCACGATCCGGCCCGCCGCGGGACCGTCCGGCACGGTGGCGAGCACCTCGACGCCCTCGCCCACCCGCTCGACCCACGGCGCGCGGATGAACACCGCCCGCACCGGACCGCCGGTGAGTCCGGCGAATGGCAGGTCGGTCTCGAATGAATCGACTTGCCGGCCGAAGGCATTGCGGCGCACCGTCATATCGATCCCGGACAGGTGCTTCGCGTCCGGACGGGTGTCGAGCACCTCCGAGGCGAGCAGGATCATGCCCGCGCAGGAGCCGAAGGCGGGCATCCCGTCGCGCAGCCGCGCGCGCAACGGCTCCAGCAGCTCGAATGCCTCCAGCAGCTTGCTGATCGCAGTCGACTCGCCACCGGGAAGCACCAGGGCGTCCACCGCGGCGAGCTCGGACTCGCGACGGACCAGCACAGGTCGCGCACCGCACCGTTCGAGGGCCGCGACGTGCTCCCGGACGTCGCCCTGCAACCCGAGCACACCGATGGTGGGACCGGACCGCACCGGGCCGGTGTCGGCGGCGGGTGCGGCGACCGAGGTAGCGTTCACGCCGGAAAGCTTACGAGCCGTGCCGATGTGGTCCTGCTCACGGTTGCCGTCTAAGAGGCATCGGCGACACCGACGCTCAGCTGTCCCGCAAAGTGCGGATGAGCCCTTCCTGGACCACGGCGGCGACCAGGGTGCCGTCGCGGGTAAAGATCTTGCCGCCGGTCAGGGCCCGGCCGAAACCGGCCGAAGGTGCGGACTGGTCGTACAGCAGCCACTCGTCGGCGCGGAACGGGCGCAGGAACCACATCGCGTGGTCGAGTGAGGCGTTCTGGGTCGGCTCGTCGGGGTGAATCACCTTCGAGGATCCGAGCAGCGTCATATCGCTCATGTAGGCCAGGGTGCATACGTGCACCAGCGGATCGTCGGGCAGCGGGTGCCGGTAGCGGAACCACACCTGCTGCTGGGAGACTACACCGTCGCGGCGGGACACGTTCTCCTGCGGCACCATGCGGATATCCCAGTGCTCCCACTCGCGCATCAACCACAGCCGCTCGGGGGTCATGGTCGTCTCCGCGTCGGGCAGATCATCGGGCGCTTGCACCTCGGGCATGACGTCCTGGTGCACGGGACCCTGATCGCCGACGTGGAAGGAGGCCGACATGGTGAAGATGGCGGCGCCGTCCTGGATGCCGGTCACCCGGCGGGTGCAGAACGAGCGGCCGTCCCGGATGCGCTCGACCTGATAGACGGTGCGCTCCTGCGGATTGCCCGGTCGCAGGAAGTATCCATGCAGCGAGTGCACCTGGAACCGCGGTTCCACGGTCCGGACCGCGGAGACCAGCGCCTGGCCGGCAACCTGTCCGCCGAACGTGCGCGGGAGCTGGGTCTTGGTGGACGCGCCACGGAAGATGTCCCGCTCGAGCCGCTCTATCTCCAGCGCCTCTTCGATTGTCGCCATGCGGTGAGACTAACCCGGCCGCCGCCCGGCGCGCGCCGCGGCCACCGGTGAACACCCGGCAACAGCGACGCCTCACCGTCCTGCGGCACGTCGCGGTTTGCTGAGATGGACAGGTGCCCCGTTTTCTGCCGATCACCGTGGACAGCCTCGTCGAGCTGGTGATCCGGCCCGTCCTGACCGCACGCTCCTGCACGGTGATCGCCGTCGACGGCGCCGACGCCGCGCGGCCCGTCGCGTTCGCCGCACGGATCGCCGCCGCGCTGCGCGACGCGGGACGCAGCGCCGCCGTGGTCTCGCTGCACGACTACGTGCGTCCCGCATCACTGCGCATGGAGTTCGGCCGCACCGACGAGATGTCCTATCGCACAGCGTGGTTCGACTATGCGGCGGTGCGCCGGGAGGTCGTCGTCGCCCTGCGGGACCACGGCCGGTGGCTGCCCGCTCTCTGGGACGAAGCCGCCGACCGCTCGGCACGTGCGGCGATCCGCACGGCACCGCCCGCCACCACGATCATCGTCGCGGGACCGATGCTGTCCGGCCGTGGCCTCGACGCCGACCTGACCGTGCGCCTGGACCTGTCCGCGGCCGCCCTCCGCCGCATCACTCCCGCGGACGCGCAGTGGACCATTCCCGCATTGCTCGGGCACGATGCCGAAAACCCTGATACACCAACGTACTTTGTCCGCTGGGACCACCCTGATCGCCCCGCACTGCGAGTCGACGACGACCACGCGGGGTAGGCGCCCTCTCCAATGTTTCGGCCCGGCAATCGCGGAAGCGTTGCCGGGCCGAAACCGGTAGAGCGAAGCGCACTGCGCCCTGGCGCCGGGAACGGTCAGGCGGCGCAGGCCGGGGACTGCTGGTTCAGGTTGGTCAGCGCCTGGCAAGCCCATGCCTTCTGGACCTTCCATTTGCCGCCGTCCAACACGAAGGGCACGTCGACCAGATTCTCCTGGCCATTGATGGTGAACTTGGCCTGCGCGGTGACGCTGTCGCCGAATGCGGTGACTCCGGTGACCACGACCGTGGCATTGGACTGCCGGAACGCCTCCGCCAAGCGGTTCGGCAGTCCGGGGTCGGCCTCGATGCCCTGCACGCTGTCGAGCTTTTCCTCGTTCGGCACCGCGGGATCCAGCGCACGCTGCAGCAGGGCATTGAGTTCGTCGACGGTGGGCGGGGCGGGTGTGGTGGCAGTCGCCGCGACGCCGGTTGTGGTGCGCGTCGGCTTATCCGACTCGCTCGTTTCATCGTTGCCGCAGGCGGCCAGGCTGAGGGCGGCAGCCATAGCCAACCCCGCGGCGGCAATACGTCCGGTCTTACGAAGCTTCAACTGTTCGTCCTTTGCGTTCGGAGGATCCCCGACGATGCGAGGACACGAAACGGCCATGGGCAATCGAATGGCGAAGCTACTGAGCGTGTTTATGGGAACCCTGAGACTACTTTCTGGCCGCCGTGAGAGTTGGACGGTCAACGCCGACACGCGGGTCGCGCTACGTCGGCGACAGTCCCGCCGTCAGTGCGGCGGCCAACCCGGGAAGCCGGAATGCAGCGGACCGCCGAGCTCCCGCTCCAGAACTTCGGTCCGCTGACCGAGTGTCGGTCCCGAAATGAACAACCGCTTCGCGGCGCGGCGGAAGTACAACTCCTCCGCCGACACCACGAAGTACCGCAGCTGCCGCAATCCACGCGGCAGAAGCTAACGGCCCGCGATCACCAACCGCGCTCGGCCAACCGGTGCGGCTGCGCGATCTCCTCGACGTTGATGCCGACCATGGCCTCGCCCAGGCCGCGCGACACCTTCGCCAGCACGTCCGGATCGTCGTAGAACGTGGTGGCCTTGACGATCGCGGCGGCGCGCTGCGCGGGGTTGCCGGACTTGAAGATGCCCGAACCCACGAACACGCCCTCGGCACCGAGCTGCATCATCATCGCGGCGTCGGCCGGGGTCGCGATGCCGCCCGCCGTGAACAGCACGACCGGCAGCTTGCCGGTCTGGGCGATCTCGCGCACCAGCTCGTACGGCGCCTGCAGTTCCTTGGCCGCGACGAACAGCTCGTCCTCGGGCAGCGAGGACAGCCTGCGGATCTCCTGACGGATCTTGCGCATGTGCGTGGTCGCGTTGGACACGTCACCGGTGCCCGCCTCGCCCTTCGAGCGAATCATGGCCGCGCCCTCGGTGATCCGGCGCAGCGCCTCACCCAGATTCGTCGCGCCGCAGACGAACGGCACGGTGAAATTCCACTTGTCGATGTGGTTGGCGTAGTCGGCCGGGGTGAGCACCTCGGACTCGTCGATGTAGTCGACGCCGAGACTCTGCAGGATCTGCGCCTCCACGAAGTGACCGATGCGGGCCTTTGCCATGACCGGGATGGAGACGGCGGAGATGATGCCCTCGATCATGTCCGGATCGCTCATCCGGGACACGCCGCCCTGCGCACGGATGTCGGCCGGAACGCGCTCCAGTGCCATCACCGCGACCGCTCCGGCGTCCTCAGCGATCTTGGCCTGCTCCGGCGTGACGACATCCATGATCACCCCGCCCTTGAGCATCTCGGCCATGCCGCGCTTCACGCGGGCGGTGCCGACGGTCTGGGTGGTCTCGGGCGTGGTCACGGCAAACTCCTCCAGGCATGTGCGCCAATTGGTTGCTCGGAATCGAACGCCACGATTCTAGGCGGCCGCGAAAGGCCACTTGATAGCCAGTTGGAGTGCACTGGCCTGGTGTGATCCAGCCAGAAGGTGACCTACGCCGGGAGGGCTCAGCGAGCGTGCCGTCCCGGCGCGGTATTTCTCACAGCGGGCCGACCACCAGCAACTGCGCCCAGTACTCCGCGGCGGCGGGGCCGAGCAGCGGCAACAGGAAATCGAACAGCAGATACGACATGAACCAACTACCTCCACAACCGAGCAGGAACGGCCCCGCTTGCCGGGACCACGACGCCGAATTCCTCCGCGTCCGACGACAGCACTACCCTCCGGCGCGCTGATTCATCGCGACGGTATCACGATCGTGAAACACAACACATCCGGTCAGCGGATGGAGCGGACCTCGGGGTCGGTCGTTCCCGACGCGACCTGGGCGGCTTCGGCGAGCAGTTCATCCAGGTGGTACGGGTATACGGTCTCACCGCCGCGGTCCAGCGCGACGATGTCGGCGGCCGTGCACCATTTGTTACCGGTGATGGAGCGGCGTTCGATCGCGGTCTGGTTCGCGGCGTGCGGTTCGAAACCGCGCACCCGCAGGGCGAAGAACAACTCTTCGGAACGGATCAGCTCACCATTGAAGGGGAATACCGCCACCCGCCGCCAGATCGGGCCGCGCAGGGCGTCCGGGTCGGCGCGGTAGCCGGTTTCCTCGTAGAGTTCCCGCACCGCCGCGACGCGCAGGCTTTCCCCCGGTTCCACCCCGCCGCCGACGGTGAACCAGAACGACACCTCGGGCGTCTTGGGGTCGTTGCCGCGCATGAGCAGGGTCCGGTCGTGCTCGTCGAACAGCACGACGCGCGCGGTGGTGCGGATGGTGTCGACCGCCAGGCCGGTGGACGCGGCGGGCGTGGCCCGTTCGGTGATCTCGAAATAGGACGGCAGCGGGGCGGTGCCGCCGAGGTGCAGGATGCGGACCGGGCGGCGGGTGCGCAGCGCGAGCGTGTCGCGCACGGCGTCGTTGTGGAAGCGGCGGGCGATCAGCACCCTGGCCTCGGCGTCGGCCAGCTCGGCGACCAGCTGCGGACGCAGCATGTCGATGTCGACGCCCGACAGCGCCGACGACAGCTGGTTCTCCACCGTCTCCCGGTCGGCGCGACCGGCCCGCTCGGCCCGGTCCGCCAGCGCCGACAGCTGCCGGGCCTGCTCCGACAGTCTCGGATCGGACACCGGGCCCGCGATGGCCATGGCCACCGCCCTGGCCACCACCGCACGCCGCGCCAACGCCGAGTCGAGGGCCTGCCAGGACAAATCGGAGCGCACATGCAGTCGGTCGAGCCGATTGGCGGTGGAGTACGCCCACAGCCCGATCGCGATGACCACCGCGGCGATCAGCGCGAGAACGAGAACGGTCGTCGCGGAGAAGGTGATCATCCGGCGGCCCGCACCCTGATGTCGCCGACGGTCACGGTCTCGTACACGCGCAGGATCTGTTCGGCCACCACCGGCCAGTCGTACTCGCTCACCACCTGCGCCGCAGTGTGCACCAAGGCCTCCCTGCGCACCTCGTCGGTGAGCACGGTGTGCAGTGCGGCGGCCAGTGCGGCCGAGTCACCGACCGGGACGAGCATGCCGGCCGTGCCATCTCGCAGGACCCGGCGGAACGCGTCCAGTTCGCTGGCCACCACGGGGGTGCCCGCGGCCATCGCCTCGATCAGGATGATGCCGAAGCTCTCGCCGCCCAGGTTGGGCGCGACGTAGACGTCCGCGCTCCGCATCGCCGAAGCCTTCTCCTCGTCGGACACCTGCCCGAGGAAGCGCAGGTGCCCGGACAGCCCACCCGCCTCACGGCGCAGCCGGTCTTCGTCGCCGCGGCCCACGATCAGGATCTCGACATCGGGGTGCTTGCGCACCAGATCGGGCAGCGCGCTGAGCAAGACCTCCATCCCCTTGCGCGGCTCGTCGTAACGGCCCAGGAACAACACCGTCCCCCCGGCGCGGGGATAGCGGGGCAGCATCGGCGCCCTGGCGAACGCGGGAACATCGACGCCGTTGGGGATCTCCACCGCGTCCGAGCCCAACGCCTCCACCTGCCAGCGCCGCGCCAGTTCGGAGACCGCGATGCGGCCGGCGATCTTCTCGTGATACGGCCGCAAAACGCCCTGGAAAGTGCTCAGCACCAATGATTTCGTCGTCGAGGTGTGGAAGGTCGCGACGATCGGCCCCTCGGCGATCTTCAGCGCGAGCATCGACAGACTGGGCGCGTTCGGCTCGTGGATGTGCAGCACGTCGAAATCGTTGCCGTCGATCCATCGGCGAATCCTGGTGTAGGCCATGGGCCCGAACGACAATCGCGCCACCGACCCGTTGTACGGGATGGCGACCGCGCGGCCCGCCGACACCACGAACTCCGGCAGCGGCGTGCCGTCGGACGCGGGCGCCAGCACGCTCACCTTGTGCCCGCGTTCGATGAACACCCGCGCCAGCTCGACGACATGCGCCTGCACTCCACCCGGCACGTCGAACGAATAGGGGCAGACCATGCCGATCTTCATGTGGTTATGTCCCCCTGCTCGGCCCGGATGCTCGCCTGCGCGGCGGCGATCATGGCGCGCCGCTGCGGCGACAGGTCGCTCTCCCACAGTGGTTGCAGCATGTGCCAATCCGCCGGATGCTCGGCGATATTCGCCGCGAAGCGGTCTGCCAGTTGCTGGGTAGCCGCGGCGACACCACCGGAAACGTCCAGCGGCGCCTCGGTTTTCAAGCCCCAGTTCTCGCGCCCGTCGGCATCGACCTCGAACCACGCGTGCACCGGTATCAGCGCCGCGCCGGTCTCGATGGCCAGCTTCGCCGCGCCCGCGGGCATCCAGGTGCGCTCACCGAAGAACTGAACGGGAACCCCTTTGCCGGTGAGGTCGCGTTCGCCCATCAGGCACACGATCTTGTTCTGTCGCAGGCGCGCCGCCAGCCGGCCGAACGGCGGCTGCTCGCCGCCGGTCAACGGGAATACCTCGAAGCCGAGGCTCTCCCGGTAGGCGACGAACCGCTCGAACAGCGATTCCGGCTTCAGCCGCTCGGCCACGGTGGTCAGGTTGCCGTAGTGCTGCACCAACCAGACACCGGCCATATCCCAGTTGCCGGAGTGTGGCAGCACGAAGATCACGCCGCGGCCCTCGGCGAGCGCGGCGTCGAGGAACGACAATCCGTCGACGAAGTAGTCGATCGCGGAATGGTCCATTGCCGGCAGCCGGAACGCCTCGCGCCAGTACCGGGCGTAGGACCGCATGCTGGCGCGAATCAGCTCGTCCGGCACGTCGGCGGGCAGCACGCCCAGCACACGGGCGAGATTGCGCCGCAATTGATTCGGCGCACCCCCCGCATGGAACTCCCGATTGGCGCGCTGGGCCACCCGGTCGCCGCCCCAGTCGAACAAGCGCCGGGCCGTCGATTCCGGCAGCGCACGCACGAGCCGCCAGCCCGCCGCGTATCCGGCGGCACCGAGCTGCTCCCCGATGCTCATGCTGTGTCCTCTCGCGCATGAGCGGAGCCCTGCATGGTCACGCTGCGCTGCCGCCTCAGGGCCTGACCACTCATGCTCACTGCCCCGCTCCTCGTTCGCGATCCATCGGCACGGATGCCCGGACGCCACCGTCGACAGGTCGGCGTCCGGCACCGGGTGAGGTCACGACGGGAGCCCCGTGGCGTCGGCGGTTCCCGTGCTCGAATTCCGCGGCTGCGCGGCCGGTATCACGGTTCGCGCCCCCGGCGAATTGCGCACGGCGAGCACCCGCTGGACGACGGTGACGATGCTGAGGACCGCGAGAATCCACATGGCCACGTGGACGGCGTAGGTGAGCCATTCGATGCCCCAGTGCCCGCCGATACCGGTGAATCCGGCGCCGACCAGCACGATGATCAGGCGGTCCGGCCGTTCGATGAGGCCGCCGTCCGCGGACAGCCCGCTGGCTTCGGCGCGTGCCTTGGCGTAGGAGATCACCTGCGAGGTCACCAGGACGACGAGCGTCGCGACGAACAGCGGTTTGTGCTGCTCGTGGTAGACCGCCCACCACGCGAGGCCACCGAAGATGGCTCCGTCGGCGAGGCGGTCACAGGTGGCGTCCAGCACGGCGCCGTATTTCGTGCCGCCGCCGCGCGCCCTGGCCATGGCCCCGTCGAGCATGTCGAACATGACGAACAACCAGATCACCATGGTTCCCCAGAACAGGTGTCCGGTCGGGAACAGCGTGACCGCGGCGACGATGGAAGCGGTGGTACCGATGAGCGTCACGGCATCGGGTGTGAGGCCGGTGCCGACCAGCGCCTTGCCCAGCGGCGCCGTCGCCTTGGCGAACGCCTCGCGGCCGAAGAAACTCAGCACGGCTGATCCGCCCGGTCGCTCATCTACGCCTCCTTCCAGGCCGCCGCGAGCAGCGCCCTGGTCTCCCGCAGCAATTGCGGCATCACTTTCACTCCGCCGACCACGGTGATGAAGTTCGCGTCACCACCCCAGCGCGGCACGATGTGCTGGTGCAGGTGATCGGCCAGCGAACCGCCGGCCACTCCGCCGAGATTCAACCCGACGTTGAAGCCGTGCGGCCGCGATACCTTCTTCATCACCCGGATGGCCTGCTGGGTGAAGGCCATCAGTTCGGCGCTCTCGGCCTCGGTGAGGTCCTCCAGGTCGGCCACCTTGCGGTACGGCACCACCATCATGTGGCCGGGGTTGTACGGGTACAGGTTGAGCACCGCGTACACCAACTCGCCCCTGGCGACCACCAATCCGTCCTCGTCGTCCATCTTCGGGATGTCCGTGAACGGATGGCCCGTCGAATCCTTGGGACCCGTGGCCGCCTCCGCGATGTAGGACATGCGATAGGGCGTCCACAGTCGAAGCAGCCGATCCGGTTCCCCCGCGCCGGCGTCCACGATGGCGCCCTGCTCGGCCGAGGCCGCGGTCTCGTCCAGATCCGCGAGCCCGTCCGGCACTGTACGCTCTGTCATGCCCCGCCCTTGTTCGCGGAACGGATCTCGAAACCCTCGGCCGTCGGCGACGCGTTCTCCCGATGGGCGATCCAGGCGACGATGGTGGCCACCGCGTCCTCCACCGGCACGGTGTTGACCTGCGTGCCGTCGCGGAACCGGAAGCTCACGGCGTTCGCGTTCACGTCGCGCTCACCGGCGAGCAGCATGAACGGCACCTTCTGCGCGGTGTTGTTGAAGATCTTCTTCTGCATCCGGTCGTCGCTGCGATCCACTTGCGCGCGGACGCCCTCGTCCCGCAGTCGCTCGATCACCCGGTCCAGATGTGGCGCGAATGTTTCCGCCACTGGGATACCGACGACCTGCACGGGCGACAGCCACGCCGGGAAGGCACCCGCGTAGTGCTCGGTGAGCACGCCGAAGAAACGCTCGATCGAGCCGAACAGCGCACGGTGGATCATCACCGGCCGCTGTTTGGTGCCGTCGGAGGCGGTGTATTCCAGGTTGAACCGTTCCGGCAGGTTGAAGTCCAGCTGGATGGTCGACATCTGCCAGGTACGGCCCAGCGCGTCCTTGGCCTGCACCGAGATCTTCGGGCCGTAGAACGCGGCGCCGCCCGGATCGGGCACCAGCTCCAGACCGGAGGCGGAGGCGACCTTCGACAGGGTCTCGGTGGCCTCCTCCCAGATCTCCTCGGAGCCGACGAATTTCTTCGGGTCCTTGGTGGACAGTTCGAGGTAGAAGTCGTCGAGCCCGTAATCCTTCAGCAGGTCCAGCACGAACCGCAGCGTGTCGGTGAGCTCGCTGTGCATCTGCTCTTTGGTGCAGTAGATGTGCGCGTCGTCCTGGGTCATGCCGCGAACCCTGGTCAGGCCGTGCACCACGCCGGACTTCTCGTAGCGGTACACCGAGCCGAACTCGAACAGCCGCAGTGGCAGCTCCCGATACGATCGGCCGCGGGCGCGGAAGATCAGGTTGTGCATCGGGCAGTTCATCGGCTTGACGTAGTAGTCCTGGCCCGGCTTGCGGACGGTGCCGTCCTCGTTGAGTTCCGCGTCGAGGTGCATCGGGGGGAACATCCCGTCGCGGTACCAGTCCAAGTGCCCGGAGACCTCGAAGAGGTGGCCTTTGGTGATATGCGGGGTGTTGACGAACTCGTAACCGGCCGCCACATGCCTGCGGCGCGAGTACTCCTCCAGCTCCTTGCGAATGATGCCGCCCTTGGGGTGGAACACCGGAAGGCCGGAACCGAGCTCGTCGGGGAAGCTGAACAGGTCCAGTTCCAGGCCGAGCTTGCGGTGGTCGCGGCGCTCGGCCTCGGCCAGCAGGTGCAGGTGCTCGTCGAGCGCCTCCTGCGACTCCCACGCGGTGCCGTAGATGCGCTGCAGATCCTCGCGGTTCTGGTCGCCGCGCCAGTAGGCGGCGGAGCTGCGGGTCAGCTTGAAGGCCGGGATGAACTTGGTGGTCGGGATGTGCGGGCCGCGGCACAGGTCGCCCCAGATCTTCTCGCCGGAGCGCGGGTCCAGGTTGTCGTAGATGGTCAGCTCTTTGCCGCCGACCTCCATGACCTCGGGGTCATCGATGCCGGATTTGTCGCTGATCAGCTCCAGCTTGAACGGCTCCTTGGCCAGCTCGACCCTGGCGTCCTCGACCTCGACCACCCGGCGCGAGAACCGCTGCGCGCCTTTGACGATCTTCTTCATCCGGGATTCCAGCTTGGCCAGGTCCTCCGGGGTGAACGGCCGCTCGACCCGGAAGTCGTAGTAGAAGCCGTCCTTGATGTAAGGACCGATACCCAGCTTGGCCTCGGGAAACTCCTGCTGCACGGCTTGGGCCAAGACGTGGGCGGTGGAGTGCCGGATGACATTGCGGCCGTCGTCGGTGTTGGCGGCCACCGGCTCCACGTCGACATCGGCGTCGGGGGTCCAGGACAGGTCCTTCAACTCGCCGTCCACCCGGACGACGACGACGGTGTCCGGCCCCTTGGTCGGCAGACCCGCCTCGCGCACCGCGGCGCCCGCCGTCGTCCCGGCCGGCACCCGGACGAGGGCGACTGGGCTGATGGGCGCTGAAGTGGTCACGGCTGCGCTCTCCTTGGCGTTCTCGTGGGCGGGCGGGTCCCCGCTGAGTGGTGGCCGATCGCGTGTTCGCTCCGGCGCGACCATGCTACTGTGCTCCGCTCCTCGGCCTCCCCGCGCCTTCAGGCCGTACCGGTCAGGTGAGGGCGACTTGCGTTCAGGTCCTGCGTCGGGTGCCGCTCGACTTCTCGGCGTGCCCGGCGAGCTACCCATGTGCACACGAAATCAGTTGTCGCGTCACCACGAGCTTCACTCTATTTCCTAGGTCTCGGTGGCGAGGTCGGCGAGCAGTGCGGTGCGTTCGGCGGCTGGTCGTTTGGGGCAGCTGGTGCACATCTGGCAGCCGGGGACCTCGAACACCAGACAGCAGGAGATCCGCCGGACGAACGTGCGTCCGCCGATCTCGACGAACCGCGGTGCCGGCAGTTTGCCGCCGATCTCGGCGGCCAGCCGTGCGCCCGCGTCCGGCGAACCGGCGTCCAGCGCACGATTGCCGATCGCGTCGGCGGCAATCGCCCATAGCGAGGGGACTCCTGCCCCGGACACCTCGGCGACCGGCGGGATCACGGCGGCGAGGGTGTCGCGCAGGGCCGCCGCGCAATCGGCCGGCGCGCCGCCGTCCATGAGGATGCGCACCCGGTCGATGCCGCCGTCCGGTCGCACCTCGCAATCCAGCCGGTCCAGCGCGGCCTCGGGGGCCGGTTCGTCCTGCGCGTAGGCCCGCGCGATCTGCTCCACCAGCGCGGACGCGACCATGCACCACCACAGCGTGCCCGCGATGCGCGGCGACGTGGTCCCCCACGAGTGACCCATTTCCGCGATACGCGCGGCCAGCCACTCCGGCTGGATGAGTGTCCGCCCCGGGACGGTGGTCACCGCTGCAGGGGGCTGCGCAGCCATTCCCATTCGACTCCGATCCAACTACCCACGATCCCGAACGTTCCCAATACCCACAGCGTCGCGACGACCAACGCGGCGGTGCCGGCCGCGGCGAACACCTGCATCGCCGGACCACGGGCGGAGTACCAGGCCATGCCCTGCCGGTACCGGTCCCGCAACCAACCCAACGCCTTACGCGCCCAAGCGAATTCGGTGGCGAGGATGCCGAGTCCGGCGAACACGATCGCCCAGCCGGGGCCGGGATACGGGATCGCGAGGACGCCGACCGCGAGCACGGCGACACCGACCACCGCGACCCCGATCCGGTAGGCGAGGTACAGCGTAGGTCGTCGCGCGAGCCCGGCACGGAAGGCACGCCAGCCGGTCGGCCGATCGGTCGAGCTCGTTTCCAGATCTGCGGTCACGTCCCCAGGGTACGAGCAATCCGGCCCCCGGAATTCCGCTCCGACCTGACCGGATACGACGATCCCGCCCGGGCGGCGGCGCCGGGCGGGATCACTTGTCTCATCGGTCACACGAGTTCGGCCGCGGGCTGACGTCCCGCGTCGTCGATGTGCGCGATCCCGTTCACGGTCACCTCGACCACCCGGGCGCTGGCGATGTCGAAGAACAGACCCGACACCGTGACGCCACGCTCGGCGATCGCCTTGCGCACCGCCGGGTGCTGCTGCAGCGTCTCCAACTGCACCGCGACATTCACCATGCCGAGTTGGTCGACCTCTCCGAACCCGGCCTCCTGCGCCGCGACCGCCACCGGATGGCCCTCGCGGAAGCGCTCCAGGCTCGGCTGGGCGTGCGTGAGCCAGGCGTCCACACCGGGAACCTCGGCCCCGGAGTGCAGCGCCGCCATGGCTCCACACGACGAGTGCCCGCACACCACGACCGATCGGACGTTCAGATTCTCCAACGCGAAGACGAGCGCGGCCTCGACCGACGCGTCACCCTCGGCGGGCACCAAGTTGCCCACGTTGCGCACGGTGAACAGGTCGCCGGGCCCGCTGTTGGTGATGATGTTCGGCACGATCCGCGAATCCGCACAGGTCAGAAAGAACGAATCCGGGTCCTGCTTGTCGCGCAGCTCGTCCAGGTGCGGCCGGACGACGTGCGCGTGACTGCGGTGGTACGCCGCGACGCCCGCCGCGACCGGGTTCTCGTGCTCCTCGCCGTGACGCCAGGGCCCCAGGACGTCGTCCCAGACAGATCGGGCGAAGCTTCGCGAGGGCGGCTGCGCCGTGGCGTGCACCATCCTGGCGCCGCCGATCTCCACGAAATCGACGCTGCCGCCGTGGTTCTCCTGCTGTCGTGCGAACTCCTCGATGGCCTCGAAGGCGGCGTGATCGAGGAAGTCGACCGTCATCTCCACCGTGACGTCGACTCCCGCGGGGATCTTCGCGAACTGCGCCGAGAGCTTCGGCAGCGCGAGGAAGGTGGCCGAGCCGTCGATGGTGACCAGCCAGCGTCCCGTGCCGGGGACCGGCTCTGCCTTGATAGCCACCCGGACCACCCGCCACAGCAGCAGGCCGAAGGCCAGCCCGAGACCGATCAGCACGCCCTCGAGCAGGTTGAGGAACACCACGCCGAGCACCGTGACCGCGTACACCAGCAGATCACCGGTACGCCGGGCCAGTTTGATGTGGGCCAGCTTGACCAGCTGGGTGCCGATCACGATGAGCAGACCGGCCAGCGCGGCCTTCGGGATCTGCTCCACCACGGAGACCAGCGCCACCGAGAACACCAGAACCCAGATGCCGTGCAGCACCGCGGAGGCCCTGCTGTGCGCGCCCGCCTGCACGTTCGTCGCACTGCGCACGATCACGCCGGTGACCGGCAGGCCGCCGAGCAGGCCGGAGAGCACGTTGGCCGAGCCCTGGCCGATCAGCTCGCGGTCGAAGTTGGTGCGCTTGCGCGAGTGCATCTTGTCCACGGCCACCGCGGACAGCAGGCTCTCCACGCTGGCGATCAGCGCGATGGTGAGAATCGCGAGCGCCAGGGCCGGCCAGTCGCCGCTGGGCAGGGCGGGCAGGCCGATCGCGTCGAACAACGACCCGTTCAGCACGAGACGCTCGGCGTCGGTCGGCAGTACCAGAGCGAGCACGGTGCCCGCGAGTACCGCGACCAGCGGGCCGGGCACCAGGCGGACTTTGGCGGGCATGTACTTCCAGCCGACCATGATCGCGATCACGGTCGCGCCGATGAACGCGCCGCCGCCGTGCAGCGAGGTCAGCTGCCCGGGCAGCTCGACGATGTTGCGCCAGGCGGAACTGTGCGAGGAACCGCCGAGCAGCACATGGATCTGCTGTAGGGCGATGGTGATGCCGATACCGGCGAGCATCGCGTGTACCACCACCGGCGCCACCGCCAGTGCGGCCCTGGCAACGCGACTGAGCCCGAGCAGGATCTGCAGTACACCGGCGGCGCAGACGATGAAACACGTTGTTCGCCAGCCGAATTGGCTGATCGTCTCGGCCACCACCACGGTGAGGCCCGCGGCGGGGCCGCTCACCTGCAGAACCGAGCCACCGAGCAGTCCGGCGACGATGCCGCCGATCACGGCCGCGATCAGCCCTGCGGCGACCGGGGCTCCGGAGGCGACCGCGATGCCGAGCGAAAGCGGCAGCGCGACAAGGAAGACCACGATCGAGGCGGGCAGATCGTGGCGGAGGATGTCCGTGACGCGGTCGGGTAATGGTCCGGACTTGGGGTCAGGGCCCGTCGCTGCGGGCGGTGACAGTGGCGGGGCCAAATCCTGATCGATAGCCATGACTCTCCTTCGCCGACTCGGCTGTTTCGCCGAGGTCGGTTGACGATCAACATGTCCAGCAGGGCACAAGACCGCGAACCGGCATCTCGCGGTGAAGCAGTCCCGACACAGCGATGAGTCGAGATGTAAACGAGGACAAGTGTATTAGTAAAGACTTAGCAAAGGCTGAGAAAGCGGGCAGATTGTGTGTTGTTCCCCACTGCCCGCTGGTCGACATGACAGTGATCCACCGCACAGCACGTGACGTGGATCATGGTTCGAGAAGCGCTGCGGCCCCGGGCGATTCCGTCGACCATGACCTCGATCACGCGCGCTACCGCGAGATCGACGGCTGGCGTCATCCCGAATCCCCGGACCGACGGGGGGATGTGCGTGCGGCGTCTCCAGCCGCACTCGACGTTGACCACGCCCGCCGGATCCACTGCTCCAGATCCACCGATGGCTGCTGAATTCCCCTGAGGATGACCAGTTTTCGCGACCGACTGAGGGCGCGGGACTTGGGCACAATGGGCACGTCACAGTTGCGGACAGCGAAAGAAGTTGCGGCTCAGTCGAAGCGATGCGTGCCTCGCGGCGGCGCCCGTCGTGCAACTCGGGCGCAGTCCGCCGACTCGGCTCATGGAACCACCGAGCAGTCCGGCGACCATGTGGACTACGACGGCGACGCGCGGCACCGGCAGTTCCCATGATGTCGAGCAAAACAAGTAGGGGGACAGGAGGAATCACGACGGAAACGGATGGATCGGCACGGCCGCTTCCAGCCGGTCGATCGACCGTACCTGCGTGCGGCGACGTCCGTGGTGCGGGATCGGTGTCGGTGGACATATTTTCTCCTTCGCCGGGTCCACACCCGGTTCATCGGTCAAACATGTTCTTGGCATCGAATTCGAGCAGCGGGCGAAGCTCGGGACGGCCCTCGGTTCAGCAGGCGCGACCCGTGACGCAGAACTCGGACTGATAGTAAAGACTTCACAAAGCACCTGCAAAGGTTTCCGGTCGCACTGATCACAACTGCTACCAAAATGTGACCCGGGTCACACCTGAGAGCATAGGGCTGACGGAACGCAAATGGCCACCACTCGACCTCGGCGCCCATGGCCGCCGAAGGCCCGGAGAGAAGAGAGAAGACCGGGCATGCACTGCACCGGTCTCGCCAATCGAGTGGTCCCAGCTGGGATCGAACCAGCGACCTTCCGCGTGTGAGGCGGACGCTCTCCCGCTGAGCTATGAGACCTGACCTGCGTCCGGTGGTGCGGGGATGCCCTCCGGACGAGACGAAACATTAGCACGCGCCACCGGCGGTTCACCAAATCGCCACCGGGACAGGATGGGCTCGCGCGCGCAGACGAGCAGTCGGGAGATGCGCCGGCGCCGCACCGAAGACAGTCCCGCGCCGGAGACCGGGAGCCGGCCGGACCGACGATGGCATACAGAAACATCCCTTCCCCCACCAACCACATGAGCCACCGCAGTCACATCACGCAACGTTCTCGATTTACTGCGTTCTACCAGCGGATTTGTACCTTTCACCTGGCGTCGGCTAATGTTCTGTCTCGCACCACGGAGGCCGGAAACGAGCCGCCGGGATGCGAAATGCGGATGTAGCGCAGCTGGTAGCGCATCACCTTGCCAAGGTGAGGGTCGCGGGTTCGAATCCCGTCATCCGCTCGAGAGGTAGGGCCAGGCAACATTACGCCGTCCCCCTTTGCGCGGTGGAGTGGCCGAGTGGTGAGGCAACGGCCTGCAAAGCCGTGCACACGGGTTCGATTCCCGTCTCCACCTCGCGCGATTAGCTCAGCGGGAGAGCGCTTCCCTGACACGGAAGAGGTCACTGGTTCAATCCCAGTATCGCGCACCACCGAAATAGCAGGTCAGCCCCGGTTTTCGCCGGGGCTTTCCTGTTTCCGCGCCGTCGGCGTGCTGCGCCGGCGCCCCGGCTCCGTCGAACAGAATCCGACGGTTCACCGGACGCACATCGAGTCCCGCCGCGGTGGAGGTCGGTTGTCGGTGGGTGGGGATACGCTGTGGCGCACAGTGCCGGAGCCGAGTCAGGGGGTTGTCGCGTGACGATCAGCGTGGCGGTCACGCCGGATGACGACGCTGATCCCGAGTCGCTCGACCTGCGCGACGACATCTCCTTCGAACTCGAAGAGGTCAACGAGGTGCTCGCCGAGTTGATCGCGTTGCAAGCCGATCGCAAGGCCAAGGACGGCGAACTGCTGACAGCTCGGCTCGGCATCAGCGGCGAGCGGCCGGAAACGCTGGCGCGCATCGGCGCCCGCTACGACCTGTCCCGCGACCGCGTGCGGCAACTGCACACCAAAGCGGTGGGCCAGATGCTCCGGATGGCCCAGCAGTCCGGGCACCGCGCCGCGGCGGTGCTGGGCGCGCGCTATCCACTCGACGCGCGCGACCGGCAGCTGGTGCGCGCGCTGCTGGTGGAGACGTACGCGACCGACACCGACATCGCCGCCACCGAACTGTCGTACTTGAAGCTGCGGCTGGCCGGGCACGCGGCCGAGGACGCGAAGCGGATCGCCGGATTCGTCACCCAGCGCATCGCGGCCTGGCAGAAGAAGACCAACCGGCGCCTGGCCAAGCTGCAGGACGCGCAACCGCGGGCGACCAGTCAGCTGAATCCCTGGTTGGATCAGGTCGAGTGGCCCGGTCCCGGGTCCGCGGCCGCGATCCCCGGCGCCTCCGCGCGCACGGTGGACAGCGACGACGACGGGCGCGGGCGCTTCTACTTGGACAAGGTCGGCCGGGACGTGCCGTTCGACTCCGGCCTGGAAGCCAGGTTGCTGTGGATTCTCAACGCCAGCGATCTGGTCGAAACGTTCCGGGAACATCCAGCGGCGGTCATCTACGAGTTCGACGGCGCCGAGCGGTCGCACTATCCCAGCATCGTCGCCCGGCTGACCGACGGCCGAACTGTTCTCATCGACGTCGAGCCGCTCGGCCACCTCGGATTCCACGTCAACCGGATGAAGGCGGCCGCGAGCCGCGCGTACGCGCACGCCAACGGCTGGGGCTGGCTGGTCTGGACGGGCAGCCGTATCGGCGTCCCGGAACTGCGCACGCGCCGGGTCGAGGCGGCGAGCGAACAGATGCTGCGTGAGCTGGTCGAGCGCGGGCCGGTGCACTGGGCCGGGTTGCGCCAGGTGCGCGCGAAGACCGGCTTGGACCTGCTGGACTTCCTCACTCTGGTGCTGCGCAACGAATGGCGGTGGGATCGAGCACCCTTCCGGCTCAGCGCACCACCATCGCCGCAGCCAGGAACGTGACGATCAGCAGCATCGCGCAGACCGTGATCAGCTGCCAGCGTTCGATGGACTGCTCGAGGTTGGCGATGGTGTTGCGCAGCGCTTTGTCCAGCCGGTCATGGTCGGCGAGCGTGCGCTGGGCGGCGGCCAAGTTATCGGCCTGATCCTGCGCCGCCGCCTCCGCGCGTTCCAGTCGCGTGGTGAGCTTCACCACGTGTTTCTGCTTGTCCCGCAAAGCCTTGCGGGCCATTGCCAGCGTGGTGCGCTGATTGACCAGCTCTTGGCGCTGCCGGGCGATCACCGTTGCCTGCGTCCTCGTGTGGTGTTCCCAGTCGGTCACGGTGGCCCAGCCTCCTGTCCTCTCGTCCCGATAGCCCCAGACGAACTCCCCGCGCACCCAGCCCGCGATGAACTCGCGCAGCTCGACCGGCTCACGCCGTGGCGCCGCCATCGCGTGCTCGGTGTCCAGCACACCGGTGACCGCGCGGTAATCGCAGGTGGCGGGAGCGAAGTCCGCGATGCCGAGCGCGTGCAGATACGGCACCCAGTAACCGGGCGGGCACAGCCAGAGCACGTCCGTGCAGCCGGCGGCGCGCAGCCGCGCGGTGTGCTCCTGCGCGAGTGCGCGCTCCAACGGCCCGCTGCGGATCTCGATCGCGTACACACGATCGCCCTTGCGCCAGTAGACGTCCACGGGCAATGTTCCGATGCGCCGGTCCACTTCCGCCTCGTCGGCCCCGTAGGCCAGCAACCTGCCGCAGAGCCAGTACTTCAACCGCTGCATATCCCATTGCGCGGCGGAACAGTCCGGACACTCGCAGGCGTAGCCCTTCGACGGCCCGCGCACCCGGCCGGAGCCGTCCCCGATACCCAACTCGGCGAGCAGCGCTCGGCGCCCGCAGGCGATCTCCGCCCGCTGCTTCGTTCTCACGCGACCACTCCCTGCACGAACCACCGCAGGCCTGGCGACCCACGCCATAGATCAAGAGTGCGTCAGACTTGCCTACCTTGCCAGTCCCGTGTACCCCGCGCTCGGGTGCGCCACACTTGGGCTCATCGGCTCGGACCGGCGTTGGTACTCTGCGGCACAAGGGCTTTCATCATGCCATGCGGCCTCTCCGGCCATTCGGGGATCGCTGATCGACAGTTGCCGCCATCCGCGACGCGTCCGTTCGCGTCGGTCGGTGCGCTTCCGGACAAACCGGATCGGCGCGCACTCCGCGTGTGTGGACGTAACACGGTGGGCCTACGCTGATTCGATCAGGTCAACAGATCGGCGTATCGCCGATTCTTCGCGAGCCGCGGATGTCCAACTGGGCGGATAGAATCGTCCGGCCGAGTGCGAGCTGGGCCGATACGGGGAAGTGGGTACTGCATGGAGCACGGTCAGCAGACCGGCGAGTCGATCGGCGCGATGTTGTCGAGTATCGCGTCGACTCTCCGAGAGGTCAGCGAGAAGCTGGACGCGGTAGCGGCCCGGATCGACGGCACACCGGCCGTCCCCGACGAACAGACCATCGAGGCTCGATTGGCCGCACTGGAGGCATGGGCTTCCCAGGCCAGGAGGGATATTTCCGGCATCGACGCACGGGTGGGACAGCTGGAGTCCGGCGACTCCCCGGCCTCGAATGACCCGGCCGCGGCCGACCGCTCGGCCCTGGGGGGAGCGAGGCGGTCGAACGCACGCCAGCCGGAGCGCGAGGCCGGGGAACCGGCACCTGCTGCACGGAAGAGCGATTCCCGGGCACTCGCCGGTTCCCGAAATGGCTCGCGCTTACCGGAAATGCCCCGGAAACCGGTGCACGCCGCCCCGGAGCCGTACCTCTCTGCGCAGACGGGTTCCACCCCGCCCCGTGAACCCGTCATGACCGCACTGGAGCCGAAGGACACGTCCGGGCAGGACGTCACCCCGCCTGCGCCGCGCGAGCAGACATCGAACTTCACCGCTCCCCCCGCACAGGAGCTGGCCTCGCGATTCACCACACCGGTGTCGCGTGAACCCGCGTCCTTCACGGCGCCGACCGCGCGCTCCAGCGGGTCATCGGCCTCGTATTCGCAGCACGAAAACGCCGCGTACGAAAGCATTGTCGCGTCCCCCACCAGCGCCGATCCGGGTGCGGACCGCAGCGGTTCCCGGAACGGGGCGGCGCCCGATGCCCCCGTCGCGGGTCTCACCGGCGCACGCCACGCCACCGAGGAAGAGCGCACGCCGGTCGAGCACAACCACGTCGACAAGCTGCAGGCCATGCTCGACGAACTCAAGCGCACGGCGGCGGCGCCGCTCGGCCGCTCCGACATCTTCGGTCCGCCGGCGGGCGATTCGACCGCGAACGGATATCAGTCCGAACACGGCGACGCGCATCGCAGGCCGACCGACTACCGGCTGTCCACTCCGCCTTCGACATCCTGAGCGGTCTTGCTGCGCCGTTTCGGCGGATGTGCCGCGGCCGCCGAGCGCAGCAGGATTTCCTGGACGAGATCGCGAAGCCACCGGTGCCCACGCTCGGCGGTGTTGCGCGGATGCCAGGCCAGCCCGACGGCGATCTCCGGCAGCGGCAGCGGAATCTCGAACGCGCCCAATCCGATCGCGGGCAGTGTGGCGGCGCTCAGCAAGGCGGGGGCCGAGCAGACCAGATCGCTGCCACGCAGCGCGAAAAGGGCGCTGGTCAGCGTCGGGACGGTAGCCACGACACGCCGGGTACGGCCGTGCAGGGCGAGCCGGTCGTCGATCGGGCCGTGCGCGCGTCCGTCGCGTGAAATGGTCAGGTGCCGGGCGGCAGCGTATGCCGCGACGGTGACGCGGTCGGTGACCAAGGGATGGTCCGCGGCGGCCACCCCGATCACACGGTCGGCGAGCACTCGGCGCACCGTGGTCTCCGGGTCGGCGTGTTCGATCACGCCGACCTGGAGATCGACGCGTCCGTCGCGCAGCGCGGCGGTGCCATCGAGGGTGTCGGGCACGAAGCGCAGCGTCACGCCCGGCGCCTGTGCTCGCGCCGCGGCCAGCAGCGGCGCGGCGAGTTCGGTGACCACCAGGTCGCCGGCCTGTATCGCGAAGGTCCGGCGCAGCGCCGCCGGATCGAGGTCGTCGCGCGCGGTGAGCAGCGCGCGCCCCTGTTCGACCAGAGTGCTGACTTCGTAGCGCAATTCCAGTGCGCGTGGTGTCGGTACCAGCGTGCGGCCCGCCCGCACGAGCAATGGATCATCGAGCACGGTACGCAGCCGAGCCAGCGTCCGGCTCATCGCGGGCGGCGAGGTGTGTAGGCGCTGTGCGGCGAGCGTGACGCTGTTGGTGTCCAGCAGCGCGTCGAGGGCGACGAGCAGGTTCATGTCCAGCGCTTCCACCCCTGGATTATCGCCAAGGCAAGGACTGATCCTCGACATTGCCTGGCGGGGCAACCCCCTGTCATCGAGGACGCCGCGGATGCCCGTCCTCGATGTCTGGTTACCCGGCCACCGGCCGTGCTCATCTTCCGGGCTACCGGAGTCACACCATTCCTGCACGGTGTGCACGCACGGCCGCGACATCACCATCGCCGAGCACGACGTCCGATGTCGGAGACACCCGGCTGAGTTGCGGCAGCAGCTTCACACCGCACTCAGCGGCCCGCCGCGTTCCAACCTCTGAGATCGGTCACCTAGTGGCTGACCCGGCCGCTGTCGCCCTCGTACGGAAGCAGTTCCGCATCGATCGGAGCCGAGGGCGGGATCGCGGGTCCGGCGCTGGGCTTTCGCCGGGTCGCGAGGCCGCGGTAGGACTCCGGTTTGATCCGGCGGAACCACTGACTCGCGCGGGTGCGCAGCGGCAGGCGGAACTTCAGGTCGGCGAGCATCTCGTCGAGGTTCTGGATGGAGAACGGGATGACCGCGGTGCCGTGCGCGTGACGGCCGTGCGTGCGGTCCTCCATCCAGCGCAGCCGGGCGTCGATCTGCTCGTTCATCGTCTCGGCCGGTGGCAGGTTCAGCCGGCCGGTGAGCAGCGCGGCGGTCCAGTGCGCCGCGACTTCGGCGCCGACCGTGCTGATCAGCGATGAGTTGTAGCCCGCGAACGTCAGATTGGGGACCTCCAGCGGCAGGATCTGCCGGTGCAGGCGGAAGTTGCCGTGCTCGTCGGTCAACCGGCGCTGCACGTACGGTGTCAGGAACGGGACGCGCTGATGGAAACCGGTCGCGCACACGACGACATCGGCTTGCAGCACCTGGCCGGTGGACAGCCGCACCGCGGGCGCGGCCTTGGGCCCGCCACCCAGCTCGGTGATCGTCGTGTCGCGGTGCACCACGATGCGACCGCCCGCGACTTGCTCGAAGAAACCCTCGGTGGCGAGGCTGATGGTGCTGTCGGCGATATCCTCGAATCGACCGCTCGGCACCAAGCCGAGTTCGCGCAGGCGCAGGCGTTTGGTGGCCAGTTCCTGGAGCAGATCGAAATTGCTGATCCGCACCGATTCGCCCGGCCCGTCCAGGAACCGGTCCCCCCAGCCCGGACGCAGGTAGTGGAAGTGCGCCTCGCCGAAGCGGGTCAGCATCAGCCGTTCGTAGTCGATCACCCGGGCAGGCTTGCGCGGCATCTTCCAGAACACCCGCCGCGCCACCACCGAGGTGGATGCCGCGACCTCGCTCACCGCGGTGGCGATGTCGCAGGCGGACTTGCCGTAGCCCACCACGACGACCGACTTGCCCCGCACCGATTCCAGATCGAGGAACTCCGAGGAGTGGCACAGTCGGCCGCCCGCCGCGCGGAACCAGTCGGCGCCGCGGTAATCCGGCATCGCGGGTTCGCTGAACACGCCGTTGGCGATCACCAGATGGTCGCAGGAGGTCCGATGCACACCGCTCTCGTCGCGAATTTCCAGCAACCACCCGCTGTCCACCGGATCGGCGGCGACGACCTCGGTCCGCAAGCGCAGATGCTCGGTCAACCCGAAGTGCTCGGCGTAGGCGGCCAGGTATGCCTGCATCTGCTGGCCGTCGAGAATGCGCGGGTAGTCCGCGGGCATCGGGAAGTCGGAGAAGTGATATGTCTCCTTGGAGTTCTGCGTCCGCAGCCCCGGGTATCGCCGGGTCGCGCTCCACACGCCACCGACATCGGGTGCGCGGTCGAAGACCTCGACCGAATAACCCTTTTGGTTCAGCACTTTCGCGCAGGCGAGACCTGCGATACCCGCACCAACGATCCCGATGCGGCTTCCGCTTGTCATGCGCAGGAGACTACGTCGCCAGCGCCGCACAGCAAAGTCGGCCGAGTGAAACCGCTCTTCAGCGTATTGCCGGCGCACTCGCCGGTACGACGGGAAGCTCGAGCAGACCGCGGATCAGGATGCTCTCCCGCCAGCGCAGGTCCGCGTCATCAGCGGCCAGGCGCAGCAGCGGATACCGGCGCACCAGCCTGGTCAGCGCGATGCGGGCCTCCAGCCTGGCCAGTCCCGCGCCGAGGCAGTAGTGGATGCCGTGACCGAAGGCAAGATGACCGTTCACCGCGCGATCGGGGTCGAACGTTGCGGGCGCGGCGAAGTGCCGTTCGTCGCGGTTCGCCGAGGCGACCGCGACGAGCACCAACTCCCCTTCGGGGATCACGCGGTCGCCAAGCGCCAGCGGGGCGGTGGTGTAGCGCAGGGTCACCACGTTGACCGGTCCGTTGTAGCGCAGCATCTCCTCCACCAGCGCCGGGACGCCGGCCGGGTCGTCGTGCATGGCGCGGTAGCGGGGTGGATCGGTCAGCAGTTCGAGCACGGTGTTGCCGATCAGGTTGACCGTGGTCTCGTGGCCCGCGATCAGGATGAGGAACGCCATGGAGATCAGCTCGTCGTGGCTCAGGCGGTCTCCTTCGTCGCTGGCCAGGAGTAACTGCGAGATCAGATCCTCGCCCAGCCCCTCCGCGCGGCGCCGGGCGACCAGGCCGTCGAAGTAGTCGACGATGGCGTCGGTGGCGCTGCGCATCCCTTCCGGTGTGGACATCGGAGTGTCCACCACGGCCGCCGACCACTCCCGGAACCGTTCGCGGTCCTCGACGGGCACACCGAGCAGTTCGCAGATCACCGTGACCGGCAGCGGAAACGCGTACTCCGCCAGCAGGTCCACTTCCCCGGTGGCGCCCGCGGTGCGATCCATCGCGTCGAGCAAATCATCCGCGATCGCCGCGACCCGAGGAGCGAGAGCCTCCATCCGCGCGGGGGCGAAGGCGGGAGTGACCAGTTTGCGCAGCCGGGAATGCCGCGGCGGATCGGCGTTGAGCAGATGGTGGCTCAGACGCTGGTTGGCCGCGGTGACACCGCTCCTGCCCGCCGCCGCCTGCCGCGCGTGGGCGCCCGCCGCGGTATGCGGGTCCTTGCGCACGTCGGGATGGCGCAGGACGTCCTTGGCGGCGTCGTAATCGACCACGAGCCAGGCGCGTACTCCGGTGCGCAACCGGATCAGGTGAGCCGGGCCTTCGGCACGCAACTGCTCATAGAAGGCATACGGCGTGCGAAAGAAATCCGCTGGCAGTTCTCTCATGCGATCGGTTTCCCCTGCATTCGCGATGTCGGTGCGGCCCTTCGATGGTGACACCGGTCACCGCTGCGGGCCAGCCCTCGCGGCCGGGCCATCCGTACTATCGTCGTGGTCGATCGCCGTCGGCCGCGTGGACCTGTTCCGGCGTACGGCATCGCCGCCGTCCCACTCGATGTCGAGGCCCCCAGCGGGCTCCTTGCCCGTCTCGGTGATAGCTCTCATATGCCCGCCGCCGCATGTGTGCTCTGATGAAGGCATGAGCAACCTCCCAGTCATCGTCGACCGGGCCGGGCTGTGGGACGCGGAGGCCCTCAGTGATGTTGCGGCCGCGACTTTTCCGCTCGCCTGTCCCCCGGACGCGACGCCCGATGACATCGAGATCTTCGTCACCGACGTGCTGTCGGGCGAACGTTTCGGCGAATACCTGAGCGATCCGGCGCGGATCGTGCTCAAGGCTCTCGCGGGCGACGAGATCGTGGGCTACGCGATGCTGGTGGCGGGAGATCCCGCGGACGCGGCGGTGGCCGACGCGGTCGGCCTGCGTCCGGCGGTCGAGATCAGCAAGATGTACGTGCTGCCGGGCCATCACGGCACCGGGGTGTCGACCGCGCTCATGCAGGCGGCGCTGGAGTGGGCGCGGGCCGAGGGCTATCCGGGGGTGTGGCTGGGCGTCAACCAGGAAAACGTCCGTGCGCAGCGCTTCTACGCCAAACACGGTTTCACCGTCGTCGGCACCAGGACGTTCACGGTCGGCAACCGGACGCACCACGACCACGTGATGCGTCTGGTCTTCTAGGCCGGGCTCACCGCAGGAAGCCGACCAGCGCGGTGTGGAAGGCGGGGGCCAGCACCGCCATCAAGTGATCGCCGGGCACCACGGCCAGGGCGCCGTGCGGCAGGGCCTCCGCAAGTCGCTCGGGTTCGGCGGCGAACGGGTCGTTGTCGCCCGCCAGGACCAGCGCGGGCACGGTCACTTCCGACAGGCCCTCGATCGGGCGGTCGTCCAGGCCGGTCGCCACCGCGTGCATCGCGTCCAGATCGGCGTGCACGGCGTCGGCGAGCACCCGGAACATCATCGCCGTCCGTGAGGCGCCCGCGCCGTCGCCGCGCATCGCGGCCTGCAGATCGGGCAGGTCGATCACCCGGCGGTCGACACCGCCGCAGTCGAGCACCCCCGAACCGATGCCGCCGACCGCCAAGCGCCGCACCCGGTGATCGGTCGCGGCGACCAGCAGCGAGATCACGCCGCCCATCGAGTAACCGACCTGGACCACTTCGTCGAAGCCCAGTTCGTCGTAGAGCGCGCGCACATCACGGGCCATCCCGTGCCAGGAGTAGCGCTCCGGCTCATGCGGCTTGTCCGAGCGACCATGGCCGCGCGCGTCCAACGACACCACGGTGTGTCCGGCAGACCGCAATGCACCGACCACGCCGGTGCTCATCCAGTTCGCATTGGTGTCCGCGACCACGCCGTGTTGCAGCACGACCGGGATGCCTTCACCCTCCCAAACCCGGTACGCGAGCTCCAGGCCGTCCCATGTCTCGAACTTCGTCATGCCGGGATCGTAGTGCGCGGTACGGTCGAAGTGGACACTTGTTCGAAATGGGACGGTTGCGCTCAGGCCAGCAGCTCGGCCCGCAGTGCGGCGATGTCGCCCTCGGTGAGTTTCAACCCCTCCCGGACATAGCCGTCGAAGCTGCCGTAGGTCTGGCTCGCCTGGTCGAAGGAGGCGTCGAGCCAGGACTGCTGGACTCCGTTGAGCGGGTCGTCGCCGCGCGCGTTGCGATACCGGTTGGACAGCAGATAGTCCTCGGTGACCGTGGCGCGATCGACACCGAGCAGGGTGAGCAGGACGGCCGCTGCCCAACCGGTGCGATCTTTGCCCGCAGTGCAGTGGAACAGCAGCGCCCCGTCGGTGTCGAGGACGGACCGCAGTACCGAGGCGAACGCCTCGTTCGCGCCCGGCGCGGTGATGAACGCGCGGTAGAGCCCGTCGCCGCCGGTGAGCGTGGTGGCGAGGACCTCCGGCGGAGCCTGGCCGATCACGTCGGACCACTGCGCAGTGGCGCCCGCGGGAACGCGGTCCGGGCCGAGCGCGCGCTCGTAGACAGTGCGCAGGTCGTAGACGGAGCGCACCCGGCGGTCGGTCAGCGCGGCCAGATCCTCCGCGGTCGCGTTGCTCAACTGCCCGGTGCGGAAAACCAGGCCGGTGCGCACGGTCCGGCCGTCGGTCGTGCGGTATCCGCCGATATCGCGGGCGTTCTGCACCCGTTGCAGAGGCAGCGAGCGATCGACCGAGATCACGGGAGCCGCGGGTGGCTCGGCGAGCGCGACGCCGTTTACCGGCCCGAACGCGACCGCCAGCCCAGCCGCCATGGCGATCGGGGCAGGAAAACGACGGGCCATACGACTGCTCCGATCAATCGGTCTGCGCACTTCCCGGTCGATCTTGCCGACTGTCGAGGCACACAGCAAAGACGCAGCTGGCAAAGTCCGTCGACAGTCCGCGCCGGGCCGAGCGAACGCGAGGCAGCTGCCTAGGCCGCGACCTCGAACCGCGACAGTGCGAGCAGGCGCGAGATCGCGCGCAGGTATTTCTTGCGGTAGCCGCCGTCGAGCATCTCCGCGGAGAAGATCTCGTCGAGCTTCGCGCCGGATACCGTGACCGGGACGCTGGCGTCGTAGAGCCGGTCGGCGAGCACCACGATGCGCAAGGCGACGGCCTGATCGACGACCGGGTGCACGTTCGAGATGAACACCGACGACACTCCGGAAATCAACGTGCCGTACTTCGACGGGTGCAGCGTGCTGAGGTGCTTCAGCAGCGCGTCGAATTCGTCGAGCGTGGAACCCGGTGTGGCCGAGGCGCGTTCGGCCAGCACTTCCGGCGAGGTGGGTTCCGGTGCGGGCGGCAGATCGCGGTGGCGGTAGTCGGGCCCGTCGACGCGCACCGCCTCGAAGATCGACCCGAGTTTCTTGATCTCGCGCAGGAAATCCTGTGCGGCGAAGCGTCCTTCGCCCAGCTGGCCCGGCAGGGTGTTGGACGTGGCCGCGATGGAGACCCCGGCCGCGGACAGTTCGGTCAGCAGCCGGGAGACCAGCATGGTGTCGCCCGGATCGTCGAGCTCGAACTCGTCGATGCACAGCACGCTGTTGCCCGAGAGCCGCTCCACCGCGTTCGCGAAGCCGAGCGCACCCACCAGGTTGGTCAGCTCACCGAACGTGCCGAAGGACTTGGGCGCGGGCGAGCTGTGGAAGATGGAGGCCAGCAAGTGGGTCTTGCCCACGCCGAAACCGCCGTCGAGATACAGCCCCGCACCGCTGACCTGCTTCTTCTTGCCGAACAGGCTTTTGCGCCGCGCGGCTTTGCCGATCGCCGCGACCTGCCCGGAGAACTCCTCGGCCTTCCGTACGGCCGCGGCTTGGCTCGGTTCCTTCGGGTCGGGGATGTAGGAGGCGAAACTCACCTCGTCGAACATGGGCGGTGGCACCATTTGGGCGACGAGCTGATCGGCCGGAACCTCCGGGTGACGATCGACGAGGCGTTCTTGCATGAAGGAAGCCTAAAGACGTGGTGTGATCTAGTTTCATGCAGCGTAGCCACAATGCGATCCAGCTCACAGGATTGAGTCCGGACGACCTCGCGCAGTTGTACGCCTTCCCGCCCCAGCTCGACGCGCCTTGGGTGCGCGCCAATTTCGTCTCCAGCATCGACGGCGCCGCGACCAGCGGGAACCTCTCCGAGGGGCTCGGCACGCCCGCCGACAAGGCGGTGTTCCTGCTGCTGCGCGAGCTGGCCGACGTGATCGTGGTCGGCGCGGGCACCGCACGCGCGGAGAACTACGGCGGAGCGCGCACCGATCCCGGGCGCCGCCGCGCCTTCCACGACAGCGGCATCGGCGGCCATCCCGACGGCGCGCCGCCGCCGATCGCGGTGGTCACCGCCAGCGCGGTACTCCAGCCGGACGCGCGGCTGCTCACCGACACCCGGGTGCCGCCGCTGATCATCACGACGACCGCCGCACCCGCCGACCGCAAACAGCGACTGGCCGACGCAGGGGCCGAGGTGATCGAAGCGGGCGACATCGCGGTGACACCGCACGGCCTGCTGCGCGCACTCCGTGCGCGCGGCCTGCTGCGCGTGCTGACCGAGGGCGGCCCGCAATTGTTCGGGGAACTGCTCGCCGCCGACGTGGTCGACGAGCTCTGCCTCACCACCGCGCCGCTGCTGGTCGGCGGCGCGGCGCGACGAATCTCGCTGTCCGCACACGAGTTCCGCACTCGTATGACGCGCGCGCACGTACTGCTCGACGACGACGGCACGATACTCACCCGGTGGGCCCGTCGATGAAACAGGCGCCGGAACCTGGCAGGCTGTAGCAATGCGCTGGACTCGGGCCGCCGTGCTTGCCGCCACCCTCTCGATCGTCACCGCCGGTTGCGGCGCGGGGCCGTCGGATCGTCCCGGTGTCGCAGTGCAGCGCCCGCCCGTCGCGGGCAACGCCACGACCTCCGCCGCGCCGCAGGCGCCGCCGAACGCCGAGCTGCCCAAGACCGACCTCAGCTGGCGCGAGTGCACCCAGCCGACCTTGGACCAGCTCGGGCTCGGCCCCGCGCCTGCCGGGCTGGTGCTCGACTGCGCCGAATTCTCGACTCCCATCGACGTGGGCGGCGCGGTGCTCGGCAACTTCCGCGCAGGGGCGATGCGGGCCCGTCTGGCGCAGACTCCGGCCGACGTGCCGCCGCTGGTGCTGACCTCCGGCTCGGACCGGTCCTCGGCCGCCACCCTCGCCGGGCTCGCCGCGGGTCCGGCCGCCGCCTTGCTGGCCGCCCGCCCGATCGTCGCGGTGGACCGGCGCGGTATCGGCAGCTCGCAGCCGATCGACTGCCTGCCGCCGGAGGTCCGCCGCGGCTTCGCCGACAACGCCCAGTTCGCCCCAGGCTCCGGTGATCCGGTAGCCAGGATGACCACCCTGAGCCAGGAAGGCACTATCGCCTGCCGCGACTTCCTGCAGCCCTACGAAGGCACGTTCGACGCACCGCACGCCGCCGACGACATCGAGCAGTTGCGCAAGCAATGGCAGGTCGAGCACATCACGCTGCTCGGAACGGGCAGCGGCGCCAAGGTCGCCCTCAGCTATGCCCGCAGGTACGGCCCGCACCTCGCCCGGCTGGTGCTCGACTCCCCCGAACCGGTCGGCACGGACGCGGTCACCCGCGCGGAGCAGGCCGTGCAGGGCGCCGAGGCCGCGCTGACCGCCTTCGCGCAGCGCTGCGTCGGCGTCGGCTGCTCGCTGGGCGCCGACCCGCGCGCGGCGATCACCGATCTGGTGAACCGGGCCGGCTCCGGCGGGCTCGGCGACATCTCGGCGAACGCGGTGCTCACCGCGCTGTCGGGCTTTCTCGGCAGCCCGCGCGCCGACCAGGCCAACCGGATCGGTGAGCTGTCGGATGCGCTCGCCGCGGCCGGCCGCGGCGACCGGGGGCCGCTGAGCAACGTGATCGCGCGCGAGTCGGCCGCGACCGAGAGCGATGGACAGTTCGTCAACCGGTGCACCGACACCCAGCAGCCGCCTACTCCGGGCAAAGCCACCGAGCTCGCGGGGGTCTGGGGAGGCAAGTATCCGGTCTTCGGCAAAGCGGCCGCCATCGCGCTGATGGAATGCGTGGCCTGGCCCGTGTCGACCGCGCCGCCGATGCCGGAGAAGCTCGACATCCCGGTGCTCGTACTCGGCGCGGTCGCGGATCCGGTGGTCGGCAACGGCGGTCAGTCGTCGGTGACCGGCGCGCTGGGAGCGGCGGGCGCCCGGCACGCGGCGCTCACCTGGCAAGGCTTCGGCCATCCGGTGTCGACTCACTCCAGCTGCGCGCAGCGGGCGCTGCTCGACTACCTGCACGACGGCAAACTCCCCGCTGACGGCACCGCCTGCCCAGCCTGAACAGTGCTCGCGGAGCCGCTCGAGCGGTGCGTTGGACCGGTCCCGGCAACCACCGGTAACCGATCCGGTGTACCGTGCCCCAGTGTTCCTTCGACAGCTCGAGCCCCGGACCGCTCGTACCACCGCCGAGGTGATCAAGTTCGCACTCTGGCCGCTTGCGGTCATGACCGTGCTGAACCGGGTCTTCATCAAGGCTGTCAACGGCTTCATCACCGATGACTACAAGCCGGTCTACCAGGCTTCACTCGACTTCCTGAACGGCAGGCCGGTCTACACCGCGAACTTCGACTCCGTCGACCCGCACTACCTGTACCCGCCGAGCGGCACCCTGCTCATCGCGCCGATCGCCGCCATCGACTACGAGAAGTCGCGCTGGCTGTTCATCGCGCTGAACGCGATCGCGATCCTCATCGCGTGGTACCTGCTGCTGCGTCTGTTCCGGTACACGCTGAACTCGGTGGCCGCGCCCGCGCTGCTGCTGGCGATGTTCACGTCCGAGACCGTGATCAACACGCTGGTGTTCACCAACGTCAACGGCTGCGTGCTGCTTGCGGAGCTGGTCTTCATCCATCTGCTGCTGCAACGGCGAGATCTGTGGGCGGGCGCGGCGCTCGGGCTGAGTATCGCGGTGAAGCCGACGCTGGCCCCCTTGCTATTGATCGCGCTGGTACGAGGGCAGTGGAAGGTGTTCGTCACGGCCCTCGGAGTGCCGGTGGTGCTGACCGCGATCGCCTGGCCGCTGTCGAAGGACCCGGAGAAGTTCTTCACCCGTACCTTCCCGTACCTCTTCGAATCCCGCGACTACTTCAACAGCGCGATCGTGGGCAACGGCGAGTACTACGGCCTGCCGCCGTGGCTCACCTGGGGCATGCGCGTGGTGCTCGGCGTGCTGGTGCTGCTGTCGCTGTGGCTGCTGTACCGCTACTACCGCGAGGACGAGTTGTTCTTCGTCTGCACGTCCTCGGGCGTGCTGCTGACGGCATCGTTCCTGCTCAGCTCGCTCGGGCAGATGTACTACTCGATGATGCTGTTCCCGTTCCTGATGACGGTGGTGCTGCGCAATTCGGTGCTGCGCAACTGGCCTGCCTGGCTGGCGATCTTCGGGTTCATGAGCTACGACAAGTGGCTGTCGGACCGCTGGCAGCACATCGGGCGCAATCTGGAGTATCTGCGCATCACCTTCGGCTGGGGTCTGCTGCTGATCGTCGTGTTCTGCGTCCTGGGCGACCGTTATCTGGCCGCGCGGCGGGAAGGCCGGCTGCCGTTCGGGATCGATCCCGCGTGGATGCGTTCCGCCCCGGACCCGCGCGGCGACGAGCCGCAGCAGGCCCTTCCCGCGGCCGACGCCGCCTTCGCGGCGGAACCACCCAGGCCACAGAACGGTTCGGCGCCGGCGGAGCAGAATCGTATTAGCGTGGAGCCATGAGTTCCGAAGCCGACACGTCCATGCCCGCACCGCGGATCCAGCTTTCGCCGCAGGAATGGCGGTCGAAGCTGAATCCGGAGGAGTTCGCGGTGCTGCGCGAGGCCGCCACCGAACGCCCGTTCACCGGCGAGTACACCGACACGAAGACCGAAGGGGTTTACCTCTGCCGGGCCTGCGGCGCGGAACTGTTCCGCAGCACGGAGAAGTTCGACTCGCACTGCGGCTGGCCGTCCTTCTTCGATCCGGCGGCGTCCGACGCGGTGATCCTGCGCTCGGACGACTCGCTCGGCATGCACCGGGTCGAAGTGCTGTGCGCGACCTGCCACAGCCACCTCGGCCACGTGTTCGAGGGCGAGGGGTACAACACGCCCACCGACAAGCGCTACTGCATCAACTCCATCGCCCTGCGACTGCACCCCTCGGACAGCGCAGCGGAGTAACAGCCCGACGCTGTCCGGAAGAGTACAGATCCACCCATCACCGCGCATGCCCCGAAATCCCGGGGCAAGCGCGGTGCCGGAATGACAGGTCGCCCGCCTCGAGGGCTTCCAGCAACGCGACACGCATTTCGGCGTATGCCGCCGCTCCGTCCGCGAGGTGCCGTACGCCTGCCGGGTTCGCGCGATAGCAGGGCCGGCGGGCAGAGTCAGGGCAGAGCGGCGATCAGCTTCTCGATCTCCACCCTGGGCCCGGTGAAGAACGGGATCTCCTCGCGCACATGCCGCCTGGCGTCGGTGGCCCGCAGATCGCGCATCAAATCGACGATGCGGTGCAATTCCGGCGCCTCGAAAGCGAGAATCCACTCGTAATCGCCGAGCGCGAACGAGCTGACCGTGTTGGCCCGCACGTCCGGGTAACCGCGCGCGGCCTTACCGTGTTCGGCCAGCATCGTGCGGCGCTCGTCGTCGGGCAGGAGATACCACTCGTAGGAGCGGACGAACGGATACACGCAGATGTAGGCGCCCGGCTCCTCCCCGGCGAGGAAGGCCGGGATGTGACTCTTGTTGAACTCGGCGGGCCGGTGCAGCGCCGCGTTGCTCCACACCGGCGCGCTGGCCCGGCCGAGTTCGGTGGTGCGGCGGAAATCCGCGTACGCCGCTTGCAGGTCCTCGACGCGTTCGGCGTGCGTCCAGATCATGAAGTCGGCGTCGGCACGCATCCCGGCGACGTCGTAGACACCGCGCACCACCACGTCGCGCTCGGCCAGACCGTCGAAGAACGCCCTGGCCTCCTTGGTGGCGGCGTCCCTGTCCTCACCGAGCACTCCTGGCTGCACCTGGAAGACGGAGAACATCAGGTAGCGGATGGTGGAGTTGAGAGCCTGATAGTCGAGTCGCGCCATAGCCCTATCGTGCCACTCGCTCGGGAGCGCCCGCGTCGGCGGGCGTGAACTGCTCGATGTGGATCCGGTCGTCCGGAACGCCCGCGGCGCGCAGCTGGCGCTGGATGTCGCGCAGGAATCCGGGCGGCCCGCAGACATAGGCGTCCGCGTCGGCGGGCAGAGTGAGCGCCGAGAGATCCACCCGGCCGCGCCGGGCGCCGGGAGCCGGTTCCTCATACCAGATTTCGACGGTGCCCTGCTCGAGCCGGGCCGCGAGGTCGTGCAGCCGGTCGCACAGCGGGTGGGTCCGTGGTGCACGATCCGCGTGCACGACCAGGGTGCGGCGCCATGGGGCGTGGGCGGCGAGATATTCGAGGGCGCCGATCGTCGGGGTCACGCCGATGCCGCCGGAGATCAGAATCAGTGGCGTCGTCGCCGTGGTGTCGACGGCGACGTCACCGAACGGGAGCGTGATCTGCAGCGCGTCGCCGGGGTGCAGATTCTCGTGCAGCCAGGAGGACACCTCCCCTGCCGGGCAACCCTCGGCCGCCTCGACCCGCTTGACCGCGAACGACAGCGTGCCCTCACCGGGCAGGCCGACCAGGCTGTACTGGCGCAATTGGCGGGCACCGTCGGGTAGCCGCACGCCGACCGAAATGTACTGCCCCGGAACGAATCCCGGCAACTCCACGGCGGGATCGGCGGACTCGACGGTGAAGACCGCGACACCGGAGGGGTCGTCGGCGCGCGCCAGGACCCGCACGTCCCGGTACACGTCGCCGGAATCCACGCCGGCCTCGGCGTAGAGCCCCTTCTCCTGATCCATCAGGACGTCGGCCATCAACCAGTAGACCCGTTCCCAGGCCGCGGCGACCGGCGCGTCGACTACGTCGGCGCCCAGCACGTCGACGATGGCCGCGAACAGGTTGTCGTGCACGATCTGATACTGGTCGGACGTCACCCCCAGCGAAGCGTGCTTGTGCGCGATCCGCGACAGCATCGTCGCCGGGTGCGGCAGTGCCGGGTCGACCAAATACGTGGCGAACGTGGCGATGGACGCGGCGAGCGCCCGCTGCTGTGTGCCCTGCGCCTGATTGCCCCGGTTGAACGTGTCGCGGAGCAACTGCGGATGGGCGTCGAACATGGTCCGGTAGAACACGGCCGTGATGCGGTCGATATTCGCGGCCACCAGCGGCAGGGTCGCGCGAATCACATCGGCGTGGTGTGGCTCGAGTTCCGGTTCGCTGCGGACGATGCCGTCGGGGTTCATGAAACTTCCTCCCTCTCAGTGGAAACACTCGCCGGAGAGTGGGCGAGCAAGTGCAGCAACTCCGCGGTCGGTGAGGTGACCAAATCCTCTATCGAATAGCGGTCGAGCTCGGTATAGAACGCTTTCTTCGCGTCGGCGAGAATTCTGCGCAAGCGGCAGGCACCGAGCAATGGACACGGATGCGGTTGCGCACACGCCACGACCTCGCGGTCGCCTTCCAATTCCCGGATCAGTTCGCCTACCGACGCGGTACGTCCGGCCGCGGTGATGAACAACCCGCCGGACCGTCCCCGGTGTGCCTCCACCAAACCCAGGTCGACCAGCTGCGATATCGCCTTGGCGACATGACGCTCGGACGCGCCCACCTGCCGCGCGATCAGCTTGGTGGTGACCCGCGCGTCCGCCCCGTCGTTCACCGCGAGCCGCATGATGGTGCGCAATCCGATATCGGTGAAGGGCGAGAGCTGCATGCTGCTCACGCTACCGGTGTATTTCCTCGATTCCGCCCCTCGGAGGAGTGTGCTTAATTACGCCGATCCGTGCGTATTTTCCGCTTCCGCCTAGAATTGCCACGAATGCAATAGGGCACAACGGCAGCAAATATTGTTACACCACACACAATTCGTTCACCGGAAGATTGCACACCGCAGGCCGCGAACATTCTGTGACAGTCGACACGGCGGTTCGCAAGTACCCATTCACCGGTCGCTGACGGGCGACGCGGGAGTATCAGCGGGCGGCGATCCGCTGTGCGGCGGCGGTGCCGGAGGCCACGCAGGCGGGCACGCCGACGCCGTGTAGGTACGCACCGGCCACGGCTAGACCGTCGAGCGCCGCCACCTCGGCTTCGACGGCCGCGATGCGGGCCGGGTGGCCGGGCGCGTACTGGGCGAGGCCACCGGGCCAGCGCTGGACCACAGCCGCGGACGGGGCGATCGGGACGCCGGTAACCGTGGCCAGATCCTCGGCGGCGGCGGTGACGAGTTCTGCGTCCGGCCACGACAGCGCGGCGTCGTCCCCGAACTTGCCGAAAGACGCTCGCACAAGGGCGGTTTCGCGATGTGCGAGGTGCGGCCACTTGCGACTGGAGAGAGTGAACGCCTTGGCGCGCAACGGTTCTCCGGTAGCCACCAAGATGCCGGAGTTCTGCGGCAGCGCGGTCTCGCGCGGCACCGCGAGGGCGACGACCACCGACGAGGACAGCTCGACGCCGGCCAGCTCCGCGGCCGCGGCCGGGGCGACGCCACCCAGGAGCCGCGCGGTCACCGGTGCGGGAGTGGCCAGCACCACCGCGTCGACCGCGCCGATCGGGTCCACCACCCAGCCGCGCAGTCCCCTCGCCAGACGAGTCCCCGGTGTCGCGGTGACGAATTTCGCCTCCGACCGTGCGGCCAGCGCGTCGAGCAGCGTCCGGTAGCCGTCGCGGATTCCGCCGAAGACCGGCGCGTTCGACGGCGGCGGCAGCGCGGCGCGGACGGCCGTGGTGAGGCTGGGCGCGCCGTTGTCCAGGGCCGCGGCGAGCGTGGGCAGCGCGGCGCGTACGCCGATGGAGCGCGAGCTACCCGCGTAGACGCCGCCGAGCAGCGGATCGACGCTGCGTTCGGCGACCTGCGCGCCGAATCGGTCGGCGACCAGGCCGTAGACATCGGTGTCGGAGCCCGGTTCCCAGGTCAGCGGCCGTTCGGGTTCGGCGGCGATCCGCGCCAGCGTCGCGGCATCGACCAGCCCGCGCATCGACTCGGCGTTCGCCGGTATACCCATCAACGTGCCCTCCGGCAGCGGATGGGCGGCACCGCCCGACCACACCAGCGGCCGCAGCCCGGCGGGAATCACCAGCTGCGACTCGAGCCCGAGCTCACGCAGCAGCTCGGGCACCTCCGGCCGCCGCCCGACGAACGCTTCCGCTCCGAGATCCACGGGCTCCCCGGCCAATTCGCCGGTGTAGAGGATGCCACCGACCCGATCGGATCGATCGAGCACGAGCAGGTCGGCGTCCGGCCCGAGCAGGGTCCGCAGCCGATACGCGGCTACCAGCCCGCTGATTCCACCGCCGACCACCGCTATACGCATACCTCGACCGTATCGTGCTCCGCGCCCGCGCCCGCCGAACGGTTGGCGCGCTGTGCTGCGCCCCACATCCTCGAGCTACGACGAGCCCGCACCGCCCTACGTTCCGGGCCCTACAGTTCGTGGACGAGCTCCACCAAGGCGGTCAGCACGCCGGGGTCGGTGTCCGGGAGCACGCCGTGTCCCAGGTTGAAGATGTGCCCGGCGGCGCCCATCGTGATCGCCTCGTCCGCTTCGCGCACGATCCGGCGGGCCTGCGCCTCGATCGCCGCGGGTCCGGCGAACAGCACGGCGGGATCGAGATTGCCCTGCAACGCTTTTCCCGGTCCGACGCGGCGGACGGCGTCGGTCAGCGGCACCCGCCAGTCCACGCCGACCACGTCGGCGCCCGCCTCGCCCATGGCGCCCAGCAGTTCGCCGGTGCCGACACCGAAATGGATCCGCGGCACACCCGCGTCGGCGATCTCGGCGAACACCCGCTCCGAGTGCGGAAGCACGAAGGTGCGGTAGTCGGCCAGCGACAGCGCGCCCGCCCAGGAGTCGAACAGCTGCACCGCGTCGACACCCGCCGAGAGCTGAGCCTGCAGGAACGCGATGGTGATGTCGCTGAGCACGCCGAGCAGCGCGTGCCAGGTCTGCGGGTCGGCGTACATCATCGCCTTGGTGCGCTCGTGGTTCTTGCTGGGCCCGCCCTCGACCAGATAGGAAGCGAGGGTGAACGGCGCGCCCGCGAACCCGATCAGCGGCGTCTCGCCCAGCTCGTCGACCAGCATGCGCACGCCGTCGGTGACCGCGCCGACTTCCTCGGGACGCAGCCGGGGCAGCGCACGGACGTCGGCGACCGTCCGCACCGGTGCGGCGACCACCGGGCCGACGCCGGGCACGATGTCCAGATCGATGCCCGCCGCTTTGAGCGGAACGACGATGTCGGAGAACAAGATCGCCGCGTCGACCTTGTGCCTGCGGATCGGCTGCAGGGTGATCTCGCACACCAGTTCCGGATCGAAGCACGATTCGAGCATCCCGATGCCCGCCCGCAGGTCGCGGTATTCGGGCAGCGAGCGGCCGGCCTGGCGCATGAACCACACCGGGCGCCTGCTCGGCGTCGCGCCGGTGGCGGCGGCCAGGAACGGGGCATCGGTCAACCGGCGGCGGGTATGAGTGCTCATCACGGCTATCGTAAGCGGGCTCGGCGGGAGCAAGGGCCCCGGAGGGGGCAGCGTCTTACGAGCACCGCAGACGCTGGCAAACGAACACCTGGACCGATTCACGCATGTCCCAGCCCCGTCGGGTGCGAGTCTTACGAACACGCAGCGCCGCAGGCGCTGCAAATCAGACACAGCCGCGCCGCATACAGCGGCGCGCCTCCGACGGCGCCGTGTGCACAAGGTCTACCGTCGCATTCGTGACACCGCTCGACTTCCGCGACGGCGCCGCACCGACCGAAGGGCCCCAGGGCGAGCCTGCTCTATTCCGCGCCGCGGTCGATGCGATGGGCACCGCTACCGTGCATCCCCGGATCGAGCTCGCGCCAATCCGGCCGCCGCAACGACTCGCGCCGTACTCCTACGCCGTCGGCGCGGAGGTCAAGCACCCCGACGCCGCCGTGGTTCCGATCGATTCCGAAGGCGACGCGTTCGGCAGGTTGATCTTGCTGCACGACCCGAACGGCGACGACACCTGGCACGGCACCCTTCGTCTGGTCGCCTACATCCAGGCCGATATCGATGCCGCACTGGCCACCGACCCGCTGCTACCCGAGGTGGCATGGAGCTGGCTGGTGGACGCGCTGGAGTCGCGGGCCGAACCGTTCACCGCGCTCGGCGGTACGGTGACCTCGACCAGCTCGGTGCGCTACGGCGATATCGCGGGTCCGCCGCGCGCCCACCAGCTGGAGATACGCGCCTCCTGGACCCCGGTCACCACCGATATGCGGCCTCATCTGGAGGCATTCTGCGAAGTCCTGGCCTACGCGGCAGGCCTGCCCCCCGCAGGGGTGACCCAGCTGCAGATGCGGCCGGGCTTGCCCGGCGACCAACCGTGAGCACGTCCCTCGGGGAATGTGACCGCCAGGACCAGCGCATACCATGACCGGATGAGTCGCGGCCGCTCGATCCGGACATCGATGCGCCGATAGGACGGCGGCGCCTTCGAGTCGGCACGTAAAGTTCAACACCATGTCCGTACCACAAGAATCCGAACCCTCGGTCGCGACGCCCTTGCTCGCGCCTTCGGAGGGTGTGCCACCGGTACTGGACACCGCCGCCGAGATCAGCGTCGCCGCCGCCCGCCTCCTCGCGGGCACCGGACCGCTCGCCGTGGACGCCGAACGAGCCTCCGGCTTCCGGTACTCGGCACGCGCGTACCTGATCCAATTGCGCCGCGCCGGCGCAGGCACGTTCCTCATCGATCCGATCCCGCTCGCCGACGGCCTTGCCCCGCTGGCCGAGGCGATCAACGAACTCGAGTGGGTCCTGCATTCCGCGGACCAGGACTTGCCCGGTCTGGCCGAACTCGGCTTGCGACCGGCCCGGCTGTTCGACACCGAGCTGGGCGGACGGCTGGCCGGTTTCGAACGCGTCGGGCTCGCCGCGATGGTGGAGCGTCTGCTCGGCCGGGCGCTGCGCAAGGGGCATGGCGCGGCCGACTGGTCGACCCGGCCCCTGCCCGACGAATGGCTGAATTACGCCGCGCTCGACGTGGAACTGCTGCTGGAGCTGCGCGACGCGGTGGCCGACGCCCTCCAGGCGCAGGGCAAGACAGAATGGGCGGCACAGGAATTCGAGCACATTCGCACGCTGGATCCGCCCGCGCCGAAAGCCGAGCGCTGGCGGCGTACCTCGGGGATTCACACGCTGCGCCGGGCCAGGCAGCTGGCGGTGGTACGCGAGCTGTGGACCGCCAGGGACGTGCTGGCCCGCGCCCGCGATGTGGCGCCGGCCCGCATTCTCCCGGATGCCGCGATCATCGCCGCGGCCGCCGCGGAGCCGAAGTCGATCGCACAGTTGCGCACGTTGCCGGTGTTCGGTGGGCCACGGCAGCGCCGGTACTCCCGCGAATGGCTCGCCGCGATCGAGCGCGGCCGCACCCTCCCGGACAGCGAGCTGCCGCCGCTGACTCAGCCGTTCGACGGTCCGCCGCCGGTCAACCGCTGGGAGCGCCGCGACCCGGCCGCCGCCGCGCGCCTGCTCAGGGCGCGGGCCGCGATGGGCGAGCTGTCGGCCGAGCACGCGGTTCCGGTGGAGAATCTGCTCGCGCCGGATCTGGTGCGCCGACTGTGCTGGGACGGGCTGGCCGACTACGACGTGACCGAACTGTCCGCCTCGGTCGACGGATTCCTGAAGTCCGGCGGCGCCCGGCCCTGGCAGCGGGAGCTGGCGGTGCCACGACTGACGGCCGCATTGCCGCCATCGGATCGGCTCGTGTTTCCCGCGGGCTCGTCCGCCGTGGCGTCAGCGAGCGGCGAGCCACCCGCTGATGCGCCGGGCGATCTCGGGGGCGGTCAACCCTAGCTCCGCGTGCACTTCGCCGCGCGAAGCGTGGTCCAGGAACTGTTGCGGCACACCGAGATCGCGGGTCGGGATGTCCAGTCCGGAGTTACGCAGGCGGGCCGAGACCGTGGAGCCGATGCCGCCGTGTAGTCCGCCGTCCTCCAGCGTGACCACGAGCCGGTAGTTCTCGGCGAGCTTGAGCAGTGTGTCCGATACCGGCAGCACCCAGCGCGGGTCGATGACGGTGACCGAGACGCCTTCCGCGTCGAGCAGATTCGCCGCCTCCAGGGCTACGCCGGCGAACGAGCCGACGGCGATGAGCAGGACGTCGCCGTGCACCGCCTGCACCGAGCCGCCCTCCGGCTCCGCCATCCGCAGCACGTCCACGCCGTCGAGCCGCTCAACCGCCGAAATGTCTTCGGCGACACTCCCTTTCGGGAATCGCAGCGCGGTCGGACCGTCGTTGACGGCCAGCGCCTCGGCCAGTTCCTCGCGCAGCGTCGCGGCATCGCGTGGCGCGGCGACCCGGATGCCGGGAATGATGCCGAGCACCGACAGATCCCACATGCCGTTGTGGCTCGCGCCGTCGGAACCGGTGATGCCCGCGCGGTCCAGCACCACCGTCACCGGCTGCTTCAGCAGCGCCACGTCCATCAGCAGCTGGTCGAACGCGCGGTTGAGGAAGGTCGAGTAGATCGCGACCACCGGATGCATGCCGCCGAGCGCCAGGCCCGCCGCCGAAGCCATGGCGTGCTGTTCGGCGATGCCGACGTCGAACATCCGGTCCGGGAAACGCTCCCCGAACGCGGCGAGCCCGGTCGGCCCCGGCATCGCGGCGGTGATGGCCACGATGTCGGCGCGACGCTCGGCGTGCGCGATCAGTTCCTCGGAGAACACCGACGTCCAGCCCAGCGCCTTCGGGCCGCCCACCGGAGCGCCGGTCAGCGGGTCGATCGGGTCGCAAGCGTGCATCTGGTCGGCGACATGATTCTCGGCCGGCGCGTAGCCGCGGCCCTTCTGCGTCACGGCGTGCACCACGACCGGTCCGCCGAAGTCCTTCGCCCGGCGCAGCGCCGCCTCCAAGGCGGCGACGTCGTGGCCGTCGACCGGCCCTACGTACTTCAGGCCGAGATCGCTGAACAGTTCCTGCGGGCTTACCGCGTCCTTGATCCCGGCTTTCACCGCGTGCACCATCGAGTACGCCGATTCGCCCACCCGGGGGATGCTCTTCAGGATGCGCTTGCCCGCGTCCAGCGCGTGCTCGTAGGCGGGCTGGGTGCGCAGCGCGGTCAGCCGGTCGGCCAGGCCGCCGATGGTGGGCGCGTAGGAGCGGCCGTTGTCGTTGACCACGACGACCACCGGACGATCCGGAGCGGCGGCGATGTTGTTCAGCGCCTCCCAGCACATGCCGCCGGTGAGCGCGCCGTCGCCGACCACCGCGACCACGTGCCGGTCCTGCCCGCTGAGGGCGAACGCCTTCGCCAGCCCGTCCGCGTAGGACAACGCCGCCGAGGCGTGCGAGGACTCCACCCAGTCGTGCGCGCTTTCGGCCCGGCTCGGGTAGCCGGACAGGCCGCCCTGCTTGCGCAGCGAATCGAACTGCTCCTTGCGACCGGTCAGGATCTTGTGCACGTAGGCCTGGTGCCCGGTGTCGAAGATCACCGGGTCGGCCGGCGAGTCGAAGATCCGGTGCAGCGCGATGGTGAGCTCGACCACACCGAGGTTGGGGCCGAGGTGCCCACCGGTCGCGGCGACCTTGCGCACCAGGAACTCGCGGATCTCCTCCGCCAGCTCGCGCAACTGCGGCACCGTCAGCCGGCGCAGATCTTCGGGCGAGTCGACCCGGGAAAGCACTCCCACCTGAACTAGCTCCCTCCGGATAGCGCATCTGATCCGATCAGTCTACGGAGCGGCGAATGGCACGCCCGCACGAGAACCATCACACCGACCGGCATCGCGCCGGAATGTGAGCTCGGCCGCACCGCCCGGACATACGGTACCCGGCCTAGAGTGGCAGGGTGGCCCAGCCCGAGCAAGCAGTCTCGCGGACCGTCGAACCCGGCGTCGTGGCGCGGATCCTCGACGAGGTCTACCGGCGGTGCCGCGGGGAAGATTCCGGAGCACTGGCCGACTACATCCCGGAACTGGCTGCGGTGCAGCCGGATTCGTTCGGCATATGCCTGGCCACTGCCGATGGCCGGATATACGGCGCGGGGGACGTCGAGACCGGATTCACCATCCAGTCCATCTCCAAGCCGTTCACCTACGCGCTCGCGCTGGCCGACCGGGGCCCCGACGCGGTCGCCGAGCGCATCGACGTGGAGCCGTCCGGGGAGCCGTTCAACGAGATCAGCTTGGATCCGGTGACGGCGCGACCGCGCAACCCGATGATCAACGCGGGCGCGATCACCGCAGCCTCGTTGATCGGCGGGCACGATCCGGTCGATCGTTTCGAGCGCGTCCGGCGCTGCTACTCCGGCTTCGCCGGACGCGAGCTGGCAATGAACGACGCGGTCTACGCCTCCGAGGCGCGCACCGGATACCGCAACCGCGCGATCGGCTACATGCTGCGCTCGTTCGGCGTCATCGATTCCGACCCCGACGAGGCGGTCGACCGCTATTTCCGGCAGTGCTCGATCACCGTGACCTGCCATGATCTGGCGCTGATGGCCGCAACCCTGGCCAATAACGGGCTCAATCCGGCGACCGGGGAACGGGCGATCTCGCCGGCGCTGACCGAGCACGTGCTCAGCGTGATGACCACCTGCGGTATGTACAACGCGGCCGGTGACTGGGTCACCACGGTCGGGTTGCCCGCCAAAAGCGGAGTCGGCGGCGGGATCGTGGCGGTTCTGCCCGGACAGATCGGGATCGCGGTGTACTCCCCCCGTTTGGACGAGCACGGCAACAGCGTGCGCGGGGTGGCCGCCTGCCGCGAGCTGTCGCGACGATTGGAACTGCACTTCCTGCACGTCACGCGGGCGGCGCGGGCCGCGATCCGGGCCGCGTACTCGGTGGCCGAGGTGCCCTCGCGATTGCGCCGTCCCACCGAGGAGATCGCCGTGCTGGCCGAGCACGGACACCGCGCGCGGGTGTACGAACTGCACGGCGACCTGTTGTTCTCCGGCGCGGAGCGCGCGGTGCGGACCATCGAGGCGCACGCCGGTGAGTTGGAGGCCTTGGTGGTGGATCTGCGCCGGGTCGGCGAGGTGAGCACGATCGCGGTGCGGATGATCGATGGTTTGCAGCGCGAGTTGTCCTCGAGCGGCGTGCGGGTGGCGCTGGTCGACCCCGACGCGCGGATCGCGGATGCCGTCTCCGGTCTGCCTCCTGACGACGACCGACGGGTATTCCTCGATCGCGACACCGCGACCGAATGGTGTGAGGACATCGTGCTCGACAACCATCGGCCCGCCGACGAACCACTGTGCGGGCCGATCGCGATCGAGAATCATCCGGTGCTCGCGGGGCTCACCGACGACGAACGATCTCGTCTGGCCGAACAGTTCCGGGTACGCACCATCGCGCGAGGTGAGGTGATCGCCGAGCGCGGCAGCGCGCGCTCGGGCCTGTATCTGGTTCTCGACGGGCGGGTGCGCCTCATATTCGAAGGGACCGACGGGCGCACGCATCGGTTGCTGAGTCTGTCGCCGGGAATGTCGTTCGGTGAGATTCCGATGCTGGTCGGCACGCCGTTCGGGAGCGAGGCGCGGGCGGAGACCGGAGTGCGGGTCGCGGTGCTGAGCCCCGAACGGTTCGATCGGCTCACCTCGCGGGCGCCGGAGATCAAGCTCGCACTGCTCGAAAGGCTCGCCACCGGGGCTTTCGCACAGATCGACGCGGCAGTGCGGGCGATCGCTGCACGAGGGGGCGATTACTGATCCGTGCGGCGGGCGGGATCGCGCCGCTCGAGGGTGGCAGGCCGGACCGATACCGATCATCGAGGAGAATTTTGTGAGCGAGAAGTCCGATTCGGAAGCAGGCACCGTCACGACCTTCGGGCACGGGACCGCCCGCGCCACCCCGGACCTGATGCGGGTGACCATCTCCGTGGAATCGCGGGCGAGCAAAGTCGCGCTCGCCTACCGCCAGGCCGGTGAGCGCGTGGCCGCGGTCACGCGGGCGCTGCGGTCCGATGGCGTCGACGGCGCCGACATCGCCACCAGCGGTCTGTCGGTGCAGACCGAGACGGTATGGATCGAGGGCCAGGGCAACCGGGTCACCGGATACCTCGCCGGCACGTCGTTGACCGTGGCGTTGCGCGATATCGGGGACAACGCCGATCCCGGACCCGCCACGATCATCGCCGACTGCGTCGAGGCGGGCGGCGACGACGTCCGCCTCGGCGGCCTGACCCTCACCTTCGCCGACCAGGAGTCCCTGCTCACCCAGGCGCGCGACGCCGCGTGGGAGAACGCGCTCGCCAAGGCCGAGCAGTACGCCAGGCGCGCGCAGCGCACCCTCGGCAACGTCCTCGAGATCACCGAGAACGCCGCCTCCGCACCGCCGGCCCCGCGCGTGCAGAGCGTCTCCGCCCCGATGGAGATCTACCGCGCCGCCGCGGTCCCGGTCGAACTGGGCGAGAGCGAGATCTCCGCGGTCATTCGCATCACCTGGCAACTCGACTGACGCCACACCGATCGACGTAGAGGCCGCAGGCGCGGCGCTCGCGCGACGAGCCGAGCCGGGCGAGCCGTCTGCGCACGACTCGCCCGGCGTGATCAATCCGCCAGGAATTCGAGCCGATTACCGACCGCGTCATAGGTGTGAAACCGCCGCCGCCCCGGAATCTCCGCCGGATCGGCCCATGCCACCTGATATCCCGCGGCTGAAACCGCCGCGGCGACAGCGTCGATGTCCACGACGAACGCAGGATGCGCTTTGACGGCGGGACGGAAGTCGGCTTCGACCCCGACGTGTAGTTCGCCGTCCGGGCCACCTCGGCCGGGGACGCGGAACCAGCAACCGCCCCGGGCGGCCAACAGCGGCGGCTTCGGGAGTTCGGACCATCCGAGCACGCCGGTGTAGAAGTCCCGCTGCCGGTCCTCCGCGCCCGCGGGGCAACACGGTTGCACGTGATGGATCAGCAGCTCATCGCGCCAGCGATGTCCGGCTGGTCACGAGTGACCGAGGCCGTGTACCAGCAGGCTCACCGTGTCGGCTCCGGCGTGACGATCCTTCGAGATCTCCTGATACTCCGGAGATTCGGCCCAGGCGCGGAAGGACGGCTCGTCGGGGAACGACATCAGGACCACCTTCTCGCGGTCGGTGGCGCCCTCGACGACCTGCGGGGATTCGTCGGCGGCCAGCACGGTGCCGGAGTAGCGGACGAAGACGTCGAGGAATCGTGCCTGGTAGCGATCGTAGGCGGCGCGATCGGTGAACTTCAGTTGCGCAATTACATACACGGTCATGCCTGTGACTCTAATTGCATCCGGCCGCGTCGAGTAGCCCTGCTGTGGACCGTCCCTCAATGCTCAAGCAGCGCAAGGCATTCGACGTGGTGCGTCGCCGGGAACGCGTCGAACGCGCGCAGATCGGCGAGCCGGTAGCCCGCCGCCTGGTACAACCCGAGGTCGCGGGCGAACGCCGCCGGGTCGCATCCGACGTGGACGATCCGCGCCGGTCCGCTGGCCGTGACCGGGCCGACCACCTCCTTGCCCGCACCAGCGCGCGGCGGATCGAGCACCACCATGTCCGGCGCTGCCGCGCCGACATGCTCCACCACCCAGCGCTCCACCCGCTGGGTGCGCAACTCCACCCAGGGCAGATCGCGCAGCGCCGCGGCACCGTCCGCGACCGCGGATCGCGCGGATTCCACCCCGAGCACCACGCCGGTCCGGCCGACCTGCTCGGCTAGGCGCGCGGCGAAAACACCCGCACCGCTGTAGAGATCCCAGGCCCGCCCGCCGGGGCCGAGTCCCGACCACTCCGCGACCAGATCCGAATATCGTTGCGCCGCGCCCCGGTGCGCCTGCCAGAAACCGGTCGCCGCGATCTCCCACCGACGGCCCGCCACGTACTCGACCGCGCGGCCACTGCCCGCGAACACCCATTCCTCACGTGCCGCGTGCACGGCAGCCCGCCGCGCGGAGGCGTCGCGCCGTTCGTCGCGCCGGGTGAGCCCCGCTGCCTCGCCGCCTCGCCGATCGGAGCCGCGCCGGTCACCGCGGCGATCGCGGCCGTGCGGCCGGTCACGCCGCCTGGAGCCGTCCCGCCGGTCGCTGCCGCCTGGGCCACGCCGGTCGCCGCGGCTGCCGACTCCCGGCTCCGCCGCGGGCGCCAGCTCGACGATGTGCCGGATGCCGTCGCCGTCCACCGCGATCACCAGATCGGCTCCCGGCGTCCAATGCCTATCCGCGATACCCTCCAGCGCCCCCGCGACGGGTTGCGGGCATCGCAGATCCGCGATCACGTCGGTGCTGCGATATCGGTGCACGCCGGCACGGCCCCGTTCGTCCACCGCGAGCCGCACCCGGGTGCGCCACCCGCCGATTGTCTCGCCGGACTCGATCGGCTCCACCAGCACCTCGCGCTCGATCCCGGCCACCCGGCGCAGTTGTTCGGCCACCACCGTGGCTTTCAGCGCGCGCTGGGCCGACGGCGTGGCGAAGGAGAAATCACAACATCCGGCGCCACCCGGACCGGATACCGGGCAGGTTGGGGCCACCCGGTCCGGTGACGCCTCGAGCACCTCGACGGCGTCGGCCCGGCAGTACGAGCCGCCCCGGTCCTCGGTGACCCGGGCCCGCACCAGTTCACCGGGCAGCCCGTGCCGGACGAACATCACACGCCCCTCGTGCCGTGCGACACAGAAGCCGCCGTGCCCCGGCGGCCCGAGCCGCACCTCGAACGTGCTTGTCCGCCAATCACTCATCCGGAATGCTCCATGGACGTCATGTCCGATCCTCGTACCCGCGCCGCACCGCGCCAGGGGCGTTCACCACCCCGGGTACCCGCGCCCGCGCGGACGAACTCAGCTGCCACGGCACACTGGTCACCATCACACCCGGCTCGAACAGCAACCTGCCCTTCAGCCGCAGCGCGCTCTGGTTGTGCAGCACCTGCTCCCACCAGTGGCCGACCACGTACTCGGGGATGAACACCGTCACCACGTCGCGCGGGGCGTCCTTGCGTATCCGCTTGACGTAGTCGAGCACCGGCTTGGTGATCTCCCGGTACGGCGATTCGATCACCTTCAGCGGCACCGTGATGTCGCTGTTCTCCCACTCCCGCACCAGCGCCCTGGTATCGGCCTCGTCCACGTTCACCGTCACCGCCTCCAATGTGTCGGGGCGGGTGGCGCGGGCATAGGCCAGTGCCCGGCGGGTGGGCAGGTGCAGCCGGGAGACCAGCACGATGGAGTGCGAGCGGCTGGGCAGCACGCCGTCCCACTCGTGCTCGTCCAGCTCACGCGCGACCGAGTCGTAGTGCCTGCGAATCATCTTCATGACCACGAAGATCGCGACCATGGTGAAGATGGCGATGTAGGCGCCGGCGAAGAACTTCGTGATCAGCACGATCACCAGCACCGCGCCGGTCGCGCTGAGACCGACCGCGTTGATCACGCGCGACCGCTTCATCCGCGCGCGCTGCCCCGGGTCGGTCTCGGTGCGCAGCAGACGCGTCCAGTGGCGCAGCATGCCGGTCTGGCTGAGCACGAACGAAACGAATACACCGACGATGTAGAGCTGGATCAGCTTGGTCACCTCGGCGCCGAACAGCACCACGAACGCGATGGCCGCGCCGGAGAGGAACAGGATGCCGTTGCTGAACGCCAGCCGGTCGCCTCTGGTGTGCAGCTGCCGGGGCAGGTAGCGATCCTGCGCCAGGATCGAGCCGAGCACCGGGAACCCGTTGAACGCGGTGTTCGCGGCGAGCACGAGGATCAGCGCGGTCACCGTGGTGATGAAGAAGAATCCGAGCGGGAAACCCTGGAACACGGTATCGGCGAGCTGGGCGATGAGCGTCTTCTGCTGGTAGTCGTCCGGTGCGCCGATCAGATCGGAGACATTGTGCGCGTAGACGATTCCGATCTTCTGGGCCAGGATGATCATGCCGAGGAACAGCACGATCGCGATGACCCCCAGCATCAGCAGCGTGGTGGCGGCATTGCGTGACTTGGGTTTGCGGAACGCGGGGACACCGTTGCTGATCGCCTCCACACCGGTCAGCGCGGCGCAGCCGGAGGAGAACGCGCGCGCGATGAGGAAGACGAACGCCAGGCCGTAGAGATGCTCGTGCTCGGCCAACTCGAAACCGGCCGATTCGGCGCGCAGGTCCTCGCCGAGCACGAAGATCCGGAACAGGCCCCAGCCGAGCATGACGAACATGCCCGCGATGAACGCGTAGGTCGGAATCGCGAAGGTGGTGCCCGATTCCCGCACCCCGCGCAGGTTCATCGCGGTGAGCGCGGCGATGGCCACGACCGCGAACAGCACCTTGTGGGTGGCGACGAACGGTATGGCCGAACCGATGTTGGACGCGGCCGAGGAAATCGACACCGCCACGGTGAGCACGTAGTCGACCAGCAGCGCGCTGCCGACGGTCAAACCCGCGGTGGGTCCGAGGTTGGTCGTGGCGACCTCGTAGTCGCCGCCCCCCGACGGGTAGGCGTGCACGTTCTGCCGGTAGCTGGCCACCACCACCGCCATCACGAAGGCGACCGCGAGGCCGACCCACGGTGCGTACAGGTACGCCGAGATGCCTGCGGCCGACAGAACGAGGAAGATTTCTTCGGGGGCGTAGGCGACCGACGACATGGCGTCGGAGGCGAATACCGGGAGCGCGATTCGCTTCGGCAGCAAGGTGTGACCGAGCGAGTCACTGCGGAAAGGCCTGCCCAGCAGCACTCGCTTCGCTGCCGTCGTCAACTTGGACACTGGAGCGAGCATAGGCCCCCGCACGGTGGATCGCGCGCGTGGCTCGCAGGTTTGCTCGGCGGCTGGAGGGGGAACGTGGCCGGTGGAATCATTCGACGGGTAGCGTTCGACCGAACGGCAGAGCAGACCGAACACCATGGTTCCAGGAACGAGGTTGCACGGTGTACGTAGTGATCATGGGGTGCGGGCGCGTCGGCTCCTCGCTCGCCCATGCCTTGGTCCGCATAGGTCACGAGGTCACCGTGATCGACCGGGACTCCAGTGCGTTTCTGCGCCTCGGCTCCGACTTCCCCGGCAATCGGGTGACCGGCGTCGGATTCGATCGAGATGTGCTGATCAGCGCCGGAATCGAACGGGCGGACGCGTTCGCGGCCGTCTCCTCAGGCGACAACTCCAACATCATCTCCGCGCGGGTCGCCAGGGAGATGTTCGGCGTGCAGCGCGTCGTCGCCCGGATCTACGACGCCAAACGCGCGGCCGTCTACGAGCGCCTCGGCATCCCGACCATCGCCACGGTGCCGTGGACCACCGACCGCTTCCTGCGCGCGCTCATCGGCGACTCCAGCACCACCACGTGGCGTGATCCCACCGGCACGGTTGCTGTGACTCAACTGACGCTGCACGAAGAGTGGTACGGCCGCACGGTCCGCGACCTGCAGCAGACCATCGCGGCGAGGGTCGCGTTCATCATCCGTTTCGGCCAGGGATTGCTGCCCGACAGCAAGACCATCGTCCAGGCCGACGACATCGTCTACGTGGCCGCGACATCCGGCACGGTGGGCGAGGCCGTCGCCCTGGCCGCGAAGCCCCCAGCGAGCGAGGACTGAACATGAAAGTGGCCATCGCCGGAGCAGGCGCCGTCGGCCGATCGATCGCCAGGGAGCTCCTGCGCGCCGGGCACCGGGTGATGCTGTTGGAGCGTCAGCTCGAGCACATCGACTCCGAGGCGATCCCGGACGCGGTCTGGGTGCACGCCGACGCGTGCGAGCTGGCGCTGCTCGAGCAGGCCGGGCTGGAGACCTACGAGGTGGTCATCGCGGCCACGGGCGACGACAAGACGAACGTGGTGCACAGCCTGCTGGCCAAGACCGAGTTCGGGGTGCGCCGGGTGGTTGCCCGGGTGAACGATCCGCGCAACGAATGGCTCTTCGACGCCTCGTGGGGTGTGGACGTCGCGGTGTCAACGCCCCGGCTGCTGGCCTCGCTGGTCGAGGAAGCGGTGTCGGTCGGGGATCTGGTGCGCCTGATGACGCTGCGCCAGGGCCAGGCGAACCTGGTGGAGATGACGCTGCCCGCGGACACCGCGCTGGCGGGCAAGCCGGTGCGCGCGCTCACCCTGCCGCGCGACGCCGCCCTCGTGACGATCCTGCGCGGCGGACGAGTGATCGTGCCGCAGCCGGACGACCCGTTCGAGGGCGACGACGAACTGCTGTTCGTGACTTCGGTGGAAGCCGAGGAAGACCTCCGGCTCGAGCTCGCCAACCACGGCATCAGGCCATAACCCTCCGATACGGCCGATGCGTCCTCGGCGGAGCACCGCCGGGGATTACGCGGCCAGCTTCAGCTCCGCGCGCAGCTTGTTCAGCGCGCGGTGCTGCATAACCCGGACCACGCCCGGGCTGGTACCGATGGCCTCTGCGGTCTGCGCCGCCGACCAACCGAGCACGATGCGCATCACCAGCACCTCGCGGTGCGCCGGCGCCAGCACTTTCATCAGTTCCCTTGTGGCGCTGCGGCGTTCGGAGGCCAGCGCCCACTCCTCGGGTCCGGCGGCGGAGGACGCGGAATCCGGGACGTCGGCCACCGGGTAGGCGGGGTGCTGCTGGGAGCGGCGGAACGCGTCGGCGACCTTGTTGGCCGCGATGCCGTAGACGAACGCCAGGAACGACTTGCCCTGGTCGCGGTAGCGCGGGATGGCGTTGACGGTGGCGATGAGGATCTCCTGCACCACGTCGTCGGCGGTGACCTGCAGATGGGCGGTATTGCCCAGGCGCGCACCGCAGTAGCGCCGCACCAGCGGGTGCACGACCCGGATGATCTCGGCGACCGCTTGGCGGTCCCCCGCAGCCGCCGGACCGATCAGCTTGTCCAGCTCGGCCGATACCCGGCGGCTCTCCGAGAGAGCGGGGTTGTGGTTCTTGGGCAGCGCCGCGATGTTGTGCTCGGTAGCCACGTCCGAGTCCTTCCTTGCCGATCCAGTGCGTATTTGCGATACGCATAGATCGTCTGACGAACTCGGGACGGCAACCAGGCACCCCAGGGTGGGTTACCGCCCACCTCGGCGGTGGTAGTTCCCCCACCCCTTCGGGATTCGCCGGTCGGCGGCAGAAAGTTAACGCTCAGGCGGATCCGGCGGCGGCCGCCGTCTTGGTGGGCAGATGGCCCGCGCGGCGCACCGCCCAGATGGTGACGCCCAGCGCGACGGCCGTCAGCGGCCAGCCCATCGCGATGCGGGCGACCGCGAGCCAGCCGGTCCGGTCGGTGTCGTAGAGCTGCGACTGCACCAGGTAGCGGGCGCCGAAGACGAGGACCCAGGTGGCGGTGGCCAGGTCGTAGAGGCGCACGAGCCGGGGATCAGACCGCCAGTCGGAGCCGTGACCGTTCAGGACACCCCAGATCACGCCGACCAGCGGCCTCCGGATCAGGATCGAGCCCAGGAACACCCCGGCGTACACCAGGCTGGTGTAGATGCCGAAGAGGAAGAACCCCTTGGCCTCCCCCATCCGGTAGGCGATGAAAGCACAGACGCCGACGCCGAGGAACCCGGAGATGGCGGGCTGGACGGGACTGCGGCGCACCAAGCGCCAGACCAGGATCGCGGCGGCCACGCCGAGCGCCGCCCAGATCGCGGCGGTCAGCCCGGCGACACTGTTCACGGGGACGAACACGACAACCGGCAGTGTCGAGTAGATCAGGCCGCTGAAGCCGCCCAGTTGTTCCAGGAGGGTCTGCTCGGCACGTTCCTCGTCACGGCCGAGGCCGAGCCCGGTGCGATCGCCTGAGCCTGCGTTGTCGTCGCTCGATGGCATACGTCAGCTGTTCCCGCGCAATTCGTAGTAGGGGTTGTAGATCACTTTGCGGCCGTCCCGGTCGCCCACCCGGCCACGGACCAGGATGCGCCGCCCCGGCTCGATGCCGGGAATGCGCCTGCGCCCGATCCAGACCAAGGTGATGGCGTCGGTGCCGTCGAAGAACTCCGCCTGCACACTCGCGCCGGCGGACTTGGGACATGCTTCGACGCTTCGGAGCCTACCGAGCATGGTGGCCTCGTCACCGCGCCGACACTCCGACGCTCGGTGCGCTCCCGACGCCTCGGAAGTCTCGGCCAGCTCTTCGGCATCCAGCTGATCGATATCTTCGGTCAGCCTGCGGCCCAGACGTCGAAAATAACCTGAGGCTGCGGATGACATTGTGCACGCTCTCCTGCATAGAGCAGATGGCGTGGGTCGCACACCATCGTGGATGGTTCCAACCGCACGGCCTGCTGAGGCCGTACACCGCCACTGTAGATGGGCTGGGCGCCCCCCGCTACGCTCGGACCGGTGTTCGACTCCCCACTTCCGGCTCGCGTGGTGGCGCTGCCCGGCACCGGATCCGACGCCGATTTCGCCCGGCGCGCCTTCGGCCCCGCCAGCGCGGCGCGCGGTCTCGACTTCGTCGCGGTGGAACCGGATCCGCGCGGGGTGGTCGCGAGCTGCCGGGCCGGATTGGCGGCGGCGGCGCGGTCGGGGCCGGTCCTCGCCGCGGGGATCTCGCTGGGTGCGGCGATCGCGCTGGAGTGGGCGGCCGACCACCCGGATCATGTGGTCGGGGTCGTCGCGGCGCTGCCCGCCTGGACCGGCCCCGACACCGCGACGTGTCCGGCCGCGCTCAGCGCCGCGGCGACCGCCGCGCAGCTGCGCGCCGACGGCCTGGCGGTGGTACTCGACCGTATGCGGGCGAGCAGCCCGCAGTGGCTGGCGGAAGCGCTGACCCAATCCTGGCGTGCGCAATGGCCGCACCTACCGGCCGCGCTGGAAGAGGCCGCCGACTACAAATGGCCGGATGCCGAGCGGCTGGCCACCTTCGAGCTGCCGATCGCCGTGGTCACCGCGGTCGACGACCCGGTACATCCGGTGGCGGTGGCCGAGGAGTGGGCCGCGCTGGCCCCGCACGCACAACTGCACCGGATCACCTTGGACGAACTGGGCGCGGATCCCGCGATCCTCGGGCATACCGGAATCGGCGCCTTCGGCTGAGTTCCCGGCCGGGCCGGCCCGCTCAGTTCAGGCCGAGCTGCTGCATAGCCGACCCGTCCGCGCCGCGGCGAGGCCCCTCCGGCATGCGCGGCAGCACCGGCTGCGCCCCGGTCTGCGCCGCGGTTTGCGCGGCCATCGCCTGCTGCTGGGCTTGCACCTGCTGCTGATGGGCCGCGGCCAGTTGCTCGGCCAACTGCTGCGGCAGCACCACCGGCAGCGGGTCACGCACCGGCAGCGGATCCTCGCCGCGCCGCACCACCGTGTCGCTGAGGATGGCCCGCGCCGCCTTGACCAGCGGGCTGCCGTCGTTCGCAGCGCCGGAAGGGCCCGCGGCGACCAGACGCACCATCCAGCGGTAGCCGTCCACGCCGATGAAGCGCAGATCGGCGCCCTCGGTGAGCGCCAGCAGCTCCCGGCCCCACGGCCCGTTCTCCACCGAGACCCTGGCGCCGTCCTTGCGGAGCGAATCGGCCAGATCCGCGGCGACCAGGCGCCATTGGCCCGACGTCTTGGGCGCGGCATACGCCGCCACGGTGATCCGGCCGTGCTCGGTGGCCAAGTGCACCGCCTGTGGCTGGCCTTCCGGAGTCATCTCGACCTGCAGCTGGCCGCCGGGCGGGACGGGCAGCAGCACCGACCCGAGGTCGAGCCGCTGCTCGGACACGTCCTCCAGGAGTTCGGCGACCTCGTCGTAGTCGTACGGGCCGGGCTGGCCCCCGAGCGTGGGGGCATCGAAGTCCACGCCTTCGTACGAGCGCTCGTCCGTGGGGGCGTCGTCGTAGTAATCGTCGTCGTAGTCGGACTCGAAGTCCGCGTCGGCGTACTCGCCTGCGTCGTCGTACCGGTCGTCGGCGTACTGGTCCGACGACTTCTTTCGCTTTCCGAACATTCCCGTCATGCCTCCTTGCCGGTCGCCCGGCCCGCCCCGTTCGTGTGCGCGGTCAGGCTCGCGTGACCGCCGCTGGAGCCGTAGCCGCCCGCCCCACGGGTCGTCTCGTCGAGCGAGTCGACCTCCACGAAATCCACCAGCTCCACGCGCTGCACCAGCAATTGCGCGATCCGGTCGCCGCGCCGCAATTCGATCGGCGTGCGCGGGTCGTGATTGATCAGGCACACCTTGATCTCGCCCCGATACCCCGCATCCACCGTGCCAGGGGTGTTCACCACCGACAGGCCCGTCTTGGCCGCCAGACCCGAGCGCGGATGGATCAGGCCGACCGTGCCGGCCGGCAGCGCGACGGCGACACCGGTGCCGACCAGCACCCGCTCCCCCGGCTCCAGGATGACGTCCTGCGTGGTGCACAGATCCACGCCCGCGTCGCCCGCATGGGCACGCGTGGGCACGGGGATGCCGGGGTCCAGCCGCAGCAAGGGTATGGGTGAAAGTGCGCTCACGGTGGACGAGCCTACGCGTAGGCTGTTTGCCCTCGTGACTTAGTGTTGACTCGTGTCGGACCAGCCCAATCCCGTGACCATGGACGAGAAGAAGCAGCCCGCGCTGGGCTACCGCGAGCGCCTGTGGGTGCCGCTGTGGTGGTGGCCGGTAGCGTTCGCCATCACGGGATTGCTCGCCGCGGAGATCCATATGGGCGCGCCGGGATTGCGTGCCTGGCTGCCTTACGTAGTGCTGTTCCCGGTCCCGGTCTGGGTCCTGCTGTGGCTGAGCCGCCACCGCGTGGAAGTGGCGCCCGACGCGACCGGCACGCCGGAGCTGCGCGCCGACCGCGCGCATCTACCGGTGAATTTCGTGGCCCGCGCGGCCACCGTCGCCCCCACCGCGAAGAGTGCGGCGCTGGGCCGCCAGCTCGACCCTGCCGCCTATGTCCAGCATCGCCCCTGGATCGGGCCGATGGTCTTACTCGTGCTCGACGACCCGGACGATCCGACGCCGTACTGGCTGGTCAGTACGCGACGGCCCGAACGGGTCCTTGCCGCGCTCGGTCTTCCGAGCGCGGGCTGACACATTGTTCGATCTCGTCGAGATCAGGCGGCGCAATCCATGCAGATCATCTGGCCGCCCTTCTCACTGGCCAGCCTGCTCCGGTGATGGACCAGGAAACAGCTGGAACAGGTGAACTCGTCGGCCTGTTTCGGGATCACCCGAACCGTCAGCACTTCCTCGGACAGGTCGGCGCCGGGAAGCTCGAACGACTCCGCGGTATCGGATTCGTCGATATCCACGACGGCGGACTGTGCCTCGTTACGACGAGCCTTCAGCTCCTCCAGCGAATCCTCCGACACATCGTCGGATTCGGTGCGCCTCGGTGCGTCATAGTCGGTTGCCATGTCGTCTTCCCCTCGTCCTAACTCCGTGTATCCCGGACCGGTCCGCTCACACCTGATTCCTGCCGGAATCGGCGCAACCGATACCGCCCCGCCGGTGGTGCACGTCACACGCACACCGGTCGCCTATCAGGGCGGATCACACCGATCCACTCTCGATAGCGCTGGGTAAACGCAGGACATGCCCTTCTTGTTCCCGCGACCGACCACCGGTTTCAGCACCGCCGATTCGATCTGGGCCGCCAGACAATAGCGGACCCCAGAGCAAAAGTCGCAATCAAAACACAGCCGAGTCGAAACTGAGGGCCAATCGACACCGTCGGTGGAACGCACCGAGACCTTGCACGGCGCCCGGGACACATTTTCGTAGAGTGTGTTGGTGGTTTCACTGATCACCGAAGGCGCCGCGACGGATTCGCACGGTCGGCCGTTCCTTCGGCGCCGCCCCCAGCCCTGGCTCATCATGCTCGGCGTTCTCGCGTTGATCTGCGGGATCGTCTGGATCAAGGCACTCACGACGCAGGACGTCGACCACGCCGCGATGGCCTGCAACTCGCCGAGTCCCGCCACCGATCCCAATGCGCCGCAACCGACTCCGCTCGGCCAGCGGGTCGGCGCGGGGCGGCTGCAGGACGTGGAGCCCGCCCCGCTGGCGGCCAGCAAGGTCCGCGTGCTGAACGCCAACAACCAGCGCGGCCAAGCCGCCCACGTGGCCGCCAAGCTCGGCGATCTCGGCTTCGCGAGCGCGCCGGGGACGCAATACGGCAACGATTCGGTATACGTCAACGGCGATCTGGAGTGCACGGGCCAGATTCGCTTCGGTGTGAGCGGGCGTCCGGCCGCCGCCGCTGTGCAGTTGGTCGCGCCGTGCGCCGAGCTGATCGAGGATCAGCGCGGCGACGACACCGTCGATCTGGTGCTCGGGTCGCTGTTCCGGGATATCCGGCCGAGCAACGACGCCGAGGAGGTGCTGCGTTCGCTGAAGAATCCGGCGCCGGGCAACTCGACGGCGATCGATATCGAGCTGCTCGAGGCCGCGCGGCAGGCGCGCTGCTGATCAGCGATCGGGAATCGGCTCGGTAGCGCCGACCCGAGCCAGCAGCGCCCCGAGTTCGTCGGCGATGCCGGGCGCGGCGGCCACCACCAGGTCGCCGTTGGTACCCGGGGACGTGGCGGGCGGAAGGGTCAGCAGCGCGCCCGCCTCTTCGGCGATCAGCGCGCCCGCCCCCCAGTCCCAGGCGTTGAGGCCGTGCTCGTAGTACGCGTCCACCCGGCCCGCGGCGACGTGGCACAGATCCAGCGCCGCCGCGCCGAAGCGGCGGATGTCGCGCACGTGCGGCAGCACCTGAGCGACCAGCTCGGCCTGCCGGGTCCTCCGTCGGCTGCCGTAGGCGAATCCGGTGGCCACCAACGACATCGAGACCGACTCGACGGACGTGCAACGCAAATGCTCCACCACGCCGTCGGCGCCGACGCGCAGCGCCCCGAGCCCGAGCCCGGCACTGTAGGTGGCCGCACGCGCGACGTCGACCACGGCGCCCGCGACCGGTCGCCCACCGCGCAGCGCGGCCACCGAGACGGCGTAGCCGGGGATGCCGTAGAGAAAGTTGACCGTCCCGTCGATCGGATCCACGACCCAGTGGACGGTGTCGGCGCTCGCGTCGTCGAGACTGCCGCCGCCCTCCTCACCGAGGATCGGGTCACCCGGGCGCTGTTCGGCGAGCAGCTTTCGGATCAGCTCTTCGGTTTCGGTGTCCACGATGGTCACCGGGTCGGTCGCGTGGCTCTTGGCCTGCACGGCGCCTTCGGCGTGCGCGCCCGCGGGCCCGAACACCTCCGGACGGCGGGCACGGACATGGGCGGCGGCGGTTTCGGCGAGATCGACCGCGACACGGCGCAGATCGGCCTCGTCGCCGCGCGCGACGATCGAGACGAAGGAATCGGGGGTGTAGTCGGACACTGACAATGAGGTTTCCGGCACGCCTTCCATCGCATCACAGATCCTCGTCGAACGCCCAGCCCCGGTGTCGCATTACTCTTGTCGTGCACGACACAGCGCCGTCGTCGGGCATCCCATCGCATCGCCCTGTCATGGCGTGCTGGGTCCGGGTGAGGCGACGCTGTCACCACATCGGCCAGCACAGGGAACGAGGGGTTAGTCATGTCCGCTCGGGGGCACGCATTCGGTATCGATATCGGCGGTAGCGGCGTCAAAGGCGCTGCGGTGGATCTGGCCACCGGCGAATTGGTCCATGAGCGGATCAAGATCGCGACGCCGCATCCCGCGACGCCCCAGGCGGTGGCCGAGGCGGTGGCCGAGCTGGTCGCCAAGGCGGAGTGGGATGGACCGGTCGGTCTCACCCTGCCCGCGGTAGTGATCGGCGGCGTGGCGCGCACCGCGGCAAACATCGACAAGTCCTGGATCGGCACCGACGCGCGGGAGCTGTTCTCCGCCGCGCTCGGCGGACGTCCGGTCACCGTGCTCAACGACGCGGACGCCGCGGGCATGGCCGAGGACCGCTACGGCGCGGCCAAGGATTTCGCCGGGCTGGTCCTGCTGCTGACCTTCGGCACCGGGATCGGCTCCGCGCTGCTCTACCACGGCACGCTGGTGCCCAACACCGAGCTCGGTCACGTGGAGGTCGGCGGCAGGGAGAGCGAGCACCGCGCGGCGGCCTCGGTGAAGGAGCGCGACGGCCTGACCTACGAGCAGTGGGCCGCCGAAGTCAGCGTCGTGCTGACCACGCTGGAAAACCTCTTCTTTCCGGTCGTCATCGTCGCGGGCGGCGGCATCAGCCGGGATGCCGATCAGTGGATCCCCTTGCTGACCAACCGAACCCCGGTCATTCCCGCCGACCTGCGGAATACGGCGGGCATCGTCGGCGCCGCGATGGCGATCGACGGTGGCATCACACCCTGAGGCGCGCGGGCGCGGCGGGGATGCGGTTCCTGGCATCGTGCCATAGGTACCCTGGTTAGATCGTTACAATGGAACGTGCCCGGCTGAGCCGGAGAAACCCCGACCGGCCCTCCGCCGGTGAAACCCGACAGATCGCTCCGCCGGAACACTACTCTGGCGTGACGCCGCACGAGACCGTCACGAAAGGGCGTACGTGGTAGCCACGAATACCCGTCAGACCGCCGAATCGGCCGATGCCGACTCCGCAGATGTAACCGCAGCACGGCCGGTCCGTAAGGCTGCCGCGAAGAAGGCTCCGGCGAAGAAGGCCGCCGCCAAGAAGGCGCCTGCCAAGAAGGCCGCGAAGGCGACCAAGGCTCCGGCGAAGAAGGCCACCACCAAGAAGGCGGGACCGGACGGTGAGCCCGCCGCCGAGGAAGCCGTCGAGGACGAGTCGCTCGACCTCGACGATCTCGGCGATCTGGAGGTCTCCGACGAAGACCTCGCCGACGGTGACGATCTGGTCGACGTCGCCGACGACACCGAATCCGACACCGAGGAAGCCGAAGGCGAGGAGGCCGGGGAGCCGACCGCGGCGGAGAAGGCCTCCGGCGATTTCGTCTGGGACGAGGAGGAATCCGAGGCGCTGCGGCAAGCCCGCAAGGACGCCGAGCTCACCGCCTCGGCCGACTCGGTCCGCGCCTACCTCAAGCAGATCGGCAAGGTCGCGCTGCTCAACGCCGAGGAGGAGGTCGAGCTCGCCAAGCGGATCGAGGCCGGTCTCTACGCGGCGGAGAAGGTGCGCGAGTTCGCCGAACAAGGCGAGAAGCTGCCGGTCGCGATGCGGCGCGACTACAACTGGATCGTCCGCGACGGCAACCGGGCCAAGAACCACCTGCTCGAGGCCAACCTGCGCCTGGTCGTGTCGCTGGCCAAGCGTTACACCGGCCGGGGTATGGCGTTCCTGGACCTGATCCAGGAGGGCAACCTGGGTCTGATCCGCGCGGTGGAGAAGTTCGACTACACCAAGGGCTACAAGTTCTCCACGTACGCCACCTGGTGGATCCGGCAGGCCATCACGCGCGCCATGGCCGACCAGGCCCGCACCATCCGCATCCCGGTGCACATGGTCGAGGTCATCAACAAGCTCGGCCGCATCCAGCGCGAGCTGCTCCAGGACCTCGGCCGCGAGCCGACGCCGGAGGAGCTGGCCAAGGAAATGGACATCACGCCGGAGAAGGTGCTGGAGATCCAGCAGTACGCGCGTGAGCCCATCTCGCTGGACCAGACCATCGGCGACGAGGGCGACAGCCAGCTCGGCGACTTCATCGAGGACTCCGAGGCGGTCGTCGCGGTGGACGCGGTGAGCTTCACGCTGCTGCAGGACCAGCTGCAATCCGTGCTGGAGACCCTGTCGGAGCGTGAGGCGGGCGTCGTCCGGCTGCGCTTCGGCCTCACCGACGGCCAGCCGCGCACTCTCGACGAGATCGGCCAGGTCTACGGGGTCACCCGCGAGCGCATCCGCCAGATCGAGTCGAAGACGATGAGCAAGCTGCGCCACCCCAGCCGGTCCCAGGTGCTCCGCGACTACCTGGACTGAGCACACTTCTGGATTGAGCCGCTGAGCTGCGGTTTTGCGGCTCAATCCAGAAATACTCGACAAGCACAACGCTCCTAGTCAAGATATTGGGATGGGAGCCAACCGTGACCTCGATATCGAGTTCCTGCTGCCGTCGTGGGAGCTGGCGTTGCGCGCCGAGCGCAAGTCGCGGGAAACCGTGAAGTCCTACGGCGACGGCGTCCGGGCGTTTCTCCGCTGGTGCGAGGAGACCCAGACTCCCCCGGCTCTCACCCGTGGGCTCGTCAACGCCTTCGTCGCGGCGATCCTTGAGGCCGGCCGCGAGGCGTCGACCGCTCGCTCCAGACAACTCGCGCTCCGCCGGTTCTCCGCCTGGCTGGTGGAGGAAGGCGAAATCGATGCCGATCCATTACTCGGCCTCAAAGCTCCGAAGCTGGATTCCAAAGTCGTCCCCTCGCTGACCGACGAGCAACTGAAGCGACTCATCAAGGCATGCCAGGGGAAGGACTTCCGCGACCGGCGCGACGAAGCCATCATCCGACTCATGAGCGAGACAGCGATGCGCGCTGGCGAGTGCGTCAGCCTCGAACTCGCCGACATGGACGTGCAACGCGGACTCGCCACCGTTCGTCGTGGCAAGGGCGGCAAGGGCCGGTACGTCCCGTTCGGCCCACAGACCGGCCGAGCCATCGACAGATACCTTCGTGCCCGGCGCGGACACCTCCTCCAGGACCGGCCGCAACTATGGCTGGGCGAGCGCGGCAAGGGCTTCACTTACGATGCCCTACACGACACGCTGAGCTACCGGGCGCGCCTGGCCGACCTCCCAAGCTTTCACCCCCATCTTCTCCGGCACACGGGCGCGTCACGGTGGCTAGAGGCTGGCGGCTCGGAAGGCGGCCTGATGGCCGTCGCCGGATGGAGCAAGCGCGACATGATCGACCGATACACCAAGTCCACGGCCGCGGCCCGCGCAGCAGTCGAGGCCCGAACTCTCAATCTCGGCGATCTCTAGTCCCTACTTCACTGCTTCGATTCCTGCCGGAGGACTAGCTGTAGCGATCTTGACGGGCTTCAGTGTGCGTCAGAGCCTTTCGGTCTCCCGCGCCGACGTCTGCGTCGTGGCTTCCACACGCAAACCCGGCCTGCGCATATACGGCAAGGTGAGAGGCGGCAGCCCGACCTCGGCTGTCAGCCTTTGTATGGCTGCGCGGGCATACGGATGGATCATGAAGATCGTATTTTCTACAAAGAGACGGTCGACCTCGGAAGGATCTGGGTCATCACCATCGACCTCCAACACTGCAACGTGCGTGACGTGGATCTCCGCGAACTTGACGTCTTCCCCTGGCGATTGGTCCTCGGCAGCAGCAGGCCGGGCGAAGTCGACATTGTGAGTCACACGGATGAGCAGCTCGCCCCGGCGGAACGTGTACTGCGGCTCACTGATGCTGAGCGAGACGTTGGCTTCATCTGGCAGCTCGACGGCGTGGACTTCGGCCGCGAGCCGAACTGCAAGTACATCGCGTATCTCGGTACGGGCCACCAGCGGCTTGCGTGGAACGTCCACGGAGTCAGGCACCGACGACCTCGTCTTGCTCACTCATAGCTCCTTGCAGCTTCTTGACGAACTCATGGACCTGCGGCAGAGGCATCCGAGACGCACGGGTATGGAGCTCTAGGTTTCGCAGTGCCGTGATCCCTGTCCAGGAGACTTGGATGGCATGCCACTCCTGAGTCGCGTAGTCCGGCACTTTCTGGAGGCATGCCTCGATATGTGCGACTGTCGACTCATCTGGCCAGTCGACGTCGACAGGAAACTTGTAGTTCGCCGCCAGCCAACGCGCCACTTCGGGCCATAGCCAGATCTTCGATGTCCGCGAATCCTCACCTACCGCCCCAAAGGGTGCCGGAAAGGAACGTTCGGTCGAGCCGCTCGCCCATTTACGGACCGTCTCGCGCGAGAAACCTGTTCGATGTGCGATGTCGCTAGCAGACACAAGGTCGCGATGAACACGTACTACCCGGGCCTGCCGGATGCGGCACGTCAGCAGCCTCGCGAACCGGAGTACCTCGCTCGTAATGTCGTCGGACTCTGGGTACACCGTCGCAGTCTGGACACCGTCAACCGTCGCCCAGAGCGCCAAAGCCAGATCGGAGGCCGCGATCGCTTCAAGTGTGGCCTCCTGCGTCAGGTCAACGCCCTCGACCTGCAAACGCACAGATACGGACATGCAGTGTCACTCCTCCCTGCAGTCGATCCATCTGGTTGACAATCGCCAACTCCACTCAATCATTACACGTCCAGATGGACACCCCTACCCGTTTAGGGCCTTTCGCACATCACGAATCCGCTCGGCTAGTTCCGAGCACTTCTTGGTGCGCTCCTTGACCTCGCGAGCAAGTGTCGGCCCCTTAGCCAGTTCTCTTCGCGCAACGCCGACATGCTGAGCAGCCGAGTCAATCACTGCCGTCGGTGTCGCCGGCGCACCGAGACCAGCCTGCGCTAGCGCGTCATCGATCACCGCAGTTCGCATCTCGATCTCATCGACCAGACGACTAAACTCATCCCAGACCGCACCGCCGGTCATCAAGGCATCCACGTCTTCTAGCACTGCTACAGCTGCCGCAGCCTTGTCTCTGGCGCACATCGCCTCCGCGACGATGATCAAGTTCTCGGCTTTTGCAAGCCGGTCGTCGACCGCCGCCAGCAGATCAGGGGTTGAAGATCCGTGCACACAGCGATCGACCACCTTACGTGCAGTCAGTGCGACGCTCTCAGCCCCCTTGCCCGTAGAGAAGATCTTTATCTCACACTTGCCCTGTTCGCACCTGAGGGTGCCGAATGCGTGACCCGAATGCACCTGCAACCGCCAACCGCGCGCCCGCGCGTAGACGAGCGTCTCTTGCCAGCGTGGATGGGTGTGTCTCTGCCACTCATCCTCTGGGCCTAACTCCAATGCGGTCTCCCTGCGCTGGGTATGCACTCCTCGCCACCAAGTGTGGCAAACATCACCAATCTGGCCGATCTTCGGATGAGGTTTGCCCTGGCACAGGATATCTCGTGTGGTCGACGAGCAAATCATCCATGCGCATGGTCGATCGAACATCAAGTCGCGCACGCCGACTCCGACCGCGGTCGACAGACGCTCAAGAGCCACACGTCCGGCTAGCGCCATCATTCGGAACGGTTATCAGCGTTACGCTAAGCCGCCGCACGATGGTTGAGCATGGCCATGCCTTCGTCAGTATCGTCGAGGCGATGTCTTCGGCCACTCGGCAAACCGGCTTTCGTTGCCTGGCATGGGTGCGAAGAATCCGCGGCTTTCGCCGTAGAAGTCGTAGAGGCACTCCAGGCAGACGACCGTGTTGGAGTAGCCGGGGTTGAAGATGAACCCCGCCTTCTCGGATACTTCGCGGCTGCATTCGATGCATGTATCGCGGTAGATGTTGCGCTGCATTGGGTTCCTCCCTAGAGGTCCGCGGGCATGAGGAGTCATGCTCGCCGTCGATGCCTAGGCATCAAGAAGGGTCAGGTCAGCCAGGCGACCAAGGCGAGGACGACGCAGACGGCGAGAAGCACCTTGAGCAAGAGTGTTCTCGTCGCCAGCGACTGTGTGGTGACCTTGAGCCGTCGTTCGAGGTTTGAGGCCCGTTCGTCGGCATCTTGGCGCTGCTGCCGCTGTGTGTCGTGCTGCTGCTTGGCTTGGGTGATCTCGGCGTTGGCCGTATTGAGGTCCGCGGTGAGTGCGGTGTGCTGGGATCGCGCAACGGCAAGTGCTTGTTTCTGATCGTCGATCGTGCTGGTGGCGGAGTCGATCTGGTCTCGGGCCTCCCGGAGTTGGCGGGCCTGTTCGGTGATCGTGCGTTGGGACTCGGTGTGTGCTTCCTGCGCTGTGGCCAGTCGGCGGCCGAGGCCGTTGATGATGTCGGCTTGGCGTTTGGTGTGCTGTTCCCAGTCGGTCACGGTGGCCCATCCTGCTTTGGTGTGGTCGCGGTATGCCCAGGCCAGTTCGCCGTTCACCCATCGACGCAGGACGGCGCGCATGGAGGTTTCCTGCACGCGCAGACCGATGTTCGGGCGCATCTCCAGCCAGCCTGTGTGGGCGCGGTAGTCGCTGTCGTGGGGATCGAAGTCCTTGACGCCCAGCGCGGGCAGCTGTTCGACCCAGTTGCATCCGCGCGCCAGCCACAGGATGTGATCGGCGCCGGCGGAGCGCATATCCTCGGTCCGGGCGCGTGCGCCGGCTACATCGAGGGGTGACCATTGCACTTCGACGGCGAAGCCGCGGCCCTGGAAGTGTCCGAATACGTCGGGGCGTCGATTCCCCAGCGGGGTCTCGACCTCGGCGTCGGCGACATCGAGGTTGCGGAGTTCGTCGCGGACCCAGTACTTCAGCCGCTGGTGCAGGAACGTCTCCCGCGCGGTCTTCGCAGCCGCCGCGCTGCGGGTGGCGGCTTGGCCCTTGTTGTGACGGACGAACGGATTGTGGGCTCGCGAGCGGTAGACGATCACCGGGTATCGGCAGACCAGGCACCGAAGCCCTGGCGTGCCGTGCCAGGTATCGAACTTCTCCGGAATCCGGATGTCAATGAACTCGTTGTAGCGGCCCAACGCGGCGTTCATCTCCACCGCAGTGCATTCCACACCGCCGTATGCATCGCTCATGGTTCCACCCCAACCGCACGCTCCTAACCCAATTACGGTAACGGCGGCCACCGACAGTCGGCGCGGTTTTGAGGCATACGCATCAACCCCGCAGTATGGCGTTGATGCTTGTGCCTCAACGGAATTGACGCCTATGCATCAATCCTCGTTCGCCGTGGCGGTAACAGGCCGCTCGCGGGCACCGCGCAGGATTGGTCCGGCGTCGATGGTGCGCTGTGGGGAAGTCCTCGCGGGTGGCCCAGTGATTGCGCACGCTGAGCGGGCTCAAATCGTGCCGCGTTGCCCATTCCGCGAGCGTGACCAACGTTCCCATGTACCTATTGTTGCCGCGCGAGCGTGCGATGCCGCGGCGGCGTACCCACCTATTCATGGCGGCCCGCAACCTCGCCTGCCTACCCATGACCGGCCTCGCTGGCGGTGGACAGGTCGACGTGGAACGGGTCCTGGCAGACACCGCAGAGAATCGGACCGGCGTCGATGGTGCGTTTGAACGCGCGCACCCGCCGCGGCGGGTCACAGCGGCAGACCAACGCGCACCCACCGCGTGGCGCTCGCTGCTCGCCGGTGTCCTTCCCGGTGTCGTCTTCGTTCTCGTCGGCGGCGTCAGCACCGGTGGTCTGCCCCGTCTCGTGGAGACGGTGCGCGACCAATGCCGCAGCCAGAGTGGGGAGTTCGCCCCGGTACGCGTCGCTGATGGCCTTCGCAAGGGTGGTGGTAGCCCACCCGCGTCCTGGTGCGCGTTCCACCGTGAGGCCGATCTCCTCGGCGATCTCCTTGTAGCGGCCGTTGTGGTAGGCACCCGCGCGGCTGGTGTCCTTGACCGCCCGTGTGCGGGCGATCCCGTGCGCGGCGTAGTGCAAGACCGTGCCGAGCACCTCCTCCGCGCTGGCGGCGAAGCCTTCACAGCCGACGAACAGCTCGGGCATCAACTCGGTCCCGTGTTCCCACCGGTCCGGCCCGAACCGCCCCAGCCTCACACCACCGCTCCGGCCGGTGGAACCAGCGGCCATCGTCACGACCACATCGGGGGTGTCGGGGTGGCGGGCCTGAATTGCCGCCCACACCGTTTCAAGGGCATCCATCAACGGGCTGCCGATCTTCTTCAACGCAGACGCCTCCCTCCCGGATTCCTCACACCGAGCGGGTTGACCATGCCCGGTCGAGGGGGTTGATTCGTTCGCATCAACGCTAGGGGCCGCCCCCGGCCGAAAACCCATGCTGCACGCGGCATATCCGCAGTTCAAACCATGCGGAGCGGCGATGACGTGCGGTGGTTCCGTGGGAGAAGTTGACGCTGGCGACCATGTTCCCTGCCCGACAACATCTCTCGTTTGATGCGAACGCATCAATACCGTGCGATGCCCGGCCGAACCCTCCTCTTGTGGTCCCTCCCCGCCCAGCGACGTGCTGGACGCGCGCTACACAAACCCGCCCCTCGCGGAACTCGTGTGCCCTCGACCGCCGCCCACGCTCTCGACTCCTGCACAGCACCGAGTGCGCCCTTGCGCGCGAACACGCCGCCTTGGTGGCGCAGCTCTAGACGTAACTTCCGCACCTGACGTAACCACCCTCCCAACCCCTCTTTTGTGGTCCTCCCTTCCTTGTGGTCTCCCCTCCTTTTCTGGTCCTTCTCTGCTTTTGTGTTTTGTGTTGTCTCCTGCCCTGCCCGGCCGACACTCTCTATGAACAGCGAAGCCATAGAGAGTGTCGGCCGGGCAGGGCAGGAGACGGCGCAAAACACCCCAGGTCAAACGCCAGTTTGGCCTGGGCATGCCGGGACTATGCCGGGACTTGAAAATCCCGGCACCCTCCCGGCATAGTCCCGGCACTATCCCGGCATAGTCCCGGCACCTACAGTCCTCGGGCAGCTGCAGAGTGGTCCGCATTCGCGCATGCTTCCCAGCGCCTGGGCACGTTCTGTCGTTTTGCGTTCGATGTCGAAATCGGGTGTACACGGGATGCGCGATGCGCGCGCTGTTCAGAGAGCTCCGAGGTAGGCCATCACCACCAACCCGAAGGCCGTGGTGCCGGTGAAGCCGATGCCGCCGTCGCGGATCGCGTCGGTGATGTGGCCGCCCCCGAAATGCGTGAGCAGGGCGTTGACGATGCCGCTGATGATGCCGAGCAACAGAGCGATGGCGATCAGCAAGGTCTTACGCAGGGTGGGATGCATGGCTGCGGTTCTCCTGGACTGGTTTCGAACTGGGTCGAGTTCCAGCACAGCCCGCATGGTGGTGTTCCGGCGAACCCCGCAAATCGCTAGAGTGCATGAATGCGCATGTCAGGGGCGGGTTTTCGGCTGATCACCTTTTCGCGAGTCGTGTCGAGCCGTCGCGACTCGCGCTGCTTCGGGCGGCGGTGATGGCCGAGCGGGGTGCGCGGGATGAGTTTTTCACCGCTCTGGACGCGGCGCGGGCGGTGGCGCGATCACCGTCGACGAAGCGGCCGCTGTCGGTGAAGGCGATCGCCAGGGAGACCGAGGTACCGGAATCGACGTTACGTAGCTGGTTTCCCACCAATCCTGCCGTGCAACGCACGGTGCCGCGCGACGACGACCAGCTGATCACGGTGGTGGAGTTCTTCCTGCGCCGCACCGGTCGCCTGGCCGAACGCGCGCACCTGGACCGTCGCACCCAGGAGGACTGGCTGGCTCGCCGCGACGCCGCTGCGGACGAACCCCCCAATCCCGGGACCTCTGCTGCAGCGAACACTCGGATGCCGGGATGGGTAGGGCTGGTAGAGCAACTCGATGCAGGAGATCTTCCCCGCGTGGAGGCATTGACCCCGTACCGACTGGGGGCGACACCGAACCGGTTCAGCGAACCCGAAGATGGCGATGACGGTTTCGGCGCACTCGATGAGTACGTCGCGCGCACTGCTGGCAATGTGGATGCGCGGGTCGCCACCGCCTTGGTCGAGCAACGGATCGTGGTCATCACCGGACCGTCAAAGGCCGGCAAGACCAGAACCCTGTTCGAAGCAGCACGCCGCGCGCTGCCGCACGCCCGCGTACTGGTTCCCCACCCGGACACACTGCACCACATCCCCGAACATCCCCGGTTCACCACCAGCACGGAGGTGATCGTGGTCTGGCTGGATAACTTGCAGGATTTCCTCACAACCGAGCACCCCCTTACCCCCGCCCTGCTCGCCCACCTGAACGACCGCCCCGCCCGCACCGTGGTCGCCGCGACCCTTCGCAGCGAAGCCCTCGCCCGCCTCCACGACGACAACGGCGGTGAACTGACTCGCGACACCCGGGCCGTCCTCGACCAGTCCTGCCGCATCGAACTGGCATCGACCAGCGAAGACCCCGCCGAGCAAGCCAAGGCGGCGGCTGCCTACCCATCCCTTCCCCTCGGCCGACACGGGCTTGCCGAGGTCCTGGCTGGCGCTCCGGAACTTCTGCGTCGCTACGACGCCGCCCGCATCCTCGAACCCGTCCTCCGCACAGTCATCGAAGTCGCCATCGACTGGAGCCGCATCGGGCACCCCGATCCCATCCCCGAAACTGTCCTCACCGAACTCGCGCTGGCCCGTATCGATGGACAACGCGCCGACCTCGACATCACCGACGCTGATGTGAAAGCCGCAATCCAGACCGCCTGCACCCCAACCGAACAGGTAGGAAGAGTCGCAGCGTTGCAGTCCAACCGCACCCCGGATCGCTCCCGCACCTTCAAAGCATTCGATTACCTCATCGCCGCCGACGACGGGCAAAACCACCCACACCGCCCCATCCCTACCGATTTCTGGCACACCACCACCCACCAGGCACAACCCCACACCTTGAGAAGGGTCGCCTACCAGGCATACCTCCGCGGACAACTGGACATCGCCGAAACGATGTGGCGCCGAACCGCCACCAACAACCCGCTCGCCATGACCAACCTCGGCCACCTACTGGAGAGGCGGGGTGATCTCGCCGGCGCCGAAACCTGGTACCGCCGCGCCACAGACGCCGAGTTCGCATTCGCCATGGTCATGCTTGGCCACCTACTGGACGATCGCGGTGATCTCGCCGAAGCCGAAACCTGGTACCGCCGCGCCGTCGACGCCGACCCCGATGAGGCATACGCCAAGCGCAGCCTCGGTGACCTGTTCCAGGCGCGGGGTGATCTCACCGAAGCCGAAACCTGGTACCGCCGCGCCGTCGACACCGACCCCGATGACGCATACGCCAAGCGCAGCCTCGGTGACCTGTTCCAGGCGCGGGGTGATCTCACCGAAGCCGAAACCTGGTACCACCGCGCCCTCGAGACCAACCCCGACTACGCGTATGTCATGGACAGGCTCGGTGACCTGTTCCAGGCGCGGGGTGATCTCACCGAAGCCGAAACCTGGTACCGCCGCGCCGTCGACGCCGATTACAAATACGCCATGGTCAGCCTCGGCTACCTACTGGAGAGTCGGGGTGATCTCACCGAAGCCGAAACCTGGTACCGCCGCGCCGCCGACACCGACTACGAATACGCCATGGTCAAACTCGGTGAACTGTTCGAGGCGCAGGGTGATCTCACCGAAGCCGAAATTTGGTACCGCCGGGCCGCCGACACCGTCCCCGATGGGGCATACGCCATGGTCAAACTCGGTGACCTGCTCCAGGCGCAGGGTGATCTCACCGAAGCCGAAACCTGGTACCGCCGCGCCGCCGACACCGACCCCGATGAGGCATACGCCAAGCGCAGCCTCGGTGACCTGTTCCAGGCGCGGGGTGATCTCACCGAAGCCGAAACCTGGTACCACCGCGCCCTCGACACCGATCCCGACTACGCGTACGCCATGGTCAAACTCGGTGACCTGCTCAAGGCGCGGGGTGATCTCACCGAAGCCGAAACCTGGTACCGCCGCGCCGCCGACACCGACTACGCGTACGCCATGGTCAAACTCGGTGACCTGCTCCAGGCGCAGGGTGATCTCACCGAAGCCGAAACCTGGTACCGCCGCGCCGCCGACACCGACCCCGATTGAGGTTCACCCCGAATGGTGGACAGGGTTTCAAGCAGCCTTGGCTGCGTCTGTCAGGGATTGCTCGTAGCGTATGGGGCTGAGCATCCCGAGGGCGGAGTGCCGCCGATCATGGTTGTATCTGTGG
>NZ_JADLQX010000050.1 GCF_015477605.1 Nocardia amamiensis
CTCCCGGTACAACCGGACCGCGCGAGCCCTCAACTCGTCGGGATACTTCCTCGGTGCTGCCACAGATGACTCCTTCCGGTCCTATCGGACCACACATCGGAGCCCTCCGGAAAACGGGGGAATCTCAGGGCTCACAACGTCGACGGGAACCGCATGGCGGCCGGTCAGTGCATTGTGTGGTGCTGGACCACAAGGAGTCGATTCGACGCCAGTCAGGCTGAGCCTCAGACCTGGGCCGGTCAGAGGCTCAGCGACGGCGCACAGGCAGTACGCGAATTGCGCGACAGCTTCGCCCCATCGCTTGAGGACGTTTCGTCGACTGCCCGCGTGGCGGTGCAGGCACGGGAAGCGGCGAGTAGGTCGTCGACTGTGTGAAGGCCAGCTCCGGTGGCTGGTCCGGCCAGACCATTGTTGAGCAACCTGCGCCACTGTCAGGGCGACGGTTGATCAGGTTCGGTCGGTCCTGCGACTACGGGAGGCGATTACGAGGGCAGCATCACAGAAGGATCAAGGCAGTAATGAGGAAGTTAGTCGAGCATATACAGCCACTGGGCGTCCGAAAAAGCCCGTCTACGCTGGGGGAATACATCAACTGGGTCCGTTTGACCAGCGTCGTGCCAGAGAAGGTCCGAGACCTCTCGCCCCGCGGCAACGAACAGGGCCTGACCCTGACACAGCTAGGCGCACTGCTCGATTCCTCCCCCAATACAGTCCAGAAATGGATCTACGACGAACGCACACCCTCCGACACCTACATCGAGCTACTCATCGAGGAGCTGAACGTCCCGTGGTATCTCGCGGACGTCATGAAGGCATTGGTCGCGCCTGATCTGCATCGGATCTCCCCTGCAGACTGGCCAGAAATCACCGACGACGACCTCGCCTACCTCGAAACCTTCAAAGAGCCTGCGTGCTTCCAAGGGCTACCATTCTTCGATCTTCCACCCGGCGCCGCGAACGAGCCGTGGTGTCGCATCTTCCCCATGCTGCGGCCAGCACCCAGAGGCTCGAAACGCGTCGTCAACATTATCGACGTGATGCTCAATGCGGCTGAATCCGCCAGAATCAGAAATCGATTCGAGCGCGTGTGGGTAATGCTCTTCGGCCTGCGAATATACCGCCCCCTCGCCGACCCAGTCCGATTCGCCGAGGTCTACGAAGCCTGCGCGAGATCGCCGTATTTCGAAAGACTATGGAAGAACGACCCATTGCAGGAGATCATCGACGATACAACCGTCGGAATATTCAACCCCGAGACTGGCCAAGACGACATCTACCAAACTCGGCAAACCGACGCCCACTTCCCGCCCGGACTGCTCAAGACGTACTCACTCTACCGACCCGCGCCAACAGTGGAGATCCACCTGCCCGATGCAGCCGACTCGCTCGAGCACGGGCGAATTGGCCCAGCCCTCAGAACGCCGAACATTCTCGGCTGAATACCGCCTGACAAGCAGGCGGCCAGCCCGGACACCTTGCCCGCAGTTGCCTACCCGGTTAGCGCCACTGGGGCGTTCTGTCGCGCCTTCAGTCGGTTCCGCATGCCGAAAATGGCACCCACACTGGGTGAATATCTGAAAAAATCACCCACGGTGTACACGCCGAAACTATTGACTGCCCACCCGCCGCGAATGAATGCTTGGAAGCAATAAGCCGTTGCCGTACATACCATCTGCGACGCCAGTAGCGAATCGTCGTTGATGGCAAGCATGCTCTCGCAGCTTGACTCGCGTTGTGTCGAGATGGTCAAAACGCTGCGCGATTTACTTTGAGGTGGTGGAGGTTTTGCGTATGCGAATGCAGTCATCGACGTTGCATCGAATCCGCTCGGGGCTGGGGAGGCTCAGCACACAAGCCAGCGGGGCAGGCACGGTCGCCGGCCCGATGCGCCCGTCTGGCCAGGACGACCACCCCTACTCCTTCTCGATTGCGTCGTCCAAGAGGAACCTGCTTCCCACGCTCCGTGCCTACACGATGGCTGCTGGCAGCTGCCCGCCGCGCGGTGCGACATCTCGCTGGGCCTCCTAGGTGAGCGAACGTTCCATGAGCCAAGACCAGCCCGAGCACCCCTGTCCACTGCCGTCGACTGTCCCGAAAACACGTTGCACGAACCCATCTTTGAAATCGGCCAGACATCATCGAAGGATCTCGCGGCGCCACGACGAATCGATAGTGGGATTCGATAACCTCTTCAGTGCGGCACCGCGTGTGGTCCAGTTTCCGGGGATTCCCTTCGACTACCCCACTGCAATCATCGAGACTCCTGTCGGAGTCGCACACTGCGCGACAGCAACCATCGACCAACGCGGTCGCGTCAGCGATCGATCGGCCATCCGGAAGCTGGACTGGCATCCAGGCCAACCGGTGACAATCACGCACCAAGGCCAGCTCGCAATCGTGCACCCATCCGACGACGGTCGCTGGGCAGTCGGCCCCACCGGCTACATCCACCTTCCAGCCGACATCCGGCACGCCTGTGGCATACGAGCCGGCGACCGGCTCCTACTCATGGCATCCCTGACCCACCATCAACTCGTCGTGTACACCACCCCCGTGGTCGCCGCCGCTCTCTCACAGTTCCGACCCGACCTCTGGGGGCCACAGTGACATCCGATGACGTCAGTACTGCGTTGCATCTGATCGCCAGACTTGGGCTCAAACTCGAAGACCTTGTCGTCGAATCGGCACGGCTAGGCCCCGCTCCGACGTTCCAGCAATACATCGCACAGGTTTCGGCCTCGGCACCTGAAGCGACGGTGAAGGCCTACGGCACCTACTGGAAGGTTGTAGAGGAGAAGTGGGGCGACCGACCGATCACCGAGCCCACATACACCGAGATCGAACAACTTATCAGCGAACATCGGGCACGCGCGGCCGCTGTCGGACGATCGAACTCCCGCGGCGGAGTGGGCGCTGCGGCCACGTTGGTTTCAGCCATCCGTAAGCTTTATAGCCACGCCGAACATGACAGGTTGATCCATCCGCTCGACAATCCCTCAACAAGAGTGAAGAGAGCGCGACAGCTCCCGAGTCCACGACATGCCCTCGCCCTTGAGCAGATCATCGACGTCGGTCGCATCGCAGCCACGACCGGCAACGACCGACCACTCGACGCTCTGATCCTGCGGATTCTAATCGAAACCGCTTGTCGCCGCGGCGGTCTCCTAGGTCTCACGGTCGATGACCTCAACGTCGAAGACTGCCTCCTACGTCTTCGAGAGAAGGGAGGCACCACCAGATGGCAGCCTGTCTCCCCCACTCTGATGCAGACGATCCTCGAACATGTCGATTCCCGCGGCGGCGCAGACGCAACACGGCATGTTCTTCGATACCGCAACGGAAGGCCGGTCGGGGAACGACGCCTCGACGGGCTGTTCAAACGCATCAAGCGGATCCATCCCTGGGCAGCTGCGCTCGGCATCTCCGCGCATTGGATCCGGCACACAACGCTGACCTTTGTCGAACGCGAGTTCGGCCTGTCGGTCGCGCGAGCCTACGCCGGCCACGAAGAGGGCAGGAGATCGTCAGGTCCCACGACCTTCACCTATACGAAGGCCGGTCTGCTCGACGTGGTCGAGGCGCTTGTGGCGTTGACCGGGGAGTCTCATCCGCTGCTTCCGGCTGGCTCGCGACACCCCTTGTCCAACGCATGGCGTAAGCCAGGCGGATCCGGCGCGCGGTAGGCTAACGCGCTATGAACCCACTTTCGTGGCGAATTCGCTGCGGAACGGGTGTTCGAGACCATGCTCGAATCCTCACACGGCCCTGGTATCACGATGAATCGACGAGCCGGGACCGAGGGGCATCTCACAAGCAACCTTCGCCGCGCCATCCGTTCCTCCCGCGCTGGGATAGCGCCCCGCCCCGGCCCCCTTCCCTCCTGGCGGCTTGTTTTGGTCGTGAGGGGTGCGTGGAGATCTGTTGGGTGGGCTGGGTTAATACATTGTTAAATGCGAATATCTACGTAACTAGATGCCTATCAGAGGCTGCCCCGCGTCCTTTGGAAGGCTTGCAGCACGCCTGCCCGAAGTCGCGCGACTCTCCCCCATCCCAGCGACAAGGCCGACCACACAAATCCTCTCCCCCACTTCGACAAAAACGGACAATTGACCAGTTACCCTGATCCCCGTGGTACCCGCCCTGCCCGGTCCCCCGTACCGGAGATCAACGAGCGCCCGTCGCCCGTCTCGGAACAGGAGTTCGATGCGATCACACCGTCGCCGCCACGTCGTGGCCGTGCTCGCGGCAGTCACCGCGGCATTCGTCGGGAGCACCACGCATGCGTCCGCGCGGCCCGCGCCACCGGCACAGGTAGCGCCGATGAGCCCGGACTTTCTGTGGGGCGTCGCCGCGTCCGGATACCAATCGGAGGGTCATGCCCCCGACAGCAACTGGTCCCGCTACGTCGCATCTGGAAAAACTACTGACCCATACCGGGATTCGATCGACTTCTACACGCGCTACCGGTCGGATATCGCCCTGGCGGCCGACCTGGGCGTCAAGGTCTATCGGGTCGGCATCGAGTGGGCCCGTCTCCAGCCCGAGCCCGGTCAGTGGGACCCGGACGGGCTGACGTTCTACGACAACGTGGTCGCCGCGATCACGGCCGCGGGCATGCGCCCGATGCTCACCATCGATCACTGGGTGTATCCGGGATGGGCGGTCGACCGCGGTGGATGGAACAACCCGGGCATCGTGGAGGACTGGCTGGCCAACGCGCGTGCCGTCGTGGACCGCTACGCCTCGTACAACCCGCTGTGGGTGACGTTCAACGAGCCCACGTTCTATCTCGTCAACGAGCTGCGCCACGGCGGACTCGCGCCGACCTCGGTGCTCGCCATGCAGGATCGGATTGCCCAGGCGCACAACAGCATCTACGACTACATCCACCGCGTACAACCGAATGCGATGGTAACCAGCAACGTCGCCTATATACCCGGCGGCGAGGACGTGGTGAACAAGCCGCTGGTCGACAAGATCAGCGCCGGACTCGACTACATCGGCATCGATTACTATTACGGCCTGTCCCCCGACACCGTCACGGGCACGATGAACTTCACGGAGCTGTGGAAGAATCCCTTGCAGCCAGAGGGCATCTACTATGCGCTGCAACACTATTCGCGCCAATTCCCCGGCAAGCCGCTCTACATCGTCGAGAACGGCATGCCCACGGAGAACGGCATGCCGCGTGCGGATGGATACAGCCGTGCCGATTCGGTCCGCGACACCGTCTACTGGCTCCAGCGTGCCAAGGCCGACGGCATGAACCTGATCGGTTACAACTACTGGAGCCTCACCGACAATTACGAGTGGGGTTCCTACACACCGCGCTTCGGCCTCTACACCGTCGACGTGCTGACCGATCCCGCATTGACCCGCAAACCGACCGACGCGGTGGCGGCATATTCGGCCATCACTCGATCCGGCGGCGTCGCGCCCGACTATCGGCCCACCCGCGCGCCGAAGGACTGCTCATTCGTCGACGTGCCCGCCAGCTGTTCCGACCCCGTCGCGGTCCCGCGGTGACACGTTCTCGAGGACCCGGCAAGCGCCACCGAGAGGAAGCAGAGGATGTCCGACGATCCCGTCGCGGTGCTGCGCCGCTGGCACGACTCCGGTGGGGTCTGGCGGGTGGTCGGCCGCCGCTCCGGCGCGGTCACCATCGCACTCTTCCCGTGCACCGGCGGCGAGGAAGTCGACCGGCTGACCTCCGCCGATCCCGGCCTGATCCGTTTCGTCGGCGACCGAGTGAGCAGCGAGGACTGAACCCGTCGGCTATCGGTCGGCCGGTCCGTCCGCAAGGTGCGCGGTCGCGCCGGACCAGAGCCGATCGAGCACTCGCGCGGCCGGTTCCACCGCGGTGACCAGACCGACGCCCTCACCCGCGTCGATCGGCGCCACAGCGGGATCTCCGGCGGCGATCGCCGCGGCCAGCGCCGCTCGCGCGGACTGATCCGCGGCCAGCTCGTCCTCCCGACCGGTCCACCGATCGGTGAACTCGGTTCGCAGCACCCGGGCGGGAAAGCGTGCGGGCCAAGGCAGTTCCGTCCCTACGTCGTATGCGCGGGTAAGAACGGTGTCCTCGGCACGCGCCGCGAGTAGCGCCCGCCGGCCCGCCTCCGACAGCGACGATTCCTCGCAGGCCGCGAGACAGGTGCCCAGCCATGCTCCGGTCGCGCCCGCTCGCAGCACGGCGGCCAAGCTCGACGGTGTGCCGATTCCGCCCGCCGCGAGCACCGGAACCGACGCGACGTTCAGCACCGCGTCCAGGAGTGGCGGCAACGTCGAGTTCACAGCGCCATGACCACCGCCTTCCACACCACGGGCCACCAGGACACCGACACCCGCGTCCTGCGCACGCCGTGCGTCCTGCGCGCTGTAGACCTGAGTGGCCGCGACGATCCCCGCGTCGGTGACGCGGGTGGCCCACCCGAGATCGGTGCCGAAACTCACCGAGATCAACGCAGGCCGCGCCGCGATCGCGACCTCCAGCAATTCCGGCTCCGCCGCGACCACCCAGTCGACCAGGCCGATGCCGAACGGACCGTCGACGCCGCGGACCTGCGGCAGTTCTCGTTCCAGCGCTGCGACCGATCCGGCACTGCCCATTCCGATCATGCCGAGGCCACCAGCGGCGGTCACCGCCGCGGCGAGCCGTCCGCCCGCCACGCCGCCCATCGGAGCGTTGACCAGGGGAATCCGCGCGCCGATCCGGTGCGCCCAGGCGAGCGGGGCCCGGGGTCCCGGCGAGGCAGGCAATCGTTCGTCGTGATCCGTCACGCGTTCCATCGCAACATAGCCGAATTCGACATCGCGCTCGGTCCCCGTTGTCCCATATGCGCCACTCGGCGATCGGCTGGTCGGGACTGCCCGAACGCATGGCAGGTCAGCCGCGATGACCGAGCATGTCCAACAGCGCGTCGAGTTGGTGTTCGAACAATTCGTCGCGGTCGGCAAAGGTGTCGAGGCCGTACATGTCGAAGACGTCCGCGCTCACCGCGCCGAACAAGCCGACCCAGAACGTCACGCCGCGCACCACCAGCCAGTCGGGCAGCTCGAGCTGGAACTCGTCCCGGATCCGCGCGAAACTGCCTGCCAGCGGAGCCGATACGCGCGGCTCCCGGCTCGGCGACGCCAGCTTGCCCGTCGCATAGGCGCGGGCGAACAGGGTTTGCATGGTGGCGATCACCCGCGTACCCGGCGCGACGGTCTCCGCCGCTGGGGCTTCGTAGCCGGGCACCGGCGTGCCGAACAGCAGACCGTAGCGTGCCGGTTCGGCCAGCGCCCACCTGCGCACGGTGCGGCCGAGGACGCGCAGCCGGTCGATCGGATCGTCCGCGGCGTCGGCCAGCGCGGCGTCCACCGCGTCGCCGAGTGCGTTGTAGCCGTCCACCACGAGCAGGGTGAGCAGTTCGTCGCGACTGCGGACGTAACGGTAGACAGCCGAGGAAACCACCCCGAGGTCGCGCGCCACGGCTCGCAGGGAGAGTGCGGCGGCGCCGTCGGTCGCCAGGTGTTCGCGTCCGATCCGGACGATGTCGGTCATGGTCTGAGCCCTGGCGCGGGCGCGGGGTGTCGTCGGCATATCAGACACCTTGCTCTCCATAGAGAGCGATGTCAACTATTGAGAGCATCGCTCTTACGCCACAACGACGGGAGCGTACGGCCCCTCCATACGGCGGCGAAGTAGTCCAGATCGACTTGCGAACCGTTACTTACCCGGGAGTAGTGTTAGCCCTGTCACTGGCGACACGATGAGGAGTTCCACATGGACCAGCGGACGACCGATTTCGACGTGCTGATCGTCGGTTCGGGGTTCGGCGGCAGCGTAACGGCGCTTCGGCTGGTGGAGAAAGGGTACAAAGTCGGCGTGCTGGAGGCGGGCCGCCGCTTCGCCGACGACGAACTGCCCAAGACCAGCTGGGAGCTGAAGAAGTTCCTCTGGGCGCCCGCGCTCGGCTGCTACGGCATCCAGCGCATCCATCCGCTGCGTAACGTCCTCATCCTCGGCGGCGCCGGTGTCGGCGGCGGCTCGCTCAACTACGCGAACACCCTGTACGTGCCGCCGGAGCCGTTCTTCCGGGATGCCCAGTGGCGCGACATCACCGACTGGCACGAGGAGCTGACCCCGTACTACGAGCGGGCGCAGAAGATGCTCGGCGTGGTGCGCAATCCGCACATGACGCCTGCCGACGAAGTCTTCAAGTCCGTCGCCGACGACATGGGCGTCGGCGACACGTTTGTACAGACGCCGGTGGGCGTGTTCTTCGGTGAGCCGGGAAAGACCGTGTCCGACCCGTACTTCGGCGGCGCCGGCCCCGACCGCACCGGCTGCGTCGAATGCGGCGACTGCATGGTGGGCTGCAAGTACGGCGCGAAGAACACCCTCGTCAAGAACTACCTCTACCTCGCCGAAAAAGCCGGCGCCGAGGTCATCCCGATGACGACGGTCACCGCGATCCGGCCGCACCCCGACGGGACCTGGGATGTGTCCACCGTCCGCACCGGCGCCTGGGTGCGCAAGAACCCGCAGACGTTCACCGCGGCGCACGTGGTCCTCGCCGCCGGAACACGCGGCACGCAGAAGCTGCTGTTCGCGATGCGCGACAAGGGTGTGCTGCCGGGTCTGTCGGACCGGCTCGGCGTGCTGACGCGTACCAACTCCGAGTCGATCGTCGGCGCTGCGACCAAGAAGGTCACCCCTGGCTCCGACTTCACCAAGGGTGTCGCGATCACCTCCTCGATCCACCCCACACCCGACACCCACATCGAGCCGGTCCGTTACGGCAAAGGCTCCAACTCCATGGGCCTGCTGCAGACGCTCATGGTCGACGGCGGCGGCCGCATCCCGCGCTGGCTGCGCTTCCTCGGCATGGTGCTGCGGCATCCGATGGACCTGCTCAGCTTCCTGAGCACCAAGAACTGGAGCGAGCGCACCATCATCTCGCTGGTCATGCAGCATCTGGACAATTCGATCACCACCTACACCAAGCGCGGACTGTTCGGCCGCAAACTCACCAGCAAGCAAGGGCACGGCGAGCCCAATCCGACCTGGATTCCCGTCGGCAACGACGTCACCAGGCGGGTCGCCGAGAAAATCGGCGGCATCCCCGGCGGCAGCTGGGGTGAAATCGTCAACATTCCGCTCACGGCCCACTTCCTCGGCGGCGCGGTGATCGGCGCCGACGCCGAGCACGGCGTGATCGATGGCTACCACCGCGTGTACGGCTACCCCACGCTCAGCGTCGTCGACGGTGCGGCGGTATCGGCCAACCTGGGCGTGAACCCCTCGTTGACCATCACCGCACAGGCCGAGCGGGCGGCGGCGTATTGGCCGAACAAGGGCGAGGTGGATACGCGGCCTCCGATCGGCGCTGGATATCGGCGGATCGCCCCGATCGCGCCGGTCAACCCGGCGGTTCCGTCGAGTTCGCCTGCGGCGCTGGTGCTTCCGATCGTCGAGGTCCGGGAGACACCGGCTGCCGGATAGGAGCGAGGCGCCCGGTGTCACGACCGGGCGCCCATTTCACGGCGGGTTTCCCTGTCGCGACGCCCACGATTCCGCTCTTCGACTTGCCCAGCTGACTTCGCCCTCATTGTCATCGAGGTTCGCTCAGCGGCGTCTGCACCAGCCTGCCGGACGATACGTTCGCCCGCCCAGCAGAGGTGGGCGAGCAGCCTGGGGGCCGGGCGACCAGACGATCCCCGTCGGAACGAGATACTCCAACCTTCCGCGCAGCAACCTCGCCTCAACTAGCCTTTAACTGGCCTTTTATCGCTACGAGAGCCAGGAGGCGATCCTTGAGCACACTCCGGCGCGCGCTGCTCGGTCCGATGACGATGGCGACCGCCGTCGTTCTTGCCGTGACCGGATGCGGCGACGACGATTCGGCCTCCTCCCCCGCAACCGATACACCGACCAACTCGACGATGCCCAATCAGGTTGCCGGAGTGGCGATCCCGGACGGACGGATCGACGACGCGGTGGCCGAACTGGACGAACTCGCCGAAGGGCTGCTCGAATCCTCCGGCATCCCCGGCATGGCGGTCGCCGTCGTGCACGGCGGAAAAGTCGTATACAGCAAGGGATTCGGTGTCCGAAACATCGTCACCAAGGAGAAGGTGGACGCGGACACGGTCTTTCAGCTCGCGTCGGTCTCCAAGCCGATCGGCGCGACAGTCGTCGCCCGCCGGATCGCCGCCGGTGGCGTCGAGTGGGACACCCCGGTGCGCAGGCTGCTGCCGTCGTTCGCGCTCGCCGATCCGTACGTCACCGAGCACGTCACCATCGGGGACTTGTACGCGCACCGCTCCGGGCTCCCCGATCACGCCGGTGACCTGCTGGAAGACCTCGGCTACGACCGTCAGCAGGTGCTCGACCGGCTACGCCTGCTGCCGCTGGGCGCCTTCCGGGACTCCTACGAGTACACCAACTTCGGCCTGACCGCCGCCGCCGTCGCCGTGGCATCGGCCGCGGGCACCGACTGGGAGAGGTTGTCCGAGCAGACCATCTACGATCCGCTCGGAATGGAGTCGACCAGTTCGCGCTACGCCGACTTCATCGCCCGCGCCAATCGCGCCGAGGGGCACGTCCTGATCGACGGCAAGTACGCGGTCGCGAACCCGCCGCGTCAGCCGGACGCGCAGTCTCCCGCGGGTGGGGTCAGTTCGTCCGTCGCCGACCTGGGCAAATGGATGGCGATGGTGCTGGCGAACGGTTCCGCGGGCGGCTCAGTGCTCGTGCCACCGGAGGATCTGCTGCCCGCCCTCTCCCCACAGGTGGTCTCGGCGCCGCCGAAAACGCCGGACGCGCGCGCCGGGTTCTACGGGTTCGGCTTCAATGTCAGCGACTCCGCCGCGGGCCGGGTGGTACTCGGTCATTCCGGTGCATTCGGTCTGGGTGCGGGCACCGCGTTCACGCTGATCCCGTCCGCCGACGTCGGCATCGTGACGTTGACCAACGCGACGCCGATCGGCGTGGCGGAAACGCTGAATGCCGAGTTCGCCGACCTGGTCCAATTCGGAAAGGTGCAACAGGACTGGCGCACGCTGTACCGGACGGCATTCCAACCGATCAGCGCGCCGACCGGCGCACTGGTCGGCAAACAGCCACCCTCCGATCCGATTCCGGCGCAACCGCTGCCGAGTTATGCGGGCACCTATGACAACGCCTATTACGGCCCGGCGACGGTCAGTGTCATCGCTAATTCCCTGACCCTCACCTTGGGTCCGAGGAACATGACTTTCCCGCTGAAACATTGGAACGGCAACACCTTTGTCTTCACCCCGACCGGGGAGAACGCCAATCCAGGCACCGTATCGCAGGCGACTTTCGACGGGACCGAGCTCACGCTCGAGTACTACAACACCGAACAGCTCGGCGTCTTCATCCGCAAGTAAGATCCAGCCGCGGCACTATCACCTTTCGGCTGGAAAAGGTTCCGGAACAACTTCCCTGTCATCGTGATCTCTTGTGTCCGTGCGTCTTCCGAGGGAACCAGCGCGAGCGAGAACGCTCGGCATTCGAAGAGCGACTGCCCAACAATGGGGGCGCTCGCTCGGTGCTGGAGCGCGACACCGAGCCCGTACTATGGCGTCTGACTGTTACTAGGACTAAGGATTTCGTTGAAGGGCTCGACCATCGCGATGCTCGGCATCGCCGCTACCACGGCGTTCGGCATGACCGCCGCCACCGCGACCGCTGATCAAGTGGCGGACAAATCTCGCGTCGTCACCACCGAGGACGGCTGGGAGTTGCAGATCAGCAAGACCGCGGAAGACGTGCAACGCGTACCCAACCTGGCCGCGACGCCATTCACCCGCGAAGGGTTCGTCACGTTGTCGGCGGCAGCCGATATCGGTGGCGCGGGCCGGGAGGCGGTGAATTCCGGGACGTTGCAGCTGGGATATCAGATCGGCTGCCAGGCCGATGTGTCCAACGGACTCACCGTCGGAATCTCCGCGGCGATCGGCCCGAACGCGATGGTGACCGTCGCTCCCTCGCCCGGTCTCGCGCTCGGCGGCAGCGCGCTGGCCCTGCCGAACATGTCGACAACCATCAAGCCCGGCACCATCAGCACCATCACGTTCGGCACGAAAACGCTTGCAGGGCCGCATGGTTCGATCTCCGTCGATCAGGTGCAGATCAAGATCGATGCGTGCGCGGGTGCGGTGAGCCTGCGCTCGTTCGCGATCGTGTCCATATCCACTGCCACAGCCGACAATTCGGTCGCGGTCTACGGTGACCCGATATGGCTGTGATCCGGATGCCGGGGTGGCGGCGCTGGATCGCGCCCGCCGGAACATCGGTTTCGCTGCTCGTCGCCGCGGCGACCGCATCCGCCGAACCTATCGTTCCGGCCGATCCGCCCTCGGCGTGCAGCGAAGCACCTGGTGCGGCAACAAACCCCGCGTGCGGCGATGCACCGAAGGGGCGAGGCGGGCCCGCGGTGCCGCAGACACCGCTGCCACTGCAGATGCTGGCTCCCCCGCCCGCGCGACCGGCACCCAGTACGAATACGCCTGCCGGTGCGCTGGTTCCGCCCGCACCGGGTCCCGGCGGGGCCACTCCGATCGTGCCTGCCCGGTAGCTCAGGTGCTCTGTGCCGGCGGGCCTCCTTCCAGCCCGCCAGGCAGCATCAGCGGCCGGACCGGGAGTCGTGCAAGCTCCACCTGAAACCCAATCTCACGCTCCGAGTCGATGGGCGATCGGGAACGTGTGGCCGCACAGCCCGGCGCTGTCCCGCATGGTGGAGTTGAGAGCCTGATAGTCGAGTCGCGCCATAGCCCTATCGTGCCGGCTGCACGACCTCGCGGCCCGGCTCGAGCAGGCCACCGTCGAAATCTGGTACGAGGAACCGGCTCCCGGCGCGGCCGGGTGGATCTCTCGGCGCTCACTCTGCCCGCCGACGCGGACGCCTACGTCTGCGGCCCGCCCGGTGCTACAGCCTGCCAGGTTCCGGCGCTGCACCGAGAGCGCGCCACGGAACCACGAGATTCCCGCGTGACAGTTTCCTGTGCGGTGCGCGCGATCACCCGGTCAGCCGCCGTTCCAACGGCTGACCGGGTGATTTCGAACGAGGCCGGAGGTCACTCTCGGCTGGTCGTGTCCTCTCGCCATATCGTGGTCAGGACCTCGGCTATCTGGGCGAGTCCAGCGGTGGTGGTCATCTGCCAATGCGTCGTTGATACGGCATGGTTATGGACCGTGCCGTCGACGATCCCACCCCAAAGCGTGGCCCCTACACGCCCGGTGGGGTCGTCCAAGGCTGCGGTGAAGTACACGACATCACCCTGGTATAGCGGAGGCCGGTAGGCACTGCGCAGGGCCACGGAATGCACCGCCGCGTCCAAAATCCGGGTGACCCGGTCGGCGCCGAAGGAGGCGAACGGTTCGGGCAGCTCGGTGAACATCTCCGGCAGCGCCGCCCAATCCAGTTCCGCGACATTGCCCAGATCCCCGGCGGCTTCACCGAGCAGCCCGCCGATCAGCTCGGCCACCGGCACCTGACCGGCGTCGGTCACCACCGTTCCGGGCGGATCCGCCATGTAGCTGTCCATCACCGCCAGCACGGCGACGGTGTCGCCCTCGCGTTGCAGCTGGACCGCCATTTCGTGGGCGATGACCCCGCCGAAAGACCACCCCAGCAGGTGATACGGACCCTGCGGTTGCACCGACCGGATCAACTCCACATACCGGGCCGCCCACTCCTGGATCGAGCCCGGCATCACCGCCTCGCCCGCCAGCACCGGGGTCTGCAAACCGTACAGCGGCCGGTCCGGATCCAGATAAGCCGCCAACCCGGCATACGACCAGGAAATCCCCGACACCGGATGCACACAGAACAGCGGCGCGGCCGACCCCGCCGGCCGCAGCGGCAACAACATGTCGAAGGCCGCCTCGGTCTGCACCCGGCCACCGGCCCGCCGCGCCAGATCCGCCACCACCCCCGCCGGGGTCGGCGCGGTGAACACCCGCATCACCGGCACACTCGTACCCAACGCAGCCGACAGCCGAGTGGTCAGCTTCGCCGCGATCAACGAGTTCCCGCCGTGCTCGAAGAAGTTGTCGTCCATCCCGAACCGGTCCAGACCCAGCACCTCCGCGAAAGCCGCGGCCACCGCCGCCTCCACCGGAGTGGCAGGCGCACGATAGACACGGGCCCGGAATTCCGGCGCGGGCAGCGCCTGGCGGTCGAGCTTCCCGTTCACCGTCAACGGGACCCCCTCGAGCACCACAACCGCCGCAGGCACCATATAGCCGGTCAGGAACTCGGCGACCTGGCTGCGCAATTCGGTCGGATCCAAATCCGCCCCGGCCTCGGGCACAACGTATCCGACCAGCTGCTCCCCCTGCACCCGGTCTGTGCGGACCAGCGCGACGGCCTGGCTGACGCCGGGGCAGCGCAGCAGTGCGGCTTCGATTTCGCCGAGCTCGATCCGGAAACCACGCAACTGCACCTGCTGATCGCCCCGCCCGCCGTAGGCCAGCCCAGGCTCACCACCACCGGACCGGGTCCAGCGCGCGATGTCCCCCGACCGGTACATCCGCGACCCGGGCGGACCGAACGGATTCGCCACGAACCGCGTCGCGGTCAACCCCGGCCGCCCCACATAGCCGCGAGACACTTGGCTGCCCGCCACATAGACCTCACCCGGGGTGCCGAACGGCGCCGGACGCAAGCGGATGTCCAGCACAGGGGTGTCCAGTCCGGGCAGCGCCCGGCCGATAAGGCTCGCAGGGCTGTCCACCAACTGTTCATCGATTGACAGGAACGACACGTGCACCGTGGTCTCGGTGATGCCATACATATTCACCAACCGCGGCGCGTCGGCGGGATACCGCTCATACCAGCGCGACAACTGCCGCAGATCCAGCGCCTCACCACCGAAGATCACATACCGCAACGCCAACTCTGCCGGTGAAGCGTCCCGGTCGGCTTCGATCAACTGCCTGAACGCCGACGGGGTCTGGTTCAATACCGTCACCCGCTCCCGAATCAGCAACTCCCGGAACAGCTCCGGCGAACGGGAGGTCGCGTAATCGACCACCACCACACTGCCACCGCTCGCCAACGCACACCACAACTCCCACACCGAGAAATCGAACGCGAACGAATGGAACACCGACCACACATCACGCTCACCGAACCCGAACAACGGCTGCGTGTTGGCCAACAACTCCACCACATTCCGATGCGTCACCCCCACACCCTTCGGCACACCCGTCGAACCGGACGTGTAGATGACATACGCCAGATTCTCCGGCCGCAACGGCGCCAACCGCTCGGCATCGGTCACCGGATCATCACCGAACCCGGCCGTCTGCTCCAGCAACACCACCGGCACCTCGACCTCCGGCAGGCCCGAACGTTCCGCAGCAGTGGTCAACACACACACCGGCGCCGCATCCGCCAACACCCCGGCCACCCGCTGGCTCGGGTAGCTCAGATCGATCGGCACATACGCCGCACCCGCCATCAGCACACCCAACAACGCGACCGGCAACTCCTCGGTCCGTGACACCGCCACCCCAACCAGCGAATCCGGCCCCGCCCCAGCCGCGATCAACGCACGCGCAACCCGGCTCGCACGCCGAGTCAACGCATCGAAACTCACCGTCGTATCGCCGAACCGCACAGCCACCGCATCCGGCCGAAGCCGCGCCTGCTCACCGATCAACCCCGGCAACGTCACCGCAGACGCCGTAACGTTGCGCGATGTCGACTCACCGAGAACTATGGCGCGCTCGGACGTGCTGAGGAGATCGATGTCCCCGACCACTACGGTCGGATCCGCGGCCACCGCGGCCAGAATTCGGCCGAATCGATCCGCGAAGCCTCGCACGGTCGCGTCGTCGAAGAGGTCGTCGGCGAAGGAGAACTCCGCGAACATGCCCACGTCGTGACCGGTCTCCAGCGCCGCGCTGTTCTCCCGGACCGCCAGTGACAGATCGAATTTCGCGGTTCCCACCTCGAAATCGACCGCCTCCACTTGCAATCCGGGCAGCTCGAGACGTTTCTCGGGCAGGTTGTCGAAGGTCAGCGACACCTGGAACAGCGGGTGCCGCGCCGTGGAGCGTTGCGGGTTGAGCAGTTCCACGAGACGTTCGAAGGGCAGGTCCGCATGGGCGAACGCCTGCAGATCGGTGCTCCTGGTCTGAGCGAGCAATTCCTCGAAGGTGAGCCTGCCCGGCACCTGCGTGCGCAGCACGAGTGTGTTGACGAACATGCCGATCATGTCGTCGAATTCCGGCTCGCCACGGCCGGCCACCGGGGTGCCGATCGCGATGTCGTCGGTAGCGGACAGGCGTGCCAGCAGTACCGCGAAGGCCGCGTGCACGACCATGAACAGCGTCGCGTTCTGGGCCCGGGCCAATGCCCGCAGCTCCCGGTAGAGGTCGGTGTCGATCGTGAAACCGACGCGTCCACCGGAGAACGATTGCACCGCCGGCCGGATGCGGTCGGTGGGCAGCGGCAACTCGTCGGGGAGGCCCGCGAGCGCCGAGCGCCAGTATTCGATCTGCTGCGCGATGAGACTGCGCGGGTCGTCCTCCGAGCCGAGCACACTGTGTTGCCACAAGCTGTAATCGGCGTACTGCAGCGCCAGCGGCGACCAGTCGGGCGAGACTCCGGCCGCGTGGCCGGCGTAGGCGACCATCACGTCACGGGTCAACGGTCCGATCGACCACCCGTCGGCACTGATGTGGTGGGCGACCAGGACCAGCACGTGGTCGGTGTCGGACAGCCGCAACAGCGCGGTGCGGAACGGAAGTTCGACGGTGACGTCGAAACCTTTTGTGACGACATCGCGGATCTCTTGGCCGACCTGCTCGGCGCCGATCTGCTTGGGCAGGAAATCGATCGGAACATCGGACGGGTCGAGCACCTGTTGCACCGGACCCGCCGATGTCTGCGGGTAGCGGGTGCGCAGTGTCTCGTGCCTGGCCACGAGATCGACGACGGCCTGCCGGAGGGCGGTGACGTCGAGTGACCCGGTCAGCCGGACCGCGACCGGGATGTTGTCGACCGCGGAGGTGGTGTCGAACTGGTTGAGGAACCACATCCGTTGCTGGGCCGGCGACAACGGGATCTGTTCCGGTCGTGGGCCCGCCACCGGCGCGCGGCGGCCACCCGCGTCGGCGCGCTGTTCGGCCAGCAGCGCCAGCCCGGCCACGGTGGGCGCTTCGAACAGGGCGCGCACGGCGACCGTCGTTTCGAGTGCTGCCCCGAGACGGGCCGCGACCTGAGTGGCCAGCAGCGAATTGCCGCCGAGCGCGAAGAAGTCGTCCTCGGCGCCCACCTGGTCGGCGCCGAGCAGGTCGGCATAGATGCCTGCGACGATCTCCTCGATCGGGGTCGACGGCGCCCGGTACACCGCGGGCACGAACTCCGGTTCGGGTAGCGCGGGGCGGTCGAGTTTGCCGTTGACGGTCACTGGCAGCGCGTCGAGCACGACGAACGCGGACGGCACCATGTACGACGGCAGCACGGCACCGAGGGCCGACTTCACCTGGGCGATATCGACATCTGCGGTGTCGCGCGAGGGCACCAGATAGGCGACCAAGCGGTCACCGGTGTGCGCGTCGGTTCGCGTGGTCACCACTGCCTGCGCGATCTCGGGCCGGCTCAGCAGCGTGGCCTCGATTTCGCCGGGTTCGACGCGAAAGCCGCGGAGCTTGAGCTGGAAGTCGCTGCGGCCTCGGTATTCCAGTTCACCCGCGCGGTTCCACACGGCCAGGTCACCCGTGCGGTACATGCGCTCCCCCGCGCCGAACGGGTCGGCGACGAACCGCTCCGCGGTCAACGTCGCCTGTCCGAAGTAGCCGCGCGCCAGCTGCGCACCGGCCAGATACATCTCGCCCACAACGCCGTCCGGAACCGGTTGCAGTCGGCCATCGAGCACGTACACCCGGTTGTTCCACTCGGGAACGCCGATGGGCACGGTCGCGTCGTCGGCCTCGGTGACCCGATGGCTGGTGACCGAGACCGCCGCCTCGGTCGGGCCGTAGAGGTTGAACAGTTCGGTACGCGGATGGTCGCGCACGAAGCGTTGCGCGAGCGCGGCGGGAAGCGCCTCACCGATGGCCAGCACTCGCCACAGCGAGTCGGGCAGCCCCGCGGTGAGCAGCGCCTCGAGCATCGACGGCACGACATGCAGGGTGGTCACCCATTCCCGGGCCATCAATTCGGTGAGGTAGGCCGGGTCGCGGTGGCCGTCGGGTGCGGCGATGATCAATCGTCCGCCGCACACCGCCGCAGACCAGAATTCCCAGACCGACAAGTCGAACGTCGCCGCGGTCTTCAGCAGAATCGCGTCGGCGGCGTCGAGCCCGAATTCGAGATTCTTCCAGCGCAATTGGTTGACGATGGCCTCATGCGCCACTGCGACGCCCTTCGGCCGGCCGGTGGAGCCCGAGGTGAAGATCACATACGCCGTGTGGTCGGGCCGCAGCGGGACAATCCGGTCCGCATCGGAGATCGGCATCGGATCGAGCCCGGCGAGGTCCAATTCGTGGACGCGCAGCACCGGCGCGATCTCGGTGTCGAATTCTGTTCCGGCCAGCACACAGACCGGGTCGACGGCCGCCAGGATGTAGCTGGTGCGTTCGGCGGGCTGCTCCGGGTCCACCGGCACGTAGGCGCCGCCTGCCTTGGCCGTGGCATACATGGCGACAAGCAGATCCACCGAACGCGGCAATGCCAGCACCACCCGCGACTCCGGACCGACTCCCAGCGAGATGAGATGCCGCGCAAGGCGATTGACCCGCGCGTCCAGCTCACCGTAGGTCAGTTCGGTGGCGCCCTCGGGTGCGTCGGCGACCACGGCGACGGCATCCGGTGAGTTCGCCACGGTGGCGTCGAGCAGCGATGCCAGCGTCGTAGGCAGCCTGACCGCCCGTTGCGTGGCGTTGCGCCGCACCAGAATGTCCGCGCGCTCGGCCTCGCTGAGGATCGCCAGCTCTCCGACCGCGGTTTTCGGGGCCCGCGCTATGGTCTTCAGTACTCGCGACAGTCGTGCGACGATGGTGTCCGCTGTCGAGGCGTCGAAGAGGTCGGCGGCGTAGGTCAGGAAGCCGTTGATCCCGGCCGCCGCGCCGGACTCGGCGTAGCTGTCGGCAACGATCAGGTGCAGGTCGAATTGCGACAAGCCCGTGTTCAAATCCAGCCCCGCCACCGTCAGACCGGGCAGTTCCAACGTGGCCTCCGCCAGATTCTGGAACGAGAAGCCCACTTGGAACAGCGGATGGCGGGCGGTGGAGCGGACCGGATCGAGCACCTCGACCAGCCGCTCGAACGGCACGTCGGCGTTGGCGAACGCCTCGATGTCGGCATCCCGTTGCCGGAGCAGGAGTTCGGTGAACGGCTCACCGGCGTCGATCCTGGTGCGGAAGACCAGGGTGTTGACGAACATGCCGATGAGGTCGTCCAGCACGGCTTCGCCTCGGCCCGCGATCGGGGTGCCGACGGCGATGTCGTCGGTCCGCGCGAGCCGGGCCAGCAGCACCGCGAAGGCGGTGTGCACCACCATGAACAGGGTCGCGCCATGGTCGTGGGCCAGGTCGACGAGGGCCTGATGGGTCGCGGCGTCGACGCGGACCTCCACCTTGCCGCCTGCGAACGACTGCACGGCCGGACGCGGCCGGTCGGTGGGCAGGTCCAGCTGCTCGGGCAGCCCCACCAGGGTCCGGCGCCAGTAGGCGATCTGCTGGGCGGCGCGAGAGTCCGCGTCGTCTTCCGAACCGAGGACTTCGTGCTGCCAGATGCTGTAGTCGGCGTACTGCACGGCCAGCGGTGTCCAGTCCGGCGCAGCGCCCGCCGTGCGCGCGGCGTAAGCGACCATCAGGTCCCGGCTCAGCGGGACCAACGAGGACCCGTCGGCGCTGATGTGGTGCACCACCATGGCGAGCACATGCTCCACGGGCTCGGCGTCATCCGCGCCCGCGACTCCGAACAGCGCCACCTGGAGGGGAACCTCGACAGTAACGTCGAAGGTGGTCGAAAGCGCCGCCATCACCGCGGATTCGACATCCTCCGGGGCCACCGTCCGCACCTCCAACCCGGGCACGGCCTGATCCGGTGGAAGGATCACTTGCACGGGCCCCTGCGTCGTCTGCGGATAGACCGTGCGCAGGATCTCGTGCCGGTTCATCACGTCGGCGATGGCGGCGCGTAGTGCGGCCACATCGAGATCTCCGGTGAGCCGCACCGCCATCGGCACGTTGTAGGCCGCCGATCCGGTGTCGAACTGGTTGAGGAACCACATCCGCTGCTGGGCGGAGGACAGCGGGATGCGCTCGGGCCGCTGACGCGCGGTCAGCAGCCCGCCGCGACCCGAGCCCGCGTAATCGGCCAGCCGGGCAGCGAGCAGCGCGACGGTCGACGCTTCGAACAGCAACCGAACCGGCACTTGGGCGTCCAGTAGGGTCCCGAGCCGCGCCGCGGCCTGCGAGGCGATCAGCGAGTTCCCGCCCAGACGGAAGAAATCGTCATCCGCGCCGAGCGGACGAGTCGTTCCCAGCAGTTCGGTGAACACGTCCGCGACGGCCTGTTCGAGACGTCCCGACGGCGGCCGGAACGGGGCGGTGGCAAGTTGCGGCTCCGGCAGAGCGCGCCGGTCCAGTTTGCCGACCGGGGTCAACGGGATCTCGTCGAGGACGACGATGGCCGTCGGCACCATATGCGCGGGCAGCGTGCGAGCGAGTTCGTCCACAAGCGCCTCGGTGTCGATGGACACGTCCGGCGCAGGCAGCACATAGGACACGAGTATCGTTGCACCGGAATCGGATTCGCGACCTACTGTGACCGCGAATTCGATGTCCGGGCGGCCGGATAGCTCCGCGTCGATCTCCCCGAGTTCGATCCGGAAGCCCCGCACCTTGACCTGGAAATCGTTGCGGCCGACATAACTGATGACCGTCTGCTGGCCGATCCGCTGGGGCCGCACGATATCCCCGGTGCGGTAGAGCCGTGCACCGGGCGGACCATAGGGGTCGGCGACGAAGCGGGAGGCGGTGAGTGCGCGACGGTTGTGGTAGCCGCGCGCGAGCTGGTCGCCACCGAGATACAGTTCACCCGTGACGCCTTCGGGCACCGGGCGCAACCTGCCGTCCAGCACCAGCGCGCGCATGCCCCGGATCGGCCCGCCGATCGTCACGGGCCCCTCAGGAGACAGCGGATCGCTGATATTGGTCATGATCGTGGTCTCGGTGGGCCCGTAGCCGTTGTAGAACTCACGGGTCCGCCTGCCTGCGATCGGCTGTATCCAGCGCCGCAGCAGCTCCGGCGGGCATGCCTCGCCACCGGCGATCACCACTCGGAGCCGATCGAGTCCGGCGGGGTCCATCGAGGCCAGCGCCGCGGGAGTGACGAACGCGTGGGTCACCCGCTCGCGCCGCAGCACCGCGGTCAGGTCCGCCCCGCCGTAGACGGTCGGCGCGACCACGACCATGGTCGCCGCGCCGCCGACGGCCAGCAGCAACTCCAGCACCGCCGCGTCGAAGGACGGTGACGCGAAATGCAGTGTGCGCGAGCTACTTGTGACGCGATAGCGTTCGCGCTGCTCGGCGCAGAAACTCGGCAGGCCGGCGTGGGTCACCACCACGCCCTTGGGCACGCCCGTGGAACCGGAGGTGTAGATGACGTAGGCCGGGTGGTCCGGACGCAGCGGTCGGGTCCGATCCCGATCGGTGATCGGGTCGGTGGGGTGCCGGTCGAGTGCGTGCGCGAACTCGGCGGTGTCGATGACCAGCCATTCGACGTCATCAGGGAGGTCGGCGCGCACCGCGCCGACGGTCAGGCCGAGCACCGCTCGCGAATCCGACACCATCTGCGTGACCCGTTCGCGGGGATAGTGCGGGTCGACCGGCGCGAAAGCCGCGCCGGTCTTCGCGATGGCCCAGACCGCGAGCACCGACTCCAGCGATCGGGGAATGCCCACCGCTACCAGGTCCTCGGGCCCGATACCGCGTTCGATCAGCGACCGCGCCAACCTGGTCGACTGCTCGTCGAGTTCGATGTACTCCAGTTCGCCCAGCGATTCGGACTCGTCGGCGAAGAGCACCGCGATGCCGTCCGGGTTCTCCTCCACCGCGGCGGCCAGCAGATCCGGCAGCAGCGCGATGGTGTCCGCCTCGTTCCCGTGCGCCGGGGTGGCCGAACCCGCGGTCATCAGCCGCCGGGCCTCTTCCGCGTCGAGGATGTCGATGTCCCACACCGCTGTCGACGGTTCGGCCGCGACGGCGTTGAGGATGCGCTCGAACCGCGAAATGAAGGAGCGCACCGTCGATTCATCGAAAAGGTCGGTGGCGTAGGCGAATACGACGGCCATCTCGCCGGGCGAGTTGTCGGCGGCCAGTCGCGGTTCGATGATCACCTGCAGGTCGAATTTGGCGGTGATCTCGCCGGTGTCCAGTGCGGCGACCGTCAGGTCCGGAAGTTCCAGCGTGGGCTGCTCGAGGTCCTGGAACGACAGCATCACACGGATGAGCGGATCGGCCGCCGCGCTGCGCGGGAGACCGGCTTCCTCGACGACTCGCTCGAAGGGAATGTCGGCGTTGGCGAATGCCGACAGCGCGGTTTCGCGGGTCCGGTCGACCAGGTCGTGGAAGGTTGCCGCGGGATCGACGTCGACGCGCAACGCGAGTGTGTTGACGAACATCCCGACCAGATCGTCGAGTGCTCGTTCGCCGCGGCCGGCGATGGGGGTGCCCATCACGATGTCCGTGCCGCCGGACAGCCGCCCGAGCAGCGCCGCGAGAGCGGCGTGGACCACCATGAACAACGTCGCGTTGTGCTCACGAGCGATCCGGGTCAGCTGGTCGTGGATCGCAGCCGGGATGGTGACGCCGGTCGACGCACCGCGGGTCGATGGCGTGGCGGGGCGTGGACGGTCCGTCGGTAACTGCAGCGGTCCGGACAGCTGGGCAAGCTGGTCGCGCCAATACGACAACTGCTGGGCCGCACGGGAAGACGGATCGGTGTCGGATCCGATGGCGGCATGCTGCCAGAGGGCGAAGTCGGCGTACTGCACCGGCAGCGGCGACCAGTCCGGCGTCGCGCCGCCGGTGCGGGCGAGGTAGGCGGTCATCAGGTCGCGGGCCAGTGGCGCCAGCGATGCCCCGTCGGCGGAAATATGGTGCACCACGAGGACGAACAGGTGTTCGTGGCCGGAGCTGAACACCCGTATGCGCAGCGGAGCCGACGCCGTGACGTCGAAGCCGGTGGACATCAGCCCGGCCACGGTGTCCATCAGGTCGGTGGTGTCGTGTTCGACCACCAGCCCCTCGGGCAGTACGGCATCGGCCGACAGGATCTCCTGATACGGAACGCCGTCGGCGTCGGCGGGGAAACGGGTGCGCAGCGCCTCATGGCGTTCCAGCACGTCGGCGACCGCGAGGCGCAGCGCGGGCACGTCGAGGGCGCCGGTCAGCCGGAGGGCGAAGGGCATGTTGTAGGCGGGCGAGTCCGGGTCGATGCGGTTGATCAACCACATCCGCTGTTGTGCCAGCGACAAGGGGATGCGGTCGGGCCGGATCGAACGGACCAGTGCCGGACGCGAATCCACGCCACCGGGAACCACCCGGGCGGCGAGTGCGGCGACCCGGGACGCCTCGAACAGGTCACGGACCGTGACCTGCGAGTTCAGCACCTCGTTGACCCGGGCGACGGCTCTGGTCGCGAGCAGCGAGTTGCCGCCGAGGGCGAAGAAGTCGTCCTCGGCGCCTACCCGGTCGATGCCGAGCAGGTCGGCGAACACCTGGGCGACCGCGTGCTCGGCGGGTGTTCGGGTGGGACGGTACTCCGCTGCTTCGAACACCGGTTCCGGTAATGCTTTGCGGTCGAGTTTGCCGCTGGTGTTCAGCGGCAGTTCCGGCAAGACGACCACCGCGGAGGGGACCATGTACGCGGGCAGCACGGTGGCGATCGCATGCAGCAGGTCGTGTTGGTCGATGTCGTGCCCGGGCGCCGGGACGGCGTAGGCGGCCAACTGCTCACCCAGCGCGGAGGGGATCACGGCGGCTGCTGCTTGGCTGACCGAGGGTTGGGCCAGCAGCGCGGTTTCGATTTCACCGAGTTCGATGCGCTGACCGCGGTACTTCACCTGGAAATCGGTGCGCCCCAGATATTCCAGCCGCTGCGGCCGGTCGGCGTCGGGTGCACGCCAGATCACCAGGTCGCCGGTCCGATACATCCTGGCCCCGGCCGCGAACGGATTGGCCACGAACCGGCCCGCGGTCTGCGCGGATTGCCGAACGTATCCGCGGGCGAGCTGGTCACCGGCCAGATACAGCTCACCCGGCACTCCGGCAGGCACCGGGCGCAACCGCGCATCCAACACGAACACTTGGGTGTTCCATTGCGGGCGGCCGATCGGCACCGTCACCGTATCCGAGCCGTCAGCAGGCCAGTAGGTCACCGACACCGCCGCCTCGGTCGGACCGTAGAGATTGTGCACCCGCGCATCGGTGACCGCGTCGACCGCCCGCACAGTCTCTGGAGGCAGCGCCTCGCCGATGACGAACACATCCCGCAAACCGGCGAGGCTTGCGGCAGGTACGTGGGCGGCGAACTCGCTCAACATCGTCGGCACGAAATCGGTCACCGTCACCCCATGCGCGGCGATCATCGCAGCCAGATAGGACGGGTCACGATGCCCATCATGGTCGGCGACAACGAGTTTCGCGCCCGTCCGCAAAGGCATGAAATACCCCCACAACGACACATCGAAAGTCGTCGCGGTCTTCTGCAGATACACCTCCCCCGGACCCATCGGGTATTCGGCAAGCATCCACTGGATCTGGTTATCGATCGCCTGATGGGAGACCCCCACACCCTTCGGACGCCCGGTCGACCCCGAAGTGAAGATCACATACGCCAGATGCTGTGGCAGCAGTGGACGCGCCAACTCCTCGACCCGGACCGGCGCACCCGAGCGACCGCCGGTGTCGAGGGTGTCCAGACACAACACCGGGATATGCGACGGAACCGGGATGGTGTCGGCGGTCGTGGTGAGCACACACACAGGATCGGCGGTATCGAGCACGTGCCCGATCCGCTCGCCCGGGTGATCAGGATCCAACGGCACATACGCCCCACCCGCAGTCAGGATGGCGTACATACCGACCACCAGATCCAGCGAACGCCGAACCGCCAAACCCACCAACGACTCCGCACCCACCCCCTGCTCGATCAGCACCCTCGCCAACCGATTGACCCGCTCATCGAACTCGCGGTAGGTCAACTGCTGATCGGCGTGCACGACCGCGACTGTGTCCGGATGCTGCGCCACCGCACTCCGGTAGCCATCCAGAAGCAGCCCCGAGGCGACGGGATGGCGGGTGTCGTTCCAGGACTCCAGGATCGCCGTGCGTTCGGCCGTGTCCAGCAGGTCGATATCCCCGACCAGCAGTTGCGGCGACTCGGCGACGACGGCGAGGATTCGGCACAACCGTTCCGCGAAGCCCGTGATGGTGGCCTCGTCGAACAGGTCGGTGGCGTAGGTGAACGCCGCCGAAATCCCCAACGGCGTCCGCTCGTCCTCACGGGGCACCATGGTCAGCTCGAGGTCGAACTTCGTCAGCGACCACGCGAACTCCAGCGCGGAGACGTTCAACGACGGCAGCTCCAGCGTTGCGGGCGTGAAGTTCTGGAAGGTCAGCATCACCTGGAACAACGGATGATGGGCGCTCGACCGCACCGGGTCCAGCAACTCCACCAAGCGCTCGAACGGCACCTCGGCATGCCCGAACGCCTCCACATCGCGACCACGTGCCTGTTCCAGCAAGTCGGCGAAACTGTCACCGGGATCGACCTCGGTGCGCAAGGCGAGAGTGTTGACGAACATGCCGATCAAACCACTCAACGCCGCATCCCCGCGACCGGCCACCGGGGTACCCACGGTGATATCGCCGGTATTCGACAACCGGGCCAGCAACACCGCGAACGCCGCATGCGCCACCATGAACAAGGTGGCGTCATGGCGTTGCGCGAGCCGGTTCAACGCGGCGTGCACTGTCGCGTCGATGGTGAACTCATAGCTCGCGCCGCGACCGGAGAACACCGCCGGACGCGGGCGATCCGCAGGCAAATCCAGCTTCTCCGGCAGGTCGGCGAGCCGATCACGCCAGAACCCGATCTGACGAGCCAGAATCGAATCCGGATCGTTCTCCTCGCCGAGGGTTTCGCGTTGCCACAACGTGTAATCCGCGTACTGCAACGGCAGCGGCTCCCACCCCGGCGCCGCACCGGTCGCCCTCGCCGAATACGCCGTCATCAAATCCGCGGTCAACGGCAGCATCGACGAACCGTCCGCGGCGATGTGGTGCACCACGCACACCAGCACATGCTCGGTCTCGCTCAGCCGCAGCAGACGCAACCGGATCGGCGGTGCTGCCGTGACATCGAAACCTTCACCCACCACCGCCCCCGTGGACTCGAGGATTTCGGCTTCGGTGACCTCCAGCACCGGCAGCTCCGGCACCGCGCCCGGCTCCGAAATCGCGTGCACCCGTTGGCTACCCACACCATCGTGCTCCGGGTAGCTGGTGCGCAACACCTCGTGCCGCTCCACCAGATCCCCGATCGCCGCCCGCAGCGCGGCCACGTCCAACGCACCGCTGAGCCGCACCGCCAGCGGAATATTGTTGCTCGCACTCGCCGGGTCGAACCGATTCAAAAACCACATCCGCTGCTGCGCATACGACAACGGAACCCGCTCCGGCCGCGGCATCGGCCGCGGCGGCGAAACAGACGCCCCCGTCAGCTCCCCCAACCGCTCGGCCAATCGCGCCACCATCGACGCCTCGAACACCAACGCAACCGGAACCCGCACACCCAACGCGGAACCCAACCGACCCGCGACCTGCGTCGCCAGCAGCGAATTACCACCCAGCTCGAAGAAATCATCATCGGCGCCCACCCGATCGGCGCCGTCGTCACTGTGCGGCAACAAGACAGCAGCGAAGGTGTCCGCCACCAACCGCTCGTTCGGCGTGGCCGGCGCACGGAACTCCCGGACGGTGAGCACCGGTTCCGGCAACGCGGCGCGATCCAACTTGCCCACCGGCGTCAGCGGTAACTCGTCCAGCACCGTGATCGCGGCCGGAATCATGTACGCGGGCAACGTCTTCCCGATGAACTCGGCCAGCTCGGCGGTATCCAGCACGACCCGGCCGCCTTCGGCGCCGGTCGTGGCATCAATGCGCGGCAGCACATACGACACCAGGGCTTTGACTCCGGAAGGCAGTGTCGTGCCCAGTGTCGCGGCGTAGTCGACATCCGGATGGGCGGTCAACGCGTTGTCGATCTCGTCCAGCTCGATCCGCAGGCCCCGGATCTTCACCTGGAAATCCACCCGCCCGTGATACTCGAGCAATCCATCCGGAGTGCGCCGCACCAGATCACCGGTGCGATACATGCGTGCACCCGAACCGCCGAACGGACTGGCGACGAACCGTTCCGCACTCAGTCCAGGGCGCCGCAGATACCCTTCGGCAAGCGCAGGCCCGGACAGATATAACTCGCCGACCACGCCGGGCGGCACCAACCGCAACCGCGCGTCCAGCACGTGCACACCCATACCGGGAACCGGAGTGCCGAGATGCGTTGCACTGTCCCGGGACAACGCTTCGGTGCCGGTGGCGAAGATGGTGGTCTCGGTCGGCCCGTACACGATGTAGAACGACCGATCACCGCTCGCCCACCGCGCGACCAACTCCGGACCGACCCGCTCACCACCACACAGAATCGCCCGCAG
>NZ_JADLQX010000051.1 GCF_015477605.1 Nocardia amamiensis
CGAATCTTGCGCTCCTCCAGAGCATCTCGTGCAGGACGCGCAACCAGCACTTTCGGCAAATCCACCTCAACCACACCCGAAGCACCAAGACCAGCAACAAGATACATGATCTTTGAGGAACGCAGCACTAAGTCGGTTGACTCCGCGCGAAAAACAACGAAGTTGTCTTGACCAGCGGTGATGGCAGGGTTCGGGGTGCCGGGTCGGTGGGTGTCGTGACTGCTATGCCCGTGGCGCGGTGCCGCTGATGATGCGGTGGATGGTGGAGCGGCCGACGCTGTATTCCTGGGCGAGGTCGGCCAGGCTCGCGTTGTCGTCGGGGTCGTGGTAGCGGCGGTGGATCGTTTTCCGTGCTGCCAAAGGTAGTTTCGGCTGTTTGCCCTTGAGGCGGCCTTTTGCGCGGGCCTTGGCCATGCCCTCGCGGGTGCGTAGGTGGTTGAGGTTGGCCTCGAATTCGGCGACCATGGCGAGGGTTTGCAGGAACAGCTTGCCGAACGGATCGGCCCAGTCGTAGATCTGGCTACCGAGCCCGAACAACACGTCGCGTTCGCGCAGGCTGGTGAGGATCTCGCCGGCCTCGGCCATGTTGCGGGCGAACCGGTCGAACTTCGTGGTGGTCAGCACCACCTGCCGCCCGGTGACGGCTGCGGCGGCGGAGGTGACCGCGGTGAGCGCGTCGTCGAGGCCGGTGCGGTTGCGGCGTGTGGTGCCGGAGAATCCCTTGTCGATGAAGATCCGCTCGCGTGGTACTGCGAGGGCGATCAGCTGGTCGGTTTGGATCTCGACGTCTTGTTCGTCGGTGGAGCAGCGCACGTATCCGACGCGGAAGGGCTCGATCACCGTGCGATCGTTCCATATGACGGGGGTTCACCGGAACGGCTCGTGGAACACCTCTACGGAACACCCGCGACCATGGAAGGAATGGTCTCGCTGTGGTGTTCCTGTCGATTTTCGAAGTCACGTGCGCGGCGTATTAACTGAACTAACTTCGTAGTTGTTGCAGGTCAGGGTAGATTTCTGCTAGCTTTCCGCGCCATGCGTGATGAGGGCGCTGAGCGGGATTTGTCGGCTCTGGTGGTGCCGGATGTCGGCCGGCTGGAGGAGACCGGTGATATGTGGGTGCCGTACCGGCTTCTCGATGCGGACGGGGTGGCGATCCAGCCGGTCGCGGCGTTTTTCGTCGAGCTGCAGGCGGCCGACAAGCGACCGTCCACGATCCGGTCCTATGGTCACGACTTGCTGCGGTGGTGGCGTTTCCTCGCAGCGATCGGTGTCGTGTGGGACAAAGTGACCCCGGTGGAGGGGCGTGATTTCGCGAGATGGATGTTGTTGGCGGACAAGCCAGTTCGCGCCCATTGGCGCAGCGGACCTGGCGGCAGGTCTGTCGGTCGGCGTCGACGCACGAATCCGACCGTGAATGCCATTACGGGCAGGCCGAGTCCAGGTATGAAGTATTCGGCGGCGTCGCGGGCACACGCGGAGACGGTGTTGCGGGCGTTCTACGACTTCCAGTTGGAGCGAGGCGCGGGACCGTTGATCAACCCCTTTCCGCTGGATCGTGGTCGCCGTTCGAGGCGGGCGAACGCGCATCACAATCCGATGGACCCGTATCGGAAGGAGCGGGTTGGCCGCTACCGGCCAAAGGTTCCCAAACGGATTCCGAAAAAGATCCCTGACGAGCAGTTCAACGCGGTATTCGCCGGGCTGAAGTCGAATCGGGATCGCGCTTTGCTGGCGTTCTGGGTGTCCACCGGCGCCCGCGCCGAGGAACTGTTGTCCGCGCATCAGGGCGATGAAGACCTAGGACAGCAGTTGATTGCGGTGACCCGCAAGGGTTCTCGTGAGGTCCAGCAGCTTCCGGTGTCTCCGGATGCGTTCGTGTGGTTGCGGCTCTATCAGGAGGAGATCTGGCGGCGGGGCGCTCCCCGCGGTCGTCGGTATCCGTTGTGGTTCACTCTGCGTCGTCCGTGGCGGCAGTTGTCGTATCCGGCGGCGCGGGCGATGTTCAGCCGGGCGCAGCAGGTGCTCGGCTCGAACTGGCCGATCCACGCCCTGCGGCACACCGCTGCTTATCGCATGGCCAGCGATCCGGAGATGGACATTACCGATGTCCAGTGGATCCTCGGGCACGCCTACCTGACCACGACACAGCTCTACACCTGTCCCAGCCAGGACGAGGTGATCGCCAGCGTGCTCGCGCACCACGACCGGCAGTCTCGCCGGACCGGGGCTGCCGCGCGGCGCCCAGCGCAGGGATACAACCCCCGCTCCCTCGACATGTTGTTCGGCAGGCCGGAATGACCATTACGACGATTGCGGCGTCACCGCACACCGATTGGACCAGCGACAAGGCCGAGCGGACGAGGTCGACCCGCGGGCTGCTCGCCGAGACGGTGATGGCCCAGTTCCCCACCCGGCCGTCGGCGGCGGCATTGGATGAGGAGTTGACGGTCGACGAAGCCGTCGATCGAGCCGATGAACCGCAGTTCCGATCGCCCTGCGAAAGCACGAGATTCCGCCGTCGGCGCGGCACCAGGGCGTTGTTGCGCTGGCTGGCAAATTATCCCGGCGATACCTGGCAGCAGCGGTGGCAGGCCAGCGGTGCCGAAGCCGAGCAGAAGAACTGGACGGCCGCACCGCTGGAATCGCTTGCCGCGCAGGACAGCAAGGTCCGCAAAGACGAACTGTGCTCCGGACTGATCATGTTGGCCATCACCCGAGTCATCCACCTGAGCCCGGCATTCCTGCTGACGATGACGCGAACCAGACACTGGGTTGCGGCAGTCGGTGAATATCGCGATCCGGCGGGGTTTGCCCATCTGCGCGCGGAAGCCGATGCCGGAATCTGGGAATCCGGGAACGGGTTCCTGGCTCGGTGGCAGATCGCGATCCTCATCCTCGCCAAAGGCGGCGGGGTCCGCGACATCACCGTCGGCGACTGCCTCGAGCTGCGTCAACTCGACATCACCATGGGACTACGCGGCCAACCCCGCTACCTGTTCTATGCCCTGCTGCATTCCGCGGGCATCTTCCCGCCTGGGGCGCCGGCGACCCTGCGCGGAATCACCACCTTCGGTGGTCAATACAGCATCGAAAGGTTGATCGACCGCTATCAACTGGCCAATCGAGAGATCCGCGATCTGCTGGTCAGCTATCTTGCCGAACGCCAGGCCGCTCTGGACTACGGCTCACTGGAAGACCTCGCACGCACGCTCGGCTTGCACTTCTGGAAGAATCTGGAGACCCATCATCCAGGCATCGATTCGCTGCACCTGGCGCCCGAGGTCGCCCGCGCCTGGAAAGAACGGCTGCGCACCAGGGTTCAGCGCAAACGTCGTGCCGACGGCACAGTGATCGAGGCCGTCGTCCCTCGCGTCAGCTATTTCCAACTCGCGACGGTGATCCGGGCGTTCTATCTGGATATCGCGCAGTGGGCCATGGAGGATCCTGTCCGATGGGGGCGATGGGCGGTCCCGAGCCCGATCAGCGGGGCCGAGGTCAGTTACAGGAAGATCCTTTCCCGGCGCAAAGCGCGGATGGACCAGCGCACCCGCGACCGGCTGCCCTTGCTGCCCGCCCTCGTCCAGACCGCCGAACGCCGCGCCGAAGAGGCCCGCATCCGGCTCGACGCAGCGTTGGCCACCGCGCCGCACCAGACATTCACCGTCCTGGGCGAGACTTTCACCAAGACCTCCGTGCCCGGCCGACTCCAGCGGCATAAAGCCGTCCGGCAGGTCATGGGCGTCATCGACCCCTCCGGCCGCCGCCGCAACCTCCGTGCAGAGGAGAACCGAGCCTTCTGGGCTTGGGCTGCGGTGGAGCTTCTCCGCCACACCGGCGCCCGGATCGAGGAAATGCTCGAAACCAGCCACCACAGCATCACCCAATACCGGCTTCCCACGACCGGCGAAATCATTCCCCTGCTGCACATCGCACCATCGAAAACCGACGAGGAGCGCCTACTGGTCATCAGTCCCGAACTGGCCGACGTTCTGTCGACGATCATCGCCCGGGTCCGGCAGAAGGACGGGACGATTCCATCAGTCCCCTTCTACGACACCGCCGAGCGAGTCTGGGCAGCACCGGCACCATTGCTGTTCCAGTGGGACTCCGCCGGCAACAAGAAGGTCATCGCCAGCTCCACGATTCGCAAAGGCATCAAGGAAATCTTCGAGGCCACTGATCTGAAGGACACGGAGGGAGAGCCACTCTATTTCCAACCCCACGACCTGCGCAGAATTGTCTCTGCTTAGTTGTCGTGCCGCGATTGGCGTCGATCTGGTTGTTGCCCTGCGGGTTTGGGCGTTGCGCTGGAGCGTGTGGTGTTTCTACCGTGACCGCTCGTGATTCTGACTTTCTTCTCATCGCAGGGCTGGGAGTCCTGGGACCTGGGCTCGCGGCCGTTGATTCCGGAGCAGATGCCGGTGCTGGTCGATGACGATCTGTTGTTCGAGGACGGGCCGGGTGCTGCGCGGCCGACAGTGGCGGTCAACCGGTGGCTGCGGATGCTACCGGCCAGTGGAGCGCCGTCGCCGAACTCGTGGGAGGCGTACGCGCGGGCGGTCAAGGACTGGATGGAGTTCCTCGCCGAACATGGTGTGGACCTGTTCGATTCGCGGGAGCGGTTGAAGTTGGTGTTGAGCCGCTACGCCGAGTATCGGGCGACTGGCCCGCTTGCCCGGCGGCTGGCGGCGAGCACGTGGGGCCAGCACATGAGCATTTTGTCGCTGTTCTACCGGTGGGCGATCGAGGAAGGGCTCGCACCCGCCGAGCCGTTCACCTACCGCATCGCGCGAGCGTTGTTTCACGGCACCGGCCGTGAGGTGCGGGTGAACCTGGCGGTGCGTCGGACACCGAAACCGCATGTGACGATCAAGTATCTGGAACCGGATTTCGCGGGATTGTTTCTCAATGGGCTGCGCGGGCTGGCGCCGGACGGTGTTCTCGACACCGGCTATCGGGGGCGGGAGTTGGCACGCAACGGCGCGATCGGGGAACTGGCGCTGGCGACCGGGCTGCGGCTGCAGGAGTTCACTCATCTGCTGGTCTAAGGAGCGGGTTGGCCGCTACCGGCTCGAGGCGGGCGAACGCGCATCACAATCCGAGCTCATGCGGGAGCTGGATCTGGTGCCCTGCCAGCCGAAACCGTGGCGGCCGGCCACCACCGAAGCCGACATCGGCCACCGGATCCCCGACCTCGTGCAGCGCGACTTCACCGCCGCCGCGCCAGGTGAGAAATTCGTCTCCGATATCACGTATATCCGGACGGCTGAGGGGTGGCTGTATTTGGCTACCGTGATCGACTGTTACACGAAAATGGTAGCGGGATGGTCGATGGCCGACCATTACCGAACGCCGTTGATCGAGGCTGCTCGCGACATGGCGGCGACCCGTGTCGATATTCGCCCAGGAGCGATATTCCACAGCGACCGCGGCTCGAACTACACCAGCTTTGATTTAGGGAAGAGACTGAAGAAGATGAACATGCTTCAGTCCGTCGGCCGCACCGGGGTATGCTGGGACAACTGTATGGCGGAATCATTCTTCAGCACCCTGAAGAACGAATGGCTGCACCGGGTGGAATTCACCACCCGCGACCAGGCGCGGCGTGCGGTTGTGGAATACATCGAGACATTCTACAATCGGAAACGTCTTCACTCGGGACTCGGCTACAAGGCGCCACTCCAGGTCCACGCCGATTACCTGAACCGGCAGGCAGCAGCATGAAATGACCCTTCAGGATGCTGTCCGGAAAACGCCGGGCCCCTCACGAACTCGATCGGCTTGCGTGGCGGCGTGCCGCCGATCCCGAGTGCATCGAACAGCGTGTAGCGGATATCGCGCGGGGTCGGCCGGGCCCGGAACTGCACCCGGCACGTCATCTCCGGCGTGAGCAACTCCCGCAGAGAAGCTTTGACCGACAAGGTCTTTCCCAACCCGGCATCACCGTGCACACACATCATGGCCTTGGCATCGATGACGTCGGTGAGGTTGTCGCGGGTCAACAGCAGCGCCTCGGTGGCCACCGTGTGCGCACCAGGGAGCCCGAGGAAATGGTCGGCCAGGGCGTCATCGACGTCCACGCCAGGGTTACGGGGCGCTTGGCTCACTCAGTGTCCTCGTTCTCTTTCGTGCGCAGCACTTCGTCCAGATCGACCGGCAACACCCAGTTCGCGGGTGGCGGCGCGGGTTTGATCAAGTCCGGGCGGGCCCAGCGCGCCATGTCCGCGGCCTGCTCCTCGAACAGCTCCCGGCGGGCTTCGGCGTTGGTGAGCGTGTCCAGTCTCTTCGCGGGTTCGGGCACCGTCGCCGCGGCGCAACGGATCCGCCGGGTAGCCTCCGCGGCCACCAGGTCCGCGCGCAGTCGGCGAGCCTTGCCGTCGCGGGCGCGGCGAACCTGCTTGCGGGTTTCCGCGCTGGCCTGGTCCGCGAGGACCTCGGTGCCCAGGTGCGCACCGGTTTTCGCGTCGAACACCTCGATCTGCTGGGTGTGATGCGGCATGTACCGCACGCGCACCGCGGTGCCGACCTGCCCGACCATCCAGTCGGCGACGTAGTGGCGGCCGCGCCCGAATCCCACGCCCTTGGTGGTGATCTTGCGTTCGCGGCGGCTGTCTTCGAGGGTGAACATCCACAACCGGGAGGCGTCAGCGTCGTGGATCGGTGTCGGATCCTCCTGCCAGGACTGCAGCGGGGTCAACCCGCCCAGGGCCTCGATCGTGTGGATCTCATTCCACCACCGGATCCAGTTCTGCACCTCGCCCACGAACGCCTCGAACGTCAGCGCGGGCTGATTGGGATCGACTGGCGTCCCGCTGATCTGGGTCTGCCGATGGGTGTACGCCGGGAGTTTCGCGAACAGCAGATTTTCAGCGGCGCCGTTGATCGCCTCGACCGTGCCTTTCAGGTAGGGCGTGTAGCCGGGCAGGTCCACCACCCGTACCGCGAAGGCCTTCAACGCCTCCTCGACCGTGCGGGCCAGGAAGTCCTTGCCCTGGTCGACACGGACCAGCGTCGGGATCCCGCCAGCCGGGCCGAACGGCTCATCGCGCAGGATCGCCGCGCGCAACGCGACCAGGATGCTTTCCCGCGACGGGGCCCGTGGTGTCACCGCAGCCCAAGATCATGTCGTGGGTGGCGTCGACAAACCAGGTCACCCAGGGTTTCACCAGGATGCCGTCCACATCCACGCGCACCGGCGCCTCGACGTGGTCGCCTTCCCAGGCATGGTTGCGGTGGGTGGCCGGGCGCTGCAGGAACACATCGAACTTGCGGCGGGCCCGCTCCCCCGCGCGCAAGCCTGCCCGATCACCGGGCGAAATGTCCTGCTGCACCGCTCGAAGCAACGTCCTCAGACTCGGCGCCGGCGGGCCGCCCTCTCGCTCCTGCTCGACCAATTCCCTGTGGAGCGCGGAAGCGTTCCCACGCCAATAGGCGAGGCGCACACGGAGATTCGCGTCGATGTGCAAGCGGGGCTTCTGCTTTCGCGGAGGCGGCGGGGTTCTGCGCGCTCGCACCCACCGCCACATTGTCCGCTCGGACACCTCCACCGCCGCCGCGGCGAGCCTGACATGTTCGCTGGTCAGATCCCCAGCACGGTCCAGGACGGCAAGCCGTTCCGCAGCTGAGCGGCGCAAAGCCCGCACACTTGCCTCGACCACAACCACGGCCTTCCGAACCCGTTGGCTCGCACCGCAACCCGCTGCGAACCCGCTGACCTCATCGGATGGAATTCGATCACGAACCCCGCACCGACACACGGGAGTTCACTGACAATTTTCGTGGCAAAAAGCTACTGACATTTCAATGGCGAGGCGCAGGAGTCCGCGACGCCACGAAGAAGGGAAACGCCGAGCTCATGCGCATCGGACCTGCGGCGGAGGAGTCCGCCATCACGACGCCGACAGCGGCCGCCGACGATCCGGGCGCGGGAGCGCCCACCGATCGGCAGCGGCTGGGCGACCTTATCCGCACCGCCCGCGAGCGTGCCGGGCTGTCCAAGCGGGCGGCGGCGCGACGCGCCCGCATCAGCGAAGGCCGGTGGCGGCAGCTGGAGAACGGCTACGAGGAGGCGCGCGGTCACCGGACCCACGCCAACGCGACCCGCGCGACGCTGGTGCGGATGGCGGAGGCCGTGTCGCTTCCGGCCGGAGATCTGCTGCGGGCGGCGGGGTTCGCGCCCGATTCGGCCGCCGAGGCGGTGGACGTCACCGGCCTGCGGCCCGACGAGGTGGCGAAGGTGCGCGAGTTCGTCCGGTTCCTGCGGTACGAGCGGAATGCCATGCGGAGCTGACTCTTTCGCTCGAAACCGGGGGATGGGTCAGGCTGCGATGGCGAACAGCGTCAGCGGTTGCGCGGCGGCCGCGTGCTGCTCGGCGCGTTCCTTGACAGCACAGGTCGGGCTGATGCCCGCACTCACCGAGGCCGCCGACAGCAGCCAGCCATGGCAGCTGGCGACAAGTGCACGGCGCACGGTGGGCTGTTCATCGGGTGTCGGTCTCGGCCATATTCGATCTCTTCCTCCGGCCAGGGTTTGCCTCTGTCTCCAGAGCGGCACAAGCGACCGACACCTTGCGTCCGATCGGAACCCACCCGAATCCCCGCGGCCCGCGGTGAGGTCGAAGAGGATGTGCGGTGTCGGTGTGGAGGCGTAGCTTGCTGAAATGACCTATGTCAGCGCCCTGTTCGCGGTGATCGTGTGTGCCCTGTTCGCCAGTGGCATGATTGCGCTGCACCGATCCGACGAGCGAGCCTTCCGGGAACGCGAACGCCATCTCGGTCGGGAGATGACTCCCGGTGAGGTGTGGTGTTATTACCTGGGCGTGGAGCCCGACGAGCCGAGGTGGTGACCAATTCCGGGGAGGGGACACCGAAGGCGCGGCGGCGGGCCGCTCGTGAGGTGGTCGCGGCCTACCACGAAGCGCGGTTGGTGGAGCTGATCGGGCACGTCGAACAGGCTCTGGGTGGGTTCCGGGCGGGGGAGTTGGATGCGTTCGAGGTCGATGCGGTGATTCACCGGTATCACCGTGCTGCACAGCGGCTTTGGACATTCTGCGAGCAGTCCGGCGCGCAGGTGGAATCCACCGCGGCGCTCATCGGGCGCATGACTGGCGAAGGGAAGACACTTGACTGGTGGCAGGGGTAGGACTCCTTGGTGCGGGAGCCCAGTTGGCTTTACCAGTCGTTCGAGTCGAAGGACAGCGGATCGTGGCAGCTGGCGATGATGGCGGCCAGTACCTTGCCTTCCTCGCGTGCTCGCGGGATGGTGCCGTTGAGCCAGTCTCGGGTGCGGTCGAAAGTGGCTTGGTCACAGCGCACCTCGGCCAGCGCCGCGTCGTATTCCTCGCGGGTGAGCAGCAGGCCGTGCTTGCGGGCGGCGGAGCGGCTTCGCAGCTGGGACAGCCTGGGTGCCAGCGCCGTGCGGCGCAGTTCGGCGAGTTCGTCCAGCAGTTCGCGGCGCTGGGCGGCCAGCTCGGTGAGTTGGTCGCGCACCGCGCGCTGGTCGTCGACCAGCGCGCGGGGAATCGGTTCATCGGCCCGCTTGAGTTCCCCGTATCGGCGGTCGAGATCGCTGCGGCGGCGGCGCAGCTGCTCGTCACGGTCGGCGAGTTCGAGGGCGAGCTCGGCGATTTCGGCGACGCGCGCCGGAAGGCTGGCGGTGAACACGGGCAACGCTCCGATCGGGGGTGTCGGGAGAGTGCGGGTCGTTTCAGTATGCGTCGCCGGCCGCGAGGGACTGGTGGTTCTTCGTCGCCGCGTGCCGGAGTGCCGATCGGTGCCGCCTCGGCACTCCGGCTGTTCCTGTCGAATGACCGATTGTGCCGCCGGACCGACCTCTGGCGGCCTTCGGGCTTGCCCGATTTGCTCCGGCGGCGTCGGCGGGTCAAACTCGGACGACCGGTGCGTCGGCATCGGTCGTCCGAACCCTGCGTGGCGCGAACCAGACTCCGTCACCCTCCCCCCGCATCCTGCCCCGGCACCCGGGTCGCGCCGACCGCCGCGCCTGTTCGGAACCGCGACGGTCCGGACGCCCGTCCCCGTAGGCGCGTGGCGTCCGGATCCGTCTGCGCCGAAGGTCTAGACCGGCGCGGGCTCGAGCCGGTCCGCGACGTAGTGGTAAAGCCGCCAGACCGATTCGGAGAGCAGCTCCCGATCAGCGCAGCACACCGTCGCCAGGGACGGGCGTCCATCCTTGGTGGTGTGATAGCGGCCCTGGTCGCCGTTGCGGTCGTGGTGCTGGGGGTCGCGGACGAAGGCGACGATGGCGTGCTCGGTCTCGCCGTCGCCGAGCAGCGGGTCACCCGCTGCGGCGAGGGTGTCGAGAAAGTCGGTGAGGATATGGCTCGACTTCAGGCCGGGCGTGGTGGCGTAGGCCGGGTACAGCGCCTTGAGCGACAACTCGGCGAGCTGACGCGACAGGAAGAACGCCGGCTGCGCGGCCCCGGCGTCGATGGCGGCCTGCGCGGCCGAGGCGAAGTCGAACAGCGTCATCGAGGGCGAGTTCATTGGATGCTCGCGGGAAATACAGAGAACGTCGTCTCGGCTGTCGTGGTCGACCGCAGGGTCGCCGAACGGACTGATATAGGCCACGGACGGTGATTCTGCTCCGCGCGCTGGTGCCGGGGAAGGGGTTTTCCGTCCGGTGACCAGGGGCCTTCGGGTAGCGGGCCGCCGGGGCGCGGGCCTGTTCCGGCCGAGGTGGCGACTCTCCCGGCCCGGCGTATTCGCTTGTATGCTCTAGGGGTGGGTTATCACTTTCGCGACGACGTTGCCGAGTCCGTGTACCTTCACGACGTCACGAAAGCCGAGGTCATGCAGGCCCTGGCGTATCCGAGGCGATGGCCGCAGCGGATCGAGTCGAAGGTCGACGCCCGGGTGCTCCAGATCTTCAGCCGCACGACCGAGGCCCGCGCCGTCGCGGTGGTGGTGATCCAGGTAGATCGGTGGGATTGGCTGATCTACGCAGCTCGGCCCCTCGAGGTGGACGAGAACGCCGAATACACCGTTTGGGAGGCACAGCAATGAGCATCGAACGCCGAATCGAGGAACTGACCACGCAGGCCGACGACGCTGGCCTGATGGGCGACTTTCTGGCCGGTCGGCTGGTTCGCAGCAGCGAACCGGCCGAGGTGTCCGAGTTGCCCGTGCCGGATGCCGTCGAGGTGGAGTCGGCGGGGCTGATTCCGACGACGGTCCGGTTCTCGCAGGCCCAGCGGGACAGGCTCATCGCGCTGGCGAAGGCGCGCGGCACCGACGTGTCCAGCCTGCTGCGGGAGTGGGTCGATCACCAGCTCGAGGTGACCGAACACCCGGAGCGGCAGCTGATCACCGTCGACGAGGCGATCCAGGCGTTGCGGAACCTGCCGCACTCCGCCTGACCGGAGCACGGGCGACGGGCCGGTACACGCGCCCGGCCCGTCCTCATAGCGGGAACAGTGACGGCTGGTCGGCGGCGGCGCCGGTCCAGGACAGGACGTTGGGCAGGTTCGCGTCCGGGGCGAAGGTCAGGTAGGTCCCGTCCACGCTGTCGCAGCCGATCGCGGTCGCGTAGTCGTAGCGGCGGCGCGAGTTCACCCGGCCCATGTGGACGTGCTTGCCGACGCTGGAGGCGACCGCGGCAAGGTTGGCCGCTTCCGGGCCGAGCTTCCAGGCGGTGTCCCCGGCCAGGAATAGGGCGTCGATCTCGTCCCACGGATCCCAGGTGTCGTACTCCATGAAGTTCTGGGCCGCGAAGGCGACGGGAAACCCGAGATCGCGGATGCGCCGCAGCATCGGCCGGGAGCGGGCGAGCGTGGCGAAGTGGTTGCCGACGACATCGGGGGCGACCACGAACAAGCAGCGGTCGGCGTGCGGGCGCAGCCGGCCGAGCCAGTTCAGGTAGGCGTCGTCGCCGGGGTAGGACCCGCCGAAGACGCCGTTGTCGGCGCACCACAGCGGGTAGTCCTCGGCGAGGCGGTTGCCCTGGGCGGGAGTCATGATCGCACCCAACTCTGCGGCGCGGATCCGGTCGCGGATCGCGGGCGTGCTGGGCGGGGTGAGGTAGAGCGGAGCGCGGGGAGCGTGATCGTGCCAGCGCTCGACCGCCCAACTCTCATCAAAACGTTCGTTTTGGATTGCCGCAGGCATGGGTGCCTTCCCTTCCGGCTGCGATGGGGTGCGTTCGGAGACGGGAGAGAAGAGGCGGCAGACGCGGGATTCCGGTCTGCCGCCCCGCTCCCGATGGGAGGGCTAGAAGGTGAGGGTGAAGCGCAACGCGGCGTGGTACTCCTCGAACTCGACGTCGAAGATCTTGCCGGTGGACTTCTCCCAGTCGCCGACCACGACGAAGCGCCGCTCGGCCAGCTGGCGCGTGGCCTCCTCGGTCGTGTCGACCGGCGTGGCGGGCGGATCGAGCGGGACGTAGGTCCCCATCGGGTGGTCCTCGTAGTCGAAGACCTCGACCGCACTGCCCGGAGACAAGGTGGCGCGCACCGTGATCACGCCCCGGAATTCGGCCTCCATGGCCCTGACGATTTCGGTCAGCTGATCGACCGCCGTGTACAGGGCGGTCGCGCGCTCGTGCAGATCCGGGCGGCTGGGGGTGAACAGGGGGTCCAGGTACGCGCGGGCGGTATCGGTGTAGGTGTTGACGGTGTCGCCGTGGAAGCGGCCGACGGCGGCCGCCGCCGCGAGCGCGCGGATGGTCAGGTCGGCGGCGCAGTCGACGAACCCGTCGGCATCTTGAACGGCCAGTTCCTGGGCGGCCTCGGTCAGGAACTGCACCACCTTGCTGGGTTCGGTCGCGGGCCGGGCGTCGGCCGCGGTGGGGCGCAGCGGGAACGGGTTGCTGATGATCTGCATGATCGGGAGTCCCTTCGGGAATGTGCGAGTGGGTGAAGAAGGCGGGGTGTCCGGTCCCGCTTCCTTCTGTGTCATATATTACCCGTTTTCTGGAATGAGTCAAGTCTTCCCCGGCATGTCTCGCTCAGGCCGATATCGGGAACAGCGCCAGGTCGGTGCCGGTGGCCTGCGCCCACCAATCGGCGAATCCAGGCCGCTCCTTGTCGGCGACGACGGCGGGGGCGACGACGAAGAAGTGCTCCAGCTCGTGCGGGCCGGTGCCGTCCCGGCCGGGGACGACCGCGCGGGCGATACCGTCGGCACCGAGCTCGCGGCGGGTGTCGACGAGCACCGGCGAGCCGTCGGGCCCGCCGATATCGACCCGCAGCGGAGCGCCGTCGAGCCAGGCGGCCATCTTCTCGCGCGAGCCGACGTCGACCGACCGCACCGACCGCACCGACCGCGCGACCATCTTGGTGCCGCCGGTCTGAGTGCGCCGGGCGAGGCGGCGGACCTCGTAGAGGACGTGCGGTTGCTCGGCGAGTGCGCTCTCGAAGGCGGCCAGGACGCCGGTGAGTCCGGCCGCGCGCACGAAGTCGACGGCGCGCTTGCCACCAACGAGGCCCTGTTTGGCGTTGAGCGCGAGCGCGGTGTGCTCCATCAACAGCATCCGCGCCCCGGCGTCCGGGAACGCCGCGTAGCGCGCCAGTGTGGCAGCGCGATTGACGGCGGTGACCAGCGCGAAAGAGCATTTTCTGGCCGCAGTTGGCGTGTCTGCATGAGCATCTGTCCAGATAGAGTGTGTTGCCGTACTGCGGAGGCTGTGTCGAATCCGAATGGTCATGTGTCTGGATTCCTGTCGCACCTGTGTGTGCTAAGTCATAGCAGCGGTGATCGTGGCATTGGTGCGGTCGTGTGTCGTCGATCTGTTGTCGTCGAGCGTTTCTGGGTGGTGCCACTGCCTCATCGGATGTGGCAGTGATGGCCTGGGAATCTCTGGAGTAGCGATTGATTGAACGTGTATCGTCGGCACTCCGGGTGCATGCTGGTCTTGCGTATGGCGGGACTGGGGGCGAATGGGAGGTCGGAGCGTGGATCCCAGTGTTGTTGTTGCGGCGGTGGCGGCAGCGGTGTCTACGGGTGCATTGACGGGGCTGACCGAGGGGGCCAAGCTAGCCATCGCGGACGCCTACGCCCAGCTCAAGGCTGTGATTGCCCGAAAATACGCCGGAGTGGATGTCTCGGTAGTGGAGTCGAGGCCCGACTCCGTGATGCGACAAAATGTGCTCGAGGCCGAACTTGTCGAGGCAAGTACTGGCGAAGATGATGAGTTGCAGCGGGCGGCTGAGCATCTGCTACGCGTCGTTCACGAGCATGCTCCTCGAGCGCCAGAGTTGGTGGGGGTCAGGTTGGTTAGGATCTCGGCTGGTGGGCTGGAGGTCAGCAGGGTCAAGAGCAGGGGCGCTACGGCAGTTGACGCCCGCGATCTCGATGTCGAAGGCAGAGTAGTTATCCGCGACATCGAGGTGGAAAGGGAGGGACACGCGCCCGACCCTCGGTAGGCGCGGACCGTACGTGGCGGCGATACGCCGGGCCAGAGGTATCCGCGCCCACCAGCTATAGCGACGTCGAGGTCGGGCGAGATCTCATTCACACCACCGTGGTCGGAGATCAGTATGTCGGTGTCGTTCCACAATCTGTGGAGGCATTGGTCGATCTGGTCGAAGTGCGTGGAGCTGGGGGCGGGCTGCCGACCGTAGGAGAGCTCGACCCCTATCAGCTGAAAGCCACACCCTCAGAGTTCGGTGACAGCAGCACTTACGGCATGCGTGACCCCTACGTGCCTCGCACCCACGCAATGGTCGACCAGCGGGTGCGCGCAGCGCTAGCCGGTGCACGGTTGGTGCTACTGATCGGTCCGTCCAAAGCAGGTAAGACCCGTACCCTGTTCGAAGCATTGCGTTGCGAACTGCCCCACGCCCTGGTCGTGGTACCCGACCGCTCGACCCTGGCAGATGTCGCTGGCTGCCGGGAGTATCAGGACGCGGCCGAGATGATCGTGGTATGGCTCGAGAACGTCGATGAATTTCTCACTGCGGAACGCGCCTTGACTCCACGAATGCTGGCGATGCTCACTGCGCGGCGGGCCCGCACGGTCGTGGTGGGGACGCTGCGCAGCGAGCGGTACCACGAGTTGAACATCGAGGGTGAACTCGCTCGCGATATCCGTGCGGTACTCGAACAGTCGAGCCGCATCGAACTTGAACCGACCAGCGCCAGCCCGGTCGAGCAGGCTACCGCGGGCCAGCTCTATCCAGGTCTCGATCTGAGCCGCCATGGCGTGGCGGAGATGCTGGTGGGTGCTCCAGCGTTGCTGGCGTACTATCGCCGCGGTTACACCGCCGCGAGAGTCGCTCCGCAAGTCGTAGCGTTCACGACAGTGGTCGAAGTCGTGATCGACTGGGTGCGAGTAGGACGCCCGGACCGGATCCCCGAAAGCCGAGTCCTCGATCTGGCTCGCAAGGTGATCGACACTCGACACAGCGGCTATGACATCAGCGACCGCGACCTGACCGAAGCCATCGCTCAAGCCCGCCTACCGATCACAGGGGCCGGGGCCACTAGCGCGATCGACTCGACGTGGCTCACCGGCTCCCGAACACGCGGCTACCGTCCCTTCGACTACCTCCTCGCCGCCGACGACGACCGGCAACAGCGCCCTCCTCGCCCGATCCCCGACTTCTTCTGGCGCGAAGCCATCCAGAATGCGCCGCCCGCGATCCGGTTCGCTGTCGCCTATAGCGCCGCGCTCCGAGACAAACACCAGATCGCGTACGACCTGTGGAAGCAACTCGCCGACTCCGGATCCATCTCCGCCATGAACAATCTCGGCCAATTGCTCCGGCAGCGTGGTGACCTGGGCGAGGCGGAGAGATGGTGGCGGAAGGCTGTCGATGGGGGTGACATCGAGGCGATGCGCAATCTCGGTATCCTGTTCGCGCGCCGTAACGATCTGTCCAGTGCCGAGCCCTTGCTGCGCCGGTCCGCCGAAGCCGGCGACATCACCGCCATGAACAATCTCGGGCAATTGCTCCGCCAGCGTGGTGACCTGGGCGAGGCAGAGAGTTGGTGGCGCAAGGCTATCGACGTCGGTGATGACGCCGAAGCGATGGACAATCTCTGGCGCTTGCTCCACAAGCGTGGCGATTCGGCTGGTACCGAAGCATGGATGCGGGCCGCCGCCGAGGCGGGCCACGCCGACTCCATGCACGTCTTCGGGTTCGAGTGTATGGAGCGTGGAGATCTGGTCGAGGCAGAAGATTGGTACCGCAAAGCTATCGATGCCGGTAGCGTCAAAGCTCTGTTCAGTCTCGGGCTTCTGCTCCAAAAGCGCGGTGATACCGCCGAAGCCGAAACCTGGTACAGCCAAGCCGCCGACGCAGGAGACATCGACGCTATGCGCAACCTCGGGCTCCTACTGGAGCGTCGCGGTGAACTCCCGAAAGCCGAGAACTGGTATTCGAAGGCCGCCGCGGCTGGCCACGTTGCGGCTATGGTCAACTTGGGACATGTTGTCTATAGCCGCGGTGACCTCGCCGGTGCCGAAACTTGGTGGCACAAAGCAGCCGAGGCCGGCGGCTCCGACCTTGTCTACGAGCTGGCGAACCTGCTCTGGAAACGCGGTGACCATGGCGCTGCCGAGACCTGGTACAGGAAAGCTGCCGCGACTGGCCATACTGACGCGATGAACACCGTTGGCGCTCTGCACTTTCAGCGCGGTGATGCCGCGGGGGCCGAAGTTTGGTTCCGCAAAGCGACTGAAGCCGGCCACCCCGATCCGATGTTCAATGTCGGAGTAATTTCGTATCAGCGTGGTGATCTGGAAAAGGCCGAGCAATGGTGGCGCAAGGCGGCTGAAATCGGCCATGTGCAGGCGATGCTGAACCTCGGTTCCATGCTCGCCGAGCGTGATGACCTGGCTGGTGCTGAGGCTTGGTTCCGGATGGCCGCTGAAACCGGCCATCCGCAGGCGATGTGCGGTCTCGGTGCGCTTCTCGCCGAGCGTGGCGATCTGGACGGGGCCGAAATGTGGTTCGGTATGGCTGCTGAAATCGGCCATGCTGAAGCCATGCACAACCTTGGTGAGCTATTCGATGAGCGTGGCGACGTAGCCGAAGCCGAGAAGTGGTGGCGCAAGGCCAGCGAGGCGGGCTACCAAGGGGCGTAACGCCAATGAGCCCCAGCAACTACCCGCAGTGTCTTGAGTTGAAGCCGCGAACGACCCCGCCGGAGACTATAGCGCCGCGAAGCCGGGTGATCTCGTCGTACTGAGCCGCCAGCTGCGACACAGCCTGAACCCGGAATGCTGTCAGTTCGGCGTTGCGCCGCTCCTCGACGGCGACCCGGTCCTTGAGGTGCACGACCTGCTGTTTCAACCGTTCGATCTGCGCGTCACGCGGATCACAGATCACCCCGGCAATGCGCAGGTGGTCCCTGCGTTGTTCGAACTCCTCCTTGAGATGCAGGTAGGTGCTGTAGAGCGCGGCGCGAGTTATACCGCTGGAGGCAGCGAGAGTTTGGACATCGCACTTCCCGCCGAGCGGGATCTCTCCGCGCAGCAGACGGTCCATCGCAGCCCGGATGGCGGCTTCATTCTGTGTACGGGTCTCGTCGGTGAGCCGTCCCACCTCAGCGCTCTTCCGCGGCGATAGCTGCTGGAGTTGGTGCGTCAGCAGCGTCGATGTCGGCCAGAACCCGAAGCGCGCGGGCGCGCTGAGCTTCCAACCGAGTCCGTTCGGTCTTCTGAGCGCGGCCCAGGTTGCCGAGGAAGACTGTCGTGTTCTGCACTGTCTGTTGCCATATCGGTCGGTGACGGGGGTGGTGGGTGGCTTGTGGGCAGCGGGCTGAGTCGCACATGCCGATCAGTGGCCGGTCGGCGGTGGGTGTGCCGGCCAGGCGTAGGCACAGGGCTTTGGCGGGGTCGGTGAACCAGCAGTAGTTCGCTGTGCCCAGGTGCAGGGTGTTGGCGCGTTTGGCGAGCATTCGACGTAGTTCCTGGTCGTTGAGGATGATTTTCGGGGCGGCGCGTTGTTCGTCTGTGAGGTTGCCGTCGACGGTGTCGAAGAATTCGATCAGCTGGCGGGCGTGCGGGCCGGAGGGCCGGATGCCGTTCTGGTAGTTGTCGATTTCGTCGAGGAGGAGTCCGAGGTTGCGTTTCTGTTCTTCGGCGCCGACCTCGGCGAGGAACTTCGCTTGGGCGCCGCCGGGGCGGCCGGCGTAGCCCTCGGTGGTGACCACGCTGATGTGTTTGAGCGCGAGTTTGGCTGCCAGGAGGCCGCCTGGCCGGTAGGCCAGCTCGATCGCGAGCGTGCGGCGCAGCATCCGCAAATCGATGTGGATGTCCGGGATCGGCGCGAGTCCGAGGCGTTCGCCCGCCGGGGAGTTGACCCAGGTACGGAAGGTCCCGTAGATGTTCTTGAAGGATATGCGGCCGAACAGCAACGTGCCGGGTTCGGCATCGACGTCTAGGAGTTGTTCGGCGAGCGCGATGGCGCGGTGGACCTCGGCCAGGACCACCCATTCGTCGGGTTCGCCGCCGTGGCCCCGGTTCTTGACGATTGTCCCGGCCACCCGGTAGCGGGTGAGGCCGGGTGCTGTGTGTTCGGGTGGAAGGCGGCAGCCTTTGACCAGTTCGGACAGTTCGCTCGCGCGCATGCCTGTCGTCGCGGCGATGACCAGAAGGCAGGCGGTGCGCAGGATATCGGGCAGGACGCGAGCGTGGCGTTCGGACAACGGCCGGGTCCACGGCACCTGTCCTTGTCCGTCGGCGCGGGTGACCAGTGCAGCGTCGCGGCGGATTGGTTCCTCGATGCCGACTTGGGCGACGGCCTGTTCCAGGGCGGGGCGCAGGATCGGAAGCCATTCGTTGCGGAAGTGACCGCATCCGGCTTCGGCCGCGACGTCACGCAGTGAGATCCCCCAGAGCGGGTCGGACTCGTCGACGACGTATTTCTTGATCGTCTCGACGCGCGAGGGCACCCGGTTGAACGGCCTGCTTTCGCTCACCCGCTTCTCGATGGAGTCCAGCAGGACATCCCGGCCCGGACTGCGGAGGTGGGGTAGCTGGTTGACCCGTTCGCGGTCGGCCTCGACCTCGCGTATCAGCGGCACGATGTGGGGGCCGAGTGTGTCGATGAGGTAGAGCGCCGCGGCCAGCATCGGTTGCAGGATCTCGATCGGCACCGGGGGTGTGCTGTTCTCGGCCGGGGTGCTCAGCCCGGCGACCGCTACCGCTGCCCTGCCCCCGAAGGGCCGGAAACCGGGCAGGTAGCGGTCGGTGGTGAACAGATCGTGATATTGGGCCAGGCCAGACACGATTTGGGCCGCCTTGTTGACCGCGCCGCGTTGATTGACGATCTCGCCGCTCTTGTCGCGGCCAACGCGGCGTTCGGCGATGTAGGAGTCGCACAGGTGATCATCGACCTGTCCGAGTTCGGTGATGCCGTTGTCGGTCAACCAGTTCAACCAACGGATCAGCTCGTAATGCCTGCCGATGCACGCCGAGACCGTGCGGGCGACCCGGAAAGCACCTGGTAGCTCCCGCACGGCTTCGTGGGTGGGCACCATCAACGCCACCAGATACTCCTTGGCGACAACGCGCCACCGCGGATTTCGGATCGCGGCCAGATTCCATCGTTTGTGCGAAGAGGCCAGGTAAGCGGCGAGGTCGGTGGCGGTGTTGAAGTCCCAGACGTCCTGGTCGAAATTGGGCCCCACCGCGCCGGGAGCAACGGCGATGCCGATCGTGCGGCATAAGTCCAGGCCCGCGAACGGAGACCTGCCCCGGGTGTGTTCGGTGGTGGTGACGGGTGCGGTCATGAGGTGGTGTGTTCCTCTGGGAGCAGGGGCAGTTCGGTGTCGGTGTCGGCGACCTCGCGGGCCGCCTTGACGAGCAGTGCGGGATCGCGGTCGCGGAAAGCAATCAGGATGGTGTCGATGCGTTGTGCGTAGGGGCCGAAGATCGCCATGAACTGGGCGGAGGGCATCTGCTGCCATTGGCGGGCGAAGAATGCCTGCATACGCAACAGGTTCACCGCGTGGCGTGGGGTGAAGACCGCCAGCGGGCACAGCAGACACACCCACGGCCGTGCCGGGCACGGTTTCCCGACCGGCCCGTGCAGGCCGGACAACGGATCCGCGCACGCCGCGACGAACACGTCCCGGTTCGCGGTATCGACCAACTCGTCGATCGTTGCAGCGGTCAGGCCCGCCGCCCGGATCACGTCGGGGAACTGGTCGGCGAATTCTGCGGTCGACTCGGTGCTCAGCACGATCGGCGGCGCGGCCTTACGTAGCAGGTCCGCTTGGCTGTTCTCGATGATCGTCTCGACCGCGTCGCGCTGCGCGGGGGTGGTGGCGGTGAGGTAGTTGTCGCCCTCGACTCTGGGTGTGTGGTTGGGGTCAACCGCCGAGCGGGGGCTGCCGAACCAGGACTTGCGGTCCCGCAGCGACAGAAATGTGGTGCGGATACGGCGCCGGTCGATCCGCAGCGGCGTGCCGTCATCGGCCAGCAACGACAGACCGGCCTCGTGTGCGGCCGGGTGACGGCATTGCACCCACCGGGAGAGCTGATTGAAGGTGAACCCCTCGGCGGTGACTCGGTTGTAGCGGGGCGAGTAGCGGGTCCACAGCTTCGCGCGTGTGGCCGGCGGGGCCAGGTCGCGGGTGAGCGTCGAGTGCTCGAGCCACTGTTCGAGCAGGCGCACGGACCGTCGGTTGAGGGTCACGCTCTCGGTGGTGGTGCGGCCCTTGAGATAGCCGAGCAGGATGGTGGAATCACCGGCCCAGTCCAGATCCTGCACGCCGAGCGCCTCGATGCTGTCCGGGACGATCCCGATGTAGGTGCCCAACAGCAGGCGATACGACAACGCGACATCGCTGTCGACGAACAATGCCGCAATCACTTTGGGCAACAACGTGACACATCGCTTGCCCGCGCTGTACCCGTGCCGCTGGACGAGCGTGGCCCATGTCATCGGGCCTTCTCGATCGATCAACCAGCACAGGTTGTCGAACGACCACCCGAATTCACGCGGGTCGCGGCCACGCTCCACCGCGGCCCGCGCCGTGCGGTGGTCGGCGAACGCGGCGCGGATGATCGTTCGGCTCACTCGCCGGATCTGCTGCCACTCGCTGTCGCTGTAGGGAACGGAAGGCCGTTTGTCGCGGCGACGTGTCGCGTTGTAGTGGCGGCCGTCGACCAGCGCCCGCACATCCGGGGCGAGCACAGAGGTCTGCTGGTCCAACGCGGCCAGCATCCGTCGGGTCTTGTACTCGCGGGCATACCCGGCGCCCATCCAATACTGCGCCAGCCTCGCCCGGGTCAGGTCCGCGGCGCCACCGACGTGACCGTGTTCGGCCAGCTCGGCCACGGACCGGCGGATCGCGGTGACGTACTGCTGGAAGGTCTTCAGCTCATCGACCGGTCCGTGCGGATGAACAACGTTGCACAGCCCGATCAGCATCTCGCGGGCCAACCGCGGATTGCGGGTCTCCCCGATGTAGACGGTCGCCGCTGAGCGCCGCGCGGTGGACACGAACTCGATACCCAACGGGTCATCGATCAGTTCCGCCGGCATCAGACGGCGTCCTCGAACTCGTCACTGAATTCGTCGTCGGCTTCGCGTTCGGCATCCGCGATCTCGGCGAGCCCGTACTCGTGGCTTGCTCGTTCGTAGGCTTCGCGGTAGATCCGGGTCATGTCCAACCGACGCAGATACATCTCCGTGGTCAACACCGAGGAGTGTCCGAGCAGATCCCGCAACACCATCAACGGATCGGACTTGGACAGATACAACGCCAACGCCGCATCGGCATCGGTGTCGCGCACCAGCTTCGCCGCCTGGGTGTAGTAGCCCTCGACCAGCATCTCCAGTGTCCGAATCGCGAACGAATGACGCAGCCGGTGCGGGTTGACTGTGGGAAACCGAGGCTCGAACCGAGCGCGAATGCGATCGGAGGCACGCTCGAAAACCGTTGCCCACGCCGTGAACGGGCCACCATCACCACGCACCGCGACCAGCATCGACCCGCCCTCCGGCGCGACCAGACGCAACCGCTCGGCCGGGCGAAGCGCCGCCCACCGCACCCGCTTGCCATTCACCCGGCCACCTATCGGGCCGATCTCGGTGACCAGCAGCGGATCACCCGAGCGTGTCGGAGGCCGCCAGGTCGAACCCTCGATCGCGAGCGGGCGAGCCAGGTCGAGATAGCGGTGTACCTCGGCCAGCGCCTGATAGGTGATCCAGGTCGTGCGGAACTTGCGGCCCTTCGTCACCCCCGCAGGCACCCGGAACGGGATCGGCAACGCCGACGGATTCGACGGCAGTGCGGGGATTTCCGGCACCAGTAGGTAGGTGAACTCCTGGCGACGCAACCCCGTCGCCAGACCCAGGCCACCGATCGCGGCGTTGCGGGCGAGTTCGCGACCGCGGTAGCCGGTGTCTTCCGCCCCGTCGGGCGTCAAACCCGCCAAGGCTTTGAGGAACAACGCCTCGAAATCGCGTTCCAGATACTTGATCGTCACATGCGCCTTCGGGCGGCGACGCACGGCCAGATTCTTGCGGACCTCCCGGACCTGTTCTCCGTAAATGGTTTTGGCTTGCGTGTAGGTGAACGGTTCGGCCTGAGCGTGTCCCTCGGCGACCGCCCACCGGTAGAAGGCGGCCAGAACGCTGACATGCCGATCCCAGGTCGTTACCTCGAAGCGAGCGTCAATCGGGCCGCACGCTCGGTGCACCGCATACGCACTCAACGCGTCCTTGAGCGGACGCCGCTCATCGAATAGGTCCACGCCGAACTGGCCCAAGAACTCCATCCACGACCGCAACACCCGGGCATACGACTCCCACGACGACGGCGCCGGGCAACCACTCGACGGCAGCTCACGCAGCCACCGGTTCACCACCGTCGACGGCCGCGCACCGGCCCCGTCCTCGAACACCAAGTCGTCATCGACGAGGACGGGCATACCGTTCGGGATGACCGGCCGCCGCTGGACATCCCAGGACTCCCACCCCACGGACGAAAAGAAGATCAACTCCATGTCTCGTACATACATTCGAGACGAGCTGGAGTGCAACACAGTTATCGCTGGTCGCCTACCGTCCGGCTCCCTATCGAGACACGACATCAAAGCGGAGAGAAGACAAAACACGCACGCCGACTTCTGCCACGCCCGCCCCGTCCTCTCGCCGATGTAGGCGAGCACCCGTTCCCGATCCCAGCCCCACGAGATCAGCGGATACTCACCGCGCCGCAGCGCGGTGTCGTACCCGGCGTCGCGGCGGGCCCGCGACAACTCACCGGCCTCGAACCCCACGACGTGGCGGTAGGGCCGTCCGTGCGTGATCGCGGCGATCACCGGGTCGAGCGCTTCGCCCTTGGCCGACATGCTGCACCGGCGACTGCCATCGACCTGCGGCTGAGTGCCGGCCGTGAGCATCTCGGTGCCGAGGGTGTAGGCGTTCTCGATGTAGAGGCGCTGGGGCGAACGGGAATCGTCGAACACGACGACGCCGGTGCCGTTGGCGCGCACCCGGCGGTCGGCCCGCCCGATCTGGATGAACCGAATCCGATGCCGGGCCAGCAGCGGGAGCACGACCTCGGTCACGTCCCGCGCGGTGTCCTCCCACTCATCGCCCACCATGGCGGTGGCGACGGCCAGCTCCGCCAGGTCGAAGTCCCGGCTGTCGGGGTCGAAGATCCAGCGCAGCAACAGCGCCGTGCTGTCGGCCCCGAGCCTTCTTTCGCCGGTCCGCGACTGTTGGCGCGGCTGGCTAGGACGCTGCCGCGTCGACGGCGAGGGTGTGGCGCGCCTGGCGGTTGACTTTACGCGTTGGGTTGAGTGGCAGTGTTGGCAGGTTACGAGTCGTTCGGGCAGCATGCGTGTCTCAATGAATTCGCAGTCTCCCGCCGATCAGATCGGCCAAGCTACCGGAAATAGGTAGCGTACCCCGCTAGAAGTTGGGACTTCGCAGCATCGAGGGAGGGCATGATGGCGCTGACCACTTCTCTGGTAGGCATTCATCGTGCAGGCGGCCATTGAACTATTCGATGTATCCCTTGCGTCAGGGCTGACCGGGCGGGATGAACGCTAGCCCGACGCGTTCGCCAGCCAGTCGGCCACGGCAGCGCAGGCCAGCTCGGGGCCGTTGTCGGGCGGAGGGGTTGAAGGTCCGGCCAGCGAACCGCAGGTTATCTGGAGAGTTGAAACTTTTGGAACCGCGTGGAAATGACCGAAATCCCGCGCGGTGTTGAATACTCAGGTAGTGCGCCACTCGCGTGTCCGACGGCTTTGCTGCGTAGGTTGCCTCTATATTCACTACCTATCTTTACTACCCCTGAAGTCTTCGATGCGAGAAAGGCCCGGCGATGGACAACGACCGCTTGAATGCGTCATCGAAAAATTTGTTCGACAAGCTAATTCACGAACAGCCTGTCGGGCGGTACGCGCTCGCTGGCTGCGCGAAGGACGGCAGTGAAGGCCCGCCTCCCAAGACGCCGCCACCGCCGCCGTCGAAGGTGACGGACCTGCGGACGTTGGTGCAGCAGGCGGTGCGGGAGATGATGATGGGTCAGATGACCGTTCGGGTCAAACCGGGCTCGGGGTACCTCGGCATCGAACGCTCTCCACTTGAGTTCGTACCCGTCGGAGCGCCGCGCGGCAACCCCAACGGCGGCAAACGGGCGTTCATGGTGACGTATCAGGATCGCGGTGAGGTGGACGAGGATTCGTTACCGGATCGTATCCTGGACCACGCCATGCATCTGCGGCGGTTGAACGACAACGGAAACCTCGAAGCCGCCGCGGTCACCGCGTCGGGCGAGAACGGCATCCAGATTCTCCTCGCCGAGACGCGTGAGGAGGCCGAACGATTCGCCAGCGAGGACCCACTGCTGGGCGCGGGCTATTTCCGCGGCTTCGACATAGTCGAGTTGCTGCCGTCGTGGATCGGCGACTGCTGACTTCCCGAAGGCCGGCTTCCACCATGAAACAGACCGCCATGGCGCGCTACGCACAAGGGTGGCTGGTCGGTGTGAACGCATCGGCCGCGCAGGTCATCCCGTTCGAGGTGGTGGCTGCGAGAGGTGACGCGACGATCACGTGCTCCGGTCGCCTCGCACCTGATGTCAAGGAAAGCTTCCACCTGGCAGTCTGGGCCGCCACCATTGTGCTGGAACGGCATTCGCACGAGGTGCGCGACTTCCGAGTGCACCTGAATCTTCCCCTGCGGCACGTCGCGATCACCGGCCAATGCCGTTGCTTGACCTGTCACACCTACTGAGCTGTTACGGGGTGTAATGCAATGACCTTGCTGGTGGTTCTGCGGGTTGTCCTGCGTGCTTGGCTTTTTTGGCGGAATGAGTACTTCGAGTCCG
>NZ_JADLQX010000052.1 GCF_015477605.1 Nocardia amamiensis
TCTCGGGGCGATCTTGCAGCCGTGCGCGGTCAGCGCACGGCAGATCGGAGCGACCCCGAACCGAGCCCGATGCTCGGCGATGAACGCGCAGACTACTTCTGTCGCGGGTCGCTCGCCCGCGCGAAGAAACTCGTTGCCGCCGAAAGGATTTCGATCGTCTGCTCCAGCTCGGCGATCTTGCGCTTCTGCTCGCGGATTATCCGCTGCGCCTCGCTCGACACGCCGTCGGACTCACCTTCGTCCACCTCGGTTTGTCGAATCCACTTCCGCAGTGTCTCCGCGGTCATCCCCAACCGGGACGACACGGCCTTGATCGCCGCCCACTCGGTGGCGTAGTCCTCACGGTGATCGACAACCAACCGCACGGCCTTCGCGCGGGTCGCTGCATCGTACTTCGCTGGCATGATCTGCCCATCCTCTCCAGGAAAGGGGTGGGCACGAAACACGGGGCGATTCAGCCTGCCCAGCACGTCGACCGCGGTCGCGACCGGTTCCACGACAACCCACGGATCGACACGTTCCATGCCATCCGGTGCCGGTGTGCCGTCGGTGTTGCGGATGCCCTTAAAGTGCTTGCCACGCAACAGAATTAATCCGGCAATGTGGTCGCGTTCGATGCATCCGCGTTCCAGGTTCAAGGTTTCGCCGGGCCGCTGACCGGACAAGTAGGCGATCACCACGAAAGATGCGGCAGCCAGGTGGCGTGCCAGCACGGGTGCCTGCGCGTAGGTGATCGATCGGTTCTGCCACGGACGGCCGTCGAGCGTCGCGGTGACGGGTGTGAACAGGTAGGTGTTGTCGTCGATCGCGATCGTGCCGTGCTCGGCGAAGACCGATGCGAGCGACTTGGCGTTGATGGTGATGCCGGCCTGGGCGCTGAGGAAGTAGGTGTTGGCCACCAGTCGACCGTCGGCACTGCGTTTACCGGGCAGGGCCAGGCCCCGTCGCCGGTATTCGTCCAGATGCGCGATCAGGAGTTGTCTTGTCTCGCCGTACGCCCTGCGGCGGCTGTAGATCTCCTCCCTGGACGGGCGGGTGTTTTTCGAGCGGTAGGAGGTGCCGGATAGTTCGAGGTACTCGGTGAACGCGGCGATGATGTCGTCAGCGAAGACCTCCACAAACCTCAGGGACCACGCCAGCAGGGCGGTCATGGTGTCGGGATGCACTCGCGGAGTGCGGTTCTCGCCGATGTCTCGGCCCTGGCCGAGAACGTCACGGATGCGGTCGCCGTTCCACGGTGGGGCCTGGGGGAGCAGATCGGCGGGGTGTAGGCGCTCGCGCACCGACCATGCCCGTGCCACGGCCGCGAGAAGGTCTTCGCGCTGGCTGTGGGAGATCTCTGCGGCGCGAACGTGGACAGCGTAGGCGTCCAGGTCGGCGTCGGTGACATCCGCGAGTTTGACGATGCCGCGTGCGTGCAGCCACTGGGTGAAACTGCGTAGGAATCGAGCGACCGCCGCCACACTGGACACCGACAGCCGTGCCGCGGTGAATCGATAGTTAACGGCTTGGCCGGGTTCGTCGTTGAGCAACAGCCATACGATGTACTTGACCGGAAGCCGGAACTCGTCGGGCACCGGGACGAAATCGACCGACACCGCCTTGCTGTGATTTTGCAGCACCGCGGGGCTCAGGCTCCATCGGTCATTGCCGAACCGAGACAAGGCATTCCGGTCGGTGCTATTTCTCAGCGGCACGTTGAGCAACACGAGCGTGTTGGCGCCCGGCAGATCATCGGCGGGAGGATTGAGGGCTGTGGTCACGGCATGTCCAGTCCACGGGAGAGGAAGCGGTCGACGAGCAATCGGTCGAAGCGGGAGGTGTTCGCGCGGGCGTCGGCGACGGCCCCGGCGGGATGCTGGTCGAGCAGGTCTGCCAGGCGGGTGATCGGTTCGGCGAAACGCTGAGCCCATGTCAATGGTGTCATGTCGGACCGACGGGTGAGCAGCGCGTCGTGAACGAGGATCTGGACCGGCAAATGCGCTGGCGTCGCCCGGGCGCACGGACACGACAGGCAAATCAGAAACGATGCCTGGCAAGGCTTTTCAGCCACGGAGTGGGGGCTGTTGAGGTTGTCGGTGCATCCGGCCAGCACCGTGTCCAGTCGGCCGTCGACCAGCTCGGTCAGTGTCTCTGTCGAGATGCCGAACCTCACGGCGACTCCTGTCGGGTCGGTACGTGCCTGCTCGACGTCGTCCGAGGACAACACGGGAATCGACGCCGAGCGGGCCTTGCTGACCTGTTCGGTCAACACGTCGGAGACGACCTGCTGGTACTCGGCGAGGTTGCCTCGATTGCGCGCCAGATACTCATTCACCAATGTCGCTTCCGTATGTGCGACCGGACGCTGGTACAACTCCAGGAACGTCAAGCGTAGGCGCCGAGATCTCACCCGCAGCGTTGCCGGGACGCCGCTGCCGGGGACAGGGTTGTCGGCGGGCAGTTTCGCTGCGTCTCCCCAGTGCAGCAGGATCGACTTGGGCACCTGCACCCGAAAACCGGCGATATCGCGGCCCCTACCATTGCCTTTGGGAGTAAACGCGAGGAAGAGGCTGTCGCTGCCGGTCTTGGCCCGGGCACGGGTGCCGAGTTCCAGCAAAAGCGTGTAGAGCCCGAATGGCGTGGTGAGGTCGTCGCGCCCAGCTGGGCGCGCACCGCTGGGGGTGAGGTCTTGCAAAGGTACGGTCATGGCCGCTCGGCGGGGCCCTCGGCGAGGCTTGAGCCAGTCGACGAGGATCGTCCGTGCACCGTCGGCCTCGGCGTCGGCCCGGTGGTGATGGATGGTCGCCGCGCGGACGGTGCCGAGATTGTGTCCGGTCAGCCCGATCATCAACGCGACCGCGGCACCGATCTCCATGTACGTCGGATACAGATGCGCTGGAACCGCCGCGGCCCCGCCGTGGCGAAACACGACATCCGCCTGATGCGGTTTGTTGGCGTTGGACGGCACGGCTCCAGCTCGTGGAACGTCGCCTTCGCGGTCGACGTAGTCCAACAACCATCCCAACTCCCAGCGCCGTGCGTTGGCGGCCTGGTCGATGTGGCAGGCGCGCCACTGCTCCAGGAGGCTGTTCCCGGCGCGGATTCGGGCCGCGGCGGCGCGCAGCTGGGTGCGGGCGTGACCGAGAATGCGGTTGAATTCGGTTTCGGTGTAGCTGGATTCGCGTTCATCCTCCTTGGCGACGCGTGCGGTGGCCAGCCGGGCGGCGAACTCCGCAGGAACGTCGGGAGCGAACCGGAACACCGAGCGCAGTGTCGCCAGATCCCGATGCAATGTGGTGCCGACCCCGCCGGTCAGGATGTAGCCGTCCAGGTGGATAGCCCGCAGCCGCTGTGGCGACTGGGGTGGATTGTCGAGCGCGGCGAGATAGCGAGCGAACCGGAGAAACGTCGAGACGATATCGCTGGCCGACGTCGCGGTGCGGCGCGGTCCCGACGGCCCGGTCGCCCCCGCCGTCGCCGTAGCGAAGCAGTCGCGCAGTTGCTTGGACACAGGCAGCGCGGTGAAGTCGAGCTCGACCGGGTCGCCACCGAGCTCGGGGAAGAACAGGACTCGGCATTCGTCCGCCCCGAGAAACAACCGTTGAGGTGGTCTGTACCCGGCGGCCGGTTGCACTGCGGGGCGGCCCCGGCTCACGTGCGGACTCCCGCCGGGCGGCTGATCACCTGCGGATGCCGGACGAACAGCTCCGCCATCAACGCCGACATCGCCGCGCCCTGGGCATGTTCGATGAGGACCGACACGTCCAGATCCCGGAACGGCTCCAAGTACACGTTCATCGTGACCGCGACATCGGCGTGTCCCAACAGTGTTTTCACCAGGTACCAGGTGTCGCCGAACTGCGACCGAAAGTCCCGCAACTCCTCGCCGTTCAAATGGGCGAAGCGCTGCTCGTAGATCAACCTGCCGACCGAGAACCAGCGCAACGCGAACGTGTGCCGCAGCATATGCGGTGTGGCCGAGACCGACCCTAACCCGGCGCGGGCGAGCCGGTCATTGGCCTCGGCGAACGTGTGCTCCCACCCGGTCACCCGGCGCGGCAACCCATCTTCGTTGAGCCACAAAGACACTGGCTCCAAGCCCGCATGCGTCTCCCGGAAGATCCGTGCACGAGTCGGATCGTCGAGCGCATCTAATGACACCTTCGTGAGCGCCCCATCGTCCGCACGGAGCTGTAGACGGCGGTTGCGGTCAAGGCCTACCAGCAACAGAGGGTTGGCTACCCGCTCGTAGACACCCTTTGCCCTGGCCCGGCGAACTGTAGCGGCGCGGCCGGACTCGATGTACGACAGCACATCCAGCAACACCGAGCGAGGCATCCAATACCGCCGTCCCCGGCCTCCCTTGCCGCAGGCGGATGCCAGTCGGCAGGTGTATTAACCGCGTGAGGTGTCCTCGGCAGGCAACTCGACCATGAGGATGGTCGCCCATTCCGACAGCCGCAAGCCCGTACCATACAAGCCGTCGGCAAACGCACAGTCACGCTGAATGTTTCGGCCCCGCAATGATCGCATCGCGCGACCCTCGCGATCCAAGCCCCGCAAGCCGACATCCCGCCAGCACTCGTAGCCACCGGGATCGAGCCACTTCACGTCGCGATCCCGCACCACATGCGGCGCCGTCGCGAAAGGCTCGGCCCGCACGGGCCCGCGGTGCTGTGGCACTGTATCTCGCCGATCGACGGGGTTGCTCACCTCGTACCGTGCCTGTGCCCACTCGTAGAAGGCATTGATCGCCTGGACGTTATCGCTGACCGACGAACCGGCGACCCGCGTCGGATTGGCCTCATCGGTCATTCGCCAGAACTTGAACGCGTCCACATCCTCGGGCACCGCATCCCGCCAGCATCGGCCGACGGCATCCAGGTAGCCGAGCCACACGCACAACCCTCGGGCATACTTCTCGCGCGTGCCCGCTCGGCGGTTACGCATCCGTCGAGAAGCGAAGAACGCGTTGACCTCGACGACCACCCTGCCGTCGGTATTGATCAGAAATTCCTGCCCCTCGACGGTGCCATTCCTCGCGCGCAAAGCGGCCAGGTCGAGCTCGTCGGGCAGGTTGAGCCGAGCTATGACTGCGTGCCAGTCGAGGACTGGGCTGCACCGATGCAGGCGCCAAGCCCCAGGCAGCGCAGTGGAGTGGTCGTCAGGTCGCACGAGGGGAAATGCTTACACAGCGGCACCGACATGAACGGGCGCTCGCCGACCATCGGCCCAGCAACAACCGGGAACCGGCCAAAGACCGAGCCCATAGGACAGCACAACCCGCGGCGCGGGTTCGTGCGCGGCGAGCTGTTCCCGCAGCGCCGCGCACACGGCGGGCCCGGTCACCGCTCCGCCCGATCGCGGGCCCGCAGGGCCACCTCGCCCGCGCCGGTCGGGCAGGTGCAGCCCGCCGCGTGCAGCTCGGCGCTGACACGCCGCCAGGCGCGGTAGTGCCGGAATCCGCCCTCGGCGGTCACCGCACCGGCCAGGAACATCAGGCTGGAGACGATCACGGGGAACTCCGAGGAGACCGCGCCGAGAGCGACCATCGCGCCCCCGGCCAGCCAGCCACCGGACACCACGGCGTGTGCCTGGATGAGCCAGCTCTGGTCGTGTTGTTCGTCGTGACGGCGGGCGTGCTGGAAGTTGTTCACGGGAAACTCCTCCGGGAGTGCGCGAGTAGGGATGTGCGGGGGCGGTCAGCGCGCCGCGTCCGGTTCGGCATCGGTGCCGGCCGCGACGAGAGAGCGAGTGCTGAAGTCGCGCGTGAATCGGGCGGTGAGCTGCGCCAGCAGCGCGAGCAGCGCGAGCAGTTGGTCGCGGGAACGTCGACCGACTGGAAGGACCCGGCGAAGCGCACCGCGTCGGCGTCCGGGGCGATGGTGAGTCGTTCCCGGCCGTCGCCGAGGTCGGTGACCTCGAGCCGGTCTCCGTCGGCGTCTTCGAAGACGGTGTGCGGCATGACGCGGATGCCCTCGGGCAGGCCCGCCGGGCGGACGCCGTGACGCAGCAGGGCGACGGTCTCGGGCGTCAGCGCGCTCGCGGTGCGCAGCCGCTGTTCGAGCTCGCCGTCATCGCTGTGGGCGATCAGCCGCCCGTCAAGGTCGTAGAAGTCGAGCCAGAGCCCGAACTCGTCGATGCGGTCGGTGGCCGCGCCGACGGCCAGCCCGTTGGCCAGAAGCCCGCGAATGATCCAGCCGGTCGGCCCGAGCGGGGTCACCTGCGCGGAGTCGACGCTGTAGCGGTCGATGAGGTCGAGCTCGTCGCGGAATGGGGTGTCCAGCACCGAAGACCATGCCCGCGCGTCCCGGTTCTTGCGCGACATCACGCCCGCCCCTCGTCGGTCAGCGAGGCCCACCAGTCGCCGACGAGGCCGTGCTCTGTCCAGTCCGCGAGCCGGTCGTGCGCGCAATCGCGATGTGCGACCACCGCCGCGGCGCGCTCGATCGGGTAGCAGTGCGAATGCGTCGAGCAGCCCTGAATCCAGCCGGGTACGTCCTCGTCGAGCACGACGACGTTCGTCGGCACCAGGCCGTCGGAGGTGAGCGGGCCGAGCAGGGCGGTTTCCCGGTCCGGGTCGCCGAGCGCGTCGGCGGGCAGCATCGCGAAATGCCAGCGCCGGGAAGGAGACAGGACCGCGACGCGGACCGGATCGTGCAGCAGCGCGGCGGCGGCCTGCACGGCGGCCACGGCGGTGTAGCCGTAGCAGAAGATCTCGAGCGGGGTGCCGTCGAGACGGGAGTAGACCGAGGCGCACCAGTCGGTGCTCGCGGCGATCTCGTCCTCGTCGAGCGCCAGGCCGTCGCCGTTGCACACGAGCATCTCCAGCGGGATGCCCCGGACTTCGCCGACGGGAATGTGGATGTTCACGTGGCCGACGCCGCGGACCTGCGCGTCGTAGCCGAGCTCGGTCAGCGCGATCAGCTCGGGTGCGTAGCGCACCCGTGCTTCGGCGACGAGAGCGTCGAACTTGGTGGAGGGCATAGCCCTGCTCCCTTCGGGGAATATGCGAGTGGGGAATCGAAGGGGCGGGGTGTCCGGTCCCGCCCGGCTTCGGTGTTGCTCAGGTGGTGTCAGTGGTGCTCGCGCGGTTCTGCGGTTGCGAGCCGTTCGAGCAGGGCGTCGATGTCGCTGGAGCCCGCGAGGCGGGCGGCGGGTGGTGTCCGCAGGCGACGGATCACGGTGCGCAGCGTGCCGCGCGGAACGCCGGCCCCGGGGTGCCTGTCGCCGGTGCGCGGGTCCACGAGCTCGCCGGTGACGTAGATGTCGATGCACGGGTTCCGGCGGAACACCAGGAAGCAGCGCATGGTGACGTAGTCGAATTCGATGTCGGTCCCGGACGCGAGAGACGGTTCGGGGGCGTCGGCGACGACAACCTCGAAGTAGCGGCGGCCGGAGAAGATCGCGGTGCACGGTGTGGTGCACACGGTGACACCGAGCCATTGCCGGGCGCCCGCATGCCAGGCGGTGTAGGGGTCGGTGGCAGTGAGTTCGGTCAGTGTCACCAGGAACGCCGTGTGGCGCGTTTGGTACTCCGCTGTCCGCCACCACGCGCGGCGGTCGCGCTGCCAGGACCGGGTGAGGAAGAACAACACGGTCGCGGTGACGAGGCAGCCCGTGATGTCGAGCCACGCACGCTGTTGCACCGCCGTGCACAGGCCGGAGCCGGTCGCGGCGGCCGCCACGAACACAGCCAGGGGAAACAGTTTGTCGAGGATCTTGCGGATCACGATCGGAACCTTTCGTCGACAGAAGAAGAGAGGAGAGAGCCGGGCGCGGCTCAGCCGTTGACCCACTCGATCGGCACTTCCACGCCCCAGAAGCGGCGCTGGAGCAGCCGCCGGGCGTTCTCGGCGTCGGTCAGTCGGCCGTCGCGGCGGCGGAAGTGGACGATCGGGCAGGCCTCGATTGAGGGCCAGAAGGTGCCCGAGGCGTGCCGGATTCCGGACTGGATCAGGACGTACGCCTCGCGGCCGGAGCCACCCGAGTTGCACGCGGTCACGCGGACGACGGGCACCCCTGCGGCGATTCGTGCCTCGCGCTCGGCGACCGCCTCGGCGGTGTCGAAGTCCTCGGGATCGTGGTTGGAGGCGTAGAGAGCGGCGCGTATCTGCTCGGCGGTGCAGTGCACATTGAGCTGTCCGGGCGCGATGGTGGAGGGCATGAAGTGCTCCTTCGGGCGATAGCGAGTGGGGAGCACACGGGGCGGAAGTGTCCGGTTTCCGCCCCGGTGCTTCAGATGACGGGAGGATCAGAAGGGGGTTTCGTCGTCGCCCCATGGGCTGTTCGAGTTGCCCTGCCCGTCGCTGGACTCCTCGTCGTCGTCCTCGTCATCGTCGTCGGGGTTCCAGTCGTCGGGAACGCCGTCGGCCCACTCCACGGCCTTGGCGAGGCGGTCCAAGGTGACGTTCGCGAGGGCTTGGACGTTCTCCAGTGAGCTGTCGTCCTCGACGCGAACGCCCGCCGGGATGCGCCAGATATCGCCACGGAAGGCCCAGGCCGCGCCCCGGCGCTGCGCTGCGGAACTGACTTCCTGCTCCGCCCAGGCGCGAACTTCGGGTTCGGAGGTGAACTCTCGCTCGTCGAGCGGGGACCGGTCGGAGCCGGGCGGGACCGAGCTGGCGTGTGCCCGAGCCCGAGCCCGAGCCCGAGCCGCGTGCCGAGGGGTGAGCCGACGAGCGCCCCTCCAGTTCGCCGACCGGTGCCGGGCGGGAACCGCGCGGTCCCGTGACCGATGAGGAGTTGGCCGATTTCGAGGTCGACGTGCTGTCTGAGTTCGTCCTCGCGCGAGCTTCCGCCGGGCTGACGGACGGCTCGATCCGAGCCGAGAACCTGCACCTGGAACTGGTCCGAAACTGGTTCGGCAGAAGTGCCTTCCAAGAGCAAGCAGGGCCATCGGCCTCACTCCGTGGAGAAGCGGACGCGCCGCCATGAGGCGCTGTTCGCCCCCACGGAGTGGGCGCTGGTGACCGCGGCGGCGGCCACTGTCGGGTTGAAGCCCGGCGCCTTCATCGCCAAGGCTGCCGTCGGCGCGGCCAAGGCATTCGCCGCTCAGCGCAACGGGGCCGCGGTCCGCACCAGCGGCCAGGTGGAGATCCTCATCGCCGAGGTTCGCGAGTTGCGGCGGCTTCTGGGCAACGTGGCGGGCAACGTGAACGATGTCGCCAAGCACGCGAATTCCACCGGCGAACTCGGCCACAACGCGGACGCGGTGCTGACGTATACCCGCAAGATCAACGGGCGCATCGACGCCTGGTTGGTCGAACAGCTTCGGCGCGGTGCACTGTGATCGGCAAGGCGATCCGGGGATGGGACGGGCAGCGGCTCGTGCGGTACTTGTTCTCGGAGGGCAAGTACAACGAGCACACCAACCCCACCGTGATCGCGGCGTGGCAATCCGACCCCGGAGCACTGCAACCGGTGTGGGTCGGGCCCGGCGACTGCGACTTCGCGCCCGGCGAGATCGGCAAGCTCGCCAACGAAGTGACCGCCCTGTCGGATGCGATCGGGCTGCCCACCGAACAGCCCGAGCCGGGACAGCCGGGCTACACCAAGCACGGCTACATCTGGCATCTGCCGGTGGCCATCGGCGCCGAGGACGGCGAGCTCGATCAGGAGACCTGGCGGCGCATCGCCGAGGACATGCTGCACGAGACCGGCATCGCGAAGGCGGGAGACGCCGGGGCGTGCCGGTGGATCGCGGTGCACCACGGCAAATCCGTCGACGGCAACGACCACATCCATATCGCGGCGGTGCTGGTGCGCGCCGACACCGGCAAACGCTTCTATCCCGACAACGATTGGAAGGCCGTGCGCCGGGTGGCCCGTCGGTGGGAGCAGGCGCTCGGGCTGCGGCTGACCGCCATCAACGATCCGCTGGCGGTGCCCACGCCTACGCGCGGGGAGCAGGAGAAGGCCGAGCGCCGCCGCGCCGCCGGCGACGAGGGCATGCTGCGCACGACACCGGGTGCCGCGGCGCGGATTCAGCTGCGCCAGATGATCACCGAGACCGCCGCCATCGCGACCAGTAGCGACGAATTCGTTGCCCGCCTCCGCGACGCGGGAATGCTCGTCGACCTCAAGTACGACGCCGCCGGGCACAAGGGATGGGCCGTCGCCGCGCCCGGTGACGTGTCGGCCAAGACCGGCGAGCCCATCTACTTCGCGCCCAGCCGACACCTGGGCGCGGACATGTCGTGGCCACGGGTCACCGCCCGCTGGTCGGCGACCCCGCCCGGCCGCTCCGGCGCCGCACGCGCAGCGGCGGCCACCGAGACGGCTCGCGAGCCGCACACGGTGCTGGCCGACAGCGCCGCGCGGGTCCGATCGGTCACCACCGCCGTGCGCGGTGGACGATCCGATATCGCGATCGTGGCCCGCGAGCTGCAAGACGTCATCAGCAGCTGGGCGTCCATCGCCGACGGTGCCGCCCGTCAGGGCCCGCTCTCGCGGGCGGCGTGGGCCTACGACCGTGCCGCGCGCACCCGGCGCGGGCTGACCGCGGTTCCTGCGGGGCAGCTCGCCGCCGAACTGCGCGAGGTTTCGCGCGAACTCGCCGCGGTCCGAATGCTGACCGGGCGCGGTCTGCAACGCGACCCGAGCTTGCAGCTCGGCCTCGCCATCGCCGAACTGCTGCTCGAGATCGCCGCATGGCACCAGCAGAACCAGCGCATCGCCGCCGCCCGCAGTGCCCGCGAGGCCGCCGGCCTCGTCCGCGCGCACGGCGAAGCCACCGGCGCCGTTCCGGGCCAGCTCCCGCCGCGGCGCGCCCCGGCGGGGACCGGGCACACGCCCACCGTCGCACCACATCCCGGTCCGGCCGCGCTGCCGGGCGAAGGCCGCCGCGAACTGCCTGCGGTTCGCGGCGTCCGTGAATTGCCGTCCGGCCCAACTAGGAAGGAACACCGACGATGAACCAGCCGGTCATTGAAACGCCCGTGATGGGCATCCCGCGCGAGGACACCATGCGCATGGCTTTGGCAGCACGCACGCTGGCGGGAGTGCTGCGGCAGCTGCGCGAGCGGCGGGGCCGCTCCGCGTGGGACGACGCCGAGAATGCCGCCCGCAAGAACGCGGTCGTCGACCGCCACGCGGTCAACAAGTTCAGTCGCGCCGACGCCGACGAATGGAACGCCGCGGAGAAGGAAGGGCGCATCCGCGCCGAACGCCACCCCGATACCGGCATGACCATCCGGGTGGCCCCGCTCTCGCGTGGCCGCTTCGGGGTCCAGGCCGGATGGGAGAACAACCACGCCGAGGCCGTGTTCGGCTCCGAGGATCTCGCCGACCGCGTCGCGGAGTGGCTGCGCAACAACGGCTCTGCCGAAGCGGTCGATGATCTGCGGCGCAACGCCGACGATCTGCACGCCACCTCCCGCCCGCGCCAGTACCGCACTTTGCGCGATGTCGAGCTGGCCGAGGCCCGCAAATGGGCCAAGGACAGCGAACCCGATTGGTACCGCTGGTGGGAGCTGAGTTACACCAAACGCCGACACCATCGACGGGCGACGCCTCGATGAGAACGAGATCATCCGCAAATGGGTCGAAGCCACCGGCGGCAAAACCGGCACGGCCGTCGGTGTAGCCCGACGATGGCTTGGTCAGCACGATCCGGAATGGGCCGACAAATGGGAGACCGAGTACAGCAACTGCGACACCCAGATGGGCCGCCGCAGCCTCGAAGACGAGATCGTACGGCGCTGGCGCTCGCAATCTCGTGCGGGCCGTGGGCGCGGTTCCGACGGCGGTGAACAGAGCGCAGAATCCGGTGAGCAGGACAACGATCCGCAGAACCAGCGCACCCCGACGCCGCTGGCCGACCGGCTGCGGGGGCGCGTGCCCGATCGGATTCTCGACGATCCGCGCTGGCACGTCGCCGAGGATCAGTTCGCGGTACTCACCGCGCAGGGAGCCGACCCGGAGACGCTGATCGAGTCGGTCGCGGCCATCGACTTCAACAACGGCCAGATCCGCGCGCCCAGCGGATACGCCGCCTGGGCGATGCGCGAGGCCGCGAAGAACGGCAAGGTCACCAACGCGCACACCCGCAGCGAGGAGGACGCCCGCCGTTCGGTCGCCGAGGAATGGCTCGCCACCGCTGATCCGAAATCCCCGTTCGATCGGGCCCGCGCCGCCCAACTGGTCGGCGAGATCGACGACGACTTCGATGCCCTGCTGGCCCGCAAGTATCCGGGCATTCTCGACGGTGATGCCGACCAGGCACGGGAACAGGCCGCTTCGCACGAAGGAGCCGCCGACGATCAGGCCCGCAAGGACGCGACCTCCGCGCAGGCGGCCGACGCGGAGGAGAACACGGTGTTCGTCGTCGACAGTGACGGCACCGTCATCACCGTCTCGTTCGCCGAGGCACCGGAGCCGGAGCCGCAGGCCGAGGCGGAAGCCGAAGCCGAAGCGGCCGACCACAGCGCAGAATCCGCGCGGGAACACGAGGCGGCCGAGGACGATCAGCACCAGGCGGCGCGCACCGCGTCCGCGGCTGCCCAGGCTCCGCTGACACCGCCCAAGCAGGCCAAGACGAACACCAAAACCCATCGGCGCACCCCGCCGCCAGCCAAACCCGCTGCGGCGCACACCCGCAACCGGGGCCGGACACACTGAGGGCATCGGCATCGGACGATCTCGCGTGACTCGCCGGTCGTCCGATCTGGGTGCGCTCGTTGCCGAGACCCGATCGGGGCGCGGCGATTTCGCACCCCGATCGGAGCGCGGTGCCTATGCTGACCATCGAGCCCCATTTCTCGGATCGTTGGCTGTACCCAGGGACATGACCCTCCCCTTCGGTCATGAGCCCACGAAGATGCCCACCGGATTTTTCCGGTGGGCATCTTCTGCGTTCTCGGCGAACCGGGGGTGGCCCGGCGCCGGGCGCGGTCACAGGATCGCGCGGAATTCGATGGTCACCACGACGCTGACCAGATACTCGACCGGCGCGGCGAGCAGCGGCACGATCGTGTGGTCGATCCCGACGACGGTGGGGCGTAGGTGTTCCCGGTCAGCGTGGTCTCTTCGGCCGCTAACGGTGTCGATGAACGTGCGTCCGTCGCGGTCGATGGTGGTGACGTTCTGCCGGTAGGTCTTCGTCTCGCCGGAGGGCCTGCGCTCGAACACTTCCACCAGGAAGTGGGTGGGCTGGTGCTCGGTGATCGTCAGGCAGTAGGCCGTGGACGCGGGGATGGTGTTGATGCCCTGCTGGATCGTCTCCGCCGAGGACACCGGGGATTCTGGGAGCACCAGCGCCCGGACCTGCTCACCCGAGCGCGCGCCGTAGTACGCGCGCTGGAAGGCGAAGATCACCGGGACCGCACCGACCGTGCCGCCGGGTCCGTTACCGCGATACACCTTGCCGTCCACGGTGTTCGGGCATAGTCCACCCGCCAGGAAGCTCGCCGTGGTGGTCACCACCGGCGGGGCGGCGCTCGGCAGGGGAGGCGGCGCGGTCTGCGTCGACCCCAGACTGCTGAGCCCGACCGCGAGCGCGCCCAGGCTGAGCGCGCCCACGGCCGCCGAGATTCCCAGCACCAGGTGCCGGGGGCGGTGAGGGGCGGGCTTGGCATCGGTGGTGCCCTCGTCCACCGGGGTGTCCGGGCCGGGCTGCTCGGGTTCGGGGTCCTGCTCGGGTTCAGGGATGTTCAAGGGCGAGAGCACTGGAGTCCAGCGCCCGGAGGCCGGGACCGGCCGATCGGTGTTGGCGTTCATCCTGATTCCCCTTGTCAACGTCCGCGTCCGGGTGTCCGGCGCGGTGCGGTGTTGGTGTTGGCTGCGGTGACCGGAGTCAGCGGAGCGCCGGCCGCGGCCGCCGTGGCGGCGGTGGCCGGGGTCAACGGTCCGCTGGCCGCGCGCAGTGCCTGCTCACCGCGGCGGGCCTCTTGCAGTTCCGCGAAGGTCGGCCGTCCGTTATTGCTGCGGGCCGCCGTCGCGGTCGCGTTCTGCACGCGCGGAGCCGGGGCGGCCGATTCGGTCGCGCTGGCCTGGCTCACATAGCGCAAGGCCGCCTCCACCACCGCCCCGGTCTTGCGCGGGTCACCGTTGGGAAGCGAAGCCCATTGCGGCGAGCCCAGTTCCGGGATCTCGCCGCGTCGCTGCGCGTTCCTCAAATACGGGGCGGCCCACTTCTGTACGGCCTCGACGCTCAGGCGATCCGCCGCGGCGGGGTCGCGAAACCCCGGCTGCGCAGCAGCCGCCTCCTGTTCTGCCACCACATCGGCGCGCAACGCGCCGGGCAGCGTCTTGAGCTTGTCGGGGCGAAAGCTCGAGAAGCGGATGTCTCCGGCTTCGACCACGGGTGCACCCTGGAATCCCATGTCCACCAGACGCTGGCGCGCGGCGGGGTCCTGGCTGACATCCACGACCTGATAGGCGAACCCGAGGTTGTCGAGGGTGCGTTTGGTGGCGTCGCACTGCGGGCATTGGGGTTTGGTGTAGACGGTGATCTCGATGCCCTCGCGTGGCGCCGCTGCGGTCTGTGACATGGTCGTCTCCGGATTCTGTTGGTTCTGCACTGATTTCGCGGGCGCGCTCTCGAGGGAGGGTTCGGCGTCGGTGTCCGGGGCCCACTGCCACCGCCAGCCGGTCTCGGGGTCGAACGAGCGCCGGAAGACGCCTTCCATGACCTTCTCGGCCTGGGCGAGGGTTTCCTCGGAGGAAGGGAAGCCCTGGTCGAGCTGGGCATCGGTGAGCGGCACGAGCTCGTCGATGTCGTGACCGAGGTCGAAATGGTCGCTGAGGTCTTTACCGGTGGCCGCCTCGACGACGAGCACTTCCCGCACCCGGCCGGTCAGTAGACGCTTGACCTCGGCGGCGTGGTGATAGCCGGGCTCGTCGCGATCGGCCACGATCACCACCCGCGCCGCGCCGGTGAGCTGGCGGGCGTGCTCACGCCGGAAGCTGCCCGCCCCCATCGCGTTGCAGGTGGCGACCAGGCCCGCGCCGCGCGCCCGGTCCGCGTCCTTTTCCCCTTCGACGAGGAAGATCTCCTCGCCGTCGGCGACGGCCTGCGCCACCTCGGGAAGGTGGTAGAGCACCGGCTCGAAGCCGCCCTTGTGCCAGCGCCCGCCGGCGTCCATCTTGCGCTGGAAGAACATCTTGTCGATGCCCCGCTCATGCGGGACCTGCATCCGCACGACATCCCCGAGCGGAGTGCCCCGCTCGGAGGTGTAGCGGTAGATCGCGGCCTGATATCTCGGGCCGACGACCTTGCCGAGGCGTTCCTTCTTCGACGGCTTCGCCGGATCGTGGGCCGGTCGCTGATCCTGCGGCGGCTCCGGGCGCGGCGGCCGCGGTCGCGCGGGTGCGCCCGGCTCCCGGACCCACTGCCGGTCCCAGATCGCGTTGCCGGGCAACCCGATGACCGCCAGCACCTTCGTGTCCGGGCAGCCGGTGAAGCACTTGACGACCGTCTTGGCCTTGTCCTTGTTGTGGATCAGCCCCAGGCTCGGGTCGTCGTCCTCGTGGGCGGGGCAGTGGTACATCGTCCACTGCCCGCGCTTGGACGAGGGCCGGGTGGGGCGGTCGTGCTCGAATGCCCATTCGTCGAGGGCCTGCGTGATGCGGGCGAACGACGGACCCGGGCCGGTTTTATCAGTCACGGAGCACCACCTCCATGGGTGCTGATGAGTCTGATGGATCTAATGTATCTAAAAGAGGGTATGCGGCAACGCGCTCAGCCCAGCAAGACAGCTCAGCGGCGCTTGGCTCCGAGCAGGCCAGCCACGGTCATACCCGCGGCCGCGCCGAGCGCACCGCCCACGACTCCCCGGGCCACTCGCCCCGTCCGCTTGCGGCCCCGCGCGGAGGCCGGGTTCGGGCGCGCCACCACCGCGATCACGACGACCGCGATCAGCACGGCAACGACCGGGTACACCAGCAGGATCGACATTTCTGATGACCTCCTCTTTCGTCGTCGATGGCTCGTCGGCGCGTGGTGCGAATGTATCTAAAAGCAGTGTCGCAGGTTCGCCGACCAGCCGCAAACACGCGGCCTTGCGCTGCTCGGCAGTGCAGACCACCTCGGCCCATTCCCGGCAGTAGGCCAACGCCGTGCCCGGAGAGAATCCCGGAGCCGATTCTTCCCAGCTCAGCGAGGGATTCACCGACCGGTCGAGGCTGGGCCCGCAGATGTACCACGCCCAGCGCGCCCGTTCGGGCACCCGGTCGAGAGTCCGGGGATCCTCCGGGCCGATCAGGAACCAGTGCCCGCCGATGCACACCGTGCTGACGTCGTAGGTGCAGACCAGCGTTCGCAGCACCCGCCACCATCCCCCGCCCTGGGCCCTGGCCAGCAGCGCCAGCCGGAGCGCGCGGCAATATCGTGCTTCCGCGCGGGCGGTGCGGGCTCCGCAGCGGGTGGTGAAGACCAGATCACCGAGGCGGGCGCGGGCCACCGTCCGCGCGTTCACCGGGTCCGCCTTGCGACGACGGCCGGTGCCACGGCCGCGGCAGCCGGGACCGCGCCGAAGGCGAACGGCTCGGCGGCGGGCCTTGCAGCGTCGGGCCGGATCAGCGGGGTGTCGGCGGCGACTGCTCGCACCTCGGCCGCCGGCACACTCGACGCTGCGGCGTCGGCGCGGTCGATGTCCTCGTAGTCGTTGCGCCAGTAGGGCGCATCACCGAGAAGATGGCGATTCTCGCGGAGGTGCTTGTCCAGCTCCTCCTCGTACCCTGCCACCCACATCTCCTTGTACGCCTCGTCCAGATCTCCAGGACCGGGTGCCTCGTCATTCAGATCGGCGATCTTGGTTTCGAGGTCCCGGGCATGCATATGGGCGGCCAGGCGGCGGGCGTTCCAATCGGGAGATTCGTTGTTGGGCAGCGGATTCGGCTGGGTGTCCGGCTCCGTCTGCTTGCGGGTGCGGGCGTCGGCCCGATCGAACTCGTTGTAGTACGCCTGCCAATGCTGATCGTCGCTCAGGACGGTGCGGTGCTCCCGCAGATACTGGGTCAGCAGCTCGTCGGCGCGGGTCACCGCTTCGGCGGTGGTGTCGTCTTCGACCCGCACGAGTGCGCCGTTCTCGTCGACGTCGATGTAGGACGCCGCGTTCGCGACGCTGTGGGCCTGATCGAGCACCGACTCGAGATAGCGGGCAGTGACCTTGATCGTTTCCGGAGGCTTCCGGTCGGGGGAGATGAACGGCTCGGACATCGAATTCTCCTTCTCATGCTCGGAGGGTGAAAGCTCGGATCACCGGGTCCGGCGAGCGGCAGCGGCCAATGGCGCGCGTCCTGGGCAGCAGGCGCGGCACCGAAGGCGAACGGCTGAGCACCCGCCGCTGCCGCGGTCGGCGGTGTCAGCGGCGCGCGGGCGGCGGCCTGAATCTTGGCCCACATGCCCTGCGGGCGTTGACCATCAGCCTCCAGCTCGGCGTGCGCGGTCCGCAGCTGCTGATTGATGCGATCGGAGGACACGCCCATCTGCTGGGCACGGGTGAACGCCTCGTGGAACTCACTGAGCATCGTGGCCAGATCTGTCTGCGCATCTTTGGCCGCCCGCGCCTGCTGCGAAGCCGTCGCGAAACTCTTTGCCGCTGTGGTCAACTCGACCAGCGACGCGGCCTGCCCCGGCGTCAGCCAGTCCTGCGGTCCACGCGCGACGCGGTCCTTGATCTGCTCGGCCTGGCGCTGCGCGATCCAGAACGCCCCGAAACGGCGCACCTGGCCGATGGCCGTGGTCACGCCCATGCGAATCGCGGAAACCTTCTCGGCCACACGGGCCCTGAGCGACTCCAGCCCGCTGGCGGCCGCCCACTTCACCTGGACTTCGGAGGACGGCACCGTGTGCGCACGCTCCAGCGCCCGCAGGGCCTGCCCCCGTTCGGTGGCGCTCAGGTGGGGCAGTTCGTGGATCCGGCGTTCGAGCGCGAGGGCGGCATCGGAGAGCACGGCGTGCTTGCGGGCCCACGCGGTGTAGGCGCTGTTGTCCTCGCTGAGGGTGTTGTCGGGCTTGGCTCCCAGGGACACAAGGGCTTTCTGGTGATGCAGGATCTCCAGCTCCACCTGTGCACGAGTGATCGAGGCATCGAGCTGGTGCGCACGGGTGTCGGTGCGTACCGCTCGCGAGATCTCCCGGCGCACCGAGCGGGGGACATCCTTTGCGGTCGGGTTCTCCGTCCGCCACGCGGCGATGGTCGCCGCCACCGCGGCGGCGAGGGTGTCGGGCTGCTGCCCGGCGAGTGTGTCGGCCATTGTCGACTCCTTCCTATCGAGGACTGATCGCTGGCGGCGGGTGCCGGATCTCTCTCAACCCCGGCACCCAGAGCTGCCAGTGATGTTAATGGTTCGAGTGTATCTAAAACATCGGCTGTGTCATCGGGTTGATCGAGATCTGCCAGGGGTTATCCGGCAGGCCGCAGCAGGCCGGTGCCGGGGGAGTACTTCATAGGGAATAGGCCCGCCAGGGCCGCCGCCAGCTCTCGATAGGCCAGCAGCGTGCGCGGGTGCAGCAGCTGCGGGTCGATCACGCCGCCCTCGTCGAGGTGGCGGTCGTAAGGAATCTCCTGCACGGCGTGAACCCACTGACGGAACCAGTTGGTCGCGGCGTTGGCGTCGAACATCCGCCGTCCCGGCTGTTGAGGGGAGATCACCACGACGGTGCGCGAGAGGAGGCTCCGGTAGAGCCACTGCCGTTCGTCGCGTTCGTCCAGCAGCGGAGCCCCGGTCACGGGGTCCTTGGCATAGGCGTTGTGCAGGTATTCCACAGCGGCCACCGCCTCGTCAGCGGAGTCCTTCTTGGCATCGAGCGGGATCACCAGTGCGTCGGCTTCCTCGAGCACGGCTTGGGTCGCAGGATGAGTGATTCCGGTCCCGCAGTCGGCGAGCATCAGAGGGAAGTAATCGCCGGCCAGCTCGACCAGCTGTCGGTAGTCGGGGGCGGAGAAGCTGTCCGCCGTCGCCGGATCGGCCGCCGAAGCGAGAATGTCCAGGCCCGCCGGGGTCAGCTGGGTATGGGCCCGGATGTCCTGCACCCGTCGCGGCCGAGGTCCGGCCAGCAGGGTCAGCGCCGAGGACTCGGTCCGTGCCGCGGTGCGCCGCGCCAGGTTGCCCCTGTCGGGGTTGACGTCGAAGGCGACCACGCCGTCGGTGCGGCCCGCCGCGAAGGCATTGCCCACTCCCATGGCGGTCGTCGTCTTGCCAGAGCCGCCCTTGAGTTGGACGAACCCGATCCGGAAGTCGGACTCGATCGCGGTGCGGATGCGCCGGTCGAGTTCGCGGGCACGGGCCTCGGCCGGGCTCTCACCCAGATTCAGCGTCTTGCCCGACATCAGATACAGCGTGCGCCGCCAGCCCGAGCCCGGTGCCGGGCGCGCGGTGTCGCGCCGCCAGTCCCGCGCGGTCGGATTCACCGCCGCCGTCAGATCGGCCGCCGGGTGTCGCCACCCGCCGGCCGGTGTCCGGTCGTGGGATCCGCCACCGGGCGCGGCCGCGCCTGTCGTCCATGACCCGTCGCCGACGCGGAGCGCGTAGGGCACGGTCTCCGCACTCCACGGTGCCACGACCGGCGGGGTCGATTCCTGTTTGGCCATCTCCTATTCCCTTCTCCTCATGAGGTTTTCGAGGCAACCCTGTCCTTGTCCGTGGACCCGGTCGGGACGGCAGGCTCGTCACTGTCGACCTTCTCCTGCACGGCCTCCTCAGCCCAGTCCGACCACGCCGGGTAGAGCTCAGCCTCGGCCCACCAGGTGTCCCGTGCGTGGTCCCACACCTGCACGTCGCAGCTGAACGAGCGGCGGGGACGGGTGCCCGCCTGCTCCGGCGGGATGCGCCGGCCCGGTGGCAGGCGGTCGGGGGCGGGCTCGAACTCGGTCATCCCCAACTCCGCGCGCTTGCGTGCGGTCTTCTCAGCGAAGGCTGCTTCGAGCCACCGCGTCCACGTGGGGTACTGGCGAATCTGCTTCTGCCACTTCTTCTTCGCGGTAGACCAGACCTCATCACTGCATGAAAAGTTCACCCGGCTCCATCGACGTCCCCCCGCCGCGTCGGACTGTGTGTCGGCCACAGGCTCTTCCTTCCTTCTCGACGGCGTCGCGGGCCCGCGGTCATGTCCGACCGCACCCGCAGGGTTCTACTGTATCTAAACCTGGATCCGTGGAGTGGGGTTCTGGTTCGTTCGCGCGCCCGGGGGGGGCGTGAACGCGCGTGTTTCGGGCATGGGGTAGCCGCTGGTCTGGCCAGCTTTTCCACTGTTGTTCCTGGTTGTAGGGATGGGGCGGTCCGGTCAGGTGGCGGTGGGTGGAGTGAGGTGGTT
>NZ_JADLQX010000053.1 GCF_015477605.1 Nocardia amamiensis
ACCGCCGCGATCTGGCACAACGACAACACCGACGCACCGGTCCACCGGTCACTGACCGCCTACGACCATTGACCCAGGGTCGGCGGCCCGCACACAGGCCACCCACCCCTTGGAATCATTCATCTAGTCGGTTCGCCGGCGGGCTCCGTAGGACCGGGCAACCGGCGGCGGCGAGCGAGCAGTGGACGACAGGCGGGCATCGACCCCAAGATGGGGTATGGCGTCCGCAGCAGATGACCTCATCGCCAACCATGCCGATGGCATGCCGTCCAACCTTCCGGAGCCGCACCGCCACGGCGCGCATCCGCCCATCGATGACTACGCGTTCCTGTCCGACTGCGAGACCAGCTGCCTGGTCGCCAGCAATGGCGCAGTGGAATGGATGTGCGTGCCGCGGCCGGACTCGCCGAGCATCTTCGGCGCGATCCTGGACCGCAGCGCGGGTCACTTCCGGATCGGGCCCTACGGCGTCAACGTGCCCGCCGCCCGCCGCTACCTACCCGGCGGGATGATCCTGGAGACCACCTGGCAGACCGGCACCGGCTGGCTGATCGTGCGCGACGCGCTGGTGCTCGGCGGGTGGCACAACCTCGATCAGCGCAGCAAGACGCACCGGCGCACGCCGATGGACTGGGATGCCGAGCACCTGCTGCTGCGCACGGTTAAGTGCGTGAACGGCACCGTCGAGCTGGAGATGAGCTGCGAGCCCTCGTTCGACTACCACCGGGCCACCGCCCGCTGGGAGTACACCGGCAAGGTCTACGAGGAGGCGACCGCGGTCCGCAGCGACGACCCGAGCGCAGGCCCCACTTTGGTGCTCACCACCGATCTGCGCCTCGGCCTGGAGGGCAGGGAGGCCCGCGCCCGCACCAGGATGAAGGAGGGCGACGAGGTCTTCGTCGCGCTCACCTGGTCGGAGCTGCCCGCGCCGCGCACCTTCGAAGAGGCCGCGCAGAAGATGTGGCAGACCACCGAATGCTGGCGCCAGTGGATCACCCTGGGCAAGTTCCCCGACCACCCCTGGCGCAACTACCTGCAGCGCAGTGCGCTCACGCTCAAGGGCCTCACCTTCGCGCCGACCGGAGCGCTGATGGCGGCGCCGACCACGTCGCTACCGGAGACCCCTGGCGGCGAACGCAATTGGGACTACCGCTACACCTGGGTGCGAGACGCCAGTTTCGCGCTGTGGGGTCTGTACACCCTCGGCCTGGACCGCGAGGCCGACGACTTCTTCGCCTTCCTCAACGACGCGACCACCGGCGAGAACGGCGAACCCGTTCCGCTGCAGGTGCTCTACGGCATCGGCGGCGAGCGGGAACTCACCGAGAACGTCCTCGACCATCTGAGCGGCTACGACAACTCGCGGCCGGTGCGGATCGGCAACAATGCCTACAACCAGGACCAGCACGATATCTGGGGCACGATGCTGGACGCGGTGTACTTGCATGTGAAGTCGCGTCAGCAGGTGCCGGAGACCCTGTGGCCGCTGCTGGTCCGCCAGGTGCACGCGGCCATCGCGCATTGGCAGGAGCCCGACCGCGGCATCTGGGAGGTGCGCGGCGAGCCGCAGCATTTCACCTCCTCCAAGGTGATGTGCTGGGTGGCGCTGGACCGCGGCGCCAAACTCGCCGAGATGCACGGTCAGTACGAGCACGCCGAAGAGTGGTACGGCATCGCCGAGGAGATCAAGGCCGACGTCCTGGCCAACGGGGTGACCTCCGAGGGCGTCTTCACCCAGGTCTACGGCGGCGACACGCTGGACGCCTCGCTGTTGCTGGTGGTGCTCACCCGGTTCCTGCCGCCGGAGGATCATCGGGTACGCGCCACCGTGCTGGCCATCGCCGACCGGCTCACCGAGAACGGCCTGGTCCTCCGGTATCGCACCGAGACCACCGATGACGGAATGAGCGGCGCGGAAGGGGCGTTCACCATCTGCTCGTTCTGGCTGGTGTCCGCGCTGGTCGAAATCGGCGAGGTCCAGCGGGCCAGGCATCTGTGCGAGCGGCTGCTCGGCTTCGCCAGCCCGCTACGGCTGTATGCCGAGGAGATCGACCCGCGCAGCGGCCGTCACCTGGGCAACTATCCGCAGGCGTTCACCCACCTCGCGCTGATCAACGCCGTCACGCACGTGATCAGGGCCGAGGACTCCCGGCACGCGGGCCAATTCCAGCCCGCGCACACGCCGCCGGGTCATCCGGTCTGACGAAACTGGATGGTGTTCGCTGCCCCCACCGGGTCATCCGGTCAGCAGACCGTCGGCCTCGTCACGCAGCACACGGAGTTTGCCGAGCCGCGCTTCGAGCTCGGCGATCCGCTCCTGTCCGCGGTCGCCGTACTTTCCGTAGTTCTCCTCGGCCAGCCGCAGCGCCTCGTCCGCGCCGCGCGAGACATCGGTCGCGATCTCGGTGAAGTGATCGCGCAGCACACGCTGCATGGCGCGCAAGCGGTTTCGCGATTCCTTGCCGACCTGGAAGATCACGTCGTCCATCAGGCGGGCCACCGCGACCTTGGCCTCGGCGCGCCGCCGCAGTTTGCGGTTCTTGCGGTCGTCCCACAGCGCGTTCACGCCGAGCAGGACGCCCGCGCCCGCCGAGTACCAGTTCACCAAGGACATACCGAGCAGGCTGGTGGCGAGACCGACCATCAGGATGCCGCCGTAGGAGCCGCGCAAACCGGTGAGGAACTGCTGGGTCACACCGGCTTTCGCGCTCTCCAACGGCTCCAGCGGCTGCACCGCTTCGAGTACCTCCCCCGGATTGGCCAACCGCAGGTCGCCGATCGGCGCGGCACGGTTGTCGGCCGGGAACTTGGCGGCGACCTGCTCGCACAACTCCATCGAGCGATAGTGCGCCACGGCGAAGTTCTCTTCGACAGCTTCGCAGATTCGCGCGTCCAGATCGGCGCCGAAGTCCCTCCACCGCCGGGCCGGATCGGTCTGGGCGATCTCGGCCTCGGCGTCGCGGATCAGGCTGCGCAGCCGGTGGCGCAGGTCGTGCTCGATGTCGGCCATCAGCTCCGTGCCGCCGTCGACCAGCGTGACCTGCCAGTTCGCTGTCCGCTGTCGCAGCTGCTCCGCCTCGTCGCGGGCACGGACGAGTTGGTTGGTGAGCTCGGTCCTGCGGTGCGGATCCCGCAGCGCCTCGGCCTCGGTCCGCAGCGTCAGCGCGAGATGATCGCAGACCAGGCGGATATCCCGGACCCCGGCTTCCAGCGCCACCGCGTCCGCGCGGGCGATCACATAGTCGCGCAGATGGTCGATCAGTTGCGGCACACCGGATTCGATATCGCGTTGGTAGTTGCCCATCGTCCCGGCCTGCCGGTGCAATTCCGCGGACACCGGCGCGACCGCGAAGCCGAGCCCCGCCGCGTCGAGCAGTTCCCGATTGCGTTGCTGGGTGTGCGACCAGTGCGGAAAGACGTCGATCTTGTTCAGCACGCAGACCACCGTCGGGCAGATCTGCTGGATGCGCTGCAATTCCGCGATCTCTTCCATGGTCAGCTCGGCGCCGGCGTTCCCGACGTAGAGCACGGCGTCGGCCGCGGCGATCATCGACCAGGTGGTGCGGTTGTCGCCCAGCGCACCCGGCGCGTCCATGACCACGACGCCATCGGCGAGCAACGGGCTCGGCTGGGTGAATTCGGCGCGGACGACACCCTGGGTGGCCAGGGCCGGACCCGGATCGAGGGGATCGACCGACTGGCGTTCGGTGCGACCGTATTCGGTCTGGCGCACCAGCGTCGCGGTCGGCTCCGGGCCGTACTCGACGATCACCGGGACGCTGAGATCGCTGTTCGTCGCACTGACCGAGGCGCCGACCAGACTGTTGACCAGCGTGCTCATGCCGTTCTTCGGATGACCGACGACCACGAGGCGCACCCGGGGATCACTCACCCTGGCGCGGACCATGTTCAGCCGGCTGCCGAGATCGTCACGCCCAGCGGATCGGGCCGTCTCCCGCAGCTCGTCGAGTATTCGGATGAGCGGGGCCATCGCACCCGGATGTTTCACCGTTGCGGCCGTCAGCCCGGCAGCGGCAGACAACCCTCCTCCTTACTCTCGGTGACTCTCGTTCGATATACCCCCTGCGTATGCTCCGCAGTCGTCCAATCCCCTCGCGGCCCTGCTATAACAGCGAGATGTCCGGCACACCGGACGCGGTGTGGTGCGTCTCGGCTATGGCCGGGTCCGGCAGCAGTGCGCCGGAGAGACTACTTCCGGAGGCCAGCAGCGCGGTGTTGTCGTAGGTGTGGTCGACGGCCAGCGGCGCCGAGATCCCTTGCGGCTTCGGGTCGATCACCTGCGGCTTGACCGGCACCGGCGGCTGGGTGGGCGCCGGGGCGATGTGGCTCGGGACCGGCGTGTGCGGCTCGACGGTGGGCGCATGAGCGGGTGCGCTGTAGGTCGGCTGGTCCGGCGCGGAGAACGTCGGATCGGACGGGCGACTCACGGTCGGCACGTCATCGCCCGGGAAGTCGTTCGTCGGCCGGGTGCTGTGTGACGTACCGCCGGTGCCGGGACGGCCGGTAATGCCGCCCGGTGTTGTCACATCGTCGTCCGAGGTGGACGGAACGCCGTGGGTCGGCGCCGGGGTGACGGTCACGCCGGGGACCTTGGTGGTCGTCACGTCCGGGCCGGTGGTGATGCCGCCGTGCGGCACCGTGGTGGGGAACTTGGTGACGTCGTGGTCCGGCGTCTTCGGCACGGACGGGGTGGTCGCGTCGCCGGGGAAACCCGGCGTCGGCGTGGTCTTGATGATCGTGGTCGGGTTGGTGACCGTCGTGGGCGATTGCGTCGGATGCGACGGCTGCGGATCGGTCACGGGCGTCGGCTTCACCGCCGGCGCCGGCCGCACCGCGTCGAACAGCGCGGGCAACGACGCGGCCGGTGCGGTGAATACCGACGGCCCCTCCGGCGCGGCAAGCACATTCGCGATCGGCGTCGAGGCGGCATCAGGTTGGACCGTGGTCTGCAGCGGCGTGACCGCGACAACCGGAGCGGCGGCGACCGCCGCGGGAGCGGGTGTGGCCGGCGGGGCGGCGGGAGCCACCGAGGCGGCAGGCGCGACCGCGGAAACAGGGGCGACCGAAGCCGCGGGAGCGACCGAGGCGACCGGGGCGGTGCCGATCGGAGCCGAGGCGGCCAGCGGCTGCGCGCCACCCGACGCGGCCGAGGACTGCGCGGCGCCGGACGCCGTCGAGGAGTGCGCCGCGGACGTGCCCGGCGTCGGCGTACCGAAGCCGCCGAGCAGACCGGTGTTGCTCTGCCCCGCCTGCGTTTCGGTGACGTCGCGTTCGGTGCCGTCCGGCACGCGGATGCCGTCGCCCAGCCAGTCGGTGTACTCGTCGAGTTGGTCGCCGACCTGGCCTACCGCGAGGTCGACCTGCATTTCCGAGGTGAAGTAGACCCCGTTCGGACCGAGGCCGAAGTCGACCGACCACTGCGTGCCGACGAACATGCCGAGCTGGTCGGCACCCGAACCGATGCCGTCGAACGGATCGTCGGCGGTCGGCGTCGCGGCGACCGCGCTGTTGCCGGGCAGGTCGAAGACCGTGGAGCCGGGCGCGGCGAAACCATTCGTGCCGGGCAGGCCGAAACCGTGCCCGGCCTGGCCGAGTCCGTGGCCGGGCAGGCCGAAACCGTGCCCGCCTGGCTCGTCGTCGAGCTCGCGGGAGGACTCCGACCGCACACCGGGGAGCGAAAGTCCGTTCGACACAGTGCCTTGGGTCCCCGGAATGGCCAGTCCGCCCGGGAAACCGCCATCCGCGCCGGGGATGCCACCCAGTCCGGGGACACCACCGGAGTGTCCGGGCAGCTGCATGCTGTTCGCACCCCCGTCGCCACCTGCCAGGCTCGGCAGCGACATCCCGGCGTCGGCATCACCCGCACCGGCGAGCGTAGGCAGCGACATCCCCGCGTCGGTGCCGTTGTACTCGCCGCCGAGCGTGGGCAGCGGAAGCTGGGCAGGTCCGGCTTCAGTACCAGGCAGGGGAAAGCCCGGTGCCGGGTTTCCGTGTGCTACAGGAACATTCGACGCATGCGGCGGGACCGGACCCAGTTCGACCGGGTCGGGGAACGTGATCACCGGGCTCGGCTGATCGGGATCGGGATCGGTGCTGTGCGCCCAGCCGGTGCTCCAGCTGTCGAGCCGGGATTCGCCGGGCTGTGCGGGCACGCCGCCGCCATTGGCGGCCACGAGGGCGCCGCCGGTGACGTAGGCTCCAGCCCGCGCGACCCGCGCGACGCCGGTGGCCACCCGGTAGGCGGTGTCGCCCGCGCGGTCGGCCGCTTCGTTGTCGTCGTCGAAGGGCAGATCACGCGTCATAGAAGCTCCACTCTCGGTTGTCCAGACTCCTCACCACGCCGGTCCGACCAAGTGAAGATCACCCAACAGTATTTCGGGAATACTCGCCTGTCACATTCTTCAGGACTGTAGAGAATGTGACTGTGGCGAGCAACACAACCCTGCCATCCGGATTACCGGACCGAAAGCCCTGATTTCACCGGCATTCCGGACCGGATACGGTCGCCGATACGCACCGTTACCAGGCATGATCGGAAACGTCATGCCCCGAGAACGCCCGAGGTAATAGCGGCCGGACCGATCGATTTCCCGCCAGTTGCCCGGCGGTCCCGTCGGCCGCATTCCCACATGGCCGAACTCGAGGACGGCACACCCCGCGTGATCGCAGGCCTACTTCTTGTCCTTCGGCTTGTCCGAGGCGGCGTCGGAGGACAGCGCGGCCACAAAGGCCTCCTGCGGGACGTCGACCCGGCCGATCGTCTTCATCCGCTTTTTGCCTTCCTTCTGCTTCTCCAGCAGCTTGCGCTTGCGACTGATGTCACCGCCGTAGCACTTCGCGAGCACGTCCTTGCGGATGGCCCGGATGTTCTCCCGCGCGATGATCTTCGAGCCGATCGCGGCCTGGATCGGCACCTCGAACTGCTGGCGGGGAATCAGCTCGCGCAGCTTGGTGGTCATCTTGTGGCCGTAGGCCTGGGCGGCGTCCTTGTGCACGATCGCGCTGAACGCGTCCACCGCCTCGCCCTGCAACAGGATGTCCACCTTCACCAGCTGCGATTCCTGCTCGCCCGACTCCTCGTAGTCGAGGCTGGCGTAGCCGCGGGTGCGCGACTTCAGCGAGTCGAAGAAGTCGAAGATGATCTCCGCCATCGGCATGGTGTAGCGCAACTCGACGCGGGTCTCGGACAGATAATCCATGCCGCCGAGTTCGCCGCGGCGCGACTGGCACAGTTCCATGATCGAACCGATGAACTCGCTCGGCGAGATGATGGTGCACTTCACGACCGGTTCGTAGACCTTGCGCACCTTGCCTTCCGGCCAGTACGAGGGATTGGTGACGACGTGCTCGGCGCCGTCTTCCATCTCCACCCGGTACACCACGTTGGGCGCGGTCGAGATCAGGTCCAGGTCGAACTCGCGCTGCAGGCGCTCGCGTGTGATCTCCATGTGCAGCAGGCCGAGGAAGCCGCAGCGGAAGCCGAAGCCCAGCGCCACGGAGGTCTCCGGGGTGTAGGTGAGCGCGGCGTCGTTGAGCTGCAGCTTCTCCAACGCGTCGCGAAGGTCGGGATAGTCGGAGCCGTCCACCGGGTACAGGCCGGAGTAGACCATCGGACGCGGTTCGCGATAGCCGGTGAGCGGCTCGGCAGCGCCACCGCGAGCGCCCGTCACCGTGTCGCCGACCTTGGACTGGCGCACGTCCTTCACGCCGGTGATCAGGTAGCCGACCTCGCCGACGCCGAGACCCTGAGTCGGTTTGGGCTCCGGCGAGACGATGCCGATCTCCAGCAGCTCATGGGTGGCGCCGGTGGACATCATCTTGATCTTCTCGCGCGGGGTCAGCTTGCCGTCCACCACGCGGACGTAGGTGACCACGCCACGGTAGGTGTCGTAGACCGAGTCGAAGATCATCGCGCGGGCAGGCGCGTCGGCGTCGCCCACCGGCGGCGGCACCTGAGCGATCACCTGGTCGAGCAGATCGGTCACACCCTCGCCCGTCTTGCCGGAGACGCGCAGCACGTCCGAGGGCTCGCAGCCGACGATGTGGGCCAGCTCGGCGGCGTAGCGCTCCGGGTCCGCGGCGGGCAGGTCGATCTTGTTCAGCACCGGGATGATGGTCAGATCCTTGTCCAGCGCCAAGTACAGATTGGCCAGCGTCTGCGCCTCGATGCCCTGCGCGGCGTCGACCAAGAGGATCGCGCCCTCACACGCCTCCAGCGCTCGGGAGACCTCGTAGGTGAAGTCCACGTGACCGGGCGTGTCGATGAGGTGCAGCACGAAGTCGGTGCCGGCGTGCTCGCCCGTCCGCGGCGTCCACGGCAGCCGCACGTTCTGGGCCTTGATCGTGATGCCGCGTTCGCGCTCGATATCCATGCGGTCCAGATACTGCGCACGCATCTGCCGTTCCTCGACCACACCGGTCAGTTGCAGCATCCGGTCGGCCAGCGTCGACTTGCCGTGGTCGATGTGCGCGATGATGCAGAAGTTCCGGATCCGGGCGGGATCGGTGAACGTCGTGTCGGCGAAGCTGGCGGGCACTCCACTCCTCATGGGTATCGGCAAACTGCCCCCATCGTCCCATGAGCAGTGCGAAGCTTCCGCCGCCGGGCTGTATCCGAATTGCAGCGCCTGCGGCGCTGCGTGTTCGCGGCCCCGGGAAGTCTCGCGTCCGAGCGACCGAGACTCGCACCCGACAGCGCTTGGGAGTCCACCGCTTGCTTTCCGGCTTTCAGAAATCGTGCGCCGAGCGGATCGTGGTCGGCCCGGCGACACAACGGATTCGGCGCGGGTGAGAACGCGGGGGTGCGCCGTTATCCTCCAGAGATGGCCCGAAGTTGGAACTCCCTCGGCAAGCAGATCGGCCTTCTCGCGACGGAGCAGGGCCCCAAGATCGTCAAGCAGCAGGGCCCCAGGCTGGTCGACCGCCTGGTGGGGACGCTCGGGCAGCGGCGAACAGCCGGCGGGGTCTCGGTCCGGCCCGCCGCATCGATACCGGTACCGACGGCCGAGCGGGCCCGGCAGATCGTGTACTCACCGCAGCTGGACGGACGCGCCGATCCCGGCGAGATCGTCTGGACCTGGGTGCCCTTCGAAGAAGACCCCGGCAACGGCAAGGACCGGCCGGTGCTCGTGGTCGGTCGCGACCGCCGCACGCTGCTCGGCCTGATGCTGTCGTCGAATCCGGAACGCGCCTTCGACCGCAACTGGGTCGGCATCGGCAGCGGGTCCTGGGACCACGACGGACGACCCAGCTGGGTGCGGCTCGACCGGGTGCTCGACGTGCCCGAGGCCGGCATCCGCCGCGAGGGAGCGATCTTGGAGCGCAAGACCTTCGACCTGGTCGCCCATCGGCTCGTCGCCGAATACAACTGGAGCTGACGGCGCCCGACGACGTGCGTCAGTCGACCCAATCCCGCAACGGAACAGTGTCGAGCGTGATATCGATCGGCGCAGGCAGCGGCACGGGGGTGCCGACGGCGAACCGGCGGACTTGCCGGTATCGGCCACTGCCCGGGATCGGCTCACTGTGCACAACGATCTCCGCACTCTCCCGGTCGATCAGCAGATAAATCGGGATAGCGGTACGGGCATACGCCGTCGGCTTTTCCACCCGGTCGCGTTGGTTGGTGTCGGAGTCGCGCGAAGTCACCTCCACCACCATCGATACCTTGTCGGCTGGCGCCCACTCGCCATACCCGACGAAGGCGTCCAACGGCGCCAGGACACCATCGGGACGGGCCCTGCCCTGCCGGTACGGATCCACCTTCAGCCCCTGGCCCGTGACATGCAAGAACAGCTGAGGGCTGAACTGCACGAAAATCATCAGAAGCCAATTCAGGATGCGACTGTGATCGCCGTCCGGCATGAATTTGAACCCCATTCGTCCGCCGAGATACTCGAGTCGAACACTGTCGGACTCGCGCTCGACTGCGCGGGCGATGTTCTCGAATTCCGACACGGGGACGTCATGGTCGTGCTGCACGATCGTCATCGCCTACCTCCCTGAACCGCATTGTACGAGGCTCGGCCGACAACAGCGGTGGTCAGGAGATCATCTCGCGGGACCGCCCGAACAGCAGGCCGTACAGCAGGGCGCCGAGGCCGCCGCCGATCAGGGGGAACACCACGAACGCCCAGACCTGTCCCATCGCGCCGTCCTGGTAGGGCGCCACGGCGAGGCTGCGGGCCGGGTTGACCGAGGTGTTGTCCACCGGGATCGACACGAGGTGGATCACCGCCAGCGTCACACCGATGGACAGGCCGGCCAGCGGCACGTCGGAGATCTGGTCGGTCGAGGACAGCACGACGAACACCAGCAGCGCCGTCAACATCACCTCGATGATGATCATGGCCGCCATCCCGTAGCCGTTCTGCACGACCACCTCGCCGAGCGGTCCCCGCGTCGCCGCCGGGCTGTGCTTGCCCCACCCGTTCGCCCCGAGGCCATCGATCGAGCGGTCGTACGACGGCAGGTTCTTGGCCAGCGCGAACAGCACGAGACCGGCCAGGAAGCCGCCGATCAACTGCGCGATCACATAGCCGCCCGCGGCCACCCCGCCGATCCGGCCGAGCAGCAACTGCCCGACCGTGACCGCCGGATTGACGTGACAACCCGAGATCGGCCCGATCGAGTAGACGAGGAACATCAGCGTCAGGCCGAAGGCCAGCGCGACGCCCAGCGGACCGACCTTCTCCCCCGCCAGCACCGCCGTTCCGACACCGCCGATCACCAGGACGAAGGTGCCGAGCGCCTCGGCGCCCCATTTCTTGCTGTTGGGAATCGGTTCGTTCTCGACAGCCTCTTCGACGACTTCCTGGGCCGTTGGAGACATGCGCTGTACCGCCTCTCTGTTCCGCCTCGCCGGGTATTCAGGCCGTACCAGTCAGATGGCGCGAGATTTGCGCAGTTTCCCCGTCGCGGCGCCTTCTGTGTGCAGCCACGAGGTTGTCCAGCCCGGACATACCGGCCTTCTAGCACGCTACGCGACCCGCATAGCTCTCACGCCGAACTTCGCGGTATGTCTCTGCGTGATGGGACAGTCCGGTCGCCGCTACGGCCGGTCCAACGCTTCCACGCGGCCGTGCTGGTGTCGATTTCGTGTGCCAGACGGCGACTGGTAGTCTCGATCTTCGGCGCTGCGTTACCCGTTCACTTCGGGTGTTTCGCGCGCTCGATGAACTTTTCCCAGAACAGACCACGAGACAGGAACACGAGGAAACAGGCGTGGCCAACATCAAGTCCCAGATGAAGCGGATCCGCACCAACGAGGAGGCGCGCAAGCGCAACCAGTCGGTCAAGTCCGCGCTGCGCACCGCCATCCGAAGCTTCCGCGAGGCCGCTGCCGCGGGCGACAAGGACCAGGCCGCCGAGCGCCTGCAGTTCGCCAGCCGCAAGCTGGACAAGGCCGCCTCGAAGGGTGTCATCCACGCCAACCAGGCCGCCAACAAGAAGTCGGCGCTGGCGCTGGCCTTCAACAAGCTCTGATCCACCCGGTACCGCGCGCCGGTACCGCCCCACGCTGAGACGCAGCCGCCGTGGCCTCGATGACCACGGCGGCTTTTGTCGTGCCCGCACCCCCAACCGGCCTTCTTCCCGGGGTTTCGGGATCGGCCCACGCCATGTCAGAGGTTCCAGCTACCATTCGGCGCATGGTAACCGTGTATGCCAATCAGACGGTCGTCCGCGCCGAGGATCTGCCGGACGTGATCCGCGCGGCCGAGGTGCTCGGATTCGGATTGAAGATCGAGAATGTGCTCGTTCCCGACGATGAAGGCGGTTACTCGTTGGCGTGGATCGTCACGCGGGACGAGGACGTCCCCGACTACGAGGAGTGGGAAGGGCGCTACGAGGACGCGGACGACGACGGGGAGCTGGTGCTCAGCTCCGCGGAGTAACTTCGGTCAGGCCTCGTGTGCCGTGGCCGCGAGCCGATCCAGCGCCGTCTGGGAATCCTCGTCCGCCGCACGGTAGATGACGATCCGCTGGTCGGGATCCTGCACGGGCATCAGCACCTCGTAGGTGACCACCAGCGGACCCACCACCGGGTGCCGCAATGGTTTGTTCCCGCGTCCCTGCACCCGGACATCGTGGCGCGCCCATGCCTGCGCGAACTCGGGGCTCAGTGCGGTGAACTCGGCGATCAGGTCGGCCAGCGCCTGGTCGTCGGGATGCGCCGCCCAGGCCGCGCGCAGATCCGCGATGCCCTCGCGGATGATGCGCTCACGCTCGACGTAGAACTCCCGCATGCCCGGGTCCATCAGGCACAGCCACATCGAGTTGCGGCGCCCCGGCGGCAAGGCGCCGAAGTCGGTGATCAACAGCGCCATCTCCCGGTTCCAAGCCAGGATGTCGTAGCGGTGGTTCACCAGCATCGCGGGCAGCGGCGACAGATCCCGCACCAGCATGGCCAGCGCGGGCGCGGGCACCGTGCTGGGTTTGCCGGTGTCGGGCTGCCGCTGCCGCGCCAGGTCGAACAGATAGGCGCGCTCGTCGCTGGTCAATCGCAACGCCTGCGCCAGCGCGTTCAGCACCTCGGCCGACGGCCGCAGCCCGCGCGCCTGCTCCAGCCGCACGATGTAGTCGGTGCTCACACCCGCTAGTTCGGCGACCTCCTCCCGGCGCAGTCCCGGCGTCCGCCGGGACTGCCTGCGCTGCGGCAATCCGAGATCGGCCGGTGTCAGGCGCTCACGCCGGGCCCGCAGGAAGGCCGCCATTTCCTGGACCCGATCCGCGCCGTTGCCGCCTCCGGGCCTGAGGTCGCGGTGCTGTGTCGAATCCGCACCACTCCCGGGCCCTGCGTGGTCACGCAAGCTACCGCCTCCGGGCCTGAGGTCGCGGTGCTGTGTCGAATCCGCACCACTCCCGGGCCCTGCGTGGTCACGCAAGCTACCGCCTCCGGGCCTGAGGTCGCGGTGCTGGGTCGCGTTCACCGTGCTGGTCATCATCGTCGATCCTACGGCTGACTAGGACTGGCCTTCCCAGGAAGAAGCTTCCCTTACCCGTCCCCCTTCACCGCTGAAGACTGTCTTCCGACAACATGGCATCGCGAACGACAAGGAGCTGGACATGTCCGGAGCCCGCACCCTCGACACCTATCGGCTGCTCGGCCGCTCGGGTCTCCGGGTGTCTCCACTGTCCTTGGGGACCATGACCTTCGGCGCCGATTGGGGGTGGGGCGCAGACCGGGACGAGGCTCGCAAGATCTTCGACGCTTACGTCGAGCGAGGCGGCAACTTCATCGACACGGCCAATCAGTACACCAACGGCACCTCCGAGCAACTTCTCGGCGAATTCACCGCGGACACCCGGGAAAGCCTGGTGCTGGCAACCAAATACACCATGCTGCGCCGCCCCGGCGACCCGAATTCCGGCGGCAACCACCGCAAGAGCATGATCGCCTCGGTGGAGGCCAGCCTGCGCAGGTTGAACACCGACTACATCGACCTGCTCTACCTGCACGCCTGGGACTTCCTGACGCCCGTCGAGGAAATCCTGCGCGGCATGGACGATTTGGTGCGCTCAGGCAAGGTGCTCTACGTCGGAATCTCCGACGCGCCCGCCTGGCAAGTCGCCCGTATGCAGACCATTGCGGACCTGCGCGGCTGGTCGCCACTGATCGCGCTGCAGATCGAGTACAGCCTGATCGAGCGGACGGTCGAACGCGACCTCATCCCGATGGCCCGCGAATTGGGTCTCGGCGTGATCCCGTGGTCGCCGCTGGGCAGTGGTGTGCTCACCGGCAAGTACAGCCGCGCCGATCTCGACCATGGGGTGGAGAGTTCGCCCGAGGGCAGCCGCAAGAACGTGGCCGCGGCCAGCGGCGCACTCACCGAACGCGGACTCGATATCGCCGACGTGGTCGAGCAGGTCGCGGCCGAGATCGGCACCACGCCTTCACGGGTCGCGCTGGCCTGGACACTGCGCAACCCCGCCGTCACCTCACCGATCATCGGGGCGCGCACCGTGGCCCAGCTGGAGGACAATCTCGGCGCACTCGACGTCGAGTTCGCCGCAGCCCACCTCGCCCGGCTGGAGCAGGCCAGTGCGGTGGATCTCGGCTTCCCACATGAGTTCCTGACGCGCCCGATGGTCCGGAATGTGACGTTCGGCGACCTGAAAATCGAAGGGCGCGACTGACCTTCGCTCGCGTGCGGCGGTGCGAGCCGGATTTGCACCGCCGCACGCGGCTGCCTAAGCTCGGTGCCGCGACCTCACGTCGCCGTAAGCGTTCACGTCAATCAACGCATCGGCCCGCCCCAAGGCGGCGCCGTTGACTGACGAGACATTTACGGAGCGACCGATGAATTCCGCGAATCCCCAGTCCCGCACCGGCTTCGGCAAGCTGCCCGCCCGCTACACCTCGGTGATCATGCCGATGCTGTTGTCGATCCTGATGACCTGCGTCGTCTCGTTGATCAGCACCATGATGAGCGACGGTCTCGCGATCTGGGTGTGGTTGCGTTCCTGGGCAGTGTCCTGGCCCATCGCCTTCCCGACGCTGCTACTGGTGCTGCCCGCGGTGCGACGTATCACCGCTGCGCTGGTGCAAGCGCCGTAACAACAGGAGCCGACGAGTTCCGGCAGGGCCGCAGCGTGTGCCCAGCGGTGGCGCTTCCAGATGATCAACTGGGCCGAGGATCAGTCCGCGCCGTGCAGGTCCAGGATCTGGCCGAGGGCGTGTTCCAGGGCGTAGCCGGAGTCGGCGGCGCCGCCCTTGACGTCGGCGTTGAGGGCGGCGACCACCTGAAGGGCCGAGCCGATGGTCGCCGGGGTCCAGCTGCGGGCTTGGGCTTGGGCCTTCTTCACTTTCCACGGCGGCATGCCGAGCTGCTGGGCGAGTTTGAACGGGTCGCCGCGCCCGGCGGAACCGACGCGCGCGATGGTGTGCACCGAGTCGGCGAGCGCGTCGGCGAGCAGGACATGCGGCACGCCGCGATCGTTCGCCCAGCGCAGTGCCTCCATCGCACCGGGGCGGTCACCCGCGACGGCGAGTTCGGCCACGTCGAACCCGGAGACCTCGGCCTTGCCCGAGTAATAGCGGCGCACAGCCGCCACGTCGATTTTCCCGCCGGTGTCGGCCGCCAGCTGCCCACACGCCGCCGCCAGCTCGCGCAACTCCGAGCCCACGGCCTCCAGCACTACCTGCACGACCTCGCCGGATACCCGCACGCCCGCGTTGCGGAACTCACCCCGCACGAACTCGACTCGCTCGGCGGCCTTGGTCAGCTTGGCGCAATCGTGCGTCACAGCTCCGGCCTTCTGCAGAGCGGGCGCGAGCGCCTTCGCTCGCCCACCGCCGGAGTGCAGGACCACCAGAACCACCCCCTCGGCCGGGTTCTGCGCCGCCTCGGTGATCACGGCAACCGCGTCCTTGCCCGCTTCGGCCGCCGCCTCCAGGATGATCACCCGATCCTCGGCGAACAGCGACGGACTCAGCAGTTCCGCCAGCTCCGCGGTGCTCGCGTCACCCGCACGCAGCCGGTCGACCGGCACCGCGTCCGGATCCGGCGCCAACGCCCGGACCTGCGCCGTCACCGCACCCAACGCACGCTCGATCAGCAGCTCTTCTTCCCCCAGCACCAAGTGCACGGGCGCCGGGCGCTCGCTCACCACAGCGCCTCCCCGACACCGGACTCAACCGTGCCCGAGGGCTCTGCCGTACCGGTCCACCCATCGCGTGCGTTCACAGCCCGATCCTACGATCCGCTACCGACACGCCCGCCAGCCCTCGCGCCCACGTCCTACCCCTGCCGCCCGCGAGCACTTGTCATGCGCAGCCGCCCGACTTCGCCCAGGACCGCGATGTCGCCGTGCTGGTCGGTTCGGCCCACCGTCGCGCCGAGGGCGTCGAGGTATGCCAGGACGGCGGGGTTGGGGTGTCCGAATGTGTTTGCGGTGCCGACGCAGACCAGCACGAGGCGGGGACGCACCGATTCGAGGAATTCCTTTGTGGTAGTGCGAGATCCGTGGTGTGGAAGTTTGAGGATGTCAGCTTGGATCGGGATTCCGGCACGCATCAGCGCGCGTTGCGCGGGGGCTTCGATGTCCCCGGTGAGCAGGATTCGTCCAGCGGGCGTGCGGGCGGAGACGACCACCGAACGGTCGTTGGCGTCCTCGGTTTCGGCAACCCGGACCGGCCGTGGACCGTTCTTGGACGGCGCCAGCACCTCTAGTTCGATTGCCCCGAAAGTCAAGATGTGTCCGGCCGACAACTGCAGCAAAGGTACTCCTGCGCGCCTCGCGACGCTCGCTACCTGCGCCAGATCGGTGACAGGGCCACGCGGATCTTCCCCGCCGGATCGGTGCTCCACCGTCACGCGCCCGTACGATGCGGGGCTACAAGCCGTTTGCGTTCGCCATGTCGCGCGACTCGTGCCCGGACCGATCACCGACCATCGCCGCTCCGCTACGGTCCGGTCATCCCGACGCGCACGCGCCGACTCGTCTGGTGCCGAACCGTGTCGCCCACCGGCATCGAGAGGGGTTCGCCCGCCCTCGTCATCCGCGCGAGCCTCAGCACCGGAAAACCCGCGCTCCGTCCCTGCCCGCCGACTGCCGTCGCGCGGCTCCGCGTGTGCTCGATCGTCTCCGGGATCGGCCTCGCCACCCACATATACCGGCCGATCTTCGAGATAGAGCCGCCCTGACGTGTCGACTATGCGAGCGTGACTGTCCACCGCTGAACTCTGTCCGACGGTCGCGGGGTCGAATGGGTGGCCGCCCGCGTACATGTTCGCGACCACACTGCGGCCGGGTCCATTTGCAGCCGGTGCGATGGGAGTCGCCGTCGCACATCCGGCAGCTGTCCCTGGAGTCGATCGGGCAGGTGCGGTGAGCGGGGGAAGTCCGTCGAGTTCGTGGATGCCTACGGCGATCGCGTCGACTGTGCGGTCGTGCAGTGCGCCGGCTAGTCCGCCGATGTGGTCGGCGTGGGGATGGGTGAGGATCAGCAGAGGGATACGGGAGATACGCAAGCGGTCCAGGCAGGTCCGGATCGGGCGTGGGTCGGGTCCTACGTCGATGACGATTGCGGCGCCGGGTCCGACTGCGAGAGCGAGGCCGTCGCCTTGGCCGACGTCGCATGCTGCGATGACCCAGTCGTTCGGCGGCCAGCCGGGGTGCCAGAGGCGGACCGGGACGAGAACTGCCGCGATGCCGACCACCACCGCGGCGGCGATCCGGCGCACAGCAGGTGCGCGCAACGCCGCGACAGCGACCGCGACCAGTACGCCCGCGATCAGCCCGCCCGCGAGACCACCCGGGACCGTGACAGTCGCTCCTGGGAGCGCCGCCGCGTGTCGGGCGACCGACAGTAACCACCACAGCGGCGGTGCCGCACAGCAGAGGAAGATGTCGGCCAGCGGCGACCACAGGCAGGACAGGACCGCGCCGCTCGCTCCGATCACGGTGATCGGCGCGATGACCGGTGCCACGAGAACATTCGCCAGCACCGCTACCAGACTGAGCTTTCCGGTGAGCGCGATCATGATCGGCGTCGTAACCACGAACGCTCCGGCCGACACCGCGACGATCTCGGCGGGCATCCGCCACCATCCTTTGGCGCGCAACCAGTCGGCCCAGCTGGGAGCCAGCAGGATCAGACCACCTGTCGCGACTACCGACAGAGCGAAACCTCCGTCGACCGCGAGTCCGGGCCACAGGGCCAGTAGCGCGATGATCGCCGCGCACAGCGCGGGCAGCGCCTGTTTTCGGCGGCCGGTGAGTACCGCGAGTAGGGTGATCGCGCCCATCGCCCCGGCGCGCAACACGCTCGGGTCCGGCCGCACGATCACCACGAACATGACCAGCGCGACGCCGGCCACGGCGGCTGCGGCGCGCGGCCCGAGCGTGAGCAGACGCACCGCGAACAACACGACTGAAAGCAGAATCGTGAAGTTCGCCCCGCTGACCACTGTGAGATGCTGCAACCCAGCGATGTCGAAGTCGTCGCGCACATGGTCGGACAGTGCCGAGGTATCGCCGACGACGAGCGCTGGCAACAAGCCGGCGGCGTCCGGCGACAGTGCCCGCGTCGCCGACGCCGCGAAGTCGGTACGTACCGAGTTCGCGATTCGCTGCCACCAAGGCAGCGGACCCGCAACCGTGGGCGGCTCCTGGGCATTCAGCGCTACGACGGTGAGGTCGGATCGGGTCGGATGATCCACCCGGGCCCGGAACTCGACCGGCCTGCCGGGTGCCAGCTCGGACCATTCGTGCCCGGAGGCAAGTATCACCACCGAGCCACCGGCGCGGACCGTCATGCCGCCGCGCCGGTACTCCCGCAGATCCGCTCGGACGACCCACCGCCGACTGCCACCGAATGCGTTGCCACGCAGCGGTTTCGGGTCATCGATCGGCGTGACCACCACGCGGAGCGCCTGTCCCGATGCCGCACGCAGCGGATGCGTCGCAACCCCATGGTCGCGCCAAGCCGCCGCGGCCGCGAACCCGGCGCCGAGAACCACCGCGGCGAGCGCTACCAGCGCCGCGGCCCGCCAACGTTCACTGCGGTGCGCGAGGGCCGACAGCAGCAGGCCCCACAGCCCGATAGCTGACACCGTCAGTGCCGCGCTCAGCGCAAGCCCGGCCTTCCAGCCCGCCGTCAGCGCCACAATCGTTGCACCCCAACAGCACAACGCTGCGGGCAGCAGCCTGGCGTCGAGCACCTTGAAGACCCCGGTATCGCCGCCGACTCCAGTGCCTTCGACCGGACTACGTCCAGCGCGGGAGGTCGTGCCGGCGTCGGACGACCCCGCGCTCGATGACTCGGTGACTCGCGCTCCCTCGCCCTGCTGACCGGCGTTCATACCGTCACCAGATCCCGCAACCGAGCAAGGCGGGCCGGGCCGATGCCGTCGACCTCACCCAGTTGCTCGACGGACGTGAAGCGCCCATTGGTCGTGCGCCAGGCGATGATGGCGCGGGCGGTGATGGGCCCGACACCGGGCAGCGCGTCGAGTTCGGACTCGGAGGCCGTGTTGAGGTCGACCTTGCCCGCCCGAGTCGATGGACGTCCCGGCGTGGCCGCGGAACCGGACGATGGGCGACCACCCGCGCCGACGGTCGTGCTGCCCGGCTGTGGGCCCGGGTTCGATGCGGCCGGACCGACCAGTACCTGGTCGCCGTCCGACAGCCGCTGGGCCAGGTTCAGACCGCTCGTGTCGGCGCCTTCGCTCGGGCCGCCCGCGGCAGCGAGGGCGTCGGCGACGCGCGATCCCACAGGGAGTCGGATCAGGCCGCTGCGCTGGACCAGGCCGACGACGCTGACGACCAGTTCGGTTGTCGAACTGCCCGGGTCACGAGGCACCGGCATCGCACCCGGCGCCACGACGCCGGTCGCCGTGGCAGCCGGAACCGATGGTCCCGCGGCGACCGTCTGCCGCATCACCGGCACCGGTGGCACCGGTTGGGTGATCGGCCGCTCGCGGAACACGATCACCGCCGCGACCACCATCGCGGCTAGCCCAGCCAAAGCGAGCGTGCGCACACCGCGCCGCCCCGGATCCAGCCGGATGCCGCGGAACCGTTCCGGCACAAGGCGATCCCGCCAGCGCGGCGCGGCCGCTGGTTCCTCCAGCCAGCCGGGCGACCGCACGCGACCGACATCGTCCTCGTCCTCGCCACCGGCCTCGTGGTCGGCAGGCAGCCGCGCGAGATCCCACTTCCCCGCCCGGTCCGCGTGATCGTCCGACCGCGCCGCATCCGCCCGAGCGGCATCGCCGGAGAATTCTCGGTCCCGCACCGATCGCCGTCCGCCATCTCGCCCAGGCCCGGTCGCACTCGCACCGACCCGGACGGTCAGGTCGCCCAGCCGCTGTCGCACCCGCTCGCGTTCGTCCTGTCGTGACATGGCGGTGACGCTAGTGCCGCCACGCGCCGAAAGACCCAGCCCGACCAGGCAATTCAAGGAGCCTGTTGACAACCGCCGCGCTGTGCACAACTCGGCCGTCGTGGTCCGTCACATCGGGCCGACACGCCGTATTCTTATTAGTTACGTGGAATCAATCCGAGGAGCTCGACGGCTCCGAATCTGACCACGGAACTGGGAGGCAGGCTTGGCGGCAATGGGGTTGGAGGAGAAGTGGCCAGTGCTTGGTCGGCACGAGCGGGC
>NZ_JADLQX010000054.1 GCF_015477605.1 Nocardia amamiensis
GTTTCGCCCGCCGGAACAGGGACCGTGCAGGTCACCGCCACCACCCCGGGCGGAACCAGCAACGGCGTCGCCTTCACCTTCATCCCAGTTCCCGCTCTCACCACTGCGGTCCCCAACTCGGGACCGGATGCGGGTGGCACGACGGTTGTCCTGACCGGAACGGATCTGACCGGAGCTACCGCGGTCAGTTTCGGTGCGACACCGGCGGCTTCGTTCACGGTCGACTCCGCAACCCAGATCACGGCAGTCTCCCCCGCCGGAACAGGGACCGTGCAGGTCACCGCCACCACCCCGGGTGGGACCAGCAACGGCGTCGCCTACACCTTTATCCCGGCCCCCGCTCTCACCACTGCGGTTCCCAACTCGGGACCGGATGCGGGTGGCACGACGGTTGTCCTGACCGGAACCGACCTGACCGGAGCAACAGCCGTCAGTTTCGGTGCGACACCGGCGGCCTCGTTCACGGTCGACTCCGCGACCCAGATCACGGCAGTCTCCCCCGCCGGAACGGGAACCGTGCAGGTCACCGCCACCACCCCGGGTGGGACCAGCAACGGCGTCGCCTACACCTTTATCCCGGCCCCCGCTCTCACCAGCGCGGCTCCGAATTCGGGCGCGGCAGCCGGTGGCACGACGGTCGTTCTCACCGGAACGGATCTGACGGGAACTACGGCAGTCGATTTCGGTGCGACACCGGCGGCCTCGTTCACCGTCGACTCCGCGACCCAGATCACGGCAGTCTCCCCCGCCGGAACGGGAACCGTGCAGATCACCGCCACGACAGGAGGTGGGACCAGTAACGGCGTCGCCTTCACCTTCATCTGACAGGTGATTCGGCTGGGCCGTCGGCACGTTGTGCCGACGGCCCAGTCTCGTATCCGTGGCGCTGTTCGAACCGAAGAATCGATTTACCGATTCAGAGGTCGAGGCTGGACGATTGCGACGTCAGCTGGGTACTTCTCGCTTCGTCCTGCGACTGGAGCTTGTTGGCCGCGGTGGTCAGCGATTCCGAAAGCTCGCCGAGGTTCTGTCGCAACATGTTCCGGCGGCCTTCCAGATAGGTGGTGAACCGTCCGAACGCGGTCGCCGCCGCTTCCTTCCATCCGTCGCGGCTGTCGGCGATCGCTTGATCGACCTCCCGGAGCTTCGTGCCCGAGTCCTCGAACAGAACATCGAGCCGACCGGCCGCACTACGTAGCAGTTCAGGATCGACAGATACGGAATCGGCCATCGAACACCCCCTGTGTCTAGCGAATACGCGTAACTGCCCGCTACGATACCGGTCAGCACAAGCGATGCGATTTCTATGGGGGGACGCTGGTCGATGCTGTTACCGGACATCCGTTGGTGGAACGAAGTCGCGCTGGAGATGCTCGAAACGTCGCTGTCCCGCCGTCTCACCACGCTGGAAGACATCGACAAACAGCTCGCGGACATCGGCAAGCTCCCCGGCTGGCAAGGCGAAGCAGCGGACGCGGCGCACCGCAGGTTCACCGTCACCGCCGACCAGCTCACCGACGAAGCCGCGGCGCTCGGCGCGGTTCGAGAATTGACGAAACAGACCAGGGAAGCCGTCAAGCACCTGAAGGCGACCTTGGCCACAATCGACCAGACCGCCGCCGCGCACGGTCTCGAAGTCTGGGATAACGGCCACGTCACCATCGCCGACCAGCCCAACGCGCCCGGCTCGGCGTCGGTGGAGGCCTTGCGCCTGGAGCTGATCGACGCCGCGCGCGCGGTCATGCGCCAAGCCGACGACATCAACGCCGACGCGGCCGCGGTACTGAACAAGGCCGCCGACGGACAGATCGACGACAAAGACGCCACGGACGTGGCCGCGGCCTCCACCGCCGGCGCATCCCAAGGCGGACTGACCGCCCCCGCTCCCCCGGAAAACGCGACTCCACAGCAGAACAAGGAGTACTGGGATGCGATGGACGAACAACAGCGCCGCGAAGTCATCGAGCAGCACCCCGAATGGATCGGCAACCGGGACGGCATACCGTCCATGGCCCGCCACGAAGCGAACGTCAACCGTATCGATGACGAACGCACTCGGTTGACGCAGGAGCGCGACAGACTGCGCGAGGAGCTGAAAGACGCTCCCGACGGGTCCAGGTACCCGAATGCGCCTGATCCGTATGGGAAGGAGAAGGCGGAATTGGCTGGTGTCGAGGCGAAGCTGAAGGATCTCGACGCGATCGAGGGCATCTTGAAAGAACATCCGCTCGACCTGGCAGACCCGGATAAGGGTGCGCGCCTGCTGTTGCTGGATATGCACTCGGGAGAGAAAGGGATGGCCGCAGTCGCTATCGGCGACCCTGACAACGCGGACCACATTTCGGTCGCCACGCCCGGCGTCTCGACAACGGTGCAGTCGCTGGGCGGGATGACCCGCGAGGCGGAGACATTGCAGGAAGAGGCGAGGGACCAACTGAGCCTGGCGGGCCGTTCTGGCCAGAGAGTGGCGTCGATCGCTTGGCTCGGGTATGAACCACCGCCGGAGATCGGACCGGAGGCGGCGAGCTCCGATCGGGCGAAGGAAGGTGCTCCAAAGCTGGCGAACTTCTTCAGCGGTCTGGATGCGGCCTCTAACAAATCCGATCCGCATATCACGGCGTTGGGCCACTCCTACGGGTCTTATACTACGGCGCTCGCGTTGCAGGATCCTGGCCCCGGCCAGCCGGTCGACGATGTTGTCTTCTATGGCTCACCGGGCATCAACGCCGATGACGAGCCGGATCTTGGTCTGCCACAGGGCCATGGCTTTGTGATGCGCGCACCTGACGACCCGATCACGTGGGCTGATGGCACCGGCATATTCGGCCCTGATCCCGTGACGACAAAACTGGAACAACTCTCTGTCGCGGAAGCGACGACAAGCGACGGCGTCCATCGCGAGGACTCGAACGGCCACAGCGAGTATCCACGGCCGAGCGCGAATGGCGAACTTCGCACAGCGGGATACAACATGGCCGTGATCGTCGCCGGACTGCCGGAATGGGCGGTGCGCTGAGATGTCGAAGCGTCTACGAATACTCGCGTCGATCGTCGGCGCAGCAATCCTGAGCGGATGTGGAAGCAACTTGGACGACCCCGACCACCCGGTGACCAAAGATGAGATCGCGCACGCCGAGGCCATGATGCGGCAATTGCCGTCTGTGGAGGCCACCGAGCAACAACTCGCAGCGATAGTCCGGCAGATCGCAGATGCGGCGAAAGTCATTGTGCCTGAACTTGACTGGCGCACCGACGCCAATCGAGGCATAGGGACGCTCGGCTGCCCATCCCCATATCTCGAGACCGATGGGGTATCGATGACCACTGACCGCCTCATCTCATCTGTGCCGATTGCCGACAGCCAGTGGGCCAGCGTCCTGAATATCGCGCGCGACATAGCGGCACAAAACGGCATAACATCGCTCACCGTTCGCGCCGACGTGCCCGGACGACACGACGTAGTACTGCACTCCCCCGACAACGGTAACGAAATTAAACTCGGCACTTACAAAGCCGCTCTCATTACCGGCTCAACAGGCTGCCGCTACCGCGAAGAAGACCTCCGGCAGCAGCCCGGAAACTGATCAGCCGGGCGGCTCGATCCATGTCGACAACTACCTGGCCAGTGCCCTCGATCGCGATCGAGGGCACTGCCGCTTGCGCCGATCCTCGTATTGGCCCGCTCGGGTCCATGAACGCCGCTCCCGGGTCGGTTCCGGCCATGGCATTAGGCGGCCCCGACCAACCAGTCGCGCAGCTGCACATCGTCGCTGAGCCCGATCGTCTGAACTAAGCCCCAGTTCTCCTGATGGTTCGGCGCGAGGCTTGTTCAGGCCCCGGTATCGGTCGAACACTCGATACCTCCCGCCCCGCAGTGACGGTCAATAAGGTAGGTGGACCCCGTCGCGTACTTCGGTGATGGTCCGGTTGATCATCTGCTGCAGAGTGGTGGCGATGCGTTCATTGGTGGTGGGTTTGACGGTCAGCGTGTCGGTGCCGAAGGTGACGTAGCGGCCGTCCTCTTCGACGTCGTTGATCTGGAAGTCCTTGCGGCCCTGGGTGTGGCGATTGTCGACGCTGCCCATCGCGTAGACGCCGACGTGGCCGATCAAGGTCATCGCGCGGGTGAAGAACCGCTCGAACTCCTCCCGTGGTGTCGGCCGCCAGGCGTCGCGGACAGGCGGCCGTGGGCGTTCCAGTTCCTCGGACGTGACTTGCAGTTGCTTGCCGTGTCCCGCAGCGCGGGCGGGGAGCACGTCGACCACCGTCCGTGCCACTTCACCGGCGGGAAGCAGCGTCAGCACGACGTCACCGCCTTGTTCCGGGTCCGGACCCGGCTCTTGCACCGCGACCGCCCCGTGCTGGTAATGCACTCCGGCATGCGCACGCAACCTGCGGTCGCGCCGGGCGCCGACAAAGGCGGCCAGTTCCACCCGCGCCTCCGGCGCCAGCAGCACTTCCACCGCACGCAGCAGATCGTCATCGATGCGCGGTTGCAACGACCGCGCCGCCGCCTGCCGCAACCGCAGACTCTCCGACCGGAACTCGGTCGTGTACTGGTGCCGCAGTGGATAGGGCAGCACGTCCCGTCCGGTGGACTCCCACAGAGTCCGGAATTCGAGCCCGGCGAACCGCCAGCTCCGCACTTCAGGCATGGGAAATGTCCTTACGATGCCGGGTTGTCGCCGATGACCGGCGGCACCGTCCTGGGCAGGTCCTCCAGCCCGGTGAGCTCATTGCCGTGTTCCTGCGTGATCAGGTAGTCGGGAATGCCCTTGCTGGATTCGTCATCGGACTTGCCGCCGCGCGCACCGGGCGCCATCCCGCCCGGCATGCCGCCCATGCCGGGCCGGCCGGACGGGCTTCCCGACCGCGACGCGGCCGGGACAGCTCCGTTCGGGTTCGGTGTGCCAGGACGCCCGGAAGGCGGCACGGAAACACCCGGCGCGCCGGGACCGGTGGGACTCCCAGGACTTCCGGGGCTGCCCGGCGTGCTGAGATTCGGGCTGCCGGGAGTGCCCGGGGTACCAGGCGTGGTGGAGGCGGGTGTGGTCGAAGCCGGTGTGGTAGACGCCGGATCGGTGCTGGTGGACTGCGGTGTCCCCGCCGGGTTATCCGTGGACTGGGTGCTCGAAGGAGTGGTCGAGTCGGTGGGCGAGTCGGTGCCGGTAGGGTCCGAGCTGGGAGACGTTGCGCCCGACGGGTTTCCGCTACCGGTATTGGTGCCCCGAGGATTGGTACCGCCCGGGTCGGTGCCACCTGGATTCGTGACAGGATTCGGACGCGGAATCACCGGCACATTGGTATCGGACTCCATCACGACCGGCGCGTACACGGTGCGCAGCACCCGCAGCGCCTCGGCCTTCGCATTGTGCTGGGCCACATCGTCGTTGCGCCAGCCACGCCCGGCCACCCAGGCACGGACGTTGTCCACTCCGCTGCGATGATCCGGCGCGTGTGGGACCAGCTGCACGGTGGGCTCCAACCCCGTCCGCAATTCGGCTAGTTTGCTGCCGGTCAGACGAGCCGCATTCGTGACCTGCTCACCCTGGGCGGCGTAGTCGCGGACCGCGCTTGCCGCCGCGTCGCGCGCCGCACCGCGCCAGACACTCTCGTCGGTTCCCCGCGCCATTGCGGTGGTGAATTCGGTCAGAGAATTATGGTTGCGGTCAGCGATGTTGTTCCAGGCACCGATCAGGTCGTTGACCGCGGCCAAGCCGATTTGATCGACTTTGTGACGCAACGTGGCAACGTCGTGCTTTTCGAACTCATCCGCATCGAGCACTTCCCTGGGCCGGAATTCTCCCTGGAAGCCCAGGCCGGCCGCCCCGCTGCGGACGTTGTCGCGCTGTCGGTTGTATGTGTCCTGCACCGCGAACGGATCGACGTCGGGCCGCAACTCTTCACCGGAAATCCAGTTGGTGACGTTGCGGACCACCGTCGAACCCAGATCGGAGTTGAAGACCTGCAGGCTACTGAATGGGTTGCCCATCAACGCACCTGCTCGATGGCATTCGTGATCGGGACCGCGTTGTCGACATCCTGACCGGTGATGCGCTGGAACGAGATCGCCATGGCCTTACGCATGTTCACGGTCCGGAATTCCCATGCGGGGTTGAAGAGTGCCGCCGCAGCCGTGCTGGTGCTCGTGCTGGGCGGCCCGTCCGGTGTGCCCCCGCCCCCGACGGCACTCGATGCATGCGCGAACCCCGGCAGCATCAACGTGATTCGACGACACATCCCCACCCTCTCGCCCCCTGACGTCTCGAGTTGCGCTAACAGTAGCAGACGACCAGCAGGCTCTCACTGATACGCGTCTCCAGCAACCTGGCACATCTGGCCCGAAGTGCTGTGAAAGCTCACGTGATAGACACCGTATATCTGTGACGATCACCATGATCGAGTTACTGCACAAAGATATTTCGCAGTCAAGCCTGTACATTTCGGACTCCCGTCAGTGCCGACGGCTGAGTACTTTTCGATTCACACCGACATCCGAGAGCCGCCACGTGCAGTCACGACAAATCATGTCTTCCTGATCGGCATGCTCTCCGATGTCTCCCGGCACACCTGGAGCTATACGCCGATGAGCAATCCCCCCACGACGCCAGTCCTGTCCGTCGTGATCCCCGCATTGAATGAAGCGGCGGGCATCGTCCACACACTGGACCGCCTCGCCGCGCAGGACTCGATCCACGAGATCATCGTGGTCGACAACGGCAGTACCGACGGCACCCGCCGGATCGTCGCCGAATACTCGATCAATCAGCCGAAGGTCGTACTCATCGAGGAACTCCGAAGGGGAGTCGCCCGCGCGCGAAACACCGGATTCGACAAGGCGCGTGGCGATTTCATCGGACGGACCGACGCCGACACCCTGGTCGCACCGGACTGGGGCGAGGTCATCACGCGACACCTGACCGAGCACCCCGACACCGCGGCGGTCACCGGCATCACGACCTACTACGACTCACCCGTCGGCTTCTTCCTCGAATTCGGCTACTACCTGCAGCAACGCCGTGGCAAACTCGGCGGCCGGGTCGGCAATATGCACGGGCCGAACATGGCCATTCGCCGAACGGCGTGGGAGAAGGTCCGCACGGAAACAACGACCCGGCCGGATGTGATCGACGATCTGGACCTGGCGCTGTGCCTGACGAAGAACGACCTGGTCATCGACCAACTGACGCACATGCGCGCCGAGACCTCCGCCCGCCGCCGCAGAACGAGCCCGCGCCGCTGGTGGGGTTTCCAGCTGGCCGGTCTGCGCACCATCACCAGCCAGGGATACACGGTGCACCCGTTCCACCGCGCCGTCATCGTCGGCGCGTGGCTGACCCACACCATCCAGTGGCCGATCTACCGGCTGTGGGACTTCGATCGACGGCGCTTCACACTCCGGCCGAACGCGGCCCGGGAATTCCCGCTCTCGAACTGAAGCTTTGCCGCACAGGCCGCCCGCCGACACCGCCGGGCGGCCGAATGCCCTGATCCGCATCCGCCCACCGTGGCACCTGCGTTCCACGGTCGCGCGATCGGTCACCGTCGCCAGAAGAAGTGATGCACCACCCCGCTCGGGCTCGGGATCTGCTCCAGATGGAAACGGTCGGCGAGTTCGTCGGGACTCGTCCACAACCGTTCACCACGGCCGAGTTCGGCCGGCGCGACGACGATGTGCATCGTGTCGATGAGGTCGGCGTCGAGGAACTCCCGGACCGTCGCGACGCCGCCGCCGATTCGCACATCCTTGCCCTCGGCGGCGGCGAAAGCCTGCGTCAGCGCGTCCTTCGGAGACGCGTCGAGGAAATGGAACGTGGTGTCCCCCAGGGCGATCGAGGGCCGCTCATGATGAGTGAGGACGAACACCGGGGTGTGGAACGGCGGTTCGTCGCCCCACCATCCCTGCCAGTCGTAGTTCTCCCATGGCCCGCGTTGCGGACCGAATTTGTTGCGGCCCATGATCTCGGCGCCGATGTTGTTGGTGAAGTCGCGGGTGCAGTAGTCGTCGAGGCCGTAGGTTCCCCCGGGATCGGTCCGGGTGGGCCAGTGAGCGGTGGCGCCCGCCCAGAACATGAGCGCCGCCGGATCGGCGTGGCCGAACGGGCGCTCGAGGCTTTGCCCCTCCCCGGCACCGTATCCATCGCTGGACACGGTGAAGTTCTGAACGCGCACCAGCTGTGTCATCTGAAGTCCTTTCTGATTGCAATCTGCAATCGGTTTGCAATTTACCTAGACTGATCCCATGGCGCAACCAGTTGCTCGAGACAAGCTGCCGGTGGCCCCGGGCAAGTCGGGCTGTCCGATCAATATGACGATCGAGCTGCTCGGGGACCGATGGAGCCTGATCGTCCTGCGGGACATCATGTTCGGCGGCAAGACCCACTTCCGCGAACTGCTCGCCGCTTCCATCGAGGGCATCGCGTCGAACATGCTGGCGAGCCGCCTCGCGAAACTCGTCGACGCGGGCCTGCTCACCCGCGACGACGATCCGAGCCACCGCCAGAAGGTCGAATACCACCTCACCGAGGCGGCGATCCAGCTCGTCCCGGTGATGGCCCAGCTGGGCGCGTGGGGCGCACGCTGGCTGGACACGGCACCGGAACTGACCGTACGAGCCGAACTGCTGGCGTCGGGCGGTCCCCCGCTCTGGGCGCGATTCATGGATGAACTCCGCGCCACCCACCTGGCCGGAGCGCCGATACCCACAGATGGCGTGCTCGCGGAGCTGACCGCCGCATATCACGAGGCAGCAGGACACGAAACAACGGGATAGACCGCGTACCACCGAGAAATTCAGTGCCGACCGCCGGCGGCCGGACAGCTCCTTGGTCGCACCGTGCTCGACGCGGTCCAGCACGGCGGAGACGTTCCGAGATGCCGCGGCGGCCGTTCTCGGCAGGCTGCGACGCGAGGTCAGCGGCCGAGCGACGCTGAGCGAGGTCGAGACCGCCAGAGTACTGTTCCTGTGCGAGTTGGCGTTCGGCAGTGACTTGTTCGGTGCGGGCATCGAGTTCCAGATTGTCAATCCGATACGCGATGCGGAAGCGATTACGCTCCTGCGCTCGCTGCAACGAAAGCTGTACACACGCGCCGGAGCGAAGGCACTGTTCGAGCCGGAGTTGTACGCACCCGAGGAAGGCACGGGCTCCTAGCGCTCAGCGACCGGATGCGGCTGCACATCAGCCTTGCTGGTCGGTGGTATTCGCGATCTGGGTGGCGTTCTCGATGTCTTGGCCGGTGATGCGCTTGAAGGAGATCGCCATGACTTCGCGCATGTTCTTCACGGTCTCGATCTGTTCGAGGATTACGTGGTCGATCGAGTTGGCTTCGCCGGTAGCCTGTTTCAGGAACTTACTTTCCAGGGCGCGGGCCATCTCGAAATCGCCGAAACCGGAGACATTTTGCGCATCTTGTGCCGCGATCGCAAGGTCTTGGAGATCGGCTATGTGCTTGTCGCATGCTTTCGCGCAGTGATATGCCGCGTTCGCATCATCGAAGTACAGTTCCCCCGCCCGAGCTTGGCCTACCAACCGACTCCACAGCGTCGCGTTGTCCTCGCTCATATGATCCCTCCCTGATCAACGTGGTAGCACAGGCACAATCGACTCGCCGACTCGAGACAGGGTCGTGCACGGATCTTCGTGATTGTCGAGACCTGCCAAGTTGGATATCCGCAACTGCACGACACCTTGAGATGCGGGGAACAACACATCACAGAGCAGATCCTTGGAAGCCCCTTCGACCTTGAACTGCCGACCCACCCGGCCCGCAACTGTGACGTCCTGGAACTCGACATTCCCGGGCTTATTTTCGAACTCGGACACGGTACGCGCGGTCGAGAATACAGTCATGGAGTAGCGGCTGCCCTTCCATCGACAGATCTCCCAGCCGGACTGATCTACTCCGGCCACGCCATGGTCTTCAGTACCTGGGTCAACCCCAGCAGACTTCAAGGCAGCATCGGGAATTCCTGTGCAAGGGTCGAACAATGCCTTGGCCGCGGGGGTACTGGTAGTCGGCGAACCGTTCGTGGTGTCCCCACACGCCACGGCACCGGACACAAGCAGGGAACCGAGCAGCACCAATGCGATTCGACGACTCATCCCCACCCTCTCGACCCGTAACGACTCAGGCTGCGCCAACAGTAGCAGACGACGGCATCGGACCCTGGTACAGAAGGACCGAGGCCGCCACCTGCTCGTGACGCGGTCCGACTGGGTCAGGCGGGACCGGCGAATTCGTTCTCCTGCACACCCGCAGCGAAGGCGTCCCACGCGCCTGGCGTGAAGACCAGCGCCGGACCTGCCGGGTTCTTCGAATCACGGACACCGACGTGACTGCCCTCGAGCCACGCGACTTCGACACACGCATCCGCTTCGCCACTGCGGACAGACTTGAACCACTTCGCTCCGGATAGGTCGATGATCATTATTCGTATCTCCTCGCAATGTTCCTGAGCAGGTCTCTCGATGGTTGTTCTTGCAATGCAGCACCACTGATGGCTTCGTGAATCCCCCGAAAGCGGTTTACGTCGTCGTCCTCCTCGAAGATCATTGTTCCTATTGCGCCTTCGGTGTAGACGACAGACGGCTCGTTGTGCGGGAAGCCGATGATGATGTACGGCGGTATCGCCAGCCCTCCGGGGAAACCAGCAGTAAACGGAACGACTCGGATCGAGACGTTGTCTCGCGTACCCATGTCGGCCAGATGACGATATTGCGAAGACATGATTCGATCGGAGCCGACAACGGTACGCAGCGCCGACTCATGCAACAGGAATTCTGCTCGCATCGGCTTGTGCCTTCGGGTAAGGATTGCTGATCGTTGTATTCTCCCTTCCACGAGCCGATCGACCTCTTCCGAAGTGCCCATCGGAGCAGATGCTCCCACACTGCGAGCGTAGTCAGGAGTCTGCAACAGCCCTGGTATGACGAGTGATTGGAAGAAGTGCAGTTCGGTTGCCGCAGCCTCCAATTGGAGATACGTGTTGAATCCCGGCCGGACCAGGTTCTGGAAGTCCTCCCACCAGACACGCGCATTAGATTGCGTTACAAGCAATTTCAGATACTCGATTCGGTCCTCAGGCAGCCCGTAGAACTGACATATGTAATCCACTTCCCGAGCCTTGACCTTTTCGTTCTGGCCGAGTTCGAGCCGACTCAACGTCGAGCGACTGATGTCCAGAACTTCGGCTACCTGTTCGAGGGTGTAGCCGTGTGCCTGCCGCGCGTCGCGCAGCGCTCGGCCCAGCTGGCGATGCTGCAGCGTCGTCCTGCGCGCGTCTGACTTGGTACCCACCATTCCGTGTTCCTCCCCTGCTTCCCACGTTGTGACCTGTGTTTTCTCACGGCGAGAGTCTCCGTGCGCCGAACTCAGGAAGCTTCCAGGGCATACACACCGATTGCCGCGCACCGGCCGTTTCGAGCCTCGCTTCGTGAGTACGCCCGCAGCATATGCGCATGCCCGAGCAACACGGAAGACAACTCGAGACCATGACGAATTTCCGACTGCCACAACGGACTATGTCCGGCGGCTGGGTACAACCGAAGTCGGTAGGGTTCGTGCGGGATAGGGCGGCGGGGCGGTGAACCGGGATTCCCTGCTCTATCCACCCCGGGTATGCGGACATGCGGATGTTCGGCTGGCCCACGCCCAGATGCAGGTGCATCGCGCCTGCCGTGTCCAGCGGTGTGTGTGGAAAGCGGCGGCCTATCACACGCTGGTGGCGGCGGGACGGCTGACACCCCAGACACTCAGTCCTCGTGAACGCGCAGCCGCGCGGGGCATACCGTTCCCGCCCACCGACCAACTCGGCCCTGCCGACCCGCGACCAGCCGCGCGCACATTGCACGAAGTGCTGGAACGGCTGTCGGAACTGGCGACACCACCGGAACCGCTGCGGGGGTGAACGTTGCATCGGACCACGGTCGGCGACACCCACGCCGGATGGCGGTTGGTGGGGCATCGCATCGAGATCCTGTTCTTGCGCGACGAGCGCGACTCCACACCCGCCTACCGGCTACGCAACGACGGCAGCACGGTACCGGTCCCATTGGGCCAGTGTGGCTTTGTAGCTTTCGACGAACGCGCGTTACCAGATCTAGCCCAGGTACGGGAATGGTTCCCCCGCCACTTCCACCTCTGGGACGCCGTCCGCAAGCACTACTGGCAGGTGCTACTACCCACCCACGGCCCACCCACCACCGACCTCCCCGCCCCACCCCAGTAACCCACCCACGAGTGGCACATGGCTGCGGCAAAACGCGAGTAGACCCCTCCGTGGTGTGCCACTCGCAGCATGACGCCCTTGATCGAAGAGGAAAATGCCCAAACGACGAAACCAGCGGCGGCACAAGCGGAAAGCGTCGTCGCAGGCAGCGATGGCGCCCGCCATCCGGTATCCGCCGGATATCGAGATAGACGCGATCCTCGCCAGAATGATGGCCGAACGCAGCAGTGACGTGACAGACCCGGATGTCGACTCGATTCACTTCTGGGGATTCGCCTGCACCGACCAACCCGGTACCCAGGAGACGGCCCACACCGTGATCGTGCTGGATCCCGACGCCGAACGCTCCCCCATCCTGGACGCGGCCGAATGGCTGATCCGCAGATTCCCCGGCCGCCTGTGGGGGTTCGGGCTCGCCTACCGGACGATCGGCGAAATGTTCACCGGTCCGGGCGGCGTCCCGCAAGAGGCGATACAGGCGGCCGTGGCGGGCAGGCTGAGCGAACGCGCCGGAGCTGACGAAATGTACGCGGCAACCATCTTCGACGCCCGCGCACGCACCTACACGTCCCTCACCTACACCCACCTACCCGAACTCGGACCCACCCCCACCTGGGTCGATGACACCCGCGACAACACCGACGCCTGGATCGAATCGTTCGACCGACGCATCGTCGCCGCACACGCCTGGGCGGCGGCGATAACGCTGGACCCGAAGGCCAACCACGCGGCCATAGCCCGGCTCCGAACACCATGAGCGGAACTCGAATCCTGCCCCAGCTCAGGGTGGTTCGGGCTGATCGGCCGACTCGCAGCGCCGAACACTGCGCTTGCCGCGGTTCGGACGAGGCCAAGCACCGGCCACCGTCTGATGCGATCACCCTCGAGTCGACGCGAGCCGGTAGTCCACGACTCGCGACAGCCATTCCGTGTCACCCGACGGGCTCTCACCGCCATGGTGAGCGTCTATGTGTAGGTGTAGGAGACGCCGTTACTGGTGCCGCCCGGGGTGGTGACCGTGACGGCGCGTACGCCCGTCCCGGCAGGCACCGTGGCCCTGATCCGGGTGTCGGAGGTGACGGTGAACGCTGTCGCCGGAGTCGTGCCGAAACGCACCGCGGTCGCGCCGGTGAATCTCGTGCCGGTGAGGGTGATCATGTTCCCGCCTGCGGCGTGCCCATGGTTCGGACTGAGCTCGACGAGCGTCGGGGCGGGCAGGTAGGTGTAGACGACGCCGTTGCTGGTGCCGCCCGCGGTGGTGACGGTGACCGTCGCCTGTCCGGCGGTCCCGGCGGGGACGACGGCAGTGATCTGGGTTCCGGAGATCACCGTGAAGGAGGCCGCGGGGGTGGCGCCGAACTTCACGGCGCTCGCGCCGGTGAATCCCGTGCCGGTGAGCGTGACGGTGTTGCCGCCCGCTACCGGACCGGAGTTCGGGACCACCGAGGTCAGCGTCGGCGCGGCGACGTAGGTGTAGCCGACGCTGTTGCTGGTGCCGCCCGCGGTGGTGACGGTGACCGTGACCGCTCCGGCGGTCCCGGCGGGGATCACGGCGGTTATCTGGGAAGCCGAGACAACGGCGAAGGAAACAGCCGCCTTGGTGCCGAAACGGACGGCCGTGGTTCCGGTCAGGTTGGTCCCGGTGAGAGTGACGGTGTTGCCGCCGGTGGCGGGTCCCGCATTCGGGGAGACAGAGGTCAGCGTGGGCGCGGCGACATAGGTGTAGCCGACGCCGTTGCTGGTGCCGCCCGCGGTGGTGACGGCGACCGTGACCGCTCCGGCGGACCTGGGCGCCACGGCGGTGATCCGGGTGTCGGAGACCACGGTGTAGGAGGTCGCCGGTGTCGCGCCGAAGTGGACGGCGGTCGCGCCGGTGAATCCGGTGCCGTCGATCGTGACGGTGTTGCCGCCGGTGGTCGCCCCCGAGTTCGGGACAACCGCGGTAACCGTCGGCGCAGGCACGTAGGTGTAGAGGATCCCGTTGCCGATGCCGCCGGGTCCGGTCACCGTGACGGTTGCCGTCCCGGCGACCCCGGCGGGTACCACCGCCCTGATCTCGGCATCCGACACCACGACGAAGGAAGCCGCGTTCGCACCGAAGGTGACCGTGGTCGCATCGATGAATCCCGTTCCGGTGAGGGTGACGGTGTTGCCGCCCGCAGTGCGACCCGAGCTCGGGACCACCGAGGCGAGTGTGGGTGGCGGGACGTGGGCATAGAGGACCGGATTGCTCGTGCCACCGGCGGTGGTGACGGTGACGCCGACCGTCCCGCTTCCCGGAGCAGCAGTGGCGCTGATCGCGCTGTCGGAGACGACCGTGAACGCCGCGGACACCGCACCGAAACGCACCTCGGTCGCGCTGGTGAGATTCGTGCCGGTCAGGATGACCGTGTTGCCCCCGGTGTCCGGGCCGGAGTCCGGCACGACCGAGATCAGAGTGGGGGCCGGAACGTAGGCATAGGAGACGCCGTTGCTGGTGCCGCCCGTGGTCGTGACGGTGACCGCGGCTGTGCCAGTGCCCGCGGGAGCGACCGCGCTGATCTCGGTATCCGACACGACCGTGAAGGAAATCGCCGCTGTCCCATCGAATCCGACCGCGCTGGTCCTGGTGAATCCGGTGCCGGTCAGGGTGACGGCGTTGCCGCCGGTCTCCGGGCCGGAGTCGGGTTCGACGGAAGCGAGGGTCGGCGCCGGGACGAAGGTGTACAGGGCACCGCCACTGGAACCACCGACGGTCTTCACGGTCACGGCGGCCGTACCGGTGCGCGCCGGAGCGATCGCCCTGATCTCCGTATCCGATACCACCGTGAACGCAGGCGCTCCGGTCAGACCGAAGTTCACCTCAGTCGCGGTGGCGAACCCGGTGCCACTGACCGTGACGGTATTGCCACCGGTCTCCGGACCAGACGAATCAGCCACCGAGGCGAGCGTCGGCGCCGGAATGTAGGTATATGCCACCGGGTTGCTGACCCCGCCCGCCGTCGTGACCGTGACATCCACCGAGCCGATCCCGGCGGGCACGACGGCGCTGATCTCGGTATCCGACACCACGGTGAACGAAACCGCCGTGTTCGCGCCGAAGTCCACCGCGGTAGTCCCAGTGAATCCCGTTCCGGTGAGGGTGACGGTGTCGCCACCGGTCTCCGGACCGGAATCAGGGAGCACCGAGGTGAGTGTCGGTGTGGGGACGTAGGCGTACGAGACGCCGTTGCTGGTGCCTCCGGTGGTGGTGACGGTGACCGACGCCGTGCCGGTGCCCGCGGGGGCGACCGCGCTGATCTCGGTATCCGAGACCTCCGTGAAGGACACGGCTGGTGTCGCGTCGAAGAAGACAGCGGTGGCACCGGTGAGATCAGTGCCGGCCAGGGTGACGGTGTTGCCACCGGCATCCGGACCGGACTCGGGGACCACCGAGGCGAGAGTCGGCGACGGAATGAAGGTGTAGAGAACACCGTCGCTGGTACCACCGATGGTCGTGACGGTCACCGCGGCCGTACCGGCACCTACGGGAGCGACCGCCCTGATCTCGGCACCCGACACCACGGTGAACGACGTCGCCGGAGTAACGCCGAAGTTCACCGCAGTGGCGGTGCCGAACCCGGTGCCGGGCAAGACAACGGTATTGCCGCCGGTCTCCGGACCGGAATCGGGAACGATCGTGGCGACCGTGGGTGCCGGGACGTAGGTGTAGGGCACACCATTGCTGATGCCACCCGCCGTGGTGACGGTGACATTCACCGAACCGATGCCCGCGGGCACGACCGCGCTGAGCTCCGTATCCGACACCACGGTGAACGAAACGGCCGCAGTGCCACCAAAGTTCACCACGGTAGTCCCAGCGAATCCCGTGCCGGTCAGGATGGCCGTGTTGCCGCCCGTCTCCGGGCCGGAGTCCGGGGCCACCGAAGCCAGCGTGGGTGCCGGGACGTAGGCGTAGGTCACCGGGTTGCTGGCGCCACCGGTAGTAGTCACCGTGATCGAGGTTGTCCCGGTGCCCGCGGGAGCGACCGCAGTGATCTCGGTATCCGACACCACCGTGAACGACGCGGCTGGTGTCGCGCCGAAGGAGACCGCGTTCGCACCAGTGAGATTGGTGCCGGTCAGCGTGACAGTGTCGCCACCGGTCTCCGGGCCGGAATCGGGGGCCGCCATGGTGACGGCGGGCGCGGGGAGGTAGGTGTAGAGGACACCGTCGCTGGTACCGCCGATGGTCGTGACGGTCACCGCGGCCACACCGGTACGTGCGGGAGCAACCGCCCTGATCTCGGTACCCGACACCACCGTGAACGAGATCGCCGGAGTCAGACCGAAGTTCACCGCAGTCGCACCGGTGAAGTTCGTACCGGTGAGCGTCACGGTATTGCCACCGGCCTCCGGCCCGGACGCGGGAACGATCGTAGCGACGGTGGGTGCCGGGATATAGATGTAGGCCACGCCGTTGCTGATCCCACCCGCCGTAGCGACGGTGACATTCACCGACCCCGTCCCCGCGGGCACAACCGCACTGATCTCGGTATCCGACACCACCATGAACGAAATCGCCGTTTTCGAACCGAAATTCACGGTTGTCGCCCCGGTGAACCCGGTGCCGGTAAGGGTCGCCGTGTTGCCACCGGTTGCCGGGCCGGAGCCGGGAATTACCGAAGCCAGAGTGGGCGTCGGGACGTAGGCGTAAGTCAGTGGGTTGCTGGTACCGCCCGTGGTCGTAACCGTGATCGAGGTTGTCCCGGTCCCCGCGGGAGCGACCGCGGTGATCTCGCCATCCGACACCACCGTGAACGAAGTGGCTGGTGTCGCGCCGAATCTCACCGCCGTCGCACCGATGAATCCGCTGCCGATCAGGCGGACGGTGTTGCCACCGGCCTGCGGACCGGAGCCAGGGACCAGCGAGGCGAGGGTCGGCGCCGGAATATAGGTGTAGAGGACACCGTCGCTGGTGCCACCGACAGTCGTGACGGTCACCGCGGCCACATCGGTACGTGCGGGAGCAACCGCCCTGATCTCGGTACCCGACACCACCGTGAACGAGATCGCCGGAGTCAGACCGAAGTTCACCGCAGTCGCACCGGTGAAGTTCGTACCGGTGAGCGTCACGGTATTGCCACCGGCCTCCGGCCCGGACGCGGGAACGATCGTAGCGACGGTGGGTGCCGGGACATAGGTGTAGGCCACGCCGTTGCTGATCCCACCCGCCGTAGCGACGGTGACATTCACCGACCCCGTCCCCGCGGGCACAACCGCACTGATCTCGGTATCCGACACGATAGCGAACGATACTGCCGGTTGCGCACCGAAATTCACCGCCGTTGCGCCGGTGAACCCGGCACCGGTCAGGATGATCGTGTTACCGCCCGTCTCCGGACCGGAATCGGGGGCTACCGTGCTGAGGGTCGGTGCCGGGACATATGTGTAGGAGGCGCCGTTGCTGCTGCCACCCGGGGTGGTAATGGTGACGGCGACCGTGCCGGTCCCGGCAGGCACGACGGCACTGGTCTCGGTATCGGAGACCACCGTGAACGAAACGGCCGCTGTCCCACCGAAATCGACGGCACTGACCCCGGTGAATCCGGTGCCCCTCAGGGTGACGGTGTTGGCGCCGGAGGTGGGACCCTGGTTCGGGTCGACCGAGGTAAGGGCTGGGACTCCGAGGTAGGTATAGGGGACCTCGTTGCTGACGCCGAACTGATTGGCGACCGTGACCGGCACCGTTGCGGCGCCTGCGGGGACCACGGCTGTGATCTGCGTATCGGAGTCGACGGTGAAGGACGTCGCGGCGGTGGCGCCGAAATCCACTGCGAGAGTCCCGGTGAAGTTCTCGCCTTGGAGTACGACCGTGTTGCCACCCGCTTCGGGTCCCAGATCGGGGACCACTGCCAGCAGGGCGGGGGCACCGCCGTAGTTGTAGAGGACCTCGTTACTGGTACCGGTGGGCGAGACGACGGTGACCGGCACCGTACCGGTCCCGGCGGGGACGACGACGCTGATCTGGGTATCGGACAGGACGGTGAACGAGCCTGCCGCGACCGCACCGAACAGGACCGAGGTGGCACCGGTGAGGTTGACGCCGCTGAGGATCACGGTGTTGCCGCCCTCGACCGGACCCGCATCCGGGGCGGCCGAATCCAGGGTGGGGACGAGAACGTAGGTGTAGGAGACACCGTTGCTGGTGCCGCCGGTGGTGGTGGCCGTGACAGCGACCGTGCCGGTGCCCGCGGGGGCGACGGCGCTGATCTCGGTGTCGGAAACCACGGTGAAGGAGGTCGCTGGGGTGGCGCCGAAGGTAACCGTGGTCGTACCCGTGAGGTTGGCGCCGGTGATGGTGACGATATTGCCACCGGCATCCGGACCGGAGCCGGGGACGATCGCGGCGAGTGCCGGTGCCGGGATGTAGGTGTAGGAGACACCGTTGCTGGTGCCGCCCGGGGTTGTCAGGGTGACCGCGGCGGTGCCGGTCCCCGCGGGCGCGACCGCGGTGACCTCGGTGTTCGACACCACGGTGAACGAGGTGGCGGGTGTCGCGCCGAAGCGGACGGCGGTGGTTCGGGCGAGATCGGTACCCGTGAGAGTGACGGTGTTACCGCCGGTTTCCGGCCCGGAGTCGGGGTTCAGGGCGGCGAGGGTGGGTGCCGGGAGGAAAGCGTAAAGGACACCGTTGCTGCGGCCGCCGGTGGTGGTGACGTTGACCGCGGCTATGCCGGTACGCGCAGGAGCTACCGCGGTGACCTCGGTGTCCGAGACCACGGTGAACGACGTAGCCTGCGTCGTGCCGAAGCGCACGGCGAGGGTCCGCGTGAGGTTGGTACCCGTAATCGTGACAGTGTTTCCGCCCGTCTCCGGCCCGAAGCGCGGAGCAACACTGGTGAGGGTCGGCGGCGGGCCGTATCCGTAAGCCACCGCGTTGCTGGTACCACCCGTCGTGGTAACAGTGACCCCGACGATGCCAGCGGCACGCGCAGGGGCCACCGCGGTGACCTCGGTGTCCGAGACCACGGTGAACGACGTAGCCTGCGTCGTGCCGAAACGCACGGCGAGGGTCCGCGTGAGGTTGGTACCCGTAATCGTGACAGTGTTTCCGCCCGTCTCCGGCCCGAAGCGCGGAGCAACACTGGTGAGGGTCGGCGGCGGGCCGTATCCGTAAGCCACCGCGT
>NZ_JADLQX010000055.1 GCF_015477605.1 Nocardia amamiensis
AACAACCCGACCGCGATGCGATCAGACAACCGTTCATCCGTCTCCGACTTGACCTGCCCAGGCCGCGGCATGCACACCTCCCGGGCACAGACCCTACCAGCCCACAAACCTTAAGTCACTGGTATTGGGCCTAGACCTCTTCGACCGCTTGGCAACCGATCTAGGCAAACTCGGTATCGCATTGGGCAGAGACGAACTGTCGTTCGACCTCACCGAGATCGCTTCACTGTGTACCAGCATCAACCAGACGACGCGGTCGGCCGACGACTACTTCTCTGTCCCGGATCCAGCACTACAGGCCGACTGGTCGATAACGATCGGCCGCATCATGCGGGTCAGTGCCAACTGCCAGAACGCGATGCACCCGGACAAAGACCGATTCCTGACAGCGGTCACCGAGTTGGCGGTCACTGCGCGCACAGCCGTTCCGCTCCTGGAGAGGATCGGCTCGGAAGCCCTACCGACACCTACCGGATAACGGGCCATTATCTGGTAGCTTGACGGCAACGAGGATCGGCGACCAGCGCGAACTTCTCACCGGTCGGGGCGCGACTTGTGCACGTCATCCGGTAGGTCGATCGGGACAGGGTGTGGTGACGGCGGCGACGGTGACAAGGCTGAAGACCGCACGGCGCACAACCGGCAACATGCCATCGTCGCTTTCCTCGACGCCCCGAAGCTCAAGAGCAACCCGAATACCCTGCACGCCTACGCAGGCGTGCTCGACCGCACGGCCGATCAGCTCGACGCGGACCGCAACTGGGCCGATGTAGCCGACGTAGAGATCGGTGACGCGCTCACCGAACTATGGGGCGAGACAATGCCGGCGACCTGGAACCGCAACCGCTCCGCAGTCGGTTCCTGGCTGGCCTGATGCGCCGACAAGCAACACTGGGCCAGCCCCGCGCTGCCCAGCTCGGCGGAGCGGGCAGCGTGAGAACAACGACGACACCAAGGCCGTGTCTCGTTCCCGGATCGACCGGCTTTGCCGGGCGGCGCGACGTGCCGCTGCGGGAGAAGAGGTTGTGGCGGATGCTGTACGAGTCCGCCAGCCGCGCCGGCGCGGTGCTCGCGCTGAACATCGAGGAGCTGGACCTGCCCAACAAACAAGCCCGGATCGCCGCCAAATGCGGTGACATTATGTGGATCACCTGGGGCACCGACACCGCCCACCTGCTACCGCGCCTGATCGCCGGCCGCGATCACGGCCCGCTGTTCCTGTCCGAACACCGGCCCGGCCCGCACCGCCGCCACCGTGTTGTACGGCGGGTTTCGATAGGCTGCGGATCCGCTCAGTCCTGTGCGCCGACGATCGGAAGCCACGGCACGGCGTTGGGACGGAAACTCTGTCGCTCGGGTATCAAGCCGCTGTGATCATCGAGGCTCATCATCGTCACACCGACCAGGTCCGCGTCACCGTCGTCCTGCGCGGCGACCGAGCTCCCGCAGACACCGCAGAAGCCACGCTGAGAATCGGGGAAGGTGTTGTACCAGACCGGCTCCCCGCCTGGTCCGGTCCACTCGAACCCGTCGCGGGGGAAGTCGACCCACGACATCACCGGGCCACCAGACAATTTCTGACAGTGGGCACAACTACAAATGTGAGGAAAAGTCAGGTTGCCCGATGCCTGATATCTGATGTTGCCACACAAGCAGCCGCCGGAGTGCATGGTGCATATATCCTTTCACGTGATCGTTCGCTGGACGAGAAGGGTGTCCGTGGGCGCCATTCATCAACAGGATCCACGTCCCGCTGGCGACATCCGTGTTCGTCGCTTCAGGCCGCTGTCGATAGTAGATGCAAGCGCCCTCCATCGCGGAGGACACGGATGGATACGCCTCTGTAATTGACAGTAATCAGGACAAATGCCGCCGAGTGCCGGTCGGAGACCGTAGTGGCAGTAGCGTTCCGGGCTCTTGCCGAGCCGATGGTCGATCGTCCTTTTGAAATTGGAGGACCGCGGTGGCGAGCACGATCTGCTCGGCGCGGCGCCGGGATTCTTCTTCGGCTGCTCGTGATTGTTGGAGGGCTTTCTTCAGCCGGGTCACTTCGCCGCGCAGGCGTTTCTCGACTTCCGGGGTCTGGTGGGTTTCAGCTCGGACTCGTGCGTAGAACTCCTCTTTCAGGTCGGCGTGGCGCTTCTGCAAGGCCATCCGGTGGACGTCGGCCTCGACGGCCAAGGAGACCACGGTGAAGCTGCCGTCCGAGCGTTCGGGTCGGCCGGTGAGGAGCCGCTCGATGGCGGCGCGGATCCGGGTTCGCTCGTCGTCGTGATGGTGATTCATGCGACGACCTCGCTGGCGTTGCGCGCCTGGGCGTCGTGTGTGTTTGCGAGGTTGCGGAAGCGAATTGCGTTCAGGCGCAGTCGCTTGCCTGCCGGTTCGGGCAGGTGGGCGGCTCGAAGGTCTAGTGCGTCGGCATACGCTCGTGCGGCGCGGGCGTGGCTGTCGGTGCGGACCGCGTTGCCGCAACCGGCCTGGCACGCGAATTGGTTGGGGGCCGTGGCGTTGGAGTCCGGATCGCACAGTGCCATATCGCGTTTGAACGCGCAGATCAGAAAGCTGTCGGGGTTGTCGAACAGCACCTGTCCGTCTCGGCTGAGGAACTTGGCCGCAGCCTTCGGCGTGGTGAGGGCACCCTCGAAGCGGGGCAACTGGGCGGCGGCGACCAGGGCGCGGCGCGCGGCCGGGCCGGAGATCTTCGCCCCGGCCGCAGTCGCATCGCGAAGGCGCGCGGCCGTATCCGCAGCCGCAAGGGCGGTCTCGACATCGAGTTCACCGTGGAAGCCGCGACGGGCCCGGCTGCCGTAGCCGCTGGCGGTGCGGCCGTCCAGGACGGTGCGCATGTGCCCGTACTGGATTGCCAGCGCCACCAATCCACCCGGCCTTCGGGCGATATGCCAAGCCAAAGTTCTTCTCAGCCGACTCAGGCCGATGTTCCCGAGCGGATCATCCGGGATCCGCTGGTGTGGCAGGCCTCGAGCGACGGCCTCAGTGTTGATCCATCCGATCAGCTGTTCAACCCGTTGGTCCAGGCTCGAGGCTTTCAGTGCCCCGTGTTGCTTGCGTTGGGCCACGACGTCGTGGTGTGTCGAGCTGAACAGTAGTTCGTCCTCGGGGACCATTCGCTCCAGGATGCGGATCGCTTTCACCACCGGGGCTATCGCGACCCAAGGAACGTCGCGTTCCGCGCCGGCAGAGACGTGGTGTCCGTCGATGTCACGAACGTTCTTGTAGTGGTGGGCCCGGATCAGGTGCGGGCCGGTGGACCCGGGTTCGGGATCGGGGCAGCAACCTGATCGCAGGGTCCGGGCCTCCTGCGGCCGCATGCCCGTCAAATACATGATCACGACGGCTGCTGCCGTGGCCAGGTGACGCACCAATGTCGGTGCTTCCTCGAAGTCCAGGTGCTCGCGCCACGGTCGGCCGTCGATCAGGCCGGTCACAGGAATTTGCATCGGGCAGGGGCCTGGTCGTTGTGCTGTGAGTTTGGGCAGTTCGAGTCGGTCGGACAGGTACACGGTCTGGCAGTAGGCGGCGCCGGTGACCGCGGCGATGTAGAGCCGGTTCAGGGTCGTTCCGTGGCCGCGGTGTTCCATCGCGGGCAGGGGATCCTGAGCTTCGATGCGCGGCAAGAGATACCGCTTCAGCGCTTCGAGGGTTTCGGGGGTGGGGTCGGTCGCGTTCACCTGGGCGATCATGCGGCGGCGTTCTGTCCAGGCGGCCAGAATGTCGTGGCCGCAGTTCTCGACAAGCCGGATCGGCCAGGTCAGAAGAGGCCCGATCACGGCCGGATCGACCGGTTCGGTCGTGTTCTCGCCGCCCGCCTCCTTGGTGTCGGCTGGGAGGTAGTCGTCGATGCCGTCGGTCTCCCACGGCGGAGCGATGACTTCTGAAGGCTGGGCAGACAATTGGTCGAATGCCCACAGATCCGTTAGCCAGCGCAGCAGTTTGAGGGCGTGCCCGCGGTGGTTCTGCGCTGCGGTTCGTTCAGCGGCGAAGGCTTTCCAGTGCTCGGTCGTGCACTCACGGAGCCGGTTGACGCCGCGTTGGTGCAGCCATCGCGCCAGTTTCAGCCATTCCAGGATGCAGTTGCGCATGCTCACGACGCCGTCGCGGGCGCGGCCCTGCATGCTGCGGGCCTTCACGTAGCTGGGCCGCAGTTCGCCATTGATGAGCGTCCAGATGATCAGCCGCATCTCCTGCTGTAGAGCCGCGGGGCAATTGCTCCAGATGATCCGGTGGATATGGTGGCCCGGGTTGTCGGTCAGTGGGCCCAGGCTCCACAGGTCGTCGCTGTAGCGGGAGTTCAGGTGGGTGTTGTCCGGGCTGATCCATCGGTCCTGAACAACTGGGCTGTCGGGGCCGGGCATGGGCAGCACGAACGGATCGGCCTCGGTGGCTAGTGCGCTGGTCACGGGGTGAGCTCTCCCTTGAGCAGATGGTCGATGATCGCCCGGTCGCCATCGGTCACACGAGCCAGGGCCGCGTCCCAGGTGACCTCGTTCACCCTGGTGCGCAGATCCACGAGTCGTTGGAAGCAGTCGTCCCACCGCTGCCGCCACAGCTTCTCAGGCCACACCGATCGCATCGACAGCAACTGCTCGTGCAGAAGCGCGAGCCGTGCGTGATGGCCGCTGTGAACGCGGGCGTTGCCGCAGGACAGGCAGAGCAGGAAATCGGCGTTGCACACGCCGTCCGATGTCGCCCAGGGACTGGATGATTCGTCCGCGCAGTCGGCCGTCGCAGTCTCCTGGTGGTCGGGATCCGCAACGGAGGTCAGCCGACCCCGGAACGTGACATCCCGAGCCAGCTGGAGCGCGGCCTGTGCTCCGGCAGCGATGACCTCTTCGGCGGCCTTCTGAACGTTCTTGTCGGGAAGGACATAGACGCTTTCATGGGTGCCGCGGCTGTGCTGCAGCGGTTTTCCCTCCCGGGCCACGGTTGTCCGGCGTGCACGCTGGAACGGGGACCCGATGTTGTGGCTTTTCGCCCAGGTCGTGCCGTCGGACTTGGACACCCCGAAGCACAGCGGCCCGACCGGACGAGGCCGGTCCAGATCCGAATCGACATCGCAGGTGCGGAATTGGCGCGCAACCATCAGCAGATCAGTCCCGGGCACCAGACGCGCGGCCAAGGTTCTGCCGTGCTGCGTGGCCTCGAGCGCCTGGGTGATCAGTCGCCCGGGGGACCCGGGCCCGGAGTCGGTGTAGTTCTCCTCGACGAACCATCGACCCGCCCCCAAGCGCCGCTTCTCGACCAGGACGTTGTAGGTCACCGCGGCCGTCGTCCCTGCAGTGGGCGCGGTGGTCGGCACGGTGAGCCGGTCGAACACCGACAGATTCCAGCCGTACTGGTCGGTCATCAGCACCGCGAGCGCGGTCAGCTCCTGGCGACTCAGAAACAACCTGCCCCAGGTGACGTCCCGGTGCCGACCACCCAGCAGCTTCACGTCATGGGGACGGCCTTTTCCACTTGAGCGAGGGACGTCGCCGGTGTCGGCGATGTGCTCGAGGACTCGGCCGAGTCGCCAATCGCGGCTGCCCTCCTCCAGCCCGCCGGTGCGGAACCGTGACAGCACAGCCGAGTTGGCCCGAATCCGCAACAGAGCCGATCGGAACTGACGCTCAGCCGCTTTCACCACGAGCTCACGGTCGGACCTCGCGTACGACTGCTTTGACGATGTGACGCACCGCGGGGCGCGGCGAGCCAGTTCCTCAGCGACCGGGCCGTGCGACAGGCGCGGATCCCTCTGCAACAAGGTCCGGATCTTCGCAAGCGCCTCGCGGCCACCGGGGGTGGTCTTGTGGTTGTTCCGCCACAGCCGCAACGTAGCCGCGGTCAGGCCGTCCAGATCCGGCGCGGGGTGGTCTTGATTCTTCAGGAACCGAGCGAACGCCCGCAGCGACTGCCAATACGACTCGCCACTGGCGTGGCTGTTCCAGTTCACCGACTGCTCAGCGAAAACCTTTGCGAGAGAACGCTGCATCGGCTCCGGCACCGACATTGTGGCGAAGTCGAAGACCCGCTCGAAACCCTCCTTGTTGATCACGGCGACCAGCAGACCTGCCTCGTCGGTAATCCCTTCCGCCGCCTGGAAATCCGTCGGCGGCACAACCGCCTTGTGCCCCCGCCCGCTCACAACGACATCCCCGCGGCGGGCGCAGCATCGACTAGAATGTCGACATCCTGAATCCCCGCTGTCTCCTTCGCCAGCCGCGCGAACAAGTCGTCGAGACTCGTCGAATCCTCGGCCGCGTGGGGTTCGGTCCCGGCGGTGTCGAACGCCAGGATCGACTCCAGTTGCAGGTGCGTGACCGGGGCGAGATAGTGCTCTTTCGTCGTCTCGACATCCCGGTGTCCGAGTATGGTTTTCACCAGCCACCACGGATCGCCGTAGAGCTGCGCGAAGTCGCGGCGGTCCGACGCGCTCAGCCCATACTTCTTGTCCATCAACTCATTCAGCACGATCAGCATGTAGAGCGCTGTGCTGTGTCGAGCGGAATGTGGAGTCGCGTAAGGGGCCTTGCCGCGGATCTCCGCGATCCGCTCCGCCCGCGGAAGCTCCCGCTCGGCTCTGCTCAACAGCACCTGCTCGCAACGTAGATTCGCCTGCCGAAACACTGCGTTCCACCGGTCCGGCAGCATCGGCATACCCTGCTCGGTCAACCACAACCACGCTGGCTCAGAGCCTCGCGCGCCCTCGATATACAGCCACTGCCGCTCACGCCAGTCCAGCAAGCTCAGCGCACGACTGCCCTCGATCCCGCGCCGGTCGACCCAATGCACTTTCGGTGCCGGTCCCGCTGTGACGTGAGTGATCAGCCGCATGTCAGGCAGCCTCTCGTAACGCCCCTGCTCCTGAGCCCGCTCAATCGTCCACGCGCGTTCGGACTCCGAATAGGCGCCGACCTGACGCAACGCGTCGGTCGAGGCATAGAACGTCCTATCTCGTTTCGATCGTGACAATGCCCGCGGCACCTGCCCATGACAGTACCGGCCGAATCGTGCAGGCCGAGAAGGAATCTCGAACGTCAGCATGCCGCCAGCCTCCTGCCGCCGCAGCCCCGAGCTCAGCATCAAGCCGACGAACGCGGTGTTCCGCAGCTCGGTCCGTGCGTCCCAACCCGGCACCGGCACGCAGTCTCGGCCCAGCCCGCGCAGACCAAGGTCCTGCCAAACCCCCCACGTTCGTGGCGTCAGCCACGAGACGCGAGAGCTCCGTGCATGCGCTGCTCGGTCCTCCCTGCGGCCTACATCGACAGGAAGCGGTGACACCTTCGCCCACCGATACAGTCGAGTGAACGCTGCGGCCTCTCTGTCCCACTTCGCCCCGCCGATCCGATGCGGATTTTTCGGTGAGTCGCAACGAAATTCGCGGTACGCCCTCAGATCAGAGCGTGTGGCCTGCCACCACGGCACACCCCGCCGCCAAAGCCAGGACAGCAAAACCCTGATGTCCGTCGCATAGTTCCTGCGTGTCTCGCGCTGCAATCCTCGAAACTCCTCCGAGAGAACGAATTCCAGAAGATCCATATCTACAACGAAATCGGGTCGGACGAAAACCGGATCACCGGGACGAAGTCCCAACCGGTCCACAGCGGCCGGAAGATCCTGTATCCCCATCACTCCGTCTCGTGGGAGTGGCCCCCACCGGTCCGAATCCGGAACAAACACCAGCCACCACTCGTCCACCCTGCTCCTTCATGAGTCCTTGAACTCACTCAATCATCAGGGAAGCACAGGTGCGGCCAGTTTGCCTCGGCGTCGGCGCGGAACCGGATCTGCCCGCACAGGCAGCCACCTTCATACATCGGCGTTCCCCTCTCTATTCGAAATTCATTGTCAAAAAAGGGATTTCAGCACCAGACCGTGACGGCCAGGCACCGGCCCGGCCAGCTTAGAGCAGCACGCACGGCCGGTCCGGGACGGTGGCAGGTGCGCCGTCGCCCGGATCAGAAAACCGCGGACTGTCGGAACAGCCGGATGTCGCGGACGCCGGTGGCGGCCATGCAGAGCCGTTCGATCCCGATTCCGAGACCGACGCTGTGGGAGGGCACGGCACCGGCGAGGATCGCCTTCTGCACCAGCGACTGTTCGGGGTTGTAGAGGCCGATCGCGCTGGCGCGGCGGATGAACGCTTCGGCGTCTGTCTCGTCCTCGTAGCCGTGGACGACTTCGACGCCGTCGATGAACACCTCGAACCGGTTGAGCACGGCGGCGGTGCCCTCGCGCAGTTTGGCGCAGGGCTCGTTGCCGCCGAGGAGCATGTCGACCAGGAACAGGGCCGTCCCGGCGCTGCGTGGCTCCAGCTCAGCGGCGATGTAGGCGTCGAGCAGGTCGTGCAGCGGTGTATCGGCCGACAAGTCGAGATGGCGTGCGAGGGCGCCGATGTGCCGGTCCAGGGTCTCGCGGGTGAGGTCGACACCGAGGGTTGTGCCGAGGTGTTCGGCGACCGAGATCCGCTGCGCGGCGCCGGGGTGGGCGAGACGAACCAGATTCTCGGCGAGGTCGATCAGGTAGTCGTAGCTCGACTCCGCGGCATACAGGTCGAGCATGGTGAACTCGGGGAGGTGGGTGTGGTCGGCCGGGTCGTTGCGGAAGCAGGCGCCGATCTCGAACACCCGCGGTGTGTGGGCGAGCTGGTAGCGCAACGCCGGGCCGATCATGCTGCGCAGCCACCCGTCGCGGCCGCCCACAGCGGCGCTGGCGCGTTTGCCGGTCAGGTCGTCGGCCTGCCGGAAGGTCGGGGTGGTGACCTCGGCGAACCCCTGGCCGCGCAGTAGGATTCGGATCTTGTACAGGAGATCGGATTTGGCCTCGATGGTCTCCCGCGGAGTCAGCGTTGTCCCGGCTGCGGCGCGGCTCATGCGAAGTAGTCCTCGTGTCCGCCGGCGCGCACCGTGTCGAGGGTGAAGCAGTGGAATCCGCCGCCGAACAGGCGGCGGTGGCGATGCCGGACGGGGATGACGGTCAGACCCTTTTTCTCCAGGGTGCGCATCAAATCCGGGCACAGGCTGTTGACGACGACGGTGTCTTCGTCGACCGAGAGGACGTTGATGTCGATGTAGCGGCTGGTCAGGTTGAAGCCGAAGTCGCTGTAGTCGGGGAAGGCGTCCTCGTCCTGCTCGGGCGGCACGACGATATCCCAGCCGTGCAGCGGTTCGGGCAGCGCGTCGAGGTAGTCGGCGCAGCGCAGCATCAGCAGGCCGGGCCGCAGTGGCACCACGATGGAATCGATGTGGCTGTCGGCGATGGCGTCGAGCCGGTGGAACCGCAGCTCGGGGAAGGCACGCCGCAGCCAGGACAGGCCGAGTTCGTGGTTGGTGTTGGCGACGTTGACCAGGACATCGCGGCCCAGGCGGATGCACTGGGCGCCGTCGAAGACCAGTTCGTGCCCCAGTCCGGGCAGCACGCGGGTGTCGGTGTCGCCGATGACCGCCGACAGGTCGACCGGCTGGCCGTCGAAGAAGCTCGGGTCCAGCGACTGGCGCGCCAGCGCTGGCCGCGGCATCGACATCCACGCTGATCCGGCGTGCAGGTAGCGGTAGAAGTGGGGCTTGAGGTAGTCGTTCTCGAACACCCGGCCCCGGATGTGGGGCGCGGTTTCCACGATGGTGTCACCGAGGATGATCGTCTGGTCGCGCACGTTCAGCGGTGGCGTCTCCCGAGCGGACCACCAGGGTGAGCAGATCACGGTGCGTTCGGTGACCGGCTCGGGACGCAACACCCGCACCCCGGCCTCGGCCAGCGCGGCGCACAAACCTTCCACGTCTTCTTCGAGTTCGTCGACCAGCTGCGGCGGGATCGCCAGCTCCCGGCTCCCGGCAGCCGCGGTGGGAGTGACGTTGTCGAGGTAGAACAGGCGGAAACTCGCATCCGCGTCGTGGGAGGTGTAGCCGTGGGGTTCGCCGACGATCACCTCACGCAACGTGGTGAATTCATCGAAACTGTTGACAGGCAGAGACATTCGGATCCTGTTCGGGTCGTCATCGCGGCGCGGCGTCCGCAGAGTCAGGTGTTGGGCTGGCGTTCAGTGAGCTGGAGGTGGAGCGTGGCCACGATGTCGTCGAGCACGCAGGGGATGTGCGGGGTGGCGCGGCGGCGGAAGAAGTACCCCGAGCACCAGGGCACCTCGTCCCAACGTGGGTAGTGCTCGCGCAGGATGGTGGCGGCTTCGGGCAGCTCCCGCCAGCCGATGTTGGGGAACCAGTGGTGGATCGGGTGGTGCATGTCGTCGTTGTGCCCGCCGAGCAGGTGCCGGGTCAGCGCGTGCGAGGTCCAGCCGCAGGTCTGGCGGATGACGTCGGTGTTGTGGATCAGGCCGGCATGGTTGCCCAGGTCGGTCAGCCAGGTCACGATGGGGCGCACCACGATCAGCGGCAGCGCCCAGTACAGCGCGAAGTCGATGCCATGCCCGAGCGCGGCGGCCGCCGCGGCGCAGGCTGCCCAGGCCGCCCATCGGGTTCCGGCGGCCTTCCAGCTTTCGTCACCGGCCTTGCCTGCCAGGGTGAGGAATCCGTATTTGGGCAGCTGCCACAACGCGTTGCCGATGATCACGTGGGTGACGAACGCCTTCTTGTCCGGCCACGGGGCGTGCGCGCGGCGGGAGACGTAAGAGCGCAGCATCGGATCGTCGGGGCTGCCGAGTTTGGCGTGGTGGACGCGGTGCGACCGCCGATACGGGGTGAACGGTTCCCCGAGCGCGAGGCAGTTCAGGTGCCCGAAGATGGTGTTCGCGCGGCGGGAGCGGGTGAGCTTGGTGTGGATTGCCTCGTGGGTCAAGTTCGACAGGTGCCGTTGCCGGATCCCGATGTAGACCATGCACACCGCGGTCAGGATCGGGTGGCCGACGGTGATGCCGACCGCGGCGGTGACGGCGGCCGCGAGATAGTCCCGGGCCAGATCAAGGGGGCCTTCGGCGCGGCCGCGGGCGCACAGGTCGTCCATGCGCGCGATCAGCTCGGGGCCGAAGGCGCGGCGGACCGGGCCGGATGCTCCTGCAGAGGGGCGTCGGCGGGTGGACTCGCGCGCCGCGATGGTCATGCTCTTCTCCACGCTGAGTTCAGGAACGAGGCCATGGCAGCCGCTGTCGGTGGCGCGTGCGCGAGCTGTGGTCTCGATCGGAGTCGGAAAAGGTGGCGGGGCCACGAGACGAGCTGGCGTCGTGCTGTCGCGTGGCCCCGCGCAGGGTGTTTCTGCCCTGGACGTCAGGAGGCGTCCGGGCGCACCCCGGCCTTGAGGGCATCCGGCCGAACACCGGCCTTGAGGGCGGCATCGGGGCGGACACCGGCCTTGAGGGCGGCATCGGGCCGGACACCGGCCTTGAGTGCGTCGGGGCGGACACCGCTCTTGAGCATCGGCGACATGGTGATCTTCTCCTTCTTTTCGGTGGGTTACTGCGGGGATCAGGGGAGGGTGGCGGCGCGGTCGGTCAGCTGCGACCACCACGCGATCATGCCCTCGAGGATCTGGAGCCAGCCGTCGACGATCTGCGGCAGGTCCAGGCCGAACAGCTGGTACTCGCGGATGAAGCGGGCGATGCCTTCGATGTGGGCGGCCTCGACGCTGAGACCATCCACGGCCGCGGCTTCGTGGCCCTCGTCCAGGTGCAGCGAGTAGTAGTAGTCCAGGTTCTGCAGTTCCGCTTCGGCGCCGACGGTGAGTTCGGCGTAACGGTCGGTGATGGCGCGCAGCAGCTCGGTTTCGTCGATCGCCACGCCCTCGGTGGCGTAGTAGCCGCCGCAGATGCGGCTCACCGACGAGCCGATGACCAGCCAGTCGTGCAGCGACACCAGGGTCAGCGTTTCCGGCGCGGGCAGGTGCCCGTTGACCAGCAGTCCCAGATCGGCCAGCAGCGCCCCGGAGTAGAGCGTGTAGTGCGCGGGCACCTTGCCCCGCTCTCCGCCCTCCTCGAGGTGGTTGCGGCGGAACTCGTGCGCCAGCTCCATGCACCCGCCCTGCACCGTGTCGGCGGCCTGGCGCAGGAAATCGGAGTTGTAGCGCGCGAACACCGACAGCTCCCGGATATAGAGCGCCGCTTGGTCCTGCGTCAGCGTCGCGGGTGACACCGCGGCGGTGATCTGCTCATAGAGTGCCGCGACCATCGGCGCCATGTGCGTGTCGACCAGGTCGTTGCCGCTGACTTCGGGCTTGTTGAGCAGGACGCTGGTGATGGCGGCCTTGGTGTCGGGGTGCTCGTCGAGGTAGCGCTTGACCATCGAGGTGGTCATGCCGACTCCTCGGCGTTGGGGTCGGTGAGGACCTGGATGCCGCCGGTTTCGAGCAGCAGCGCCAACGCGTCCCCTCCGAGTTCGGAGGTGATGCGCACGGTGTGACCGTCGGCCAGCGACGCCAGCGCGGTGCCCCAGGCGGGCGACTCCGGCACGCGCAGCACCAGACCGCGGACCGTGACACCGATGTGCAGGTGCTCGTCGATGTCCGGATCGGCGTGCAGCGTGTACGGCGGTGCGACGCGCAGGTGGGTGCCGCCGGCGGCGAGCGCGGCCGCGGCCTCGCGCGCCGCGTCGGCTCGGGCGAGGTCGTGTTGGGCGGCCTCCCAGCCGCCGTTGCTGCGCAGAGTGCGCCACCGGGCCGCGACCAATTCGGCGATCTTGGGCCCCAGCTGCTCGGAGACGGTGGTGAGCATGTCGGTGGCCGCCGACGTGAGGGCGGCAGCGACCGGCCCCGGGCCTGCGGTCAGCGGATGCATCGGCGAGGGGGTCTCGTCGGCGGCGTCGATGGTGGCGGCGGACTCGAGCACTTCGGGCAGAAGCGACAGGGCCAGCATGCGCGTGTCGGAGTAGGTGTAGAGCGGGATCGCCACCGAGATCGAGAATCCGTCCTGGACTCCGACGTGAAACACCCGCCGCGGCAGGAACAGCACATCACCGGGTTCGAGGTCGTGGCGCTCGCCGCGCGCGAGCAGCGCGGTGTAGTCCCCGAAGGTCGGTGCCTGGCCGCCGGTCAATTCCTTGTACAGCTCACCGGACCAGGTGTAGAAGTGCTTGGTGCCGGGGCCGAGGTGGACCAAGAAGGCGTCCTCGTAGCCCTCGTGGACGCCGAACGCCGTACCCGCGTAGTTCCCGGCGAAGGCGACCTGTTCGCTGCCGCCGATCGGCACGCCCCATCCGGCGTGCGCGGATCCGATCAGCTCACCGAGCACCGTGGCCAGCTTCTGGGAGGTGGTCTCGAGGTTGTTGATCACCAGCGAGAACCGTTCGGCGCCGGTGAGATTCTGCATCCAGGCGACGAATTCCTCATCGGACCACGGCGCCGACAGCACGGTGTCGATCACCTCGTCGCGACGCTCCTCGCCGACGTAGACACGGATGCGGGCGCTGGTGGGCTCGCCGTGCGCGGCCGCGCGGCGCAGCCTGCGCAGTCCGTCGAACACGTCGTCAGGGCCGAGCCGATCGGCCGGCACGATGCCCTTGAACAGGTACGGCGCGACCGCACCATCGGTCTTAGCCGGGAACCTGGTCGACCAGAACTCCGGTGACGGCGGCCAAGTGATCACAGGATCCGCGGCGGTGGTCATGACGTCAGCTCCGTCGCGGGTGAGGACATACAGATGGTCAAGGTCTCTCCTCTCCTGCTGCGCAGCCCCGCGGGATCAGCGGCCGGAGCCTGCTGTGCGGGCTGCGACAGACGAACGTCTCAATGCCCCGCCGTCCGAGACCGTGTCCCGCTGCGACGTACGAGAAGTGTTGGCGCTCAACGGGTCCAGTCGCATCGCCGAAGAGGTCCGATCCAGTCCGTTTCTGTCCTATCTCGTCCACTGGACTGCCAGTGTCGATAGGATCGTTCGCTAGTTCGACAGCTCGACACCTGAAAAAGGGGACGTGATTGGGGACCGTGCTCAAGATGCTGCTCGACGAGCGGCATCTGGCAAGCCATAAGGATTTCTGCGCCGAATACCGCAAACACGCCGCCGAACTCGATAGCGCGGCGGCGCGGGCAGACGCACCGTCTCGAGCCCAGTTCTATAACTGGATGTCGGGTGAGATGAAGGGCCTGCCGCAGAACCATCACCGCAGAGTCCTCGCCCGCATGTTCCCCGGATGGTCTATCCACGCCCTGTTTTCGATGGCCAACGCGGCGGCCGCCAGCCCGCACCCGGCACATGATGACCCAGTCGACGACGGGCTGGGCGCGTTCCTGGGCGCGGAGATGGTCGATCGTGGCGTCACTCTGGTGGTGCCCAGTTTCGAGCTGGCCACGAGTTCGGTCGAAGCGCTCGCGGCCGCCGGCATTCCGCGTCAGCACATCTTCAGTAAGCGGGCGAGCGTGTTCAACGCCGCACACCGCATCGACGTACCGATCGCGCTGGCCGAAAACGATGTCCGCGGGATGCTGCACGTGATGGCGATGGTCCAGCACCACGACGGCATTGCCGTCGATATCCAGAGTGATCGCGATGTCGTCTCGTCACCGGACCGCCCCTATGTCTCCTTCGGGCTCAGCTCCAACGACTGCACCCACATGTATCTCGAGACCACCCGAGATCCGCTGTTCACCATCAAGGACAACCCGCCCTCGGCCGGGGGATATCTCGAGTACCTGGAACTGGCCGACGGCAACTCCTACAGCTCCGATGACAACCGCAACATCGGACTGATCGCCCGCGTGCGCCCCGCGCCCCAGCTGCACCCGGACCGATACTGGTTCTTCTGCGCAGGGCTCGGCCCCTATGGCACGACCGGCGCCAGCTGGTACCTGGCCAAGCACTGGGCCGGTCTCCAAGACCAGGCGGCCGACCGAGAATTCGCGGCCGTCGTCACCGTACGAACCTACTCCGAGCAGACCGCCGCGCTCGAACACCTGCTGACCCGCTGACCCGAAGGGAGCCCTGGTGCCCGAAGCGCTGTTCGTGGGCCTGTCCACCCTCGATATCGCCTACGCCGTCGACCGATATCCCGGCGAGGACACGAAAACCCAAGCAAACGACCAGTTCCTCGGCGCCGGCGGACCAGCCGCCAACGCCGCAGTGGCCTGCGCGATCGTGTCGGGCCGGCCCGCGACGCTGATCACCGCGCTCGGCCGCCACCCGCTCACCGATCTTGTACGCCACGATTTGACCGGCCAGCACGTCACCGTGGTCGACGTAACGCCCGAGAGCAGCACCAAGCCGCCGGTGTCCTCGATCGTGGTTGCGCTCGAGGCCGGCTCACGCACGATCGTCGGCCTCGACGCGGCACGAATTCAGGCGCCCTACACCGCCGACCTCGCCGAACACGTCGAGAATGCCTCGACCGTCTTGGTCGACGGTCACCACCCCGAGCTGGCAATGGGCATCGCGCGCAGGGCGAACGCCCTCGGCGTGCCGGTCGTGCTCGACGCCGGACGCTGGAAACCGATCCACGATCAGCTGCTGCCGCTAACCGAGATCGCGATCTGCTCGAAGGCATTCTCCCCGCCCGACTTTCACGGCGACGGACCAGCGCTGGTCGACTACCTGCGTTCGGCGGGACCGAAACATGCTGCGGTGACACAGGGACCGGACCCGATCCTGTTCGCCTCGGACGGCCAGCACGGCAGCGTCGAGATCACCCCGGTCACAGAGGCCGCCGACACACTCGGCGCCGGTGACATCCTGCACGGCGCCTTCTGCGCCTACTACGGCCAGAGCCGGGACTTCCTCGATGCACTGACCCGCGCATCCGCGGTATCGACGCTGTCGTGCCGCAGCTTCGGAACGCGCAACTGGGCTAACGATCTGCCCTGATGACGATGTAGCGCCCGCCGTTCTCGCGCAGCACGGCATCGGCGTGGCCGCGTGTGTCCGCGATCAGGCGGGCGTTCGGCATGTCGCTGTCAGTGATCTTGGCCTTCGCCTGCTCGATCGTCTTCCCACCGAGCAGATGCCGGTCGGTCAATCTCTGCTCGATGACGTGGTCCTCGGCATCGAGGTACCACACCTCATCGAGCTGGGCGCGGACCTCGGACCAGCCGGGCTGATCGAGGAGCAGGTAATTGCCCTCCACGACCGCCAGGCGCTGCGCGGCGAAGGTGATGGCGTCGGGAACCGGGTCGTGCAGGCCGCGATCGTAGATCGGCCACGGGACGCGCTGCCCCAACGGCGCCTCGCGCAGCAGTTTCAGGCGCTCGACGAATCCGGCAACGTCGAAGGTGTCGGACTGGCCTTTGCGGTGGCGAGCACCGACCGCGTCGAGCTCGGCGGAGGTCTTGTGGAATCCGTCCATAGGGGCGATCTCGGCAGATACGGCGTGCTCGGTCCGGACGGCCGCGGCGAGGTTCTGCGACAACGTCGACTTGCCGGCCGCAGGCGGCCCCGCGATCCCGAGAACGTACCGCCGCCCGTTCGGCATGCGGGCGACCACATCGGCCGCGAGCTCAGTCACGGCGAGTTCGGAGCCTGAACTCATCTCGGATTCCTTTAAACGAGAACCAGATCGGTGCGACCACGGTACCAACCGGGCAGCGGGCCAGGCCGGTGAACTCCGCCGCCTGCGTCTCACGAGGCCAACCGATCCCGAGGAGAACAGGTGTCCGCCGACCGGGCGCCAGCGCGTCACCGTCGGCCGGGTCGTCGAAATCGCGCCGGATAGGCCGACCAGCAACTGCTATCGCTATCGACCAAACCGCTGGCCGGAGCCTGAGCCGCCATGCCGCCCACGTCGGCGGCAGCATTGAAGACCGTAGGGTCATCGACCGTCGCAGGTGTTGTTCTCACCTGCTCAGATCGACATCACAGGCGAGGATACGTGGGCTCCGCCGCCGGAACGAGTCGACATGGTCAGAAACAACAGTGCCCGCAACCGCAGCGGTGGGAACGCGCGGTGGTGCGGCCGCCGAGCAGGCGGTTCCGGGCTCGCCTGTGGCATGAGACCGCAAGCGCAGAAGGCTTTTCGAGCGGATACACGGCAGGCAGCCTGCCACGCCCGTTTTCGGGGCAGGCCTCGCTGTAGTGGACGGGGAAGTCACCGGGGCACAGTGGGCACCAGCGGCCGCGGCCGAGACGCACGAACGTTGAGTGGTCCCGGGGCGGTGGCAGACTTGAGCGCATTGTCTCGGCCGATCATGGGAAGGCGGCAGCGTTGCGGGTAGCGATCGCAGGTGGTGGTACCGGTGGGCACGTGTTTCCCGCGCTCGCTGTGGCGCGAGAGCTGCGCGCTGGGGACGACCCGGTGCAGGTGCTGTGGCTCGGGCAGGCGGATTCGCTCGAGCAGCGGACCGCGGCCGCCGATGGCATCGACTTCACCCCGGTCGCTGTAGGCAAGCTGCGTCGTGAACGCAACCCGATGCGGATGCTCAACCGCGCCAACATCACCGACATGGCGCGCGTGCCGGTCGGGATAGCCCAGGCCATGCGGCGGCTGCGCGCCTTCGCCCCCCACGTCGTGTTGACCACCGGCGGGTACGTGGCCGTTCCCGTCGGCGTGGCCGCTGGCCTCCTGCGCATTCCGCTGGTCACCCACGAGCAGACCATCGGGCTCGGCCTGGCCAACAGAGTGCTGGCGCGAGCCGCGACCGCCGTGGCGGTGACATCGGAGGCGACCGTCGCGGTACTGCCGCCGCGCGCAGCCGCGCGCGCGGTGGTCACCGGCAACCCGGTCCGCGAGTCCGTGCTCGCCGGCAGCGGCCCTGCTGCGCTGGAGCGGTTCGGCCGCGGCTTCGACCACCGGCTGCCGACCGTACTGGTCACCGGCGGCGCCCAAGGCGCCCACCAGATCAACACCGCCGTCGCTGAAACGCTCGAGGCACTGCTGGCCCACGCCAACGTGATCCACCAGGCCGGTGCCGCGGATCTGTCGGCGTTGCAGGACACGGCAGCGGCGCTGCCCGGCGAGCTGGCCGGACGCTACAGCGTCGTCGACTTCGTCGACGGCGCGGGGATGGCCGATGCGCTGGCGTTGGCCGAGGTTGTGGTGTGCCGTGCCGGGGCCGGCACGATCGCCGAGCTGACCGCGCTGGGCAAAGCCGCGGTGCTGATCCCGCTGGCGTCCTCTGCCGGTGGCGAGCAGGCGCGGGCGGCGCGGTTGCTCGAGCAGGCCGGGGCCGCGATCACGGTGTCGGGCACGGTGACCGGGCAGACCGTGAGCGCGGCGGTCAACGGACTACTGGCCGATCCGGACGCCCGCGCCCGGTTGGGCAAGGCCGCCCGCGAGCTGGGGCGCCCAGATGCCGGAACGCGGCTGGCCGGACTCGTGCGCGCCGTCGCCGCGCGAGAACCGATCAGCTAGCCGCAGGGGCGAGCGCGGCGGCCAGCGCGGCGACGACAGTGGTGACGTCGACCTCGGTCATCGCGGGGTGAAACGGCAGCGACAACAGCCGCGGCGCGCTGGCCTCGGTATCGGGCAGGCGGCGATGCCAGCGCTCGAAGGCGGGCTGAGTGTGGTTGGGCGGGTAGTGAACCCCGACCCCGATGCCCGCCGCCTTCATCCGCGCGAACACCCCGTCGCGGTCGTCGACGCGCACGACCAGGTTGAACGGCACCGTGTTGTCGATATCGACGTCGACGAGCTCCACGCGCTCGAGCGCGGCGAGCTCGCGGGCATAGTTGCGCCACAGGGCCGTTCGTAGGGCCGCGACATGGTCGAAGTTGGCTAGTGCCTTGTCCAAGTAGGTTGCCTCGGTAACCGGGTGTCGGGTTGATCGTGGACCTGTTGCCGGTGATGCTGCCGGTGGAGGTGGTGCCGGTGGCCCGGAAGCCGGAAGTGTTTGTGCGAGCG
>NZ_JADLQX010000056.1 GCF_015477605.1 Nocardia amamiensis
CCCGCCCAGATGGAGACCGCCGTGCGCTCGTTCTTCCACCGCGTCCAGAAGCTCCCCGGCCGCGCCCGCAGCTACTTCCAGGCCCCACACACCACTTACGCTTCAACCTTTTAGTTTCGGATCAATACTTGCCTGTCATGGTGCGGTCCGTGTTGGTGGTGACGGGCCCGACATCGTACTTGGCGATGTGCGCGGAAGTTCGCTCCATTGGATCGGTGTGCTGTGCGTGGATTTCGCGACAAGGTGGCGTAGGGCGTCTGGTTGCGTCGTCTGGGTTCGGAAAACGACCGTCTCCCGAACGAGAACATCATTGCCATCCGGCCGGGTGTTTCCGCAGGAGCAGGTGTTCGAAAACCCGTTCGTTGTGAGGTACGGTTTCGCCTGGTTGTCGAACACGTTTACCGAACGCTCGGAGGTCCCCCTGATGGCGCTCGTCGGGTGTCGCTTTTCGAAGCCCTCTTCACTGATTTTCGAAGTCGCGTTCACTGGCGGTGTTCCGCGTCCCTGGACAACCGTCTTGTGTTTCGTGCTGATGCCGCACATCCCACCGCTAACCGCAGCATCTGATCCACACACCGTCGGGTTCCTATCCACGTCAGCCGCGGGTCGGACAGCTACTCGTCGAGGGGGTGACGATTCGTGTCGGGCGCGCTATTGTCTGGCAGCCAGACGGGCTGCTTATCCGCTCTGGTGCTCGGGTCTGGCCAATTCCCGAGCGAACTCGTGCCGGGCTTTCGCGATGAGCTCATCACCGGCCGCTGGGTATGCCGAGGCTATAGCGATCAATGCACCTTCGACATGAGGCCCTAGACCTGTGTGAGATCCGGGAGCCAGCCCCTCCAACGCGCGCGCTAGGCTCGTATCAAAGTTGCGTCGAACCTGATCGACGGACAATCCTCTACCTCTCAAATCAACCCTTCTTTCCGCCACTCCGACTCTGCCGTGTCTATCAGTAGCTTATGCAGCACTTGTGCGGGTTCGCTAGCACGGTCGCCATTCAGCTCAACGTCGGTGAACGCCTCCGCCAATGCCTCAGTCGGATGGAAATCCCCTTTCCAGAAACTGTATCCACTCAACTGGTCTCGCCAAGTTTCGTATAGGTCGCCCCGCGGGTCCTCGTGGCGGTATGTCCGTAGATAATGGTCAAACAAGACGGAATCTGCTCTACCAACGGCATCCGACCGACCTGCATAGGTTAGCGCATGACCGAATTCGTGAACTATTGCGCTGTACGCTGGACCTTCGGCTCTCGGGGAAAAGTGCCCTCTCTGCACCGCCTCCGACACATCCTTCGACAGTAGCGCCGGGTCTGTGGCGTACTTCCTTGAGAAAGTTATCCTGGTAGCTGTGAGATCGGCATGGGGTAATCTATCTTCGAGTGCCCGAGCAATATCTCCGTCTACGTCACCGATCTCCACCGACAAAATTCTGGTATGCGGATACTTTGCAAGCATGTCGTCCAAAGCTGTAACGATTTCGCGGACCGTGCCGGTGTCGACGCCTGGTGTACCGAAGCCATACACCTCGATACCGTGGCGTTCGGTCAGCCCCGTCGCGATCTGTTCGTTGAGCCGTTCGAGTTCCCCGGGCCGCCGACGAACAGGAAGTTGCGGATGAGCATTGCTCGACTGTGAAGAGTCGGCTCCCGGCGAGCCGGGATGGGGATGTGGCTCTCGATCACCGACGGACGCGGCAGCGACCTTCAAAGCATTCGACTCGTCGGCAGCAGGTAGCGCGGACCCTGCGGCATGAAGGTATTCCGCGCTGCGCCGCGGTGGCGCTGCCCGCACTTCCGCAGCGCTCTTCGTGAGGGGTATCAACTCGTCGCGAAGATCCGCCCACGCTTTCCCGATAGCTTTCCCGAACACGGCACGGCCGATCAACGATTTGCCAGTTACCTGGGCAGGGTACAAACATGCCAACCGGTCGGGCTATATCCAGCCTTGGGAACCACCACGCTCGGTGGCAGTCGATACCACCCATGCGGGGTTGCCCCCGATTCGGCGGCCAGCCGCGCCTTCGGTATGCCTATCTGGGGTAGACCCCAACACCACACCCACGACCGGGGTGAAAGAAGTCAGAATAGAGTCCCATTCCTTCATTTCTTGACGCATGTCCAGTCGATTCTTAAGCTCCAACCTGACATTTCGAGTCTCGGAAAGGGTAGTTATGCGCGTTGGCTATGTCAGGGTGAGTGCGGTCGATCAGAACACCGTGCGCCAGCTCGACGGCATCGCCGTCGAACGGACCTTCGTCGACAAGGCATCCGGCAAGGACACCGCGCGCCCGAAGCTCGAGGAGCTGATCGGGTTCGTCCGCGACGGTGACACCGTGATCGTGCACTCGATGGACCGGCTCGCCCGCAACCTTGACGATCTGCGCCACCTTGTGCGGTTGCTGACCGGTAAGGGGGTGCGGGTGGAGTTCGTCAAGGAGTCATTGACCTTCACCGGGGAGGACTCGCCGATGGCGACACTGCTGCTGAGCGTGATGGGTGCCTTCGCCGAGTTCGAGCGCGCGCTGATCCTCGAACGCCAGCGCGAGGGCATCGCCGCGGCCAAGGCCCGCGGCGCCTACACCGGCCGCAAACCCGCCCTCACCGAAGAGCAGGCCGGCCGATTACGTGCCCGCGCCGCCGCTGGTGAATCGAAATCGTTGCTGGCCAGGGAATTCGGGATCAGCCGCGAAACCGTCTACAGCTACCTGCGGGCTCAACCGGCCGCCGCTGTCACAGGCTGAGCCGGGCACGCAGCTGCTCGAGGTCGTCACCGGTGAACCGGTAGCGGCGGGGATCGGTGACACCGCGCAGCAATTGCAGCTCACCGAGGAACGGGGTGATCTCCCGCTCTACGCCTTCGCGATCGAATCCCTCCGTTTCCAGCATCGCGACTACGGCGGTGCGGGCGTAGGGCGGTCGCGGCCGCCGGGCCGGGTCCATCGGCACCGGGGCTGGTGGAATGAGGAATTCAGGTGGGATGCCGATCTCGGTGATGAGGAATTGACGCCGTTGCGCGGCATCGGTTTTGGGGTCGAGCGCGGTGAGCATCGCCAGCATGCCGCGGGCGGGTTCGGGGTCATGGCGGGCCGCGTCGATCCAGGCGTTACCCGCGACGGCCTGAATCCGCTGCCCGGCAGGGCCGTAAGGGCGGCCGGCCCCGCGTCGTCGACGACGACAAGCGACGCGCGATCCTCGCCCGCCACGCCGAGGGCCAATCACTGCGCGAGATCGCGCGCGGGGTCGGCGTCAGCCTCGCCGTGGTCCACGGCGAGGTGAAAGCAGCCACGGCAGCCATCCATCCAAGCTGACCAAGCTCGAGAATTTGTCGGTCTCTGGTGTCAGACTTCGGATCTCATTTGCTCGCGGTCGGATAGGACACGACATGGCCGATACCGACAGCAGGCCCCCGGTCAAACTCGTCACGCACTGTCGGCGCTTCCCTTTTAACTCTGTGTGTTGCAGCTGATCATGTTGCAGTACATGGAGGAGGGTGATGTCCAGGTTGTGGACGGTGCATTGGGTGTCCGCGGAGCTGCTTGCTCCGGCCGGTCAGCATCCGCTGCTGGATGAGTGGTGGGATCTTGTCGAGCGGGAGGAGTCCTTCGGGCTGGATCCGGGTGACCCGTTCATGGTGGATCCGGACTTCCGGGTGGATGCGCGTTTGACGCGCTATTTCGGCCGGTCGTCGTTTGCGAAACTTCGCAAGGCGACGAAGCGCTCGTACACCACGGATTATCGGGTGTTCTTCAATTTCTTGTGGAGCCGCGGGAAGTACTGGGACGCAGCAGACGATGATCTGCTCGACTTCGAGGATTGGCGGCGGCGGTCGCCGCGGAACATGCGGCGGATCAGCGGCTCGAAGTGGAACCGGGAGTTGGCGGCGCTGAGCCGGCTCTATAGGTGGGCGGTCAAGCAGGGGTTTGTGGCCGAGAGCCCGGTCGGGGTCAAGACGGTCCGCAACCGCTATGGGGACCTGGTGGAGGTGGCCGAGGCGCGAGCGAAGGACGTCCGGTCCTCGAACGTGAAGTGGTTGACGCCCAGGGCGTTTCGGTTGTGGCGCGATGTCGGGCTGCGTGGTTACACCGCCGAAGGCCGCGTGGACCCGTCCTGGCGCGGCCGTCACGATGACCGCAATGCCGCGTTCGCCGACCTGCTGTTGAGCAGCGGATTGCGGCTCGGGGAGGGCGGGTCGCTGTTGACGATCGAGCTGCCTGCCTCGGCGAATACGCCGCAGCGGTACGTCGAGGCCCGGCTGGCAGCGGCGGTGGCCAAGGGCAAGCGGGCCCGCACGTTCTACATCTCCGCGATCGTGTTGCGGGAGGTCGAGGCGTATTGCGCTACGACCCGCAGGGCTGCGATCCGGCGGGCGCAAACCGGAGGCCGTTACGACGCGCTGGACGATATCTGGCTGGTCGTCAAGCAGTCCGGGTGGCAGCAACGGGTGCTGCATTGGCGCGACCGGCACGGCCGGACCGGGGAACGTCGGATCGATGCGCTGGAGCCGGACGAGCGGCGGCGGTTGTTCGTCCAGGGGCACAGCGGGCTGGAGCCGCTGTGGTTGTGGCTTGCCGAGGACGGGACCCCGTTCGGCTGCCATTCCTGGGAGGCGGTGTTCCGGTCGGCGTCGCGGCGTTGCGCGGTGATGCTGGCGGGGGTGGTGCCGGGTCCGCCGTTCGCGACGCCGCATATGGCGCGGCATTCGTTCGCGCTCTACATGCTGGTGGCGTTGCATCGGGCGTTGGACATGCGGCTGGATCTGACGCCCGAGGAACGCCGCGACTACATGCTGCTCTACATGTCGCCCTGGCGGATGGTCAAAGACCTTCTCGGGCACGCGAGCGAACAGGACACCCGCGATATCTACCTGGCCCCGGTCTCGGATCTGGAGGTGCGGTCACTGTTGATCGAGGACGACGATCCGGATGTCGCCGAACTGCTGGCGAAGCTGGCGGCGGCGTCGGACCGGATCCTGGATGCCGAGGTGGCCGGCTGATGGCGCGGGGAGTGCACGCCGCGCTGCCGGCCGAAGGGCACCGTCGGCCATCGGTGCTCGACGATGTCGGTCCGGTGGTCACGCACATCAGCGAGAAGGGTGATCAGCGGGCGATCTTCGACTTCGGTGCGTTGCCGGTGTCGGCTGCGTTGCAGCGATCTCTCGCTGCGGCGTTCGCGAGCCGGATCTACCCGCCGGGGGAATGGCGATCGACGGTCTCGAGCACGGAGGTGTGGTTGCTGGTCCGCACGTTCACCCGATGGCTCGCGCAACTGGACCCTCCACCACAGTCCATCGCTGACATCACGCCCGCGGTCTGGAACCAGTGGAGGATCAGTCGCCCACAGAAGCCTTTGGGACAGAGGCAGATTCGCAAGATCGCGGCACTGCTGAAGCGCGATGATCAGCTTCCCGAGGAGACTCGCGAGGCGGTCCTGCGACGGGTCGCTTACTCGGGTGCCACGGAATCGGCGTATTCACCGGAGGAATTCGAGGAGATCAAAAAGGCTGCGGCCGGCCACTTCCGGCGGGCCTGGCAGCGGATCGCCGAGAACCGGGCGCATCTGGATGCTTGGCGGTCGGGCGCATTCGCCGACGGCAGCCGCGAGTGGGTGCTGGGTGAAGCGCTCGACCATTTGGCGCGGACCGGGGATGTTCCTGTCGATGTCGGCGCGGACGGTCATCGTCGGGTCGTCGCGCCCTACCTGGACGCGCTGGGCGGGATCAGCTCGGAATGGACCTGGCGGCGGCTGTTTCTCGACCGGGTCGAGATGGTGTCGCTGGTGACGCTGATCGTGAGTGCTCACGGCTGGAATCTCACGGCCGTCTCGGAGATGGTGGTTCCGCAAGTGCTGTCCGCGTCAGCGCCGGGTGAGCCGATCGTCTATCGGGCCGAGCTGGAGAAACGCCGACGTCACACGACCCACCGTTACGAGACCCGCAATCTGACCGACTGGGGCCCGAACTCGCCAGGGCGGCTGTTCACCCGCGCGATCGAAGCCACCGCCCCGGCCCGTGACCTGTTGCGCGCTCACGGCGCTGCGACCGATCTGCTCCTCGTCTGGCATGTTCATCTTCCCCTGCTGGTCGAGGATCGCGCTGCGCTGCTGCGCACCGGCATCGGCACCGGCATCGGCGTCGGCGACCCGGCCTTCCGTCGATGGAGCCAGGTGACCGGAGCCGGGAAGCTGAATCTGCGGCGTTTGCGGCGCACCGTGACCGTCCTGCATCGGCGCACTCCCGCCCAGCACAGCCGCGACGTTCACGACAGCGTCTACGTTCTGCGTGATCCGGCCACGCACCGGCGCGCCGAAGCGGTGATCGCCGAGGGGATCGCCGATGCCCTCGACCACGCTAAAGCTGTTGTCGCGGCGAGAGTTACCGATGATTCCTGCGCCGGTGACCTCGGCACCGACACTCCCACGGCGAACTGCGGCGACTACACTCACAGCCCGTTCAGCCCGCACGGATCGCCTTGCCGGGCATCGTTTCTGCTCTGCCTGGCCTGCGCCAACGCGGTGGTCACACCGCGGCATCTGCCGCGCCTGGCCTACTTGCACCAGGCACTGGAAAGCCTGCGCACCGTTCTGCCCACCCGGGCCTGGGAGCACGATTGGCGCGAGCACCACAGCCGGCTGACCCAGCTCAAGGACAGTTCGTTCACCGCAGCAGAATGGGCCGACGCGCTGACGGCGGTCAACGCCGGCGACCGCGCGACCATCGAGTTGTTGCTGCGCAAGGGGTTCGACTCGTGACCGCACCATGGCGGCAACCAGCTCTCCCGGCTCCCGCCGATCCGGTGGTCGACCCGGCAACGGTCACCGAACAACGCCGCGAGCTCATCCCTCGATTCGGTGATCCGGTCTGGTCGCTGACATTCACCAGTGACAATCCGTCGACTACCAGCGACCGGATTCAGTGGCAGAGTTTCCCTGCCGAATTGCGTGAGCAGTTCCGTCACGCCGTCTGGGCGCTGCTGAACTTCCCGGTCCCGGACACGGTGCTCACTCGTGGAGGCTCGATGATGCGGGCGCGGCTGAGCCCTCAACGGATGTTCGGCACCGCCGTGACCTGGCGGGTATTCGCAACCTGGCTCAGCGAGCGCGGCATCACCGAACTGACCCAAGCAACCACCGATGTCCTTGCCGACTACGGAAACTACGTGGTCAAAACTCGTAAAGTCGCGCGCAACACCGCCGCGAGCCACTTGATCGCGCTGACCCGGCTCCGCGCGTTCGCGCCTCACCTGCCGACCCGGTCGCGCATCGGCGTCCCGCCCTGGGAGACCGAAGGTTTCGACGATTATCTGCCCGCGGCCACTGCCGCCGCAGAGAACTCGACCGAGCCGATCAGCCCGGCCACCATGGGTCCGCTGCTGATCTAGGCATTGAAGTTCACTGAAGAGTTCGCCGACGACATCCTCGCTGCCCGGGCCGAGGAACAACGACTGCGGCGGGTCGTTGCCCAGACACCCGACACCGACCTGCCCCGCGGGACACCGCCGGCACTGATCGCCTACCTCGAAGACCTGGAGGCAACCGGGAAACCCTTGCCCACGCACACCACGCTGCGAGATGGCGCCGCGGCAACCTATGTCGCCGCGATCACCGGCACCCCACACAAGAAGGTCCACCGCGTTCTGAAGACTCCACGCTGGCAGCGCTATCGCAAGACCAACCCCGGACGGTGTCCGCTCGACATCCCGATCACCGGCCTGATCGAGGGCGAACCCTGGGTCAGCGCCATCGACTTCGACCAGGTCGAGCCATTCGTCCGGTTGCTGACCACCGCGTGCTTCGTGGTCATCGCCTACTGACCGGGATGCGCCCGAGCGAAGTGCTCGCCCTCGAAGTCGGCTGCTGTCCCGAACCCCGGCCAGGCCGCGACGACAGCTCCGGCGGCCGTTGTCATCTCATCCATGCACGGCATTTCAAGACCGCCCGGACCACACCACCAGGCCAGGCCGCGGGGTCGCTATCCCCGCCGACCCGCACGGCAACATCGGCACCGCCCGGTTCCGGCGGAGCCTGGCCTGGCACATCGCCCGCCGACCCGGCGGCCTGGTCGCCCTCGCGGTCCAATACGGGCACATGCGGCACATGCGCACGGTGATCAGCGAGGGCTACGCCACCCGCCAACGCGACGGCATCCACGAGCTGCTGGACCTGGAAACCGCTCGCGCGGTCGCCGAACAACTCAGCGAGGTCCACGACGCCCTCGACCACGGTGAGGGCGTCTCCGGGCCCGCTGCCCGGCGGCTGATCCGCGCCGCGCACGAGCAGCACGACCGCTTCGGCGGTCTGGTCACCACACCCCGGCAGGCCAAAGCCCTGCTCTCGGATCCGGCGCTGACCGTATTCGACAACGCCGACGCCTACCTCGCCTGCAACTACGACCCAGGCAAGGCCCTCTGCAACCCCGCCAACGCCAGCGGGCCCACCCCAACACCGAGCCTGGACCGCTGCCACACCAACTGCTCCAACATCGCCCGCACCGACACCCACGCCCGGCGACTGCGCACGGCCGCAGACCAGATCCGCACCCAGGCCGATTCGCCGCTCGTTCCGCAACCTGTCGCCGAGCGGCTGAAACACCGCGCGGCCTCACTGATCGAGCTTGCCGACACCCACGACCGCACCCGCATCACAACCACCGATCCAGAGCCACGATGACCACCGACCAACGCGGCCAGATCCGCGCCGCGATCGACCGGCTGCTGGCCGGCACCCCGCTACGATCCGACGGCGCTCTAACCGCCGGGTCCCTCGCCACCGAGGCCGACGTCAAACGACACGTCCTCACCCACCGTCACACCGACCTCAAGGACGAGTTCTACGCCCGCGTCCGCGCGCAAGGACACACCCCGCCAGCGAACAGCAACTGCGCGACGAGCTGGAATCCACCCAGCGCAAACTCGCCGAAGCCCGCAAGAAGATCCACGAGCTCGAACAATCCGTCGAAGCGTTCGCACGGATCGTCAAAGTCCTCACCGTCGAAAACGACCGCCTCACACAGAAATCCGGCCGCATCAGCAGCCGGACCGTCATCCCGATCAACCCCGAGACGAATTGATATCTGCGCTATCCGGCGGCCTGAACCTCGTCATCGCCGAACAACAGCAGTTGCCGCAGCGCAGTGGTGCCCGCGCCGATCCGGCGCAGGCATCGAGCGCAGGTGATTTCCGCTCGCGTCGGCACCAAGGCCGTCGGCGACCACCCCGCGACACCCGTATGACAAAGAAGCTCGGGCACTTCCTCGTCCTCGACCCATTGCCCGAGGCTGACCGCATGCACCGTCCGCCCGGCCCGCACCACGGCATGCACGCCAGAGGCACCGAACACTGCCCGAGTCGAAGCAGCAAGCGGAGCAATATCGGTCACGCGACCACCATACGATCCGGCACCGACAGAAAAGACGGACTCTCTAGCAGCTGAGCGGCCGATGGTGATCTCTCGTCACCCCGGTCTTGCAACACACCCAGACTTGACAGGGAACGCCGCTGCCACGGCTGGCTGGTATCAGCCGCGTCGGTCGCGAACGGCATCGGCCCGACCTGCGCGATCCGTGAGCGTGCCGAACAGGGCGCGGCCACCGCTCAGGAGCTCACCTTGTTCAATATCGCAGCCTGATTCAGCCGTTCGCTTCCGCCGGTGCCTGCCGGTTACCCCCATTTCGAGTGCGCCGTTCGGGGACTCAGCCGATACTGACGCGGTGGACGGCACCGAATCGGGTGATGCGGCAACCGGAGAACGGCTTGTCCGACGCACAGCGAGAACAGGCCATGCAGAGGTTCGCGGTCCTGCGCCCGCACCTCGAGGATGGTGTCGCACTCACGACGGCGGCCAGCGCAGCGGGGGTACCAGTGCGGACCGCGAGCCGGTGGCTGGCGGCGTACCAGCAGGCGGGCCTGGCCGGGTTGGTACGCAAAGACCGGAAGACCAAGGGGCAAAGACGGTTTCCCGAGGAGATGGTGCTACTGATCGAGGGCCTGGCGCTGCGGCAGCCCGCGCCGACCGCGGCGGTGATCCATCGCCAGGTCAGCGAGGTGGCCGCCGAGCGCGGCTGGCCGGTGCCGTCGTACAGCACGGTCTACGCCGTCGTGGCCGGGATCGACCCCGCGCTGCGGACACTGGCTCTCGAGGGCGACAAGCGGTACCGGCAGGTGTTCGACCTGGTGTACCGGCGCCAGGCAGCGCGGCCGAACGAGATCTGGCAGGCCGATCACACCCAGCTCGATCTGTGGGTCCTCACTCCGTCCGGCAAGCCCGCGCGGCCGTGGCTGACCGCGATCGAGGACGATCACTCCCGTGCGGTGGCCGGGTACGCCGTCAATCTCGGCGCGCCGTCGGCGCTGAACACCGCACTCGCGCTGCGGCAGGCGATCTGGCGTAAGACCGACCCGGACTGGCACGTGTGCGGCATCCCGGAGGTGCTCTACACGACCACGGCAGCGACTTCACCTCCCGCCACCTCGAGCAGGTGCTCGCGGATCTGAAGGTGCGGCCGGTGTTCTCGCTGCCCGGCAAGCCCCGCGGGCACGGGAAGATCGAACGCTACATGGGCACGATCAATTCGACACCCGGGTGCCCGCAGGGCAGAGGGAAGATCGAGAGATTCTTCCGCACCCTCCGTGAACAGTTCCTCGTCGAGGTCACCGACACCACCGCCGAGGACCTCGCCGCGGCCGGCGTCGACCATGCTACCGCGCTGCTGGAGCTGAACAGGCTGTTCACCGCCTGGATCGAAACCGAATACCATCGCCGCGTCCGAAACCGGGCAGACACCGTTGCAGCGGTGGGAATCGGGCTGGGATCGGCTCGGCCGCACCCCGGCCATGCCGACCGCCGCGGATCTGACCGAGGCGTTTCTCTGGAGCGAGTATCGCACGGTCACCAAGACAGCGACGGTGTCGTTGCATTCGAACACCTACCTCGTCGATGCCGGGCTGGCCGGGCGCCGCGTCGAGTTGGTCTTCTCCCCGTTCGACCTGGAAACCGTCGAGGTCCGCTACCGCGACCGCAGCTACGGGCAAGCCCTGCCACACGCCATCACCCGCCACGCCCATCCGAAAGCGAAACCTGAAACCCCGCAACCGGTTCCGCCGCCAGTCACCGGGATCGACTACCTCGCGCTGACCGCCGCCACCCACCAGCAGCAACTTCGTGAGGACCAGCGCATCGGCTACCACGCCCTCTACAGCAGCGGCTACGGCGAAATGCCGAGCCAGCCCGACACCGACACCGACACCGACACCGAGGCAGGGATCGCATGAGTGTCGGCCTGCAACAGTATTACGGGTTCAACCGCATGCCGTTCGGCCGGGACCTGGCGCCGTCGATGCTGCACCGCCACCCCGGCCACAGCGAAGCCGTCGCCCGCATCGGCTGGTGCGTCGACCAGCGCGCGATCGGGGTGATCACCGGTGAGGTCGGCGCCGGCAAGACCGTCGCGGTCCGCGCCGCGACCGCTGCCCTGGACCCTTCCCGTCACATCGTCATCTATCTGCCGAACCCGACTATCGGGGTCCGCGGCATGCTCCACCACATCGTCGCCGCCCTCGGCCACACCCCCGCCTACCACACCTCAGCACTGGCACCCCAGGCCGCGGACGCTCTGGCCGGCGAAGCCGCCGAACGGGGTCGCCACCCGGTGCTGACGCTGGACGAGTCCCACCTGCTCGACAACCACCAGCTCGAAGCGATCCGGTTGCTCACCAACCACGACATGGACTCCGGCAGCCCGTTTGCCGTCGTCCTAATCGGCCAGCCCACCCTGCGGCAACGCCTGCGCCTGGGTGTTCTGGCCGCGCTCGACCAGCGCATCACCGTCCGCTACAGCATCACCGGCATGAACCCTGCCGACACCGCCGACTACATCCGCCACCACTGCGCCATCGCCGGCCGCACCGACACCCTGTTCTCCGACGACGCGGTCGCGCTGATCCACAACGCTTCCCGCGGTCACCCCCGCGCGGTCAACAACCTCGCTCTGCAAGCACTCACCGCCGCCTTCGCTACCGACCACGCCATCGTCGACGAGAAATCCGCTCGCATCGCCATCAGCGAGACCTCCTCGGACTGACGGAAATCCACACCACAACGACCACTACCACAGCACGGCGGCGACCACGCCGTCACCACGACGACCACGGCCCCGCCCGGCACACGGACGGGGCCGTTCTCACACCCCGATCATCACCACCGCCGATGACGGCAACATCACCATCCTCAGTGACGCGCCACAGTCGCCATACGCAGCAGGTTCCGCTGTCGCTATGTCACCCGTCATCGCGTGTCCGGTCGCCGCAGCCTCAGCGTGCAGATCTCGCCGCCGCGTAGATCGATGGAGAGTGCACGACCAACTATCGGTATCGGCGCCTGTCTGGGTCGCTCTTCCAGATTGCAGACGGTCGCATCCGCCAGATCGATCCCGAACCGCAGCTGCGCGGTCACGTTGTCGTTGCTCGAGTTGAAGGCTCGGAGGATGATGCCATCACCGTCTTCGGCGACCTTCATCGCTGACAAGACGACGTCCGCTGGCGTGATCGCGAGCCTCAACAGGCCCGGGGCGTCACCGATCGTGGTGCAGCCACCGGTGGGTCCTGTCCCTTGGATTGCGCAGCCAACCAACGGCACCGAAAATTCCTCCGCAGCCTTATACAGCAGCCCTGTTGGGTCGCCGGATCGATACGGCCGGACCGCCAATCGAAATGCGCGCCGACCCGCGCATTGCGCTTCGGGAGTAGGCAATGCTGGTCCGATCTTGTGTTGCCGCAGAGGATGATCAAGACGTGCCAGCCATCCCACCGACCGCAGCAGGGTTACTTCCAGTGTGCCTTCCTCTGTGCAGAAGTACTCGTGCAGGCCCTCCGTCAGCACTTGCACCCCAGCTGTGTTGTCGTGCGTAGCGACGAACCGCCGCAACGCGAACACACCTGTCGGAGCCTCCGCCCATTCCGATGTCACAGGGGTCTGGGCACCGTCTCGGTGCACGACGCCGAAAGCAGATTCCGCACGTGAGTGACTATTCCCGGTGCCGGTAGGAAACCTCATCCGAAGCCGGTGGTCCTCGGCGAGGTTATCTACCAACACCATCACATCGAGCCGATCGGAATGCGCGTTCAACCTCAACTCCATCATGATCGGGAGCTCTACCGTCTCGGCCGACCGGGTACGCCGATCCGGTCGCAGCCGAATCGGTAAATCCATGGTTGCGAACATGGTGAGCGTGTCCGGGCTGGAGCCCGCTTCCACCCTCCAAGTACTTGCCGTCGAGGAGACAAGCTCATCGTCGGGAAGCGGGCCGAAGCCATACTCGTCACCAGCATCGCCGTCATCGATCAACTCCAGCAACCCGGCGAATGTCCGGCCCGTGCCCCGGTGCGTGATCGACACCGTCCCCGAGTCGGCGACAACGACATCGAGGTGGGCATTGCGGAGACCCCGGGCGGTCCGCTCGACCGCTGGTTCGTGCTGTGCGGGCGAGTAGTGTGGTATCTCCCTGGTCGGCACCAGTTGGTAGGTCGCGTTGCCCAGTGGAGCAACATCCGTTGCGACGAAGGTGATGTGGTCCTGTCGAAGTTCTTTCCTGCGGTTCAGGGTGTCTGCCACCACGATCTGCTCAGCTGAGGAAACCGTGAACGGCACGCTGTGCTGATTCGCGTCGAGCAGCGTGTAGGCCGCCCAGTCCACACTCGCGCCTTGTGTCCAACCGAAGCGTCGCTCACCGAGTGGCGCGTCGAGGTCGGGTAGGACATCGACTTCCACGACATCGGTACGGGGGTGCGCGCTGAGGTTGATCACGACGATCGGGACCTGCTGGGGAGCGACGGGGGAAGCGACGGCGTGGCTGATACGTTCGAGCGCATCCCGCGTCACTGCTTCAGCGATGCGTTTTACGCCCTGGTAGCGGTCGATCATGTCCTGGTGAACTGTGTCAACCGAGCAACCGCAGATCGAGTCGTGAGCATGGTTTTTCAGTAGTTCTCCCCAGGCGAACCTCAGCGAATCGCGCGAACTGCGCCCGTCTACTCCCATGGCCAGCGCATCCAGACGCTCAGCTACACCACACAGCAGTGACTCGACTTGTTCGTTGACAGCCTTCAGCGGCGTCCTGGTCGACCCAATTCCATCGAACACGTCGTGCCGTCGACCGCGCCGCAGCTCCCCTTCGATCACTATTTTCGGCGGGCACGCGAGCGACAGCTCGTGATACTCCTCGAGTCCGCCTAACTGTAGCTTCACGGTCGACTCAGCATTGAGCGCCGCTATCGCAGTCGGCACCTCGGCCTGCACTCGAAGGTGATCGCCACCGTTCAGCAGCAGCAGTACGCCCGTCCGAGAGTGCTGTGCCAGACGATCCAGAAGCTCCGTCAGCGAGTCGTATCGAACCAGCGTGCCGTGGTGCAATGACATCGACTTCGGATCCGGTGACAACACTGCCGCATTGGAGTAGCTTTCGCTCAGCCACGTTGCCAACACTCGTGAGCCGTCTGGTGCCTGCCAGAAGAACTCGCTGCCGGTCTCCTCGATATCGAACCCGAATCCGCGCATCGCATAGAACGTATCGATGTCGAAACCACGCAGAATCTGAGGAAGTTGATACACATGTCCGAACGTGTCTGGCAAGTAACCCTCCCGCATCACCCGCCCAAAACCCCGAGCGACTTCGCAACCCACCAGTAGATTGCGCACGATGGCCTCACCCGTCACATGGAACTCGTCCGGCTGGACATAGAACGGACCCAGCCGCAGACGCCCTTGAGCAACCAACGCCATGACCCGGTCGCGCTGACTGCGGCGGACCTGCAGGTAGTCCTCAACGATCACCGCCTGCCCGTCCAGCAGAAACACCGGCAGGTCGGGATCGTTCTCCATGGTCTCGATCAACTCGTCCAGGAAACGGACGAGATGGAACCGCATCGTCTCGAAGGGCGCGTACCACTCGCGATCCCAGTGAGTGTGCGGCACAACCACCGCAACTCGGTCTGCAGCCATGTCAGCCTCCTCCTCTTCACTAGGTCAACGTTGACGTAGCAAACACTCTTCCGTATGCTCTGTCAATGTCCGACATGCCGTCGATACGGCGCTGAATTCACATACCCGTCATCCACACGCGGCAGTGGTGTCGGTCGGCCACCCGCGGCACTTGCGCAGTTCGGCGCACGCGGCTCATGCAAACCGATAGAAGGATCCTGCAACAGCGTGACGAATCAAGGTTGGTGAGGATGACAGTGCTGGCTCTCGACATCGGCGCAACGAAGCTCGCAGCCGGACGCGTGTCACTAGATGGTGCTGTGCACCAGATCCGAACGACCGCCGTTCCAGCGAGTTCGGTATGGGGCGCTTGCCGACAGCTCTTGCTGGATGTTGCGGCTGACGAGCAGGTCGAGTGTCTGGGCATCGGTTCGGCTGGGCCGATCGACACAATGGCCGGGGCGACGGCACCGCCAAACATCTCGGAGTGGCGGACCGGCTTTCCTGTCGTCGCAGCGGCACAGAAGCTGTTCCCCAATGCCGCCATACGATTTGCCATGGACGGTGTATGCCTCGCGTTGGCCGAACAATGCTTCGGAGCCGCCCGCGGCATATCCGACGCGCTAGCAATGACGGTCTCCTCCGGCATTGGTGGCGGGTTGTTGGTTGGGGGTTCGGTCGCCTTCGGACGCACCGGCAATGCGGGACATGTCGGCCACATTCTGGTTCCGGGCTTCGATGACCCGTGTACCTGTGGCGGACACGGCTGTGTAGAGGCTATCGCAAGCGGACACTCTGCGGTGCGGTGGGCGCGCGATCAGGGGTGGACCGGCAACACTGGCGTAGAACTCGCCGAAGGCGCCCGGACCGGCGACCCGATCGCTACGGCAGCTTTGCACCGCGCGGGAACTGCACTCGGGCACGCGATCTCGTCAGCGACGGCAACGCTCGACGTCGGTCTGGTCGTAATCGGCGGAGGTTTCGCCCAGGCAGGTCCGCCGCTGTGGGATCCGCTCCGCGCGGCGGTGGCTCGGCATGCCCGGCTGAGCTTTCAATCCGATTTGCGGGTCGTGCACTCCCAACTCGGAGTACGAGCCACCTTGGTCGGTGCAGGCGTACTTACGATCGCCTCGTAAACGAGTCCGGCCAAAGTGGACCATCAATGCAGCACCTTCGAAGACCTCGAAGCCGAGCGCGAACTGGAAGGCGGGTTACTCTTCCCGCGCCTCGGAGCTCGTCAGGATCGCGCGTTCACCGTCGTCATTGTTACCCAGCGGGGTGACCGGAAGCACAGGTGCGAAATTTCCGGCCTGGCTGGCGGTAGTGCGCGGTGCGTTCAGGTCGAGGGTGTTTCCTCGGGCGGATAGACAGGCCAGCGCGCTGATCACACCGAGTACCGCCAGCAAGGTAGCCAATGGCCATGAGGCATTCGTCTCCTCAACCAGGTAGGTGGCAACGACCGGGGTGAGTCCGCCGATCGCGTTGCCGCCCTGGTAGCACAGCGAAATACCTGTGTAGCGCAGATGGACTGGGAATTGGGCGGCGAGCAATGCGGGAAGCACCGCAGACATCAGAGTTTCGAAAACCGTGGCAATGCCCTGCCCGATCCAGATCACGGTTGGGACACCCGTGTCCACGAACAGGTAGAGCGGGAAGGCCCAGACCGCGATAAGCGCTGCCCCGGCGCCAGCAATCAGCCTGGGCTGTCGCCGGATCGCCCAGTAACCGACGAAGAGGAGCAATGCGGCCTTGATGATTGCGGTGATGAATTGGCCGGTCAAGCCGATCTCTCGATCGAGACCGAGGTGGCTCACTGCGTAGCCGATGGTGAACGTATTGATCAAAACCCAGCCACCACTGCTGAGTAGCGTGATCGTGGTCCCGATCAACAGCGGGCGCCATGCAGTGCGAAGCAGATCTGCGATCGGCCAGCGTGACCGTTGATCGGTCTGCTTTACCTCGATGAACGCCGGCGTCTCCGACAGGCGCAGCCGGATCGCCAAGCCCACGACCAGCAACACGGCGGAAAACAGGAAGGGAACGCGCCAGCCCCAGGCCAGAAATGCTTCGTCCGACATCGTGCCGAACAGTAGAACCATGAGTGTGGATGCCATCAGCCCAAGCGGCGAACCCAACTGCGCTATTGACGAGTAGAACGCGGCACGACCTTTGGGCGCATGTTCCAAGGCGACGAGCGAAGCACCACCCCACTCACCGCCGATTGCGAATCCTTGTATGCACCGCAGAAAAACCAGACCGATCGGTGCCCAGACGCCGACCATATCGTAGGTGGGCAAGGCGCCGATCGCGGTGGTTGCACCACCCATGAGCATGAGCGTCACGACAAGGACGCTCTTACGTCCGATCCGGTCACCGAGGTGACCGAACACGATGGCACCGATCGGACGCACCAGAAATCCCGCCGCGAAGGTCGCGAATGCCGCGAGCGTTCCGGCAACGGGATCAGCCGATGGAAAGAACACCCGGCCGAGCACCACGGCGGCCGCAGTTCCGAAGAGAAAGAAGTCGTAGTATTCGATGGCCTGGCCCGAAAGCGCAGATAAAGCGGCCCGGCGATGCTGCGGAAGTACACCCTTGAGCTGTCGGCCCGCATCAACGGCATGCGGTGTGGTCATCGGAGTCTCCTCACTCGTCAGCCTGACGACAACGTTGACGTAGAGTGCTCCCGTTCACTGCGATATGTCAAGGCCCAGAACGGGATCAGGGGTAGACCGATCAAGAAGAGGGCCCACAGGCACGCCCTCAGGTGCGGGTACGACATGAAAGGCGCACCAAGTAGGCGGATCACGACTCCACGACGTATTCTGCGCCTGAGCCGTCGCCGAGGTCTTACCCGCATCCGGGTTCGCAACGAGGACTTCCTTGAAGCCGCCCATCTCGTTAGCCTCGATCTTTCGTCGGGGGTGCGGCCTGGTCTGATCGTGTTCGGGTTGGGTTTTGGCTGGTCATCAGCAGCGTGTGGGCAACCGGGGGTGGCCCGGGCCGCGGGTTGGCTGCCGGGTTCCACGGGCCCGGGATGAGTGGTCCTTGTGTCTTGTAGGTGCGGTTTGTGCTGGTCAGCCGGGTTGCAGCCGACCGATTGCGGTGGTGAGCAGGTTACTGTGTGGGGCGTGGCGTGGTA
>NZ_JADLQX010000057.1 GCF_015477605.1 Nocardia amamiensis
GCTTTCTTCCTTCAGTGACTTGGTAGGTCTGTTGAAGGATCACGCGGTGACCACCTCTACTCGGCTACGACACGCCGATCATCGAACCGGCCGGTCCGATTCCTACACCACTCTGCCGGACGCAACCTTGCGAGAGGCAGGCAATCTGGTGGTCTGGCATTTCCTGCCGGCCGCACAGCAGGTGCTGGCCGACTGGGATCACGAAGCCACCCAGATGGTGTGCTGGCTCAAAGCCATCCTCGGCCAGCACCGCAGCGCCCCCGCCGCCCGAGCGCTGCTGACACAGCTTCAATCGCACGACGAGTTCTACACACGCTGGACCGACAGCCTGCAGATCACCTACCGCCGAGACCCCGGACATCCCTTGGTCGTTCGAACCGCCGACGGTCAGCGCAGGGAAGTCAGCGTCGAAACCAGCACCGTCACCGATACCCACGGCTACATCCGCCTGCTGCTCGGCGTTCCCAAACACCCTGTGCCGGCACAACCAGGCAAATGACGGCGCGACCGCCGTCGTGAGTCTCTGACTCGCTGGAAACTCGGAATATTCCATGCTCTGATACGCAACCGTCGACGTCTCCGCACGCTCTATGTTCTGACGCGCCTCATACGTGCCCGCATTTGACGGGTTTCACCGCGCCCGCAATACCAATCAGGTGCAGCGCCTTCGCTGACATGAACGCATGTTCCATTACTGGATAACCTCTGGCAAATAGTGTGATGCCGGGCTGCATTAATGCAAACAGCCACGCCTACGCCACTGGCGCGGCAGGCAGAGTGTCGGGTGTTATGGAGGCGAGCCTTTTCGGGCAAACGAAAATGCGCCGTGGGCTTCCCTTCGGGGAACACATTCGCCTTCTTATCAGTCCCCTGCGGGTGTTCTCCGGTGGGAGGCGCTTCGATTGAGGAGGAGGTGTCGTCGTGGGCGGACGTCTGTCCTCGGACACACGTCACAATGCACCGGCATCCCGTCGATCCGAACCGCGGAATGAACGACACCGGGGGTGGCGGTGAGCGAAACGGTCGACGAGGTCGCTCATGCTTTCGGTCCCGGGATCCTTCACGGCGTGCAGGTGGCCAGAGCGGTCACAGACCTGGTTCGAGGTTTGAATGCCGAGCAGCGCTCGGCGCTGGAAAGCCAACTGCGTATCGCGCAGGGTATTGAACTGCATGACGCGAAACGCGACAGCATCGCTGAGGATAACCGCCGCAAGGACGAGCAACACGACCTCACGCTGCAGCAGCGTCGACGCGGGATGCAGATCGCGGACGAGGATGTGGTGCGCCGCAGTTTCGACAGCGCCCAGCGAAACGCGCGCGGGGAGCGCGAAACTGCTGCCAGGGTCGGCAATACCCGCTTGCAGAGCGAGCTCACGTGGCTGACCGCGGCGGTCAGGGCTGCCGAATTCCAGTTACGCGTCGAGGACAGTGCCGCGGAGAACGCGCGGAAAGACAGAGTCGCCGACGCGCAGGTCCGCGCCTCCAACGCGCGTGAAGACACTGCTGTTGCCGAGCGGGGGATCAGACAGGCAGACCACGAGCGGCGCATCGAACGCGACAGTGCCGCGGAGCAGCGGGAGACCGAGCTGCACACCGAACAGATCAGCGGCTACAAGAACCGCGACCGCCGCTCTAAGAAAAAGCACAAGGAGGAGGTGGCGGAGATCCGGGAAAGGCGCGCGATTCGTCGGCGCACCGCCGGTTTCGAGCAGACGCTGACCGGTCATCAGCAGGAGGCCGAGAAGGTGATGGCGGCCGCTGGGCAGTTCGCGGCTGGCGTCGGTACCGGCGGTCTGAGCGATGAGCATGCTGACGCCGCGAAGGCATGGGGTCAGCGGCTGCAGGAGGACACCGGCCTCGATCCCGACGCACTCCGCTTCGCCGACAACAAACTCGCAGACATCGATCCCGATCTGGCACAGGATCTCTCGGACGGCATCGCCATCGCAGCACAGGACGCCGCGATCCGAATCCTGCTCGAGCATCTGCAGGGTGCCGAAGAAAGCGGCGCTGGTCCTGGGCCGGAGACCGGTGAGCGGATCGGGGACGCTGTCGCGGACGTGAACGCCGTGGCGGACCCGGCTGCGGGCGCTGATCTGGATGCCGGCGCGGCCGCCCAAGCGCGTGCGCCGGAGCAGGGCGCCGAGCCCGGAGTGGGCGCGTGACCGGCCGGAAATTCGAAAGCTCAGCCCATCCGATCGCCACCGCAGTGTGGCGGCGACTTCGGTGCCGTCGCAGCAGCGCCACGACCCGAGACGACCTGCCGCCGACGCACCGTCCCGTTCGGGCGCTGCACAGGTTTCGGCCGTGCTTCCGCGCTGCGGCACCACGACCCGAGGATGCGCAGTGAACCGCAACGTCGACGACCGCAGGCGGCTGACATCGATCGGCCCGCCGGCCGAGGCTCCGCACCAGCGCCTCGGGTATCTGCTGGTTGTCGCAGCGCTGCACCGCGCCTACAGCATCATTGCCCGAGCGCGCATTTCGGAGGACACCGAGTCCCAACGCACCCAGCAGCGCGTCACCACCGAGCGTCGCCTTGCCGAGCTGGACCTCGCCAGCCCGCCGGAGCATGTCGCGACAGCGTTGACCGACGCCGTGGTGTGGAGCGAGGAATCGCCTCTCGCGCGCCGGCAGCTGGCGCGGCTGGTAGCACACTACCGCCGCACCTGCGGGCTGGTGACCGACCTAGACGCCGACACCCTTGCTACGGACCCGGATTTCGACGCGGAGGCCGACCACCAGCGTCTCGACCGCGCCGCGCGGGAGCAGCAGACCCGAGTCGCGCAGCAGGCAGCGGCCGCGTTGATCGCCGCAGCCGGGCTACCCGCCCAGGATGAGGCGCGGGCACTGCGCGCTGTCACCGACCCTCGCGAGGGAAAGCAGCGCGCCCGGCTGGATTCCGTGCTCGCCACCGCGGGCATGGGCAAATTCGACCGTCAGAGAGTGATGTTCGTGCTCGCCTACCTCAGCGGCAGCACCGCGGAGGTCGATCTGCTGACCGAAGCGCCCGTGATGGTCGATGCCCGCGCGGAGTTGACGGGCATGCTGCGGCGGGAGATGCAGGAGGCCCGCGATCCGCAGCGCAGCGATTTCTTCGGGCCCGGGGAATACCTTTCCGGCCCGTGGTTCGAGGCGGGTGTGCTGTCGCTCTCGGAGCCGGACAGGCGATTCGCTCGCCAGCTGCATGACGCGGTGACGCACGGCGGGCCGATGCCGGACATTCCCTGGCCGCGCCAGGCTCACCGCGCGGAACTGCAGCGCCTGGTGTGGAGCTACGTGGTCGCGACACGCGATGTTCACCGCGCTGCGGAGCGTCTCGCGGTCGACCCGGAGGCCTTCACCGACCGCGTACTCGGCCAGGTCAACAACCTGCTCGACGAATTGAACACCACCCGCATCGCGATCGTCGAGCAGATCGAGCACGGCGAAGGGCTGCTCGGGATCGAACGCGTCCGGGTACGGCAGGTGCTGGACCGGTTCGCAACCGGCCCGGCGGAGATGCCGGGATTGCTGTTCGTCAGTGAGCGACACAAGCAGGCACGCGACCTCGCCCGGTATTCGCATGAGGCGGATGTCCTAGCCCAACGTGCCGAGTGGGCGATCAAACAGGCCCTCGACACCGCGGGGATCACGGTGTTGCCGATGGAACCCGACAATGAAGTCCCGGGCGCGATCAGCGACATCGTCGGTTCGTCGGTGCAAGACCACCTCTACGACCTCGCCAGCGGACACGATATCTATGACGACGACACACGCGGCCGGATCAGCTTCACAACAGCGGTCCAGAAACTCGAGCGGGCACTGGCCGAGGCCGGCATTTCACAGCAGCAGCGGCGGGAGTTGCACAGCACACTCGATCATCTGACCGTCGCCGCGGCCGAGCTGAGCACACCGCTTCTCACTCGACGCCACGCATGGCAAGAGCGGATCGCCGACCTCACCTGCGCCGCCGAACCTGACATGCCTTCCCTGCACACAGACGACCCGTTGATCCGCCGCCTGTTCATCGAGACAACACCACCACAAGCATCGACACCTGGCACCGCGATGGCCATCGACGCTGTTCTGCCCCACGGTGTCGAGCGCGCCACCGCGCGGCAGCTCACCGCCGGTGACCCGTCCCCACCGGACGCGGTGGAGAGGGGAGCATCCGCCCACCTCTGACCACCGATGCCGCAACCGCAGCGAGGCCAGGCAACGAGCCGCCCTGCGAGCCGGCCAGCAGCGACCAGGGCGCCGACCACGTCGGCAGCGCCCGCGTACAAGCACGCCTGCATTCGGCTCCACAAACCCGACGAGCCGAGAACTTCGATCACACGTCCGGAAAGGAGAACATCGAGATGAGCCAGCCGGTGAACGCCGAAGTCCAACGCCTGACCCACCACCGCAGCGCTATCCGCCGACTGCGGCAGACACCTACCGCCACCTCGACGAAACCCCAGGCCGCGCACCGATGGCAGCGCATGACCCGAACAACCTCGATTGATGACGCTGAGGCCGACCTGGCCACCAGCACACCCTGCGCCGCGGCGGTGTGACCGGTGGGCGGCGAGCACATGCGGAACAAGCGATGACTCGACCCGAGTCGGCGGTGCGCGCCGGGGACATCCCGGCGAGTCAGGCAGCGCTGCTTCGCACAATCCAGCGGTTGGCCGCCCGCACCGCTCGTCTGCGGCAACGCATGCTCACCTCCGACCTGGACGTAGCGGCAACGACCGAAATGCTCTCGGAAATAGAGAAATTCACGCTCAAACGAAAACTGGTCGAGGACAAGGCCGACACCATCGGCGTGCCCGCGCGGTGGGTTCACCGCGCACAAGAGCTGGGGCGGGCGGGCCACACATGGAGCGATGAGCAACTGTTCCCCCAGCCGGTCCGGTCGACGGGCCGAAAAGCGGTGAGCCGCCTCGCCCAAGACACCCGCCAGTTGACCGACATGGCGGCAGTCACCGCCGTGCGCACGCATCGCCTCACCATCGAGGGCATCGAATGGGAGCCAGCTCCAAGCGCAGCACGCCAGTTCCGCACCAACATGCAGGCCCTGTGGACACGGTCCGCGCGCGCTGCAGATGCGATCCGATTGAAAGGCCAGGAACCCGGCCAACCCTGGGATACCAGCGACGCTGAATGGCAGCACCTTCTGCGCCACTACATGGAACACCCCCTCCATCACGTCGACGAGTCGTGGCGCCGCTACACCGCGCCGAGTATCGCCGAAAAGGCGAACCACTCCCTGACGGAGCTGCGCCGCACCATGCACGCCACCCCCAAGCCCCCCTCGGCTGTCGACTGGGAGGAGCCGCCGAGACCGGATGTGCTGATCCGGCGTGCGCAAGAGGCGCTGCACACACTGCTGCGTGACCGCCTGGACGCCGATCCTCCTCGCACGCGCGCAGCGCGTCGCGCCGGCACATCAATCGGGGCTGCGATCACCGACATCATGCCCCCGGCCGCGGCGGCCCTTTCCTGGTACGCCGCACCGCACCTCAATAACCGAATTCCCCCAGCAGCCGAGGCCCAGCGGGATATCGGAGCCGACCCATAGACAGCCCGGCAGTGCTTTCGCCAACCAGTACACACCTCAAGGAAGATCGATGCACATCCCGCCACCGGGCCGACTACTCGCCCACTTCCCCCAGACCGACGGTGCCCGCGCCCGAACCGCAGCAGTGTCGACGGCACCGACAGTGAGCACCACGAACCCTCGACCAGGTAGAGCGGCAGCCGAGGACGCTGCCCCACAACGACCGTCATCGACGGTGGCGGCGCCGGATCAGCTGGGCACAGGTCTCCGCGCAGGCGATACACCGTCCACGGCACGGGCAGGGAACGAGCCATGACCAATCCTGGGTCGCCGTCCGAGCCCGGCGTCGATCGTCTCTATCGGCTCCTACCGCCACACTTGCAGCAGGTGCCGATTCGCTACGACTACGCCGCCGACGTCGCGCGCGACGAACTCCTCGTCGAACACCTGCGTGGGCTGCAGAATCTGGCCGCCGAAGCCACCGGGGAACAGACCCCATTCGGCATCATTCGCGGTGAGGACAGCCCGACGGTGACAACCGCGCGGGGTGAAGCGCTGGAGACGGCATTGCGCGAGGCGGCGCGCGTGGCGACCGCAGACGGTGTGCCCGCCGACGGGATCCAGCGCGCCATCGCTTTCGGCCGCGCCGGAATGTACTGGCACCAGCAGCCGTCGGATCCGGTCTTGGGGCGCATGGCGGCGTATAGGCAAGCAACCGAGGCCGCGCAGGAACGGATCGCTGACCTGGAAGTACAACTCGGACAGGTGCCCGGCTTCGTTGCCGATGCGTGGGGGAAGGCGGTAGCGGGCGATCTGTCCGCGCCCCACACTGCCGCAGCCGCGGATGCCTCCCGCGGTAGAGGTGTGGATGCCGCGAGCGAGGCTGGGGACGGTTGGCCACAGGCGGGTAACCCGATCGGCGGAGCGATCGCCGACACGATGAGCGGCGGGGTGATCGGGGGACACTGGGCGCCCGAGCCTGCGTCACCGCATTGGGACGCGGGCAGTGGCATCGGTGGCGCGGGGGCGGAGCGTTGAGCCCCGGTATGCGGCCGCCAGCATCGACTGTGCGAGCGCCGCGGCGCAGGGGGTGGTCGCGGTGAGCCCGGCCCGGGAATCTCGGCGCCGCACGACCGCGGGCATCGGAGAAGAGCTCACCAAACTCCTTCTTCTGCTAGGAGTTATCGCTGTCGGTGTCGTGCTGTGGGGCGCGTTGTGCCTGGGCAGCGCTCTGGCAGGCTTGCCGATCCGATGGAACCCGACGGCGGCGCTGCTGGAGGTGGCTTTCGGTAACCGGACCTGGCCATGGCAGTCGACGGTCATCGCTGGAGCGTCCGCTATGGCTGCCACGGCGGCGGCAGCGCGCTGGTTGCTGCGGCGGCGGGATGGCCGGTTGGAGATCGATTCCGCCGCGCGGACGATGCAGCGGCCCCGGCAGTTGAGTGTCGGCACGGTCGGTGCGAATGCCGAGGCCGCGCAGCGGCTGCTGAAAGACGCACCCGAGCAGGTGCGGGCACTTGCGGGCCCTCCGCTGGGTTTCACGGTTGCGGGCGATCTCGCCTTGCATGTCCCTGCCGAGTTGTGTGTGTTCATCGAAGCCGGTGCGCGCACCGGCAAAACCATGGCGTGGGCCATCCCGGCGATGATGGCCGCGTGGGGTCCGGTGTTGGCGACCTCCAACCGCCCAGACCTCTACCGGCACACCGTCTTGGGACGCCGGCAGCGCGGCCGGGAGTGGTTGTTGGATCCGCAAGGGGTCACCGGCACCGCACAGGTGGGGTTCTGGGTGGACCTGCTGCGTCAGGTGAGCACGTTGGCGGCGGCACGCAAACTCGCGTCGTTCTTCGTCTCGGCGTCGAAAGACAAAGACGCCCGCGTGGACAGCTATTTCGATGGCGGCGCTCAAGATCTGCTGGCCTGCTACCTGCTGGCGGCGGCATGCGCGGGCGGGGACCTGCTGCATGTGGCCGAATGGCTGGGCCGCGACCAGGACACGACCCCAGCGCTGATCCTGCGGAAGCACGGCAAACTCCGTCCCGCGCAACGCGTCCTGGAATACCAGGCGCTGTATAGCCGCCAACGCGACGGCCTGTTCGACATGGCCCGCAGATTCTTGAACGTGCTGTCAGATGAGATCTACGCGCGGATGGTGTGCCCACCGCTTCGGCGCACGATCACCGCTCATGAACGCGGCGACAACGATATCGAGGTCGAGGTCGAACTGGACTACGACGGACCCTGCCACGATCTGCCCGAGTTCGACCCGCGCGCGTTCGTCACATCCAACGACACGCTGTATGCGTTGAGCATCGAGGGCCCCGACTCCGCGGCGCCGTTGACCGCCGCGCTGGTCGGGCAGCTGCTGGAGTCCGCGTTCGCTGCCGCACGCGCTCGCCCGGACGGGCGGTTGGCGGTGCCGTTGCTGGCGGTCCTGGACGAGGCCGCCAACTGCTGCCCCATCTCGCTGCTACCCAGCTACTACACCTACGCCGGTGGCCACGGCGTCATTCTGATGACGTTCCTGCAGGTCCTCGAACAAGGCAAGGACCTGTGGGGAGAGAACGGATTGAAGACCATGAGAGCACAAGCGATCGAGGTCTACGGCGGCGGAATCAGTGACACCGAATTCCTTCAGCAGCTCTCCACGATCTCCGATGAGCATGATGTCGCCGACCGTTCCCACAGCGTCGGTCCCGGAGGATCCAACCGCACCCTGACCTGGCGGGCCGAAACGATCCTCAACGTGGCCGCCTTGGCGGCGTTACCCAAGCAGCGGGCACTGGTGCGGCTGCCGGGCCACCGCCCGATCCTGGTCCGTAAACCGTGGTGGCAGCAGGGAGAATACGCCGCGTTGATCACCGAGTCCCTGTCCCTGTTCGACGAAACCACCGAAACTGCCAAGCGGCCGGTCATTCTCGAACCACAGCCGCATAGCGAGGACGAACTGTGACCGGGAAGAAGCGCAACACTGCGGCCACACCACCACCGCCGAGGTTCGCCGATTTCGTCAGCTTCGCCGAATCCTGGCTGCTGCCGTTGATCACCGTGCGGTTGGCCGAAGCCAACCGCGAAGGCACCTACACCTGGTGCACACGTTGGTGGGCCCACCGTGCGGTCGCGGTGCGGATCGCGCACCTGCATTCGGCATTCGAAACCCACCGGGCCCGCGACGACGCCGCAGCCGTGAGTTCGTACCTGCTGCAGCATGTCGACCGCCACTTCGAGGTGATCCTCGACGCCGCCAACGGCCCGCTGCATCGGTGCACACGCACCAAACATGTTGCGGTGCCATCGTTGCCGTTCGACCCGGTGCCACCAGAGTGGTTCGGTCCGGCGATCACTCGGGCGGCGCCGAGCGGCGGGGAGGATGAGCCGCCGCCGCTGCGGTTTCCCAGCTTCGTGGAGTTCACCGAGCAGTGGCTGTTGCCGGTGACCTCGGTGCGGCTGGTCGGACAGGGCCGGGAGGGCAACTTCACCTGGTGTCGGCAATGGTGGCGACACCGTGCAGTCGCTGTGCGGTTCGCAGCGGTGCACGCGATCTTCGAAGCCGCGCGCCGCAGCGAAGACCGCAGCCAGATGAGCAGCCTGTTCGTCTCCCACATCGATCCGCAGATGCGCAAGATCCTCGATGCGGCCAAGGGGCCACTGCACCGCTGCACCCCTGAACGGCACACCGACAGCCCGGGACTGCCGGTCGCGGCCGTACCGCACGATTGGTTCGAGCCTCCGGGAACCATCACAGCGGTCGAAGATGCCGGATTCGGGCCGGACTTCAGAATCCTGAACGACCTGCACACCTAGAAGTACGCGACTCGGGCCATCCCGACGCCGAACTGGAAGCAGCGGGCACACGGATGGACGCGCCGCCGGACCTGCACTGACCGGGACCTTCAGTGTTCGGCTCAGTACCGGTCGTCTCCCGGAAGGCGGGCGGGGGCTATTCTCGCCCGCAATCGCAGCCGCGAACCCGGCAATCTCTTGAACCACAGATTATTACGGGCTCGCCGCGGAGCTGCTGCGCCGCGCCGGGCGGCGCATCGACGACGATGTGCTCGCGCATATCAGTCTGGCGCACAGCGAGAACATCAATCCTTCTTCGGCGCCATCGAGGTCGACAGCGACGCAGAACTCTGGGGCGGAGCAGCGGCGGTGTCACGTCATCGACAGTAGTGACCGTCCGCCGCTGTCCGCTCCCCGTGGATTACGTCGCCAGGAATGCCAGCATGTCCTGACGCAGCTCGGGGTTGGTCTCACGCTCCGCGGCTGCCGCGACCCAGTCGCGTGCTCGTGGCGGGCGAGCCTCCTGCGGCCAGGCACCCAGGATGGTGAGGGAGGCCCGGCGGCACCGGACGACACGGTTGGCGAGCGCGACCAGAAGCAGTCCGCCGCCGATGCCAGGGCGGTCGCGCAGATTCCACACGATGATCTCGAGAGCCATATCCGCCTCGTAATCTGGACCCAGGCCCAGTGATTCGGACGGACCGGATGCCAGATCCTCGAGCGGCAGGAGCTGCTCGGCGAGACCGACGACCTGGTCCACCGTGACCTCGTCGGCGTGCCGCATCGTCCACTGCCAGACGTAGGCGTTGTGGCGATCACTCCGCAAGCGCGCGAGCGCCTGCGGAAGCACCTGCATGCCCAGCCGCCCGCCGCAGGACAGTGCGACCTCGAACACGCGGGGCGGACGCTCCGCGTGCCCCTCCGGACGAACCGGGTCGGCGAGTTCGGCGCGGGGCGCGAGCTCGCCGGTCACCAGATCGCGCCACCGCTGCTGCGCCACCAGGGACGCGTACCGGGACCGAAGCCGCGTCGGCTCGCCATCGGGCCAGTCGAAATCGCCACCGGACACCAAGTGTTCGAGGGTGAGCGCCGCGTCGAGCCGCACGAGGGTGGGTTCCGCCCGCGCGAGGAGTTCCGCGAAGCGGTGCATGGCGGGTACCGCGTCGTCGTAGTCGTGCATGTCCTGGGCGGGGCCGCCGTTCGCGAGGGCCTTCAGGATGTCCGCGGCTCCGTCGAGCAGCGCGTCGTCGACATCGTCCTCGAGTAGAGCCTCGTAGAGACCCCCGGTTGTGGCGGCGATGTGGGCGAGGTATTCGTTCATCACACCATTGCGGAAGCCGCTACGCAGCAGCCAGGCTCGGATGTCGGGGTCGACGCAGCCTTTCAGTCGTTCGACCGCGTGAATTCGTCCCCAGCCGTCGAGACGTTGTGCCAGCTGGAAAACCGCGCGCTGCGCATCGGGTTGGGTATTCATGAGCGCGACAACGGCGAACAAGGAGAATTCGTCCAGCGTTCCCAGCAATTGGAGCAACTCACGGTCGCGCTCGTCCCCACACGTTCCCAGCAGCACGATGCCGAGTTTGGCGACCTCTCGACGCGTGGCATTCTCGGTGACGAATCGGGCTGCAGAATGCAGCTTTTCGCGCGGAACCGGCCGGGATCGCAACTCCCGCACCAGGTCGTCGGCAAGACGCACGGCCTGCAGGCCGGAGAAGAGGTCGAGCAGAGCGGCCGGGTCGTCGAGATGGGCGATGACCCGGTCGGTCAGTTCGGCGACCGGCTGCGATCCGGTCCCGAAGTGATGGGTGCTGATGCCGTCGTAAACGACGCTGGGAATGACGAATTCGCCCGACTTCCGAGGCTGTTCGTCCGGAAGCGGATGCCCGTCACGCGGCCACGGACCAGGACCGTGGAGAGCAGCGAGGGATAGTGCATGGGCCACGAACGTGGCCTCGCGGGGGCTCATCGGCCCGGGCGGAGAACGCCCTTTCCGTAAGAGATCATGTGCACGAGGATGGCAGCTCGCCCGCCAGGACGCAAGCTCGGGCCGGTTGGGCGAACCGGGCGTGGATCACCTGATGGAACAGCCAACTCCCGGCTGCGCCTGCGGTTGAGCTCGATTCAGCGTCCGTCTATCGCTGGTCCTCACAGAGCGCCAACTGGTCGAACACGACCAAGGCCGTGCGCGTGGGGTCGTCCGGCGGGTGCACCCGCAGTGTGTGATGTGGGTTCGGTGCAACACAATTGTTTCCGGAGCGATCACCGGCCGGGCTGCGGCTTCGGCCAACCGTTGGTCGACGCTGGTGAGGCTGCGATGCGGCAGCACCGACCGAGACATGCGCAATGCATCGCTCCAGCCGAGCCGCATCGGTTCGGGCGTCAACGCCCGTGCCAGCAGCAATGCGGCGTCGACCGACTTCGTCGACGGTGCCAGCACCAGCGCGACGATCGACCGAGGCGAAAGCCGCGCTGTCGGGGCGGCTGCCCGGATTCCCCATCCACGTGCGACCACCCCTGACCACGGCCACCGCGGAAAAAGCCGATACCACCCGAACCTTCCTGCACGACAACATGGTGGGACGACTGCACGGGTGACTCGGCGGATGTTCGGCTCTGCGACCCGGCCGTTGGAAGGTGTTGTTCGTTGATGACAACGTGGTCGACGACCCAGCGGGCAGAGTTCGCGCAGCCCGCGTCGAGGTCTCTTGCCTGGTATGTATCCCAGTCGGCGAGCTTGCCCGTATCCCGCTCGGCGCCGCGAGCGGCCATCCGCGCCTGGATCTCGTCGGTGGTCGCGTCGAGCCACACAGTGGTCACCGATACCTGTTCGGTGACCTCGGCGACCGCGACATAGATTCGCGCAGCAAGATTCCGCCGTCGGCGGCCTGTTGGATGAGTGCGAGGAACGGTGCGTCCAGCACCACCGGGTGCCGGGTACCGACAGGTCAATCCGACACGGACGAGGCCGGTGTAGAGGTGCGGGGCACCACGGAGTGCTAGACGCCGCCGTCGCGATCGGATCGGTCGCCGGCCGGCAGCGCTATCTCCGCTTCCTCCAGCCTGGGGGCGTACGAATCTTGGTCCAGCACCGTCGCCCCGGCCATCGCGGCAGCGAACCGCGCCGCGGTGTTCTTCCGGGAAGCCGGGACGCCGCCGATCACCAGCATCCCGGCACCGTCGAGGCGGTGCGCGCACGCGCGCTGTTTTCGTGCTGGCGGCGAGCACGGTGGCACGGTCGGTCCGGCGATCGTGATCGGCGCACACGGACACCACTTCAGCACAGGCAGTATGCGATCTGCCACAGAGCGCGCTGCGGCCGGTCCAGTGCGGTCAGCCCTGTGCACGCGCAGGGAGGTTCAGTTGTAATCCACCATGATTGTTTGCTATCTGGATCCGGACGGAGGTTTCGGTGGAAGCGTGTGCGGGGTGAGGAGGCCGAGTTCCTGGGCTGCGCGCACTGCTGCGACGCGGTCGTGGACGCCCAGTTTGCGGTAGAGGTTTTCGGTGTGTTTGGTCGCGGTCGCTGATGCGGTGCCGAGCCGGGTGCCGATGGCGTGGGCGGTCAGGCCCTCGCACAGCAGTCCGAGGACGGCCAGTTCGCGTGGAGTGAGTCGGTAGTCGCTGGGATCGCCTGGTCCGCGATGTCCGTACGCCGCGGTCTGGTGGGCTTCCACCGCATCGAGCAGTGAGCGGGCCAGTGCGGAGTACTCGAGATCGCCGTCGCTGAATCCGTGACCGCTGCGGCTGAGTATGACGCTGCGGAGTCGTCCTTCCCCGGCGGACAGCGGTAGTGCCAGCTGCCGGTCGATACCGATGGCGGCCTTGCCCGCACGATAGGCCTCGCCCTTCCACCAGTGATCGTCGGCGACCTCGTCGAGAGTCAGCGGCGTCGTGTCCCTCGTGTGTGCGTAGTGGCGGAGTAGGGGATGGGAGCGCATGTGCGCGTGGATGAGTGCGTCCAAGGGGGCCTCGAACAACCAGTCCGGTGTGCCGGTGCGGGCGTGTCCGGTACCGGCGTGCCAGTCCAGATCGACGAGTACCGCGAGATCGCATGGTCAGGTCGGTGATGAGTCGTTGCATGAGCAGCGGCCAGATCTGCACCTGATTGCGTTCGGTGATGATCGCCAGAGCCAGGTCGTGGATCTTCTTGGCGTTCGAGTCGGGTCCTGACTTTACTCCAGTATTGTGCGCCAACCGATTCCGTCGTCCGGTCGAACCGGAAGCGCTATACGAAATTGTTCGCATAGCTCGCGCGCCTGCCCAAAAACTACCGTTGACCTACGCGAAAGTACGCAACCGCGAACCGCCTCCGGCGGAATCCGAGCGCGACCCGACGGAGTCGCTGAGACTGGGTCAGGCAGCCACATGTGCTGCGCGGCAATGGCGGCCGGGACTGTTCTCGGTTGTGGGCGCGCACTGGTCATTCATCTTTCGAATACGGGCACAGACAGGAGCAACCTCTATGCACACCATCCGAAAAACCTTCCACGCGCTGATCTTGTGCATCACGGTCGGACTTGCCGCGACGCTGGCGGCGGGTCCGGCCTCAGCGGACCGCAATGTCGTGTGCCGTGTCGAGCTGACCTTTCGGATCGCCGGCGACGACCTACGAGGCAACACCCTCGTTCAGGTCACGCTGGGTACGAAGAGTTTTCTCGCCAGTGGCGGGATACCGGGCAACACCATCGACTCCAGGATCGGCGAGTTCGAGGGGTGCGTACCTAACCAACCGGCGCTGGAAGGCGGCTTTGCGATCACGTCCATCTCCAATCCGTCGTGGCCGGAGACCACCGACAACTGGGACCTGGCCGGCTTAACGCTGCGTGACCCCGACACCGATTTCATCTACTTCGACAAGCAAGCGAGGGGAACACGGCTGATCCACCGGTTCACCGGCGAGGAGCCCACCATCCACACCGGCCCGATCCACTTGGGATGAGCTGAGGGTCAGCGGTCACCACCCGGAACCGCTGACCCTCCGGCCTCATAGCCGTAGGCCGTGCCGCTTCGTATCAGCTCTGCACCGCCCCGGGCGGTGCAGAGCCACACCTCCGACGAGGACCTCGGTGACATCCGCAGACTGGTTGAGCAACGCCAGCTGCACCCGACGCCAGGGGCGACCGCCGAGACTATCGCCTCTGCGGTCGAGGACCATTTCGCTGATGTGTGGGCGCAGCTCATGGACGAATCGTTCGGCCGCAGACCAAATGCATTGGACATCAATGCAGATCGACGCGGCATCGAAGTCGGTGCTAATAGACAGGGATGAGCCGCCGCCATCCAACGGGGTACGCCGGTTTCGGGCCGTTGTGGCCGACACCGCCGCTGGCAGGTCGATTCGTTCTCCTGGGACTGTCCGGAGAACGGCTCTGTCCCGTATTCTTAAGTCCCCTCTCCTGCGGCACATGGACAGTGCCGCCGTCTATGTGTGGCTCCGTTCGTCATCTGTGACAGCGACGGTTTCAGAGTGCGTGGCGCACACGATCGGGGATCTGGCTCCGCAGCTGTCAGCTATGGCTGGTCTGTGCGGACGGAGGGGTCCGCCGGTGTGGGTTCGGCTTCCTGTTGTGTTGCCTGAACAGCGGTCGGGGATCTCGGTGTGATCAGCAGTTCTGCGATCCTGGCGGCGTCGGCCTCTGTGAAGCCTTCCGCGTCGTCAGGCGCATGGTCACGCCGGCGGGCTTCCACCAGCATGCGGTTGTGCATTGCTTTCGCCAGGCCACTGTTCACCACAAGATCCCGAAGGGGTGCCGGGAAATCGAGAAGCCAATTGTTGCTGGAATCAGCGAGATGGAGCAGGACGCGCTGGTCGATAAGGGTGTGCTTGGTCGTCGGCCGGCCATCGACATCCTCGGTGTAAGGAAAGATTCTCACCCCGAATGCGCGATCGAGTTTCTCGGCGGCCTCGGCCGACCGGATCCAGCCTGCGGCTTCGCCGGTGGCGCCCGACTCGCGCAGGAGCACCGCGAGGAGATTCGGGCCCTGGTCCCCACGCCGACGAGCATGGTGGAGCTGGATTCGGCCGGTTTCAGGTGGGGCGGCGGATGGCCTGTACGGCAGTGTCGTAGAGGTCGAACATGTCGACCTGTCCGCCCAGGCGTACCCATTCCTCGTTGGCTATCTGCAGGCAGATGATCGCTGCTGCGGCGACCGCGCGGGCTTGGAGGGTGCGCCGGTCGGAGTCGGGCAGTCGCGGCTCGATCAACGGTGCGAACAAGTCTTGCCAGCGGGCTTGTTTCTCGGCGTGTCCGGCGCGGAGGGAATCGTTGCCGAACAGCAGCGTGATGAACTCCAGGCGCCCTTCGGCTGTCATGTCGATCTCCTCGAGCACCTGGAACGCCGCGCGCAGCGCGGCCCAGGCATCCTCGTCGGCCGGGCGCTCCGAGAGGCGCGCGGCGATCAGTTCGCCCTGTTCGGCCAGGCTACTGAGCGCGAGGTCTTCCTTGTTGCGGAAGTAGTTGAACAGGGTCCGCCGGGAGACGCCCGCAGCGGCGGCGACCTCGTCGAGGGTCGTGTTGTCGTAGCCCTTGGCGGCGAACAGCTCGATAGCGGTCCGGGCGAGCAGCGAGCGGACCACGGAGCGGGTCTGTTCCCGAAGAGGTGTCGGTTTCGAAGCCATGCACTGATGGTACGGCATCTCACGCGATACAAATACTTGCACGTGGTGCAAATCCATGCGTAGAGTGAACGGCATGAGCAAAATCGACTACCACCGCCAGACCGTCATTGTCACCGGCGCCAGCTCCGGCCTCGGCGCCGAATTCGCCCGCCAGTTGGCCCGCCGCGGCGCGAACCTCGTGTTGGTGGCCCGCCGGGCGGACCGGCTGGAGAGCCTGGCCGCCGAACTCACCCGCGCCCACGACGTCACGGTGACCGCCATCGCCCGCGACCTCGGCCTGCCCGACGCCGGCCGCACGCTGCGCGCCGAACTCGAGTCCCGCGGCATCTACGCCACCGGACTGGTCAACAACGCTGGCTTCGGCACCAACGACGCCTTCACCGACGAGGATCCCGACCGCCTGCAAAGCATGATCGCGCTGAACGTCAGCGCGCTGGTCGACCTCAGCCGCGCCTACATCGACCCGCTGACCGCCGCCGACACCGGCGTCCTGATCAACACCGCAAGCCTGCTGGGCTTCCAGCCGATCCCGTACATGGGCGTCTATGCCGCCACCAAGGCCTTCGTCCTCAGCTTCACCGAATCGCTGTGGGAAGAGGCCCACGGCACCAACCTGCGCGTGCTGGCCGTGTGCCCGGGCGCGATGCAGACGGAGTTCTTCGACGTCGCCGGTAACCAGTCCGCCGACCTCGGCACGAAACGGGCCACACCCGAGCAGGTCGTGACGATCGCTCTCGACACGCTCGACCGCCGGTCCGCGCCCCCGTCGGTGGTCACCAACAGCCGGTCGCTCGTCCTCCTCGGCAAACTCCTGTCACGTCGCGCGATGGTCCGGCTCATGGGCTGGATGGCCCGCCGCTCGCACACGCAGCCCACCGCCCCCGCCAACAGCTGAGGACCATCATGACCACCACGGAAGTCACCACGCAGCCCACCGATGCCGAGCGCTTCAGACACATCCTCCACACTCAGCGCGCCGCCTATCTGCGCGACGGAGCGCCCTCCCTGGCGGCGCGGCGCAACGATCTGACCAGGTTCAAGGCCGCGCTGATCGCCCGGCGAGGCGCCATGGTTGGCGCAAACCTGGCCTAGCGTGGACCTGGCTGGCGCGCATCTGGCCCGGGCGATCCTGATTTGCGCGAACCTGACCGACACGCGCTTGAGCGGCGTGGACCTGACCGACGCGGACCTGGGCGGGGTGAGACTAGGCGGCGCGGAGCTGCCCCGCGCGAACCTGACCGGCGCGCGCTACGACGAGTCCACGCGGTGGCCAGCGGGAGTCAAGCCACCGCCTCGGTGATGTCTTTCCTGTCGGCTGGACGGGACAGAGTGATCGGCCACACCCGGTATGGGGCAGGTCGGTGACAAGGTGCTACTCGTCGCGGGCGGGGTCTCGGTGTTCGAAGTCTTGGAACTCCAGGACGACACTCACGCGCCCGTCGAGTCCGTGCTCGATGCGCCTGGCCGCTACCCGTTCAGCGTCCGCACTGACGCGCTCGTGCCCGCTCCGGATGCGTAGCGACCTTTTCGGCGAGCACGGGGCACTTGCTGCACGATCATTTGTTGTTCAGGCGATCACCTGGAGTAGTTCGCGGACCGTCCCGTTGGTGTGGAGCTCGTAGATACCGGTTGCGATGTGGCTTGCGATGTCGCCGCTAATTGGCTGCTCGACACCAACTGCGAGCGCGGAGATGGTGGGGTTGTTGTCCAGCTGGTTCCAACCGGTGTTCGGTGTTCCGTTGAAGGACCAGGCCTGTCCTGTGTTGTGCAGCTGGACCAGCGTTCGGTCGAACGCGGCGATCGCCTTGGTGGCCGGGTTAGCGTCCAGTTGCTGCCATCCGGTGTTCGGCACACCGGTGAACCGGTAGATCCGTCCGCTGTCGTGCAACTGATAGAGATGGTCGCCTGCGGCGGCGATCGCCTTGGTGGCCGGGTTGGCGTCCAGTTGCTGCCATCCGGTGTTCGGCACACCGGTGAACCGGTAGATCCGTCCGCTGTCGTGCAACTGATAGAGATGGTCGCCTGCGGCGGCGATCGCCTTGGTGGCCGGGTTGGCGTCCAGTT
>NZ_JADLQX010000058.1 GCF_015477605.1 Nocardia amamiensis
ACCGCGGCCACGATTTCCTCGATCGGGGTCGACGGGGCACGGAAGGCTTGGACCTCGAACTCCGGTTCCGGCAACGCCTTACGATCCAGTTTGCCGTTGACGTTCAGCGGCAAAGCGTCGAGGACCATGAACGCCGAGGGCACCATGTACGACGGCAGACCAGCCGACAGCGCGGACTTCACCGCCGCCACGTCCACATCGCCGTCGGCCGCCACCAAGTAGGCGACCAAGCGATCACCGGTCTTCGGATCGGACTTCGCGATCACCGCGGTCTGCGCGATTTCGGGCAACGCCAGCAGCGCGGCCTCGATCTCACCCAGCTCGATGCGGAAACCACGGATCTTCACCTGGAAGTCGGTACGACCGCGGTACTCGAGCTCATCGGCGCTGGCCCAGGCGACCAGGTCACCGGTGCGATACATGCGTGTACCAGGCTGGAACGGGTTGGCGACGAATCGATCCGCGGTCAGATCCGCGCGACCGAAGTAGCCGCGGGCCAGCTGCGCACCTGCGAGGTACAGCTCACCCGACACACCGTCCGGCACCGGCCGCAGCCGCGAGTCCAGCACATACACCTGGCTGTTCCACTCCGGCGCACCGATCGAGACAGAAGTCTCGTCGGCGAGGGTGACGCGGTGGCTGGTGATAGACACCGCCGCCTCGGTCGGACCGTAGAGGTTGAACAACTCGGTGCGCGGATGCTCCCGCAGCAACCGCTGTGCGACCGCACCTGGCAGGGCTTCACCGATCGCCAACACCCGCCACAACGAATTCGGCATACCCGCCGTCAACAAAGCGTCCAGCATCGAGGGCACCACATGCAGGGTGGTGACCCACTCCCGGGCCATCAGCTCGTTGAGGTAGGCGGGATCGCGGTGCCCGTCGGGCGCGGCGATGACCAGCCGGCCACCACACACGGCGGCGGACCAGAACTCCCACACCGACAGGTCGAACGTCGCGGCCGTCTTCAGGAGGATCGCGTCCGCGGCGTCGAGACCGAATTCGGTGCTCTTCCATTGCAACTGGTTCGCGATAGCACCATGCGGAACCGCGACACCCTTCGGGCGACCGGTGGAACCGGAGGTGAAGATGACGTACGCGGTGTTGTCCGGCCGCAACGGCGCGACACGATCAGCATCGGTGACCGGCGACGCGTCCACACCATCGAGAACGAGCTCATCGATCCGCACCACCGGCGCGACATCCGTCACGAACTCCGCGTCGCCATTCGACAGCACACAGACCGGTGCCGCTGTCTCGAGGATGTAGCCGGTGCGCTCGGCAGCCTGATCCGGATCAACCGGCACATATGCGCCACCGGACTTCGCCACGGCGTACATGGCGACGATCAGATCGACCGATCGGCGGAACGCGAGCGCGACCCGCGACTCCGGTCCGACACCCATCGAAACGAGATGCCGGGCAAGACGATTCACTCGTGCGTCGAGCGCGCCGTAGGTGATCGACTCGCCCTCGTCGGTGACGAGCGCGACTTCCTTCGGCCCGGCCGCGACGCTCGCGTCCAGCAACGACACCAGCGTGGCGGAGGTGTCCACGGCCTGCTCGGTCGCATTGCGTCCGGAGATCAGCGCGGTGCGTTCGGCGGCGTCCAGCAGTTCGAGGTCACCCACCGGAGTACGCGGCGCGGCGATGATCTCACCGAGCAGACGCGCGAACCGATCCACGAAGCCCTGCACCGTCTCGCGATCGAACAGATCGGTCGCGTAGGTGAAGAACCCGGTGATGCCCTCGGGCTCGCCCGCGTCGTCGTAGCGGTCGGTCGCGATCAGGTGCAGATCGAACTGCGACAGCTCGGTATCGATATCCAGCCCCGACACGCTCAGACCCGGCAGCTCCAGCGCGGCTTGAGCCAGGTTCTGGAACGACAACCCGACCTGGAACAACGGATGCCGCGCGGTCGAACGAACCGGGTTGAGCACCTCGACCAAACGCTCGAACGGCACATCCGCGTTGGCGAACGCCTGAATATCCGTCTCACGCTGACGAGCAAGCAGATCGGTGAACGCCTCGTTCGCTTCCACCCGGGTGCGGAAGACCAGGGTGTTGACGAACATACCGATCAGATCGTCCAGGACGGCTTCACCGCGGCCTGCCATCGGCGTACCGATCGCGATGTCGTCAGTGCCGGACAACCGCGACAACAGCACAGCCAGCGCGGTATGCACGACCATGAACAGCGTCGCGCCCTCCGCACGCGCCAACTCGATCAACGCCTGATGAGTCTGGGCATCCACCCGCAGCTCGACCTTGCCACCGGCGAAGGACTGCACCGCAGGACGCGGCCGATCCGACGGCAGATCCAGCTGGTCGGGCAGGTCGGCCAACGCCTGCTTCCAGTAGGCGACCTGCTTGGCCGCCAACGACTCCGGATCGTCCTCGCTGCCGAGCAGTTCACGCTGCCAGATGCTGTAATCCGCATACTGCACCGCGAGCGGCGCCCAGTTCGGCGCCTCGCCCGCCGACCGCGCGGCGTAGGCGATCATCAGGTCCCTGGTCAGCGGGCCGACCGAGGAGCCGTCACCGGAAATGTGGTGCACGACCATGGCCAGCACATAGTCCACCGAGCCGTCCGACGCGGTCTGCGCGCCGTCGGCGATCTGGAACAACGCGACCCGCACCGGCACCTCGGTGGTGACGTCGAAGATCGTCGAGGTCAACGCCACCACCGCGGATTCGATCGCCTCGGGCGCGACCACCCGCACCTCCAGCCGCGGCACCGCTTGCGCGGGCGGCAGGATGACCTGCACCGGACCGTCCTCGGTCTGCGGGTAGACGGTGCGCAGGATCTCGTGCCTGCTCACCAGGTCGGCGATGGCGGAACGCAGCGCGGCCACGTCCAGCGCGCCGGACAACCGCACCGCGATCGGCACGTTGTAAGCCGCCGACTGGGTGTCGAACCGGTTGAGGAACCACATGCGCTGCTGCGCCAGCGACAGCGGAATCTGCTCCGGACGCGGTCCCGCGGTCAGCGCTCGGCGACCGCCCAGGTCGGCATGCTGCTCCACCCGCACCGCCAGCGCGGCGACGGTGGAGGCCTCGAACAGCAGGCGCACCGGCACCCGGGTGTCCAGCGCCTCACCGAGACGGGCGGCGACCTGCGTGGCCAGCAGCGAGTTGCCGCCCCAGGCGAAGAAGTCGTCGTCCAGGCCAAGGCGCTTCGACTCGGCCCCTTCGCGATCCGAGATGCGCAGCACCTCGGCGAAGGTGTTCGCCACGATCTGCTCGATCGGGGTGACCGGCGCGCGGAACACCGCCTTCTCGAAGGTGGGCAGCGGCAGCGCCTTGCGGTCCAGCTTGCCGTTCGCGTTGAGCGGCAACGCCTCCAGCTCGATCAGCACCGACGGCACCATGTACGACGGCAGCTCGGCCGACAGCGCCGATTGCAGCGCGCGCTTGTCGAGCGCGTCCGCGGTGCGGGTCACCACGTAGGCGACGAGTCGGTCGCCGATGCTCGGATCGTGGTGCGCGACGACGGCGGCCGCGCTCACCGTGGCCTGCCGCAGCAGTGCGGCCTCGATCTCGCCGAGCTCGATGCGGAATCCGCGGATCTTCACCTGGAAGTCGGTGCGGCCCCGGTAATCCAGCTCGCCGCCTGCGTTCCACGCCACCAGGTCGCCGGTGCGGTACATCCGCGCGCCGGGCGCGCCGAACGGATCGGCGACGAACCGGTCGGCGGTCAGCTCGGGACGACCGAAGTAGCCGCGCGCCAGCTGCGCGCCCGCCAGGTACAGCTCACCCGAGACGCCGACCGGCACCGGCCGCAAGCGGGAGTCGAGGACGTAGACCCGGCTGTTCCACTCAGGCGCGCCGATCGACACCGCCGCCTGGTCAGCGTCGGTGACCAGGTGGCTGGTGATCGACACCGCCGCCTCGGTCGGACCGTAGAGGTTGTGCAGCTCGGCGGCGTTGTCGCGGCGCAACCGCTGCGCGGTCGCGGCGGGCAGCGCCTCACCGATGGCCAGCACCCGCCGCAGCGAGGCGGCCAGGCGGCCACCGGACTCGGTGAGCAGCGAGTCCAGCATGGACGGCACCACATGCAGGGTGGTGACGCCGGTGGCGCGCATCAGCTCGTTCAGGTACGCCGGGTCGCGGTGCCCGTCGGCGGACGAGATCACCAGGCGGCCACCGGATACCGCGGCCGACCAGAACTCCCACACCGAGAGGTCGAACGTCGCCGCGGTCTTCAACAGCACCGCGTCGTCCGCGCCGAGCCCGAAAACGCTCGTCTTCCACTGCAACTGGTTGACGATCGCCGCGTGCGGCACCGCCACGCCCTTCGGCTGACCGGTCGAACCGGACGTGAAGATCACGTAGGCGGTGTTCGCCGGAGTCAGCGCGCCACGCTGCTCGGCCGCGGTCACCGCGGTGGCGGCGTAGTCGGCGAGATCGAGGGCGTCGATCTGCACGATGTCGGCCGCGGACGTGCGGAAGCCGTCGCGTCCGGTGGTCAGCACGCACACCGGTGCGGCGGTGGCGAGGATGTAGTCGGTCCGCTCGGCGGACTGATCGGGATCGATCGGCACATACGCCGCACCGGATTTCGCGACCGCGTACATGGCGACCACGAGATCGATGCTGCGGCGGATCGCCAGCGCGACCCGGTCCTCCGGGCCGACGCCGCGGCCGATCAGGTACCGCGCCAGGCGGTTCACCCGTGCGTCCAGCGCGGCGTAGGTAAGCTCGCGCTGACCGGTCGGCTCGTCGGCGACCAGCGCCACCGCCTCCGGCGACGCGGCCACCGTGGCATCCAGCAACGACACCAGCGTCGCGGTCGTGTCGACCGGATGCTCGGTCTCGTTCCACGTGGTGAGGATGCGCTCGCTCTCCTGCGGCGCCAGCAGGTTGATTTCGCCCACCCGCACCGTGGCGTCGGCCAGCACGGCGTCGAGCACCCGCAGGAACCGGTCGGCGAAGCCCTGCACCGTGTCCTCGTCGAACAGGTCGATGGCATAGCCGAATTCGGTGATGATCTCCGCCGGAGTGCCGTCCTCGGCGTACCGGTCGTACAGCGTGACGTGCAGATCGGTCTTGGCCAGCTGCGAGTCGAAGCTCACCGGGCTGACCGTGAGCCCGGGCAGCTCGAAGGTGGTCTCGGCCAGGTTCTGGAACGACAGACCCACCTGGAACAGCGGGTTGCGGGCGGTCGAGCGCACCGGGTTGAGCACCTCGACCAGGCGCTCGAACGGCACATCGGCGTTCGCGAACGCCTCCAGATCGCGTTCCTTGACGTCACCGAGCAGATCGGCGAATGAGTCACCAGCGTGCACTTCGGTTCGGAACACCAAGGTGTTGACGAACATGCCGATCAGGTTGTCGAGTTCACGTTCGCCGCGACCCGCGATCGGCGTGCCGACCGCGATGTCATCGGTGCCCGACAGCCGGGACAACAGGACCGCAAGCGTCGCGTGCACCACCATGAACAGCGACGCGTTGTGCGCGCGCGCCAGTTCGTGCAAGCGGGCGTGCCGCTGCGGGTCGATCTCGAAGCGGATCGCCTTGCCCTGGAACGACTGCGCGGGCGGCCGCGGCCGGTCGGCCGGCAGCTCCAGCTGATCCGGCAGATCGGCCAGCGCCGTCTTCCAATAGGCCACCTGCTGCGCGGCCAGCGATTCCGGGTCGTCCTCGGACCCGAGCACGGCGCGCTGCCACAGCGCGTAGTCGGCGTACTGCACCGGCAGCGGCTGCCACTGCGGCGCCTCGCCCTGCACCCGGGCCACGTACGCGGCCATCACGTCCCGCGCCAGCGGACCCATCGACGAACCGTCGGCGGCGACGTGGTGCACCGTGAACGCCAGCACATGCTCGGCTGTATCCGATCCCGCCCTACTCCCACCCGGGATGATACGGAACAGCGCGACCGCCAACGGCACCTCGACGGTGACGTCGAAGGTGGTCAGCGCGAAGGCGATAACGGTGCCGAGCAGATCCTCCTCGGCGACCTCGACCGGGGTGAGCGCCACCACGGACCGCGCCGCGGGATGGATCACCTGATGCGGCCCGTCCGCCGAACGCGGATAGGTGGTACGCAGCACCTCGTGGCGGGCGAACACGTCGCTGATCGCCTGCTCCAGCGCGGTCACGTCGAGCGTGCCGGACAAACGGACGGCCAGCGGGATGTTGTCCACCGCCGAAGTGGCCGTATCGAACTGGTTGAGGAACCAGTACCGCTGCTGCGCGGGCGAGAGCGGGATACGCGCCGGGCGCTCCGCCGCCGCCAAGCTCGGCCGATTGCGGCCGGACCCGGCGTTGCGCTCGACCCGAGCGGCCAGCGCTACCACCGTCGACGCCTCGAAGAGGTCACGCACCGCCAGGCGGGTGTCCAGCGCGGCGCCCAGCCGCGCGGTCACCTGGGTGGCCAGCAGCGAGTTGCCGCCGAGCTCGAAGAAGTCGTCGTCCAGGCCGACCCGGGCCACGCCGAGCACGTCGCCGAAGGTCCCCGCGACGATCTCCTCGATCGGAGTGGACGGCGCGCGGAACACCTTGGCCTCGAACACCGGCGCGGGCAGCGCCTTACGGTCCAGCTTGCCGGAGGCGTTCAGCGGGAACGCCTCCAGCACCACGAACGCCGAGGGCACCATGTAGGCGGGCAGCTCGCCGCCCAGTTCCGCGCGCACGGCGTCGATGTCCACCGAACGGCCCGCGGTCGCGATGACGTAGGCCACCAGCTGGTCGCCGAGCCGCTCGTCCGAGCGCACCACGACCACCGCCTGCGCGATCGAATCCAGCGCCGTGAGCGCCGACTCGATCTCACCGAGCTCGATGCGCAGACCGCGCAGCTTCACCTGGAAGTCGGTGCGGCCCAGGTACTCCAACTCGCCCTTGGCCGTCCACGTCACCAGGTCACCGGTGCGGTACATCCGCTCACCCGGCGCACCGAACGGATCGGCCACGAAACGATCCGCGGTCAGATCAGGACGCGCCACATAACCCCGAGCCAACTGCACACCCGCGAGATACAACTCACCCGCGACCCCGACCGGCACCGGATGCAGCCGCGAATCCAGCACGTACACCTGCGTGTTGAACACCGGAGCGCCGATCGGCACCGAGACGGTGTCGTCCTCGGTCACCTCATGGAAGGTGACATCGACCGCGGCCTCGGTCGGACCGTACAGATTGTGCAACCGCGCACCGGTCAACTCACGCAACTTCTGCGCGGTCACCGCGGGCAACGCCTCACCCGAGGCGAAGACGTTGCGCAGGCTCGTGCATTCCTCGGCACGCTCTTCGGCCACGAACACCGAGAGCATCGACGGCACGAAGTGCGCCGTGGTGACGCGCTCGTCCGTGATGACCTGCGCCAGGTACGCCGGATCGCGATGACCGTCGGGCTTGGCGACGACCAGTCGCGCGCCGACCTGCAACGGCCAGAAGAACTCCCACACCGACACGTCGAACGTCGCCGGGGTCTTCTGCAACACCACGTCGGTGCCGTCCAGGCCGTACTCGTCCTGCATCCACACCAGGCGGTTGACGATCGCGGCGTGCGAGACTGCCACACCCTTCGGGCGGCCGGTCGAACCGGAGGTGAAGATCACGTACGCGGTGTTCGACGGACGCAGCGGCGCGCCGCGGTCCGCGTCAGTGACCGGCGCGTCCGAGTAGTCCGTCAGCGAAATCAGGTCGATCTCGATCGCCCGCGTCGCCCCGGCGTCGAACTCGTCGCGCGAGGTGGTCAGCACACAGACCGGTTGCGCGGTCTCCAAGACGTACCGGGTGCGGTCGGCCGGATGATCCGGATCCAGCGGCACATACGCGCCACCGGCGACGTTCACCGCGTACATGCCGACCACCAGATCGATCGAGCGGCGCATGCCGAGCGCGACCATCGCGTCCGGTCCGACGCCCAGCGAGACCAGGTGGCGGGCCAGGCGGTTCACCCGGTGGGCGAACTCGGCGTAGGACAGAGTTGTCCCCTCGAACGTCACCGCGGGCGCGTCCGGGGTCCGTCCGACCTGCGCGGCGAACATCGAAACCAGCGTGGCGGCCGGGTCGACCGCGTACGCGGTGGCGTTCCACCGCTCGACGACGTCGGCGCGCTCGACGCTGTCGAGCAGCTCGACATCGCCGACGACCACGGACGAATCCGCGGCGACCGCGGTCAGCATGCGCACGAAGCGCTGCGCGATGCCCGCGATCGTGTCGACGTCGAACATATCGCTCGCGTAAGCGAATTCGGCGGTCATGCCGTCAGCTGCGCCATCAGCGGCGAACCGGTCCGCGAGGTTGAGATGCAGATCGAACTTGGCGGTCACCACGTCCAGCGGCACACCGGCCACGTCGAGCCCGGGCAGCTCGAACGCGGCCTCGCCGGTGTTCTGGAACGACAGCATCACCTGGAACAGCGGATGCCGCGCCTGCGACCGCGCCGGGTTCAGGATCTCCACCAACCGCTCGAACGGCAGGTCCGCGTGCGCGAACGCCGCGAGATCGGTGTCCTTGGTGCGGGCCAGCAATTCGGTGAACGGTATGGCCGGGTCGACCGCGCTGCGCAGCACCAGCGTGTTGACGAACATGCCGATGGCGTCGTCGAGCACCGCCTCACCGCGGCCTGCGACCGCGGTGCCGATGGCGATGTCGTCGCTGCCGGACAAACGCGACAGCAGGGCGGCGAACGTCGCGTGCACCACCATGAACAGGCTGGCGCCGTTCGCGCGGGCCAGCGCGTTCAGTTCGCGCAACAGCTGCGCGTCGAGCGAGAACTCGTACACGCCACCACGGTTGGACGCCACAGCCGGACGCGAGCGGTCCGACGGCAGATCCAGCTGCTCGGGCAGACCGGCCAGATTCTGCGACCAGAACGCGACCTGCTGGGCGATCAGCGAGCCGGCGTCACTCTCCGAGCCGAGCGTCTCACGCTGCCACAGCGCGTAGTCGGCGTACTGCACCGGCAGCGGAGCCCAGCTGGGCGCCTCGCCGCGCGAACGCGCCGAGTAGGCCACCATCACATCGCGGGCCAGCGGCCGCACCGACCAACCGTCGCCGGAGATGTGGTGCACCACGAACACCAGCACGTGCGTGTCGGGCTGGGAGCCGTCCAGCGAGCCCGCGATGCGGAACAGTCGCGCCCGCACCGGCACCTCGGTGGTGACGTCGAAGCCGGTCAGCACCAGTTCGCTGATCCGCTCCTGGATCTCGTCCTCGGAGACCTCGATCGCGGTGAGATCGAGCGTGCTCTGCCCGGCGGGCAGCACCACCTGCACGCCTTGACCGTCGGCGGTCTCCGGGTAGACGGTGCGCAGCACCTCGTGCCGGTCGACCACGTCGGCGACAGCCTGACGCAGGGCATCGGTGTCCAGGGTTCCGGTGAGCCGGACCGCGAGCGGGATGTTGTTCACCGCGGTCTGGTTGTCGAACCGGTTGAGGAACCACATCCGCTGCTGCGCCAGCGACAGCGGAATCCGGGACGGACGCGGACCCGCGACGAGCTCGCGGCGGCGTCCACTGCCCTGGTGCGCCTCCACCCGCGCGGCCAGCGCGGCCACGGTGGGCGCCTCGAACAGCACGCGCACCGGGATCCTGGTGTCCAGCGCCGCGCCGAGCCTGGCGACCACCTGGGTGGCGATCAGCGAGTTGCCGCCCAGATCGAAGAAGTCGTCGTCCAAGCCGACGGCGCGTTCGGCCGCGGCCAGTCCGAGCACCGCGGCGAAGGTGTCGGCCACGATCTCCTCGACCGGGGTGGACGGCGCGCGGAATTCCCGTGCCTCGAAGACCGGTTCGGGCAGCGCACGCCGGTCCAGCTTGCCGTTGGGGTTCAGCGGCATGGCGTCGAGCACGACGATCGCGGCGGGCACCATGTAGGACGGCAGCTGCGCGGACAGGCGCGCACGCAGCTGCTCGACGTCCACCGTCGCGCCGTTCGCGGGCACCACGTAGCCGACCAGCTGATCGCCGGTGCGGGCGTCAGAGCGCACCAGCGCGACCGACTGCGCAACGGATTCATCTGCGGTGAGCGCGGTTTCGATCTCGCCGAGCTCGATGCGCAGACCGCGCAGCTTCACCTGGAAGTCGGTGCGGCCCAGGTACTCGATGGCGCCGGTGGCGTCCCGGGTGACCAGGTCACCGGTGCGGTACATGCGTGCGCCCGGCGCGCCGAACGGGTTGGCCACGAAGCGATCCGCGGTCAGATCGGCGCGGCCGACGTAGCCGCGGGCCAGCTGGTCGCCTGCGAGGTACAGCTCGCCCGCGACGTTCGGCGGCACCGGATGCAGCCGCGCGTCCAGCACGTACGCCTGCGCGTTCCACACCGGCAGGCCGATCGGCACGGCGCCGTCCACCTGTTCGGCGACCGGGCCGTGCGTGGCGTGCACGGTGAACTCGGTGGGGCCGTACAGGTTGTACAGCGCGGCGCCGCTCACCCGCCGGATAGCCATGACCGCGTCGGCTGTGAAGGCCTCACCGGCGACGAACAGGGTCCGCAGCGAGGCGAGCGCGTCCGCGTCGGCCGGGTCGATGCCGCCGGCGAAGACGGTCAGCATGGACGGCACGAACGAGGTCATGGTGACCCGCTCGGCCGCGATCACCTCGGCCAGGTACTGCGGGTCGCGGTGCCCGTCCGGGCTCGCCACCACGATGCGGCCGCCGGTACTCAGCGGACCGAACAGCTCCCAGACCGAGACGTCGAAGGTCGCGGGGGTCTTGAACAGCACGACGTCGTCCGCGCCGATGCCGTATTCGCCGGTGATCCAGCGGATCTGGTTGACCACCGCGGCGTGCGGCACCGCGACGCCCTTCGGGCGGCCGGTGGAGCCGGAAGTGAAGATCACGTACGCCGGGTGCTGCGGACGCAGCGGCGCGATGCGCTCGGCGTCGGTGATCGGCGCGTCGGAGTATCCGGACAGCTCCAGCTCGTCGACGCGCAGCGTGGCGCGGCCCGCGCCGTCGAACGCGTCCCGCGCGGTGGTGAGCACACAGACCGGGGCGGCCGAATCCAGCACGTAGCGCACGCGCTCGGCGGGCTGGTCCAGATCCAGCGGCACGTAACCGCCACCGGCCGCGTGCACCGCGTAGGCCGCGACGACCAGATCCACCGACCGGCGCATGCCCAGCGCGACCAGCGCCTCCGGGCCGACACCCGCCTCGATGAGACGACGCGCCAGCTGCCGCACGCGGGAGGCGAAATCGGCATACGTCAGCGTCGCGGAGCGACTCGATGAGGGGTGGTGGTCGGGCGACGGGTGGGCGAGAGACGTTCCGGTGGCCGGATCGACAACGGCGATCGCGTCCGGTGTGGCCGCTGCCTGGGCGGCGAACTCCTCGACCAGCGTGCTGGCCGGGCCGAGGTCGCGTGCGGTGTCGTTCCAGCCGCGCAGCGCCTGCGCGGTCTCCTGCTGGTCCAGCAGCGCGATATCGCCGATCGGCAGGTCCGGTTCGGCGGCGATCGCTTTCAGCAACCGGCCGAAGCGCCGCCCGAACTCCGCCATGGTGGCCGGGTCGAACAGGTCGGTCGCGTAGATCAGCTCGGCGGTGATACCCGCCGGGGCCGGACCGGTGCCGTTGGTCGTTCCGGCGGGCGCGGCCGCGCGCTCGGAGAGCACCAGTTGCAGGTCGAACTTGGCGACATCGATCGGCAGATCGACACCGCTCACGGTCAGACCGGGCAGCTCCAGGGTGGTCTGGCCGGTGTTCTGGAACGACAGCATCACCTGGAACAGCGGATGCCGCGCCTGCGAGCGCGCCGGGTTCAGGATCTCCACCAGCCGCTCGAACGGCAGGTCCGCGTGCCCGAAGGCCGCGATGTCGGTGGCGCGCACCGCGCGCAGCAGCTCGGTGAACGTCGCATCGGGCTCGACCGGGGTCCGCAGCACCAGGGTGTTGACGAACATGCCGATCAGGTCGTCGAGCGCGCGCTCACCGCGCCCGGCGACCGGGGTTCCGATGGCGATGTCGTCCTCGCCGGACAACCGCGACAGCAGAACCGCGAGCGCGGTGTGCGCGACCATGAACAGCGTCGCGCCCTTGGTACGGGCGAGTTCGGTGAGTCTGCCGTGGGTTTCGGCGTCGATCTCGAAGGTGTGCGTGGCGCCGCGGCCGGAGGCGACCGCTGGGCGCGGCCGGTCGGCGGGCAGATCCAGCTGCTCGGGCAGTCCGCGCAGGGTGTCCGACCAGAACGAGATCTGCTCGGCGATCACCGAACTCGGGTCGTCCTCGGCGCCGAGCACCTGACGCTGCCACAGCGCGAAGTCCGCGTACTGCACCTCCAGCGGACGCCAGGCGGGTTCGCCGCCGTCGACCCGGGCGCCGTAGGCGGTCATCACGTCGCGGGTGAGCGGCCCCATGGAGAAGCCGTCGGCCGAGATGTGGTGCACCACCAGGGCCAGCACGTGTTCGGTCGGGCTGATCTCGAACAGCCTGGCGCGGAACGGCACCTCGGCGGTCACGTCGAACGCCGTGCCGACCAGACGCGACAGCGCTTGCGGCAGTTCGGCTTCGGTGACATCGATCGGCGTCAGATCCGGGATGACCTTGGCGGTGGGCACGGTCTGCTGATGCGCGGCGCCGTCCACCTCGGGGTAGAACGTGCGCAGCGACTCGTGGCGGGCCAGCACGTCGGCGACCGCGATCTGCAACGCCTGCCGGTCGAGCAGACCGGAAAGCCGCACCGCGGCCGGGATGTTGTCCACCGCCGAGTCGGGGTCGAAGCGGTTGAGGAACCACATGCGCTGCTGGGCCAGCGACAGCGGGACCAGCTCGGGCCGCTGCTGTGGCGCCAGCGTCGCCCGTGCGCCCGCGCCCGCCTTGGTCTCCGCGCGGGCCGCGAGCGCGACCACCGTGGATGCCTCGAACAGTTCCCGGACGCCGAGGTCGGTGTCCAGCGCCGCGGACAGCCTCGCGGCGACCTGTGTGGCCGACAGCGAGTTGCCGCCGAGGGCGAAGAAGTCGTCGTCCAGCCCGACCCGCTCCAGGCCGAGCACGTCGGCGAAGGTGGCGGCGACGATCTCCTCGACCGGCGTGGTCGGGGCGCGGAACACCGCGGCCTCGAACACCGGCGCGGGCAGCGCCTTGCGGTCCAGCTTGCCGGAGGCATTCAGCGGGAACTCCGCCAGCACGATCACCACCGACGGCACCATGTACGCGGGCAGCTGCCGCGCGAGATCTTCCCGGACCAGGTCGGTGTCCAGCTGGGCGTCCGCCGCTGTGCTCTGCGCGTCCCGCGCGGGGATGACGTAGGCGACGAGCTGATCGCCCGCGTGCGCGTCGGAGCGCACCACCACGACCGCTTGGGCGACCTCGTCCAGTCCGGTCAGCGCCGACTCGATCTCGCCGAGCTCGATGCGCAGACCGCGCAGCTTCACCTGGAAGTCGGTGCGGCCCAGGTATTCCAGCTCACCGTGCTCGGTCCAGGCCACCAGGTCGCCAGTGCGGTACATCCGCGCACCCGGCTCCCCGTACGGGTTGGCGACGAACCGGTCGCCGGTCAGGTCCGGACGCGCGACGTAACCGCGCGCGAGCTGGGCACCCGCGAGATACAGCTCACCCGCGACACCCACCGGAACCGGACGCAGACGCGCGTCCAGCACGTACACCTGGGTGTTGAACACCGGCGCGCCGATCGGCACCGTCTCGGTGTCGGCGTCCACGACCTCGTGGAAGGTGACGTCGACCGCGGCCTCGGTCGGACCGTACAGGTTGTGCAGCGCGGCGCCGGTCAGCTCACGCAACCGGTGCGCGGGCTTGGGCGGCAACGCCTCACCGGAGGCGAACACCAACCGAAGCGAACCGCACCGCGCGGCCGCGGCATCCGCCACGAACACCGCGAGCATGGACGGCACGAAGTGGGTGACGCTCACCCGCTCCGCGCTGATCACCTCGGCGAGGTAGGCCGGATCGCGATGCCCGTCCGGCTTCGCGACCACCAGCTGAGCGCCGATCTGCAACGGCCAGAAGAACTCCCACACCGACACGTCGAACGTCGCGGGCGTCTTCTGCAGCACCACGTCGTCCGCGCGCAGCTGGTAGGCGGTCTGCATCCAGACCAGCCGGTTGACGATCGCGGCGTGCGAGACCGCCACACCCTTCGGGCGGCCGGTCGAACCGGAGGTGAAGATCACGTAGGCGGTGTTCGACCCACGCAGCGGCGCACGACGGTCGGCGTCGGTGACCGGCGCCTCCGACAGCCCCTTCAGGTCGAGCAGGTCGATGCGCACCTGCGCGGTGTCGATGTCCAGATCGCTGCCGGAGGTCAGCACGCACACCGGATCGGCCGTGCCGAGAATGTATTCCGTGCGCTCGGCCGGGTGGTCCGGGTCCAGCGGCACGTAGGCGCCACCGGCCACGGCGACGGCGTACATGCCGACGACCAAATCGATCGAGCGCCGCATGCCCAGCGCCACATACGATTCCGCGCCGACTCCGCGGGCGATCAGCCAGCGCGCCAGCTGGTTCACCCGCCAGGAGAACTCGGCGTAGGACAGACTTGTCCCCTCGAACGTGATCGCGGTCGCGTCGGGAGTGCGTTCGACCTGGTCGTAGAACATCGAGACCAGCGTCGCGACCGAGTCCACCGGGTGCGCGGTGTCGTTCCAGCTCGACACCACCAGGTCGCGCTCGGCGGCGTCGAGCAGTTCGATGTCGCCCACGGAGACATCGGGCTCGGTGCTGATCGCGGTGAGCACCCGGGTCAGGCGGTCGGCGATGCGGCGCACGGTCTGCTCGTCGAACAGGTCACGCAGGTAGCCCGCGCGCACCCGCAGCCGCGAATCCAGCTGCGCGATCAAGGTCAGCGGGTAGTGCGTGGCGTCGGCCGCGTCCAGGCCGACCACCGCCATGCCGTCGATGTCCGCGGCTTGGGCTTGCAGACCCGCCGCGTCCACCGGGTAGGACTCGAACACCACCAGCGTGTCGAACAGTCCGCCCACGCCCGCGGCGGACTGGATATCGGCCAGCCCGACATAGTGGTGATCGAGCAGGTCGGCCTGCTCGCCCTGGGTCCGGGTCAGCAGGTTCCGCACCGACTCCGACGGATCGAACCGCACCCGCACCGGAACGGTGTTGATGAACAGGCCGACCATCGATTCCACGCCGGACAGCTGCGCGGGACGACCGGAGACGGTGGTGCCGAACAGCACGTCGTCGCGGCTGGTCATCCGGCCGATCACGATGCCCCACGCGGTCTGCAGGACGGTGTTCGGCGTGACGCCCAGCGATGCGGCCAGCGCGGTCAGCCGCGCGGTGGCCGCCTCGTCCAGGTCGAAGAAGTACTCACCGGACAGCGAGGTGATCTCGCGACCGGCGTCCGGGCGGGCCAGCAGGGTCGGCTCGCCCACACCGCGCAGCGCGTCCGCCCACGCGGCCAGCGACGCCGCGTGATCCTGCTGCCGAGTCCATTCCAGGAAGTGGCGGTAGGACCGGGCAGCGGGCAGCGCGGAGCTGTCCGCGTGCGCGGCGTAGAGGACCAGCAGGTCGCGCATGAGCAGCGGCATGGACCAGCCGTCGAGCAGGATGTGGTGGTTGGACACCACGAACTGCCAGCGGTCGGCCGCGACCTGGATCAGCGTGAAGCGGATCAGCGGCGGAGCGGTCAGGTCGAACCGCCGCATACGGTCGGCTTCGATCAGATCGGTCGCCGAGCCGGATTCGGTCCGGTCGTGCTCGGCCCACGCCACCCGGACGCCTTCCAGCACGATCTGCACCGGGTTGCCGTCGCGGTCGGTGACGAACGCGGTCCGCAGGTTCTCGTAGCGGTCCACCAAAGCCTGTGCCGCCGAACGCAACCGGGCGGCGTCCACCCGTCCGGTGAGGGTCAGCACCGCCTGCGCGGTGTAGACGTCCACCGAGCTCGCCGCAAGGCGGGCGTGGAACAACAGACCGGCTTGCAGCGCCGAGAGCGGCCAGACGTCGGCCAGCGCGCCGAAGCGCCGCTCCCAGCGGTCGATGTCCCGCTGAGTGCTGCGCACCAACGCGAAGTCGGACGGGGTGTGCCCACCCGCGCCGGTCGAATTGGCATGGCGGGCCACCGCTTCCAGCGCGGCGGTCC
>NZ_JADLQX010000059.1 GCF_015477605.1 Nocardia amamiensis
ATACACCACAAGCACGTGGACCTTATCGCAACACCAGCAACAACCCACGTCGCGAACTCCGCACAGCCGGATCACCCACATCAAACGCAACACGAACGCCACCGCACACGGCCACTGCGGAAAGAAGCCACACCTACGCGACCGGGCTGCTGCGCCGCGGCGTCGCCGCCGAGGTCGTGCAACGGCTGCTCGGTCACTCGAGTATCAGCGTCACCGTCGATACCTACGCCCACCTCAAGATTGAGGACACGCGCCGCGTCCTGGCCGAGACCGGGTTCCTCGACACACCTGCTGACACGGAGCCGACCGCATGAGTCATCTGCAGCCCGTCCCGCACAGCGACAACGGCGCCGACACCGGCCTGGCGGGGCGGTTGCGGCCGCAGTTCGCGCAACCGATTATCGTGGTCGACCCGGACGATCCGGTGATGGGCGGACCACGGTGTCTGGTCCCGGTCTGCGACCGGCTGGCGGTGATCTTCGGCAAGTGCTCGGCGCACCATCAGCGCTGGATCGACGACGGCCGGCCCGACGATATCGATGCCTGGGCGGTCACGGCACCGGCGACCCGGCGCTGGTTGCAACAGCCGCCGAAATGCGCGATCGCCACCTGCCGACGCTATCGTGCGCGAGCACGGCCTCTGCCATTCCCACGCCCACCGCTGGCACCGGGAGGGCCGAGTCGATCTGACGCAGTGGATCGCCGACGGTGGCGGACCGCCGCTGCCAGCCGGGATCCGCTGCCGGTTTCCCGGCTGCGGACTCGACGCCGAGGGTGAGGCGGGAATGTGTGTCCACCACCGCAATCGGTGGATCCGAGCTGACCGGCCACCGATCGAGTCGTGGTTGCTGGGCTGCGCCACATTCGGTCAGGACCGGTTCGATCTGCGGGCATTGCCGATGCCGATGCGGCTCGAGATCGCCTACTCGATCCAATGCCGCGTCGACGAGCGCCGCACCATCACCCGCCCGCACTCGATCCGCCGCCTGCTGCGCGCACTGCCCGACAGCGGCGCCGGTTCGCTGCTGGACCGCCGCCCCGAGGACTGGATGACCTATCTCGGGTTCTCCAACGAACGCGGCCACATCGAACGCCGGTTCCTGCTGGACGCGATCGGCTACCTGCGTGACGTCGTCGAAGGCGTCGGCTGGGATGCGGAGTTCCCCCGCGACATCTGGCTGCTGCGCAGGCTCGGGTTCGGTGGTCGCGACACCACGTTCCGGTTCACCGGCATCGAGCCGATCTGGCTGCGGAAGTTGACCAAACGCTGGGCCCGCTGGCGGCTGTCGACCGGCATCGGGGTCGGCACAGTCGGCGGCGACATCCGCGCGATCACCTTGCTCTCCCAATCGTTCCCGGTCCTGCAGCGCGGTCCCGAAGGCCTGACACGGGAACTGATCGAGGTCCACCTCGCTCATTTGGCCGAACGGTTCCCGAACCCGAAAACCCGCACCGGACAACTGAGCAGCCTCGCCGGGCTGCTGCGGTCCGCTCGCCAGCACGCCTGGGAACCACGCCTTTCCCCGCAGGTCGACCTGTTTCCCGAGGACTATCCCCGCCTCGACAGGGGCGCACCCAGAGCGTTGTCGGAGGCAGTGATGGCACAACTGGAGAATCCCGCAGTCCTCGACCGGTTCGCCGACCCGCGCGGGCGGCTGCTGGCACGGATCCTCATGAGCACCGGACTGCGGGTCGGCGACGGAGCCCGATTGAAGCTGGACTGCATCGCCCGTGACGGCCAGGGCGCGCCCTATCTGCGTTACACCAACCACAAGATGCGCCGAGAAGCGTTCGTCCCGATCGACACCGACCTGGCCGAAGCGATCACCACACAGCAACAAGCCGTGCTCACCGAGTTCGACGATCCGGTATTCCTGCTGCCCCGCCCGAACCGCAACCCCGAAGGCAAGGTGGCGTTCAGCACCGCAACCTTCCGCGGCGAACTACGAGAATGGTTGCGGATCTGCGATATTCGTGACGAACTCGGCAGGCCGGTGCATGTCTCGCCACATCAGTGGCGTCACACATTCGGCACCAGATTGATCAACAACGAGGTCCCGCAGGAAACCGTCCGCCGCCTGGTCGACCACGACTCGCACGCCATGACCTCCCACTACGCCCGGCTCTCGGACACAACGATCCGGGAACAATGGGAACGCGCACGCAAGGTCAACATCGCCGGCGAACAGCTGGCGGCCGACACCGGCCCGCTCGCCGATGCGGTCTGGATGAAGAACAACCTCGCCCGCGCGAAAATGGCACTGCCCAACGGCTACTGCGCGCTGCCGCTCCAACAGAAATGCGAATTCGCCAACGCCTGTCTGACTTGCCCGGTCTTCGTGACGACCCCGGAGTTCCTGCCCCAGCACCGCCGCCAACTCGAACAAACCCAAGCACTGATCACCCAAGCCGACCACAACGGCCACCAGCGGCTGGCCGAAATGAACCGCACCGTCGAGAAGAACCTGCTCGCTATCATCGAGGGCCTCACCACGACGGGCAACTGTTGCAGCAACGGGACATCCTGCGCCTGCACCGGGAACGGCGGCTCGCATGCCTGCTGACCCCCACCGCCTCGCCGAGCATGCCCGCCAACGGCATCGCGAGACCCTCACACGCGCCGAGCAGGCCCTCACTGAACTGGCCGACGCCGGCCAACCGGTGACCGTCGCACTGCTGGCCGACCGAGCCGGTGTCTCACGGTCGTGGATCTACACCCAGCCCGCACTGCACGAAAGGGTCAAGCAACTACGCCATCAACAAGCCAGCTCCGACCGCGTCCACGACACCGTCACGCGAGCCAGCGACGACTCGAACCGCCACCGACTCGCCCTGGCACACGAGCGAATAAGCCAGCTCCGCGGTGAGAATCAGCAACTCCGTGACGCCCTCGCGCACGCCCACGGCCAGCTCCGCACCGCCCGCATCAGCACCGACAGTCAGCAGTCGGCTGAACTCGGTGCACTGCTGCAGCTGCTACACGACTGGCTGGCCGCCGACCAAACCGCCCGCACCAGCCTGGACACCTTCGCCGAGGCACCGTTCACCTCGCGTCGCCTGCGCGAGGACCTGATCCGGTTCACCTACCTGTCAAACCCTGTCGTCAATCGGGAACGGATCGCATTGGATCGGGTGCGTCGTTACCGCATGATCCGGCTGGCGCGGAAGCCGCCTCCAGGGGCATGTCGTCAAAGGGTCATTTGACGACATCAACGGACGTGGCTCACGGCGGACCGTGCCCGATGCGCATCGGTGAGGGGAGTCCGTCTATTCGCACGCCCATGGTGCGGATCACCGCGTAGACGTCGTTATCGCACATCGGGCACAGCCGGGTGGCGTACTCGGTGGTCGTGGGCAGGAAGTCGGTGGGGATGCCGAGCTTGACCAGGAATTCGCGTTCGCGCTCGAAGTGCTCGAGCGTCCGTGTCGAGAGCGTCGCCAGCGCGAGCAGCTGCTGCGCGGTGGCCGGATCGAAGCGAGCGCGGTCGATCGCCGCGGTCACCTCGGTGATCGCCTGCCTCCAGACGCTCACCAGCGGTGTCGGTCTGTCGCCCTCGTACACCGGAGCATCCGGCGGGGTCACCACCGCCGAAGCGAGATCGCCTTCGGCGGTGATCCTCCGTGCCACGACGAGTTCGAGGGCGACCGCCGCGGCGTGCCGCATCGCTTCCTGCATCGGCGGGTCCATCAGCTCGTAGGGTTTCCATACGATCAGCCCGCCGCGTGGCCCGCGGCCGGTGGTCTGCCAGATCAGTTCGAGGCGCTCTCGGGTGTCTTGTCGGCGGCCGAGCATGCTGACCTCGTCGATCAGGGTCCGTAGCAGGCGCATCCACACCGCGACGTCGATCGTCCGGCCCGGCAACCGCACTCGGCCGGTGGTCAGGCCCTGATAGGTGTACCGGTCCAGGCTCGCCAGTGGTTCGGCAACCGGGACCGGTTGCGGGCGTTCGTGTTCGGGCAGGTGCAGTTTCCAGGTCTCGGTGGCGTTGATGAGCAGGCATCGGTGCTCGGCGCACCCGCTCACCAGCGGCAGTCTCCAGGCCAGCGCTCGTGGCCGGTCCGGGTCGGTGTAGCAGACCGGGCAGTGCCGCAGCCGGAATTGCGGGCCCGGCAGCCAAGGCCCGCGCCAGTGCCGGTCGTTCACGTGGTTGCGTCCGGCCTCACCGGGCCGCAGCAGCACCGAGTTCTCCCGCACGTAGGTGTCGAACACCTCCTGCGCATCGAACTCACGCCCCGCATACTTGTCCAGCAGTGCGCCCGCCCAGCCGCCCAACGTCATCGTCCGCAGAAGCGCCGGCTCGACCCCGGTCCTCTCGGCCAGGGCTTTCACCAGCGGTTCGGGGACCTCCCACCAGTCGTTGTCGACCATGTGCGCGGGCATCTCGGGCCCGAGCGAGGCCAGCAGAGTTTTGACCGGCATCCGGTAGATCCTGGCCAGCCGCTCCAGCCAGGACGACAGCGACTCCAGCAGATCCGGCTGCGGATGCAGCGGCCAGCGCGCTGGTGCGCTCACGCCAGGTCTCGTTCGAACATCCGGCGGCGTTCGGTCGGTCCGACGTAGGGCGCCAGCACCAGGGTCTTCTGGTTGATCGCTTCCTCTCCGGACTCGATCGCCGCGATCGCGGCGTCGGTCAGCAGTGTGGTCAGCTCGCCGATGGTGCCCTCGCTGCGGGTCAGCAGGTAGGTGGCCATTTCCACGGTCGCGATCGGCGATGACCGGCGCAGCGGAAACGCGGCGGCGAAGCTGGCCAGCAACGCACACCCCTGGGCGTCGGGCTGCCAGCGGGGAAGGATGAGCGGGGCGAACCGGTTCTCCAGCTGCGGATCCGAGCGGATCGCCAGGTAGGCGTCGTTAGTGCCGACCCCCACCAGCGGGATCCGCAGCTCGTTGCCGAGGAATCGAAGCAGGTTCAGGAACTCCCGCTGGACCGTGCCGCTGCGGCCCGCTAGGACATTGTGCAGTTCGTCGATCACGAGTACCCGAACTCCCGTGGCGCGCAGCATGCTCAACACCAGGCCAGCCGCGGTGCCCTGGCCCGCGCGGGCGAGCCGAGAGCGGCCAGCAGCGCGGTGTAGAACCCGGTGACCGATGGCTCAGACGGCATCTGCATCGTCAGCACGGGGATCTCCTCGTGGTCCGGATGCGAGGTCGGCGGATGAGTCCGGCAGAACTTCTCGATGATCATCGACTTGCCGTTGTTCGTCGGGCCGACGATCAGCAGGTTCGGCATCCGCTGCTTGCGGGGCGTGTCCAGCAGCGTTTCCAGCCTGGCCAAAGCGTCGGTGGCACGGGTGTAGCCGATCCACCGGTCCCCACGCACGTACCGCAACCGCTGCGGGCCCGGCAGCATCGCGATCGGGCGCGCCGAGGAATGCAGATGCGACAGGTCCCGTTCGTCGATCACCACTGCTCGATCTCCTCGAACGGCGCCACCGGCGCGGCCGCCGAATCGGCGGGCGGTGGCGGCAGGACCGGATACGCGCCCTTGCGGGGCGGGGTGTTGTTGTTGCGGCGCTGTTTGTCGCGGCGGGCCTTGCGGCTGGCCGCGGTGGCGGTGTCGGTGATGTGGCGCATCTGTTCGACCATCGCGAACAGCGCGTTCTCGTCGACCTCGGCGCGGCCTTGCTCGCGCAGCCGGGCCACCGCTGCGGTCTGCTCCCACACGCTGATCGCCGGACGTGACCACGTCCGGTACGGCACCTCGAGGTATTCGCCGGTGTCCGGGTGTAGGGCCCAGATGCGGGAGATGTCGCGCGGGTCGCGCCGCAGCACGAACTTGCCGAGCAGCTCCCGGCGCGCGATCAGCGGCTTCAGGGCGTCGCAATAGTATTGGACGTGGTCGAGCCGGAAACCGCTGCGGGTCAGCGACCGCCGTTCCACCGGCAGGAAATCGACCAGGAACGCGGTCTCGTTGGTCACCGTCGGCGGGGTTCCCAGCTCGGCGGCCAGCTCCGCCCACACCCCCACCGGGGTGCGCCCACCCAGGCCGTCGTGCGGTTCGCCGTGGTAGAAGGCCACCGCCAGCACCATCCACCGCTGCAGCTCGGTCAGCGTGAGCACGGCTTTCGCGTCACTGTCGTAGTCGCCGCGCTCACGCGGGTTGGAGAACGTGGTGCCGGGCAGCTCATGGGTCAGCCGCATCATGGTGCCGACCAGGCGTTCGACGATGCCGCCGTAGTGCGGGGCACCCAGCGGCCGGTAGTCCACGGTGATGCCGTGCTGATCGCAGCCGCGGCGCAAGGCCTCGCTCTTGAACTCCGTCGCGTTGTCGACATACAGCCTGACGGGTTTGCCGCTCATCGGCCACACCGCCTCCACGCCGAGGCGCTCGAGCCAGGCCCGCTTGTCAACCGCCATCTGCGCCAGGCACAACCCGACCGAGGTCGCCGACGGCGCTTCGAGGGTGATCACCGGGCCCGGAACACATTTGGTGGCCTCGTCGATCGCCGCGGTCACATACGGCCGGCCGATCGGCAGCCGGTGCAGCTCGTCGACCACGATCACATCCGCCGGGGTGTGATCGATCTGGACCCGCTCCAGCAGTCCTTCGGTCACCGGCGCGGAACCGCCCGCCGACCGGCGCGAACGTGCCGCGTCCACGCCTTCCCGGGCGGTGACCACCATCGTCTGGTCCAGCCGGCCGATCCGCCGCACTACCGCTGACCGGGACGGCGGACGTAGCCCTTTGGCCTGGCACTCGTGGGTGATCTCGCGGCAGATCACCGCCACCGAACGCCGCTGCCGCGTCAGATACCTCATCCGCAGCACCTTGCGGACGATCGCCTCCACCTCGTCGGGTAGCCGCTCACCGCCCCGGCCGCCGCTCGAGGTGCCGGGCAGCAGGTCCGAGGCCAGTCCGTCCCCGGCCCGCCACCGCTTCACCAGCGCGTACACCTGCCGTCGCTTCAGGCCCAGCTCCGCTGCGGCGTCGTCGGCGGCGCCGGTGCTGACCCGATCGTTGTGTGCGAGGCGGCCGATCACCTCCGCCCGGTGCACCGCCGATTGCCAGTGCGACTCATCTGCGGTGACCACACCGCGGTCAGTGGCCTTGGCCGTATCGTCGGACATACCGCAGCTCTCCCGTGCATACGAGTTCGAACGAAAAGCACGGTAGTGCAGACGAGTTCGCGACACACCGATGTCCGAAGTCCACTGCAATCAGGACCGAACCCCGAGGACAGCAGTGCAGAGGAGTTCGAACAATGACACCGATGGACCGAACGGCAGGGCACTCCACGCCCGGCCCCGAGACGGCGGCACGGCATGGGTGAGTCGCGCGTTGTGCGCCCGTTGCGGGCCGGGATCCGCCTCGACGCTGCGGTCCAGACTTATCTGCACACAGTGACCGCCGCCAACACTCGCCGCGGCTACCGCACCGCGCTGACCGCGCTGGTCTCCGAGTTCGGCGCGGATTGCGATCCGGCGCTGCTGGATCCGGATCGGGTCGCGGCCTGGTTCCGCATCCGATGGGGTGGAGCGTCGGCGCAGACGTTCAACGTGCGCCTGGCCGCGCTGCGCGCCGCGTGCGACTACTGGCGCGAGCAGGCGTGGCTGGTCGGCGACCCGCTGGTGCGGTTGCGGCCGCGGTCAGTGCCCGCCGACCGCAGCCGGGCGCTGACCCGCCCGGAGGTGACCACGATCCTGCGCATGGACGCGGATCTGCGGGAGCGGGTGCTTTGGCACATGCTCTACGAGACCGCCGCCCGCGCCGAGGAACTGCTGATGCTCGACGTCCCGGATCTCGACCCCGCCAACCGGTGCGCCTGCGTGCGCCGCAAGGGCGGCGCCATCGACGTGGTGGCCTGGCAGACCGGAACCGCCCGGCTGCTGCCGCGCATGCTCGCCGGCCGCCGCGCCGGGCCGCTGTTCCTCACCGACCGCAAAGCCAAACCGCATGTGGCTGTTGCGGATATCGACTCGGGCAGTCATCGGGCCCGGCTGTCGTACCGGCGGGCGGCCGAGCTGTTCGAGCACCACACCGCGCAGCTGCCCGGCGGCCCGTTCACGCTGCACCAGCTGCGGCACTCCCGGCTGACCCATGCGGCCGAGGACGGGGCCTCCACACCGATGCTGATGACGCTGTCCGGGCATTCCTCGGTGCGGTCGCTGGCGAAATACGCGCGCCCGTCGAAAGAAGCGCTGCTGGCGTGGCAGGCCGCCACCGACCCCGCCGCGCGGCGGCGCCGCTGAGGACGCGCACTCAGCCCGTACCTACACGTTTGGATGCGGTTCATGATCTTCGCGGCCGCCGCGGCTTCATATGCAGGTGCGTCGTATCCGTTCGAGAAGGTGTTGTCTGTCGGTCAGTATGTCGAGCAGATACACCATCGGCACCAGGACGATGTCGGCTGGCAACTGCCCAGTGTGCTCGGCAAGGATCTCAGCGTTGTTGTTGAATCCGTGAGTGGTGTTGCGACGCGCATTCCACAGTTGAAGGAGTCGCGATTCAGTGGTCGCGTCGGGGTTTGGGCTGGGGACAAAGAACTCGTCGGCGACTTGGGTTGCAGCAGCCAGCGCCCGCCAGGCCGGCGCCATGATCAGGGGTCTGATGCGATCGGGCACACGATCCTCGATGGCGGTGATCCGCTTCTGAATTCGCGCGGGGGTCATGAGCTGACCGATTCCGTTACTGCCGGTGAAGCTGTCGCCGAGAATATCCATCGCGGGGAACATGAGCATCAGCTGCGCGGCCCGGTCGCGGGGATGACGAGCGATTGCGCTGATGCGAGACAGAAGCTGCTCGAGGTTCAGCATCCACCGCTGATGTGCCTCTGGCACGTAGACTCCATTTCCGTCGATGTAGGTGGTGGGGCTGAAGATGTCCCGCATCGCGTTGTTGATCCTCCCCGCCCACCAGTCGACTGCCTCCGAATATGCGGCCTTGTGCAGGGTGGTGGCGTCGAGAGAAGTCGTGTCGAAGTCTTTCGAGGTGATGTGGTGGGTCAGCTCCTGCAAGGAGTCGAGGGGGTCGCGGCTGGCGCCCGGTCCGCGGCCGCCGATCTTCCGGCCCAATGTGTAGATGATGATTTGCCCGAGGCGCGGCGCGCCGAATCCCCACATGCCCGGGGAGAGGTTGCCGAGAAGCGGTGCGAAGTAGAGGCCGCCAAAAACCGTTCCCTTCAGGAGTGCGCCTGACGACTGAAACGCGAGCTCGTCTGGATTCGTCTCCGTGCTTTTGACGATCTCGGCCACAGTGTTGTGCTTGAGCCGAAGGAAGACCTGCGGGAGTAGCGACCAGCGGTAGGCGATGTCGTCGATCCGAATGTCGTGGACCGAGTGCCTCGGGAACAACGGTTCGGTCGATCCGTCGTCGTGCGTCAGCTCAAGCCCAGCGAGCAGATCGCTGCCCCACTTGATCGTTGCTGGGACCTGGTTATCGGGTACTGCGACCAGCATCTGGACGATCCGGTCGAGCCGAGAAGGGAGTGTGGGGTTCGCGTCCAGCTCTTGGGCAAGTTTGTTGAATTTGTCCGTCAAGCTGGCTGGCATCCCGCCGGGAACTCCCGGCGTGGGGGCCTTGGAGACGTCGAATCTGCTGCGTGAGAGAGCTGGTCCGGTCAGATCATGAAGATCGACCTGCCACCGCAGCTGTACGGGGGGAATCCCGCCGGCTTCTTGGACTACCTCGGTCTGCGCGTCGACCGCCGCCCATCGGGATCCACCCCTGATTGGGAGGTCTCGGCGAAACCAGTCGATCTCGTCGAGGCCAAGACTCTGCAATCGTGGCACGCGCAGCCGGAGCATCTACCAATTCGTTGACTGTGCCCCGGATGCGCCGGGTAGAGAATCGGCCTTGTAAGCGGAAGGTCGTCAATTCAAGTCGAGCCGATCGCTGCTGGGACCTCGTTCAATGTCGGCCCGTCATGCCACACTTCGCCCACGGAGCTGCCCTGGCCGGAGGAGAACGAATGGCCACCACCAACGAACGGCCCATGGTGAGGCTGGTCGCGCACTGCCGCCGCTGCGGCGGCTGGCTGTTGTCGCCGCAATCGGTCGCGCAGGGGATCGGGCCGACCTGCGCGATCCGCGAGCGCGCCGAACAACGCGCTGCAGCTGCACAGCATCCCCAGGAGCTGGCCCTGTTCGACATTGCGGCGTAGCCGCTCGAAACCCGCGCGCGTGCGCGCGTGCACCGTCATTCGGGGGAATGACGGTGGGTTATTCGTGGAGTCGGCGGTGCAGGTCGTCCAGGAGCTCGATCGCGGCGGTGAACGCCGGAATGGACTCGGTCGGAAGCGAGTAGGCGGCCACCTTGGACGTGAGTGGATTCGGGTATCGGATTGCCTGGATCAGCCGCCGCTCGGGCAGGCCGCGGGTGACGCCTTCCCGACGGGCCGCGACGTTGAGTGACTGTGTGGCCGCGCGCAGCAGGCTGTCGCCGGTCAGCTCTGAGAGCCTGCCGACCGGGGCGGATCCGCCTTCGGCGATCAGAGCCTGCACCAGCCGGTAGCCGCCGGGTGTCGAGACCGCAGGATCTGCGCCGCCACCGCGGGGGTCCACTCGACACGCTCGACGTCCCCGATGTCCGGCGGGGTGTCCACAGGATCGGACTCGGCGGTGTCGGTACCGCAGAGCAGTGCGGAGAGGCGGTCGGCGACGGCGACCTGCGCGGCCAGCAGCCCCAGCTGAACCCGCAGCTGCGGGGCCATCTCGCTGCCGTTCAACTCCTCGGCAGCCAGATGCAGCTGCTGCCGCGCGGGGGTAGGGGCCTGTTCACATGAGTCCGCCCTGCGTAGGCTCGGCCACCGGGGGAGAGCGCAAGTGGGGGTTTTCGAGCAGAAGAGAAGGATTCATGAAACGGTTTACCACCTGCCTCGTCTTGGCCACCGCTCTGCTGGCTCCGGGACAGCTGATGATGGTCCCCGCAGCCACGGCCGCACCGACCGCTGTGGCACCGGTCAACGGGCCGATGCTCGGCTCGGCCGACAAGGGGTGCGCGCCTCCGCAGCTGCCCTGCTCGCCGCTGATGCAGCTGTTCATTGCGTTGACGACGGGCTCAGCCGAGGCCAGCGGCTCGACCAAGGGGGGCCAGTAGCGACCTGGGGCGTTGCCGGGCGTGTGAGCGAATTCGGCGCAACCGCGCCGACGACCCCCGCGGAGGCCCTCGCCCTGGTGCTCAATTCCCCCCCCGCAGCACCCCTCGCCAACCGCGCCCACGACGGCATTCTCGCCAGGAGCACGCATAGCGCCACCGCGACCGCCGCGACTGACCTGCTGAACGCACTCATCACCACCGGCACCTTGCGCCAGCCCTTCCGCGTCGGATACATGCGCTTAGTCGTCCTTTTGCGCGGGCCTTGGCCCTGCCCCTTGCGGGTGCTTAGGTGGTTCAGGGTGGCCTCGAATGCGGCGACCATGGCGAGGGTTTGCAGGAACAGCTCGCCGAACGGGTCGGCCCAGTTGCCGGTCTTGCGCGCCTGGCCGAGATAGCCACACCACTTGGCCAGAAGTCACCAACAGCGGTCTGGCCGTACCGGGCCTCGGGATCACGAAAGCTCAGGTTTCAGATGGAGATGTCCCGAAAAGTTAACCTCCTCCTCGGGAGACGCCTGATTGATGCTTCCGAAAAATTCAGTTATTGGCTAGCTGACCTCGAGTTGCGCGGAACCGCTAAAAAGCTGGTACGAGTTACGGATGAATTTCTCGAGCACGACCGAATTCTCGACAGGAAGGTAAGATGGAACGCATCCGATTCGTGGGGACGGCCGGTTGCCTCTGCGCCGCCGATACCGGGCAATTCAGTACTGATCAGCGGAATGGATCTGAACGGAAGAGAGCTAATGCTTCCGAACGGGCATGTGAAAAGGGTGCCACTAAGGACAGGCTATATGGAAGGAATCAATGGAGTTTCGTACGCTGCATCACGAGGGGTAGCAGCATTCTTCGAACGGACTCGCTGGGGGGAGAAGCCACTCAACTACGCACATACTTTTTTTCTCAAGAACAATCGAATCAAGTGGGATGGAGTAGGAACCGTACCGCCCTGGCCTAGCTCACAGGATCCTATAATCATACATTTCGATGTCGATCCGGGCACGGCGAAGGCTCTTGTCAACGCCGATATACCCCATTTTGATACCTACGGCCACGACCTTTCTCGGGGTACGGTGATATCTGTCGAACCGGAGATGCTCGCAAAATTGGTCGCGAACGACACCGATATCCGAAAATTGGCTGACAGCGATTCGAACAGGCCGATTGTAGCATTAGCGGGATATGCAGGAAAACCTGATAGCCTTTTTGCTCCGCGTTTCGCGGATGCCCTTCAAAATGTGGAAGGTTTCCGGCACGATCTGTACTTGAGTCGTGGAGCGCAACTTATCCGGGAAGGTGATGGCGGTTTCCTCAACGTTGACGTCGAGGCGACGCGAAAAGCAACGCAACTCCTGGGACGTCCACATCACGAGAGTACTTCCATATGGGAGACATATCCCGCTTCGAGTGGCTGAGTCCCGCGAATGTTGTTGATCTCGATTTTTCGCCGGGCGTCGGCCGGGCGTGGTTGGGTTCGGATTGGGTTTTCGGATGGTATCCGGGCTGGTGGGCGTGGTTGACCGGCCCGTGTCCGCGGGCTGGGGGGTTCCGTTGTTTTCTGCGCCGAAACTACTGGAACTCCCAGAGTCACCAGCGACCAACGCTGCATCAGCCGCTGGGGCGACTCGATCACGACGGCGGCGGCCGTCAAACGCGCCCCCGCACCAGGGGCAAAGCAAGCTCAGGATGGGGTCGGCCCGCGACCAACGATCTTGTGAGAACTGGCGTTTAGCCCGTACTGGAGCCGGGTTCGGAGGTGTCGTCGGGAAACCGGCTGGCGACCGGAGTGGCAACTGCCTACCGTGAGATGACTGACGAGAAGAGCACTGAGGCGGAGACGACGAGTGTGAACGTGAACGACAGCACCCTGCCCCTGTGGCGTCCGACGGGCCGGAGGAGCTGGCGCGGGTGGAGGCCTCGGGTTGGCGGGCGTGGCCGCCACGGTTGCCCGATCAGCCGATCTTCTACCCGGCTGCCGGACGGCAGCGGCATCGACGTGTGCCGCGATATCCGCGCCGAGCTCGGTCTGGAACGGCTGACCCAGGCCGCGGTCCAGGCGACCCCACTGCTGGGCGAGGACAGGGCCTGAACCGATGCTGACCGACTGGCTCTACGATCTGATCGGCCACTACTTGACGCTGACCGACGAGGTGCCCCGGGACGGCATCCTGGACTTCTCGGCCGGGTCGCTGACGGTCATCGGCGAGCTGCTGCTGGAGCGGTACGACGATGATTCCGACATCATCCGCGACCCTGACGACCGCGACCCCGACGACGAGTTCGAGTTCGTCCCGGCTGTCGCCGCGTACCTGGGCGAAACGCTGCTGCGGGCCGCGGGCGGTCGCTGGGACTGGCTGGACGACGAGCCGCTGGTGGTCCCGGGCGACGGGCTCGGCCTGGACCCGGTGGCGCCGATCGCGCTGATCGAGCAAGTCGTAGCGGAGCGCGAGGTGTCGCCGCTGACGTCTGTGTGGGAGGGGTGGGCGGCGGCGGTCGCGCGGGCCGGCGGACGTCCGGCGAAGGAGCCGACCGACCTGGACGACTTCACCCCGGTGGAGGACGCGGCCCACCTCGCGGCCTGGATCGGCGCGCGGACCGCGCGCTTCGGGGAGGCCACGCCGGAGTCGCTGGACCTCGTCGAGGAGGCCTTCCGCGCTGCCGGCCCGGACGACCGGGAGCTGTTCGCCGACGCGGTCTGGCACGTGGGCGAGGTGTTCCGGCAGGGCCTCGGCGGACGGTGGACCCAGGACGCGCCCGGACCGGTCGACGCGGAAAAGGTCCATGTGCGGTTGGTCGGTCCGGGGCGGGCGCGCGTGACGCCGTCGCTGCTGCTGGCCGCGTCGCGGGACCAGCCGGGGCACCTGCGGAGGTACTACGCTCTCGCGGATTGACATGCGCTCACATCCTCGTGGTGGCATCACGCCGACCAGGAGAGAACGCAGCTAACGGTCGCTGTCGGCCTGGCAGCCGCGTGACTGTGCGGATCCGCGCTTGCCCGCGCGCCGGGCTGCCTTAAATACTCCAGCGGTAGTTCGTGATCATGCTGCTTGGCCTGTTCTTCGCTGGTAGTGGGCTTGGTGGGCTCGGTGCTGATGTCGTCGACGCCATGTCGACCAGGTCAGGGTGTATTCGGGGCTGTGGGAGGGGCCGGTCGAGCAGGCCAGGAGGTGGCGTATCTCGTTTGCGGGTCAGTGGTGCCAGTTCGGTGTTGTCGGCCCGGGCGTGGGCTCGGGCGGTCAGGGTGGTGAGCAGGGCCAGAGCGAGCATGCACAACAGGGTCCAGCGCCGCCATGAGGTCCAGGTTCGGACCTGGTGTTGGTCCAGGCCGACGAGGGTCTTGGCGTGTTGGAAGTTGACCTCGATCGACCAGCGGCGCCCGGCAACCCGCGCGAGCGTGCCCAGACGTGGCAGTTTGGTGGAGAAGCACCGGTAATAGGCGAGTTTCCCGGTGGTGCGATTACGACGCGCGAGCAGTTACCGGTGTCCGGGCGAGGCGTCGTGGTCGTCGGCGAGGGTGATCCATGCCCAGTCGTAGAGGCGTGGGCCTTTCGCGCCGTCTCCTGCCGCCATCGCGTGCCACCGGCCCTTGGACAGCGCTGCGAC
>NZ_JADLQX010000005.1 GCF_015477605.1 Nocardia amamiensis
TTCCGCACGATCTCTTCCGCGGAATGCCGTTTCCGTCCAGCCATGGTTCTCAGTGTCCCCTTCCGGCCCCTCACCGGGGCCAACGGGACTCTAGTTCGAGGTGGTCTCATTCACCGGGGACAGGCCAGACTCGTGCACATCACAACAACACCCAACGGGCGGTGGCTCCGCGCTGCAGGCGTGGCCATCGTGCTTACATTGTCGTCGGCGTGCAACCTTCCATTTTTTGGTGACCGCATCGATGTCCAACCGGAACCCCCGTCTGTAGCTGCCGCATTCCAACGCCTCTGCAGTGGACCGGGAACCCCGCGTGTGGCCGATCCCATCGCGGAGTCAGGAATTCCAGTAGAAAACTGGGACCGCTGGTACAGCTTTCCACCCGAAACCTCACAAGAGGAACTCAATTCCGCGCTGGGTACACGCGGTGCAGACTGGTATGGGTTGACCTCTGACCCACATATACGACTGGAAGTATTCACACGCGGCGGCAAGGTGATCTACGCACACTTGAACTTGATGGATTTCGACCCAACGATATACAGGGCGCAGTATGCCACTCCCGACTCGCTGGTGACGTCACGGATGGTAAAGGGCGGGCTTCTTGGTCAAGAGGATCTCTGCGATACGGAAATCCAAGGCATAGGCTAAAAGCGCCCGCAGGAGACGAGGTTTCACACCGGCCACCATGCTGGCGCTCGGGCGAGATCTCCTAGAGCCCTCGACCCCACTGGGCGGGACCAACGTGCTCGAACCGGCGCAGCGCTTGAACCGAACGAGACGAACTCTACTGCCCCGCTGAGTTACAGCAGTCACCCCCGTCATACGACTCGCTGTTGGAAAGTGCGGCGGTATTCCGCTGGAGTAACGCCGATTACGTCCGCGAAGTGGCGGCGGAGGGTGGTGGCGGTGCCGAGGCCGGACATTCGGCTGATCCGCTCGATGCCGTAATCGGTGGATTCCAGCAGGGATTGGGCGTGGGCGAGGCGTTGGCCGAGGAGCCATTGCATCGGGGTCGCGCCGGTGGAGCGTTGCAGGCGGCGGTGGAAGGTGCGCTGGCTCATGTTCGCCTTCGCGGCGAGGGTTTCGACGGTCAGGGGTTCGTCGAGGTGGGCGATGGCCCATTGCAGCACGGGGCCGAGGTCGTCTTCGGCGCGGGCGGGCACGGTCAGGTCGACGAATTGCGCTTGCCCGCCGGAGCGGTGCGGCGGGATCACCATGCGGCGCGCCAACCGGTTCGCGACGGCGGCGCCGAGATCGCGGCGGACCAGGTGCAGGCAAAGGTCGAGGGCGGCGGTCATGCCCGCGCTGGTGAGGATGTCCTCGTCGTCGACGTACAGCACCGAGTCGTCCACCTCGATGCCCGGATAGCGCTTAGCCAGCAGCGGCGCGTGCTCCCAATGCGCGGTGACCCGGCGGCCGTTCAGTATTCCGGCTGCGGCAAGGGCGAAGGTTCCATCGCACAGGGCGACCATGCGGGCTCCGCGACGATGGGCTTCGAGCAGGGCGTCCAAGAGTTCGCCGGGCAATTCGCGTTCGGCGGTGACGCAGTCCTGCGCGACGGACGGGACGATCACCGTGTCGGCCTCCAGCAGTTCGGCCAGCCCGTATTGCGGGCGGAGGGACGCTCCGAAGCCCATCGGTTGCGTCTGCGGCTCGGAGGTCACCGAGCACACCCGCAGGTCGTACCAGGGATCGGCCAGATCAGGCTGCGGTGTGCCGAAGATCGAAACCACCACGCCCAGCTCGTAGAGATCCCAAGGATGCAGGGCGCCAGGAGCGATTGCCATTGCGACGGTTCGACCGGCCATAGTCCGAGTATGGCAGGAAACGTTCGATTGTGGTCAGTCCTGCCACTCACCGTTACCCGGTTCCGCCACCGAAACTGATCTGCGGGCGCCCCCCTGAACTTCACGCATCGACGGAGGAATTCATGAACGACAACCGGACACCGGTGACCGTGCTCGGCTTGGGGCGCATCGGCGCGGCGATCGCCGAGATCTTCCTGCGCAACGGCCACCCGACCACCGCGTGGAACCGGTCCGCGGACAAAGGCATCGGACTCGAAGAACTCGGCGCGACGCGAGCGGCGTCGCCCGCGGAGGCGATCGCGGCGGGAAGGCTCGTCGTGGTGGCGTTGGCCGACACCGAAGCGGCAGCCGCCCTGCTCGAGCCGGTACCCGGTGGACTGGACGGCCGCACTGTCTTGAATGTCGCGACCGGCCGTCCGGACGAGGCGCGCGAGCTGGTCGCCGCGATCGAGGCACGGGACGGCCATTTCCTGGACGGCGCGATCCTGGGCGTCCCGCAGACTCTCGGCACACCCGACACGCTACTGATGTACAGCGGCTCCCCTACCGCGCAGGCCGAGCACGCCGCCACCATCGCCGAACTCGGGAACGCGAAGTATCTCGGCGTGGACGCGGGCCTGGCGGGATTGCACGACATGGCGGTGCTCGCGGGCATGTACGGCATGTTCGCCGGGTTCTTCCAGGCCGTCGCGATGGTGGGCAGCGAGAATTTCACCGCGGGCGAGTTCACCGACGGCTTCCTCGTGCCATGGTTCCGCTCGCTGCTGGACATGCTGCCGGTGCTCGCCGCGGAGATCGACTCACGCGAGTTCCCGGTCAACTTCTCCGACCTGGCGGTGAACCGTGCGGGCTTGGCCAACATCCTGACCGCAAGCCGCAAGCAGGGCGTCGCGACCGATCTGCTCGATCCCCTGCTGCGGCTGCTCGAGGCCGAGGTCGAACGCGGCAACGGAACGGCCAGCTTCACTCGTGCCGTCGCAGGGCTGCTCGACCAGGCGGCAGTCCCCGCGAGCTGATCGGCGAGGACCAGGCGGCCGGCATCCTTCGGCCTGCGGCGCGCCTCAAGGCCGCGCTGGAGCCGGGCGGGCAGGGCGAGCTGCAGCGGGCTGTCCGCGGCCTGGGCGACCGCGCCGAAGTCGGCGCGAAACAGAGCGGCAAGCACACCTGCGCCACGTGGTCTGCTCAGCGAGCCGAAGCCGGTGCGAACTGATCGCGGAAACAGTCCGGGCACCCGTTCCACCAGAAGGTGGGGCGGGTGCCCGATTGTGTCAGCCCGGCGCTGGGAGACACCCCAGCGCCGGAGTCGGCCGAACAGCTAGCTCGGCCCGGCAGCTCGGCGCCGCGACGGATCGGCGCCGGGTCGGCTCAGCGCAACGCGCGAGCCAGGTTGGCGTCCAGCGCGCCGAGGAACTCCTCGGTGGTCAGGTAGCCCTGGTCCCCGCCGACGAGCAGGGCGAGGTCCTTGGTCATCTGGCCGCCCTCGACGGTCTTGATGACTACGTCCTCCAAGGTCTGCGCGAAGCCGATGACCTCAGGGGTGTTGTCCAGCTTGCCGCGGTGCTCGAGGCCACGGGTCCAGGCGAAGATCGACGCGATCGGGTTGGTCGAGGTCGGCTTGCCCTGCTGGTGCTGGCGGTAGTGCCGGGTGACCGTGCCGTGCGCGGCCTCCGCCTCACAGGTCTGGCCGTCCGGGGTGAGCAGCACCGAGGTCATCAGGCCGAGCGAACCGAAGCCCTGGGCCACGGTGTCGGACTGTACGTCGCCGTCGTAGTTCTTGCAGGCCCAGACGTAGCCGCCCTCCCACTTCATGGAGGAGGCGACCATGTCGTCGATGAGGCGGTGCTCGTAGGTCAGGCCCGCGGCGTCGAACTGGCTCTTGAACTCGGCGTCGAAGATGTCCTGGAAGGTGTCCTTGAACATGCCGTCGTAGGCCTTCAGGATGGTGTTCTTCGTCGACATGTACACCGGGTAGTTCTGCTGCAGGCCGTAGTTGAACGACGCCCGCGCGAAATCCTCGATGGACTTGCGGAAGTTGTACATGCCCATGACCACGCCGCCGTCCTCGGGCATCTTCACGACCTCGTGCACGATCGGCTCGCTGCCGTCGTCCGGGGTGAAGGTGAGGGTGACGGTGCCGCCCTGGAACACCTTGAAGTCGGTGGCGCGGTACTGGTCGCCGAAGGCGTGACGGCCGATGATGATCGGCTTGGTCCAGCCGGGCACCAGGCGCGGGACGTTCGAGATGATGATCGGCGCACGGAAGATGGTGCCACCCAGGATGTTACGGATGGTGCCGTTGGGCGAGCGCCACATCTTCTTCAGGCCGAATTCCTTGACCCGCGCCTCGTCCGGCGTGATGGTGGCGCACTTCACGCCGACGCCGTGCTGCTTGATGGCGTTCGCGGCGTCGATGGTGACCTGGTCGTCTGTCTTGTCCCGGTACTCGATGCCGAGGTCGTAGTACTCCAGGTTCACATCGAGATAGGGGTGGATCAGCTTGTCCTTGATGAACTGCCAGATGATCCGGGTCATCTCGTCGCCGTCGAGTTCTACGACGGTGCCTTCAACCTTGATCTTGGACATGGATCTTCGTGTCCTCCTAGGATGGTGCCCTCATTGCACGGCCAGGCGAACACGCTTGTGAGCGGACCCCAGCTGTTCCAACAGACAACGTATACGGTCCCGCGTTGTCCGCGAGACTTGTGGTGCAAACAAGACAAGCGTACTGCTGCCGAAGTCCTCACCGCATGGGCAGCCCCCGGAGTGAGGCGCACCACGTCAGTTACCGATCGGTAGATCGGCGGCGCCTCCGCTGAGCGGCGAGCGCCCACGGAACCGCCGTGGCCAATGATCCGCCTTCCGTTCCGGCGCGGCAACCGGCCGCCCCCGGAAACGACGAGGTCCGCGCACAGCCGAAGCCGTGCACGGACCCCTCTTGCCAGGATCAGACCGCGACCGGAATCCGGGCGCCGTCCTCGGAGCCTTCGATCAGATTCTCCGGCCGGTCCCGGATCATCAGCGCGATGATCGGAATGGCCGCGAGGAAGAACCCGGCGCCGACATAGAAGGCCACGTCGTAGCTGTGGATCGCGGCGCGGGCGGCCAGGTTGTCGATGGTCGGATTGTCCTGCGCGAAGGTCTTGGCGACCTGCACCGAGATGGTGGTCAGCAGCGCCGTGCCGACCGCGCCGCCGACCTGCTGCGCCGCGTTCAGCAGCGCCGAGGCCACGCCCGAGTCCTCTTCCTCGACCTGGTGCAGCGCGACGGTCTGCATGCCGACGAACAGCGGGCCCATGCCGAGCGCGATGAGCACCTCAGCGGGCAGCACGCCGGCGACGAAGCTGTCGCCCAAGCTCAGCTGCGCCAGCAGAAGCAGGCCGATGACGCCGAGCACCGCACCGGCCACCATCAGCGGACGCGGGCCGACCTTCGGCAGCAGAGCGCTGGTGACGCCCGCGGAGATCGCGATACCCGCCGGGAAGGGCAGGAACGCGAAGCCCGCCTTCAGGGCGGAGTAGCCCAGCGTGATCTGGAAGTAGTAGCTCAGGAACAGGAACATCGCGAACATGGCGATCGGGATGAGCAGCGCGGCCAGGAACGCGCCACCGCGGTTGATCTCACCGGGAATGTGCAGCGGTAGCAGCGGGTTCGACGAACGCCGTTCGATCGCTACGAAGGCGACGAGCAGGACCAGGCCCGCGATCAGCAGCGCCAGGGTGCTGGCGGCGAGCCAGCCGTCGTCTGCGGCGCGGCTGAATCCGTACACGATGGCGATCAGGCCGAGCGTCACCGTGACGGCACCGGGCACGTCATAACCTCCGGTGCGCGGCGCCGGCACGTCCTTCACCACCCAGGCCAGTGCGCCGACCAGCGCGAGCAACGCGATGGGCGTGTTGACCAGCAGGCACCAGCGCCACGACGCGTACTCGGTGAGCGCGCCGCCCGCGATCAGGCCCAGCGCGGCGCCGCCCGCGGAAATGCCCGCGAACACGCCGAAGGCGGTGGCCCGCTCACCCGGCTCGGTGAAGGTCACCGACAGCAGGGAGAGCGCGGCGGGCGCGAGCAGCGCGGCGAACGCGCCCTGCAACGCGCGCCCGGCGAACAGTTCCGCGCCGTTCTGGGCGAGACCGGCCAGGGCCGAGGCTCCGGCGAAGCCGATCAGGCCGATGATGAAGATCCGGCGTCGCCCGAGATAGTCGGCCAGCCGGCCGCCCAGCAGCAGGAGGCCGCCGAAGATCAGCGTGTAGGCCGTGAGCATCCATTGCCGGTTGCCGTCGCTGATGTCGAGATCGCGCTGCGCGAACGGCAGCGAAATGGTCACGATGGTGGCGTCCAGTACCACCATGAGCTGGGCCGCCGCGATCACCGCCAGCGCAAGCCAGCGCGCTGAACCGGCCTTTCTCGCTGACGCGTCCACCGCCGTCGCAGTTTCCGTCACTGTCATCTCCTCGGTCGTCGATGTGCCGGACCATCGTGTCATCGAGCGACATTTGTCGTCAAGAGAAAAATGTCGCACTCAGACATTTGACGGTTCCGGACAAGAAGTCCACGAGTTGCGTTAGCATGATGAAATGCTCGAGTCATCGGCGCCGATGGGCGCGAGCGCAGCGGCGGGCAGCCCCCCAGCAACCCCAGGACTGCGCGAACGCAAGAAGCAGCAGACCAGGCTGCGCATCATCGAGGTCGCGCTCGATCTGTGCGACACGCAGGGCTTCGACGCGACCACGATCGAGCAGATCGCCAACGTCGCGGACGTCTCGCCGCGCACTATCAATCGCTATTTCGACAGCAAAGAAGCCATCATCCTGGGTCCCGTGCAGGACTTCGGGATCGCAGTCGCCGAGACGCTGCGCGATCTACCCCGCACCGGCAACGAACTGGCAGCGTTGCGCGAGGCCTTCCTGCAGGTGGTCGATCAGGCCGCCGAAGTGGGCGACACCAGCCCGATCTCGTTCCGGCGATACCAGCAGATGCGGCGAATCCTGCGCAGCAGCCCTTCGGTCAGCGCACGCAGCCTCGAGCACGCGGACGAGAAGAACACCGCCATCGCGGCCGTGCTCGCCGAGCGCCTCGGCACCGCGCCGGACGCCCGCGCCGTGCGACTCATCCTCGGAACCTGGCAACTGATCGGCACCGTCGGCATGGAGTGCACCGGCGAACTGTTCGACGATGCGGACGTCGCGACCGCGTCCCGGGCCGGACGCGAAGCGTTCACCGAGACCTTCGACGAGTTCATGCGCACCTGCTGTGTGCCACCGAACGGTGCTGACCAGTGAATTCGACGAGGGATTTCGACCGCTGACCGCGCGCCGGTTATGATGCCCGGCAGGTCATGAGCACCAGCGCCAAGCCCCGGCTCGCTGGTCGGCAACCCTCCAGCAGCGGTGGGGTGCTCCGGGTGATGACCTGGCTCCCGAGATCCGGGAGCAAGCGCGCATCAGGAGGTCGCCGGTATGTGCTGTTGGTCACACCGTTAACCCCTGCTGTACCGGCGAACACCTCGTTTGGAGCAAACCATGAGTGAATCGACCGCGTGCGTGGCCGAGAACGCACCGGCGCAGTGGTCCTTCGCGACCCCGCAGGTCCACGAGGGCTTCCAGGGCGGCACCGGCGCACCGATCGCGGGCCTGCCGTCCGCGCCCTGGCCCATGGGCGGGACGAAACCGGTGAGCACGACGTTCGCCGCCGGATCGGCCCGGTACGCCCGCGTGGCTACCATCGGCGATGTGCGTTCTCTCGTGATTCACCCCGCGTCGGCGACGCATCCTCAGCTCATGCCGGTGCAGCCGGCCTACGAAATTACTTCCCAACCGACCCGCCTCGCGGCGGGGCTCGAGGACATTCGCGCCGATCTGTGCGCCGGTTTCGCGGCGGCTGCGACGTGACCGTGGATACCGAATCGAGCGTCCGCCCGTCCACTGTCACCCTGCCGCCCCCGGACGGGGACCTCGGCATCATCCCCATCGGGGACCTCCGGCTGGAGAATGGCGCGGTCATTCCGGACGTGCGCCTCGCGGTGCAGCGCTGGGGTGAACTCTCCCCGGACCTGGACAACGTCGTGTTGGTCGAACATGCCCTCACCGGCGACTCGCATGTCGTCGGCAAGCCGGATGCCCTCCATACGCTGCCCGGCTGGTGGGACGGCATGGTGGGGCCGGGCGCGCCACTGGACACCGACGAATGGTGCGTGATCGCGACGAACGTGCTCGGCGGCTGCAAGGGCAGCACCGGGCCCTCCAGCTCGGCGCCGGACGGAAAACCTTGGGGCGCACGGTTTCCGGAGATCTCGATCCGCGATCAAGTGACCGCGGAAGCCGCGCTGCTCGACCTGCTCCGCATCGACCGGCTCGCCGCCGTTGTCGGCGGGTCGATGGGCGGCATGCGCGTGCTGGAGTGGATGGTGGGCGCGCCGGAGCGGGTCGCCGCCGCACTGGTGCTCGCGGTCGGCGCGCGCGCCACCGCCGACCAGATCGGCACTCAGACCACGCAGATCGCGGCGATCAAGGCCGACCCCGACTGGCAGGGCGGCGACTACCACGGCACCGGCCGCGCCCCGATGGCGGGCATGGCCATCGCCCGGCGCATCGCGCACCTGACCTACCGCACCGAGTTCGAGCTCGACCACCGGTTCGAGAACAAGCCGCAGGGCGACGAGGACCCGTGGAACGGCGGCCGCTACGCGGTGCAGAGCTACCTGGACCACCAGGCCGACAAGCTGTGCAAACGCTTCGATCCGGCCACCTACGTGCTGCTGACCGAGGCGATGAACCGCCACGACGTCGGCCGCGGCCGCGGCGGCATCGAGGCGGCGCTCGCGGCGACGCCGGTGCCGTGCGTGGTCGGCGGCGTCGACTCCGACCGCCTGTACCCGCTGCGGACCCAGCAGGAGCTCGCCGATCTGCTGCCCGGCTGCGACCGCCTGGAGGTCGTGAATTCCCGCGACGGGCACGACGGCTTCCTCACCGAGGCGGCGGCGGTGTCGAAGCTGCTGACCGAGACCATGCGCCTCGCCCGGGCGGGCGTGCGACGCGAACGGTGAACAGGCCGCTGCGGCAGAGCGTTTCGCGCTGACCGTAGTCACTGCTTCTGATGGGCGCTGCCGGAAGCAGTCCGTCCTCACCCCGCGCACGGCCAGAGCGAAGTCGCAGGCCCTCGGCCCGCGCACGGCCGGAGCGAAGGCACCGAGGTACGCAGAACGCGCACGGCCGGAGCGAAGGTACGGAGGTACGCAGAACGCGCACGGCCGGAGCGAAGGCGGAGGTACGCCTAGCCGAGATTGATGGTGGCCGCGAGGAAGACGATGCTCGAGCCGAACAGTGTCAGCGCGCCCACGTCGAAAGGCTTGCTGCGCACCGCGAGCAGACCGACCCGCGCGGTCGGCAGGCACAGCCGGAACGCCGCGGCCAGCAACGTGGCCCCACCGAAGAAGAAAGCCCCGCGCCGCCACCGATCCGACGCGACGAACACCACCGCCACCACGATCACCAGCGCGACGACCACCATCGGCAGATGGCAGCGCAAGAACTCCGCCCCCGAACTGCGGCGCCCACCTCGCTGCTCCACGGAAGGCGTGTCGGCATCGGTCACGCCCCGATTCTTGCAGACCCGCGCGGCACCAGGAGATCAGGCCGCTCGCACGCTCGTCGCCCGCAGGCGGCGGAGCCCCGCGCTGCCTTGATCTTCTCGCGACCCACCGGGCGGTCCGATTTTGTTTCCGGTTCGAAAGCTGTTGTGGTTCAGGTCTATTGCCTCCGCTGGAAATATGGTCGCGCCGGAGGTACTGACATCATCTCGACCATGATCAATCGACAGCTTTCGCTTCTCGCCGCCACCACCCTTCCGGCTGTGGCGATCGCGCTCGGCTCCGGCGCAACCGCTGCCGCGACACCTCCACTCTCGCCACCGGTGATCGAGGAGGTCTTCTCGGTTCCTGGAACCGTGTCGGCGAAGTTCCACAATCCGAACAGCGAGGGTGTGTGCTGGGTGTACAACGACGATACCGGGCAGATATTCGGTGGCAACAACCCCACGTCCTTCGCCGTCGCGGACGGCAAGATGGTCCAAACCTCGCTCGGCAATGGAAGCCTCCCCGCCGGACAGATGCGCGTGCGCGGCGCATGCGCCTGGGATCGCCCCAGCGGCGATCCCCGTGACGGCTACACGATGATGACGGACGTCATCGTCGTCGACGTGATCGGCAAGCCGAGCACGGGCAGCTTCGGCTGAGGATTCGCTGGTGGACCCGGCGGCTTAGCGGTAGCAGCACCTGATTGACTGACACCCGTGTTCCATCTGATGTTCCACGAGCCGTGCATTCCGCCGAATACCGGTAATGCGATCCGGTTGGCCGCGGGGACGGGGTGTCATCTGCATCTGATCGAGCCGCTGGGGTTCGATCTGTCCGAGCCGAAGTTGCGCAGGGCCGGGTTGGACTACCACGATCTGGCGTCGGTGACGGTGCACGCGAATCTGGCGGCGGCGTGGGAGGCGTTATGCCCGGAGCGGGTCTACGCGTTCACCACGCAGGCCACCACCCGGTTCACCGACGTGGCGTACCGCGAGAACGACGTGTTGCTGTTCGGAACCGAACCCACCGGCCTGCCGGAGGACGTACTGTCGGACCCGCACATCACCGACCGGCTGCGCATCCCGATGCTCCCCGGTCGCCGCTCGATGAACCTCTCCAACGCGGCGGCGGTCACGGTGTACGAGGCCTGGCGCCAACTCGGATTCCCCGGCGGGGTCTAGACCGCGAACCGTCCCTTCGTCGAGTAGGCCTCGGACGCTCACAGGGCTGTGCGAAGTTCCGAAATGCTGCGCAACCTTTCTGCCGCGGCCGTCGTGGTCCAGAAAGCTGGCTTCGAACTCGGATCCCCGGAGGCGGGGTGAGCCGTGGATCGCGCAACTTACCATAGCGGCATGCCCATTCCACGCGCTGAGCGGCCGGATCTCCCGGAGTACATGACCAGGGAGGAGTTGGAGCGACTCCCCGAGGAGATCGCGGAGCAGATCGAGTTGTGGAACGGGCGTGTGGTCTGGGTACGGCGCGGCCCTAGCGAACACCAGACCTTCACACGCCGCCTGACGAATTCGATAGAACGCTGTGCACGAAAGTCAATGTCGGACGAGCCGGAACACTGCTGGCGGGTCGACTTCGAAACCAGCGTATTCCTGGGTCGCACCGGCAAGTCGGACTTCCTGACACCGGACTTCCTGGTATTCCGCTGCCTCGAGTCCCCCTATCAGGATGTCCGCGCCGCCGATGTCCTGCTGGTCGGCGAGGTCCTGTCCCCGTCCAACACTCAGAGCGATATCGAGACGAAGAAGAGCCGCTACGCGAGCGCCGGAATTCCCTGGTACTGGGAGGTCAGGCTCGACCACGAGGAGAGCACCATCGCCATCGTTCGCGCGTACGCGCTCGAGACCGGGCACGCACAACTGCCGGATGGAGTTCATCCGCTCCGCGCGGCCAACTACCTCGTGGTCGGCGAATGGACCCACGACAACCCGAACGGCGTCGAGATCGACTTCCCCTTCCCCATCTACATTCCCTGGGCCGAACTGGAGTACTGATTCCCCGAGTTCGCCGCTTCAGATGTCGATTTCGAAGCGTTTGAAGCGCGAGGTGGCCCCGGCCGCGAGGCGGACGGCGGACTTGGGCACGCGATAGTGCTCGGCGAGGAGTTCGATGGCCGCCTTGTTGGCTTTGCCCTCGACGGCGGGGGCCCGCACGTACAGTTGCAGGCTGCCGTCGTCGAGGGTTTCCACCAGGGGACCTTTACGACTGTTCGGCTTGATCGTCGCCCTTACTACTGTCGGCACCCTGCTCTCCTGGGCTGGTTTCCGCACCTTCCGAAGGGGCGGCGCTGGTCGAGTCCGGTGCCGATTCTTCCCCACTCGGCGCTTTCTTCCCGCGCCGCACCAGCCGCACGACGGCCCACAGCAGGGCGGCCAGCACCGCGAGGAAGCCGAGCCACGGAATCGCCTTGCCGCTGAACACGACCGCGTCCCGCAACCAGTCCACCAGCGAGTTCCAGCCGGCGACGATGCCGTCCCAGAAGCTGTCGGCGTCGTCGTCGGACTTCTTCTCGTCGGTGGTGATGTCGATGGTCAGCGTGGACAAGGCCACCTGGTCGTCCAGCCGCCGCTTCTGCGCGGTGAGACTGTCCAGCTCGCCTTGGCGGCCGGCGAGCGCCTGCTCGGCGGCGAGCAGGTCGGAGGTGGTGGTGGCGCCCGCGATGAGCGCGCGCAGCCGGTCGACCGAAGCCTGCAATGCCTTGATCCTGGCGTCCAGGTCCTCCCACTGCATGGTGACGTCGTCGCGGTTGGTGCTGACCCGGGTGACCCGGCCGACGCCGCCGAGTCCCGCGATGAACGCGTCGGTCTTGTCGGCGGGCAGCCGGACGACGAGCGTCGCGCTCGGCTCGGAGTCGTCGGTGCCGGGCTGTTCGGTGCGGCTGTCGACCCGTCCGCCCGCCTCGCGCACCCGATCGACGATCGAGCCCGCCGCGGCGATCGGTGCGTCGGCGGTGATCTCGACACTGCCGGTGACGACTTCTTTGCGCAGGGTCATCGGTTCGCCGCCCGAGTTGTCCCGCTTCGGCGGCGCCTGCTCGCGGAACCCGGGAGGCACCACCGCAGGGGCGGGCCCGGTGGCTATCGAGGACGATCGGTCCAGGCCGGGCGCCGCTTCGTCGTCGTCACCGCAGCCGGCGAGCAAAGTCAACCCCAGCACGCCGACACACAGCACAGCAAGCTTCCTCATGCCTGGCACAGTAGCCGGTTAGGCCGCGGCTCAACGGAAGTCGCGCGACTTGGAGCCCATCCGCAGATCCAGGCGTTGCAAGTGTTCGGCGACGACGCTCACCGCGCCCTCGGCATTCTGCACCCGGCCCCGGATGAGCAGGGCCGTCGCGCCTTGGGCGAGGCGGCGGTAACGACTCCACAGCCCTACCGAGCAGACGATGTTCACCATGCCGGTTTCGTCCTCCAGGTTCAGGAACGTGACGCCCTCCGCGGTGGCGGGACGCTGCCGGTGCGTCACCGCGCCGCCCACCAGAACGCGCGAGCCGTCGGGCACGTCGAGCAGACCGGAAGCCGGGATGACGCCGAGGGCGTCCAGCCGCGGGCGCAGGAACTGGGTCGGATAGCTGCCTGGCGAGACACCCGTTGCCCACACGTCGGCGGCGGCCATTTCCAGGTCGCTCATCCCGGGCAGGGCGGGCGCGGTGGTGGCCGCGCCGGTCCCGGGCAGACGGTCCGGACGCTCGCCCGCGGCGGCGCCCGCTGCCCACAATGCTTCGCGGCGGGTGACGCCCAGACTGCCGAGCGCACCCGCGGTGGCGAGTGATTCCGCTTGGGCGACAGTGAGTTCCACCCGCCCGGTCAGATCGAGGAAAGAGGTGTAGGGTCGCTCGCCCCTGGCGGCGACGATGCGTTCGGCGAGGTCGTCGCCGATCTGGCGGACCGCGGCCAGACCGAGGCGCACCTCGGTGCCCTTCGCCTCCAGGGTGGGCTCGGCCCGGCTGGCGTTGACATCGGGACCGTGCACCGCGACGCCGTGCCTGCGCGCGTCGGCGACCAGCGACTGCGGGGAGTAGAAGCCCATCGGCTGGGCGCGCAGCAAGCCCGCCGAGAACGCGGCGGGATGGTGCAGCTTGAACCAGGCCGAGTAGAACACGATCGAAGCGAAACTCTGCGAATGACTTTCCGGGAAACCGAAATTCGCGAACGCGTAGAGCTTCTCGTAGATCCGGTCGGCGACCTCGCCGGTGATGCCGTGCCGCTCGCGCATGCCCCGGTAGAGCCGTTCCCTGAGCCGCTCCATGCGTTCCGGGGATCGTTTGGAACCCATCGCGCGGCGCAGCTGATCGGCCTCGACGGCGGTGAATCCGGCGACGTCGACGGCCACCTGCATGAGCTGCTCCTGGAACAGCGGCACACCGAGCGTGCGTTCCAGCGCGTTCTTCAGTGCTGGATGGTCGTAGACGACGTCCTCGGCCCCGTTGCGCCTGCGGATGTAGGGATGCACCGAGCCGCCCTGGATGGGACCTGGACGGATCAGCGCCACCTCGACCACGAGGTCATAGAAGCTGCGCGGTCTCAGCCGGGGCAGCGTGGCCATCTGCGCCCGTGACTCGACCTGGAAAACGCCCACCGAATCCGCGCGCGACAGCATCTGGTAGACCTCGGGCTCGGCCAGATCGAGTTCGTGCAACTGGACGGTCTCGCCTTTGTACTCGCGCACCAGGTCGATCATGTAGTGCAGCGCGGAGAGCATGCCCAGGCCGAGCAGGTCGAACTTCACCAGGTCGATGGCGGCGCAATCATCCTTGTCCCACTGCAAGACGCTGCGGCCGGGCATCCGCGCCCACTCCACCGGGCAGACGTCGGCGATCGGCCGGTCGCAGATCACCATGCCGCCGGAATGGATGCCGAGATGCCGCGGCAACCCCTCGATATCGGCGGCCAGCTCGAGCACTTCGGCGGGGATGTCGGTGTTCGTCTCGGCGCCGACGCCGGTCCAGCGGCTCACCTGCTTGCTCCACGCGTCCTGCTGACCCGGTGAAAACCCGAGCGCCCGTGCGGCATCGCGCACCGCGGACTTGCCGCGATAGGTGATCACGTTGGCCACCTGCGCGGCGTACTCGCGGCCGTACTTGCGGTAGACGTGCTGGATCGCCTCTTCGCGGCGGTCGGATTCGATGTCGACGTCGATATCCGGCGGGCCGTCGCGCTCCGGGGAGAGAAAACGCTCGAACAGCAACTGGTTGCGCACCGGGTCGACATTGGTGATGCCGATCGCGTAGCAGACCGCGGAGTTGGCCGCCGAACCGCGCCCCTGGCAGAGGATGCCGTTGTCCTTGCAGAAGCTGACGATGTCGTGCACCACCAGGAAGTAGCCGGGGAACCGCAAGGCATTGATCACCGCGAGTTCATGCTCGATCTGCTCATACGCCTGTGGGCTCTGCTGCGGATTTCCATAACGTTCCGCCGCGCCGGTCATGGTGAGTTCGCGCAGCCAGGACTGCTCGTCGTGGCCGGCGGGCACGTCGAACGGCGGCAGTTTCGGGGCGATCAGCTTCAGGTCGAAGGCGCATTCCCGAGCCAGCGCCGCCGCGTTCGCCACCGCCTGCGGACAGTCGGCGAACAATCGCGCCATCTCCGCCCCGGACCGCAGGTGCGCACCGCCGGCGGGGGCCAGCCAGCCGGCGATCTCGTCCAGGCTCTGCCTGGCCCGGATCGCCGCGAGCGCCATGGCGCGGCGGCGCTGGCTCGGCGCGGCGAAATGCGCGCCCGTGGTGGCGAGCACCGGTAGGCCCAGACGCTCGGCGAGGGCGATGAGGTGGGCGTTGCGCTCGTCGTCCTCGGGGATGCCGTGGTGGGTGAGTTCCACGCTCACCCGGTCGGCGCCGAAGCGGTCGGTCAACTCGCGCAGCGCGGCCTCCGCGTGCTCCAGACGGGTGCTGCCCATGCGCAAGTCGAGTTCGAGCGCTCGGCGGAGGTGTCCTTTTCGGCAGCCGGTCAGGATGTGCCAGTGCCCATCCGACGCGTCGGTGAGCGCGTCCAAGTCGTAGCGCAGGATGCCCTTCTCCCCCGCGGCGAGGTGCGCTGCGGCGATCTCCCGGGAGAGCCTGCGGTAGCCCTCCTGACCACGGGCCAGTACCAGCAAGTGCGGCCCGGCGGGGTCCGGCGCACCGGTGCGCGGCGCCGAATCGGGGGCGGCGGCGTGCCCGCGTTCCGTGCCGGGAACGCGCGGTTCGGCAGGCACACCGAGCGACAATTCGGCACCGAAGACCGTGGGCATCCCCCATTCCTTGGCGGCCTCGGCGAAGCGGACGGTGCCGTAGAAGCCGTCGTGGTCGGTGAGCGCGATCGCCTCCAGGCCGAGCCGCACCGCCTCCTCCACCAGCTCCTCCGGATGGCTCGCCCCGTCCAGGAAGCTGTAGGCCGAATGCGCGTGCAGCTCCGCGTACGGCACCGACGGTTCGTCGGCGCGCCGCACCGGCTCGGGCCGGTACTCCGCGCGCTTGCGCGACCACGCGGGGCTGTCGCCGCCGTCGCCCGGGTACACCGCGCCCGGCTTCGACCGTCCGGACAGCACCCGTTCCATCTCCGCCCAGCTCGGCGGACCGTTGCCCCAGCCCACGACCTCACCTCCTTTCCTCGAACATACATTCGAGCAATGGGGATGTACAGGCAGGTCAGAGACTTGGCAGACGTTCGATGGAACCCGCGGACAGAGCTTCTTCGATCCGGCGCAGACGCTCCCGGATGAGCGCGCCGTAGGCGTCGGAGGCGAGGACGTCGAGATGCCCGCGAGCGATGGCCAGCTGCATCCTGGCCACGTCGAACTCGCCGACCCGGCGATGACTGTCGGCCAGATTCAGATACAGCGACGGAAGGAAGCCGCGCAGACCTTCGTCGAGCGGCACGCCGGGCGCGAACACCGCGGCCAGCGCGCGCTGATCCCAGTACAGCGCCTCGGCGGCCTCCTCCTGGAGATCGGCGAGATGATGGGCGATCACGCAGCGGTGCAACGCCTCCGCGTGTTCACCTAGTTCGTTCCAGAGCTTTTCCAACGCCCGCCGCCCCGCCTCCGGGTCTACGCCACCGAGCCGCACCGCGGCGAACACCTCCGCCATCCGATCGTCCGACATGCCGCCGAGTATCGCACATATGTTCGAACGTTTCGAGCGTTGTTCGAACCGTTTCGCGCACTCGAATCCCTCGTGCGCGTTGGATTCCCGAGCAGGGCGATCGGACCGCACGCGCGGACCGAGCAGTCGATCTCGAACGTGACCGGGATCACTTGGCAGTTAACTTACTTCGGAGTAAGTTGATGTCGGTCCCGACCTGCAAAGGAGCAGTGATGACCGACGCAGAGACCGCCGACCTGCGCGCGCAGGTCCGGCACCGGCGCCGCGACCGCGATCTCACCGGACGGCATGTCCTCATCACTGGCGCGTCGTCCGGCATCGGACGTGCGGCGGCCATGGCCGTCGCGGGCAAGGGTGCGACGGTGTTCCTGCTCGCTCGCCGCGGCGACGAACTCGCCGCCGTGGTCGACGAGATCAAGGCCGCGGGCGGCTCGGCCTACGGATACGCCTGTGACGTGACCGATTCCGACTCCGTCGACCAGGTGGTCGAAACCGTGCTGGACGAGCACGGCCACGTCGACATGCTGGTGAACAACGCCGGACGCTCCATCCGCCGCGCCATCCATCGCTCCACCGACCGGCTGCACGACTTCGAACGCACCATGGCGGTCAACTACTTCGGCGCGCTGCGGTTGACGCTGGCCCTGCTGCCGCAGATGCGGGAACGCAAGTTCGGGCACATCGTCAACATCAGCAGCGCGGGCGTGCAGGTGGCCACGCCGCGGTTCTCGGCGTATCTGGCCAGCAAGGCGGCGCTGGACAAGTTCACCGAGGTGGCCGCGGTCGAAACGATGGCCGACGGTGTCACGTTCACCACCATCCACATGCCGCTGGTACGCACGCCGATGATCGCTCCGAGCGGCGACCAGGGGCCGGCCGAGTCTCCCGAGTGGGCGGCCGCCACCATCGTGCGCGCGCTGACCGAACGCCCCAAGCGCATCGACGTGCCGCTGGGCACCATCGCCGAATACGGCGCCCTGCTCACCCCGAAGCTCCGCGACCGCATCCTGCACCGCTACTACCGCGCCCTGCCCGATTCCCCCGCCGCCAAGGGCCAGCAGGAGGGGCCCGAGGAGCAGCAGGACGAGCCCGCCCCGCTCCCCGCACCGCGGGCCCAGTCGGCAGCTCGCCGCGTCACCGGCACCGCCTTGCGGCGTGCTGCCCGCTGGGTACCGGGCACGCACTGGTGACGTGGCGCCGCATGGTCAGGGAGTGAGCGGTCGGATGTCGTCCGCGATCAGGGCGGTCACCGCCTTGGGTGCGGCATTGCAGCTGGCCTGCCGGGGAGCAAGAGGCTGGATGCGGACGGTGACGCGCCAGCGACGGCCGTCGCGATGGGTGACGATCGCGGCGCCCGCGATGGCCGCTCCGGCGGAGGCGGGCTCGGAATCGACGGTCAGATCGTCCGCGCGAGCGGAAATCCGTTCGCGCACGGCGATTTCAGCGACCTGCTCGACCGGCCGGTAGCAGCTGCGGCCGCGCAAGCCGGTCATCGCGACCGCACCACGGCGGGCCGTCTCGACCACCTCCGCGGCCGACTCGGCGTCGAGACGACCGTAGGTAAGACCGTGGGGCAAGAGCACCAACGCGGGCGCGAACCGATGTCCGCCGGTGTGCGAACACTCCCAGACCTGGCCCGGATATCTCGTACCCAGGTCCGCGGCGATGGGACGGCCCAGGAGTGCGCAGCACTGGTCGCGCTTGCCGTGTGCGCACACCAGGACGATCGGATCGTGCACAGGCACACCGATTCCCGGCGGCGGACCGTTCAGCAGCTGTAGGTCGAGGTCGAGCAGCTGGGTCAGGTCGGTGATCTCGAGACGCTCACACCATGGCTCCACCCAGCCCGAGCCGGCCAGCAGAACCGTTCGGGCACCGGTGAATTCGCTGCGACCCGGGCGGCGGATCAACGTCGGCCGCACGTGCGCCGCCGCGGTGCGAGCCGCCAGCTCGGCGGTGATCTCCGGGCCGAGCACTTCGTCCCCGAGCACGTCCCGGCCCCAGGCGCCAGGATGCTCGACACACAGCCATCCGGTGACGTGGGTCGCGGTACCCGGCAGCGGAACATCGACCGCCGCTGCGGCCGAACAGAGCATGCCCTCGAAGCCACTCATCGGCATCCGGCATGACGTGCGGATTTCCGACGCGGCGCGCCCGGGATGGTTACGTCCGCACTTTTCCACACGAATCCGCGGCTGAGGAGGGAGTCGACCCTCAGCCGGGCACGGAAGGGATGTTCGCCGGGAAACAGCGGACGGTCGTACGCGGACATTCCCTCACTCTAGGATCCGGACGCCGCGCATCCCGGGGTCGGGTGGACGCTCAGCCCGCCAGGAACGGCCGAACGGCCGCCGCGAACTCCCGGTAACGATCACGGTGGATGCTGTGGCCGCAGGTGAACGTGGCCACCGTGCAGTCAGCGATGCTCCCCCGCATGACCTCCAGCTTCGCCGGATCGACCATGCCGCCGGGACCTCCGCACAGCACCAGCGTGGGCGCGGTGATATCGGGGAGCCGGTCCCACCACTCCGGGTTCGGCTTGCGGAACTGTTCCAGCGCGGTCTTCGTCATGGAGCGGTCGAACGCGAGCACCGCGCGCGGGTGCCGGACCAGACTGGAGGTGGCGTGCCACAGCTCGGGCACGGTGGGAAAGCGCCGGGTCAGGCGCAGTTCCTCGGCGCCGGACTGCAACGGAAGCGGGCATTCCTCGATGACCAGCCTGCGCGCCAGCTCCGGCCGCTCCTGCGCGACGTACGACACCGCGTAGCCGCCGAGCGAATGCCCGACCAGATCCACCGCGGGCAGTTCCAATTCGTCGCAGAGTCGCAGCACGTCGGCGCCGAAGTCGTCGAACCGGTAGGAATCGGTATGCGAGCTACGGCCGTGACCACGGAGATCGGGCATGATCACGCGGCGCCCGGATTGCACCAGAACACGGGCGAACCGGTCCCAGGTGTGTCCGTCGCCGCCCATGCCGTGCACCAGCATCACGGGAATGTCGCTCACCGCGCCGATGCCCGAATCCCGATAGGCGATCCGCACGTCTCCGAATGCCACTTGGCCTACCGTCAGATCCACGACCAACGAGAATACTGGTCGTCATGCAGCGACCCCTCCGGTGTTGCGTGGATCACTCGAAGTGACTGCGGTGCAGTGCTGGCCGAGGCGCGCGTTTCGGATATCGCGAAGTCGTACGCCATCTGTTCGAAGCGCCACGTAAATGCCTGGCGCGGCGGGCGAACTCGGGAGAATACTCGCCGCATGCCCTCCTTCGCCGATTTCGACCGTCGTAACTATCGCACCGTCGACGTGGCCACCGGGTACGACGGATGGGCGCCGACCTACGAGCAGACGGTGCTCGACGAAATGGATCTCGCGCTGCTGGGCCGACTGCGGCTGGACTTCGGCGCCGTGCGCCGCGCGGCCGATCTGGGCTGCGGCTCCGGTCGAACCGGAAACTGGCTGCGGGAACGTGGGATCGCGCATATCGACGGGGTCGATGTGAGCCAGGGAATGCTGGCATTGGCCGCCGAACGCGGAGCGCACACCACGCTGACCCACGCGGACGTGCGGGCCACCGGACTGCCGGACGGCGCCTACGACCTGGTGATCGCCTCGTTGATCGATGAGCACCTGCCGGAATTGGCGCCGTTCTACGCCGAAGCGTGGCGCCTCGCGGCACCTGGCGCGCGATTCGTATCGGTGAGCTACCACCCGCAATTCATCATGGTGTCCGGAATGCCGACGCACTACACCGGCGTCTCCGGTGAGCCGGTGGCGATCGACACGCACCTGCACCTGATCAGCGACCATCTGTCGGCGGGGCTGGCCGCGGGCTGGGTCCTGAGCGAGATCGCCGAAGCGCTGATCGATGACGCGTGGCTGGCCCACAAGCCGAAATGGGCTGCTCTGCGCGGACATCCGTTCACCATGGCGACGGTCTGGTCGCGCCCGGCGGGAGCTTGACCTGGAGTGCACTCCAGCACTTAGTGTGCGCTGGTACGGGTTGTCCAGTGCAAGGGAATGGCTTCATGGAACTCGGTTTTCACCTACCCGTGTTCGACATCGACGGCGGGACCACCGCCATCGCCGGTGAGCTGGCCAGAGTAGGCGCGGCGGCGGAGGAGTCCGGCGCCACCTGGTTGTCGTTCATGGACCACTACTTCCAGATCGAACAGACAGGCCTGCCAGCCGAGGCGAACATGCTCGAGGGCTACACCACGCTCGGCTACTTGGCCGCGCACACTTCCCGCATCGATCTCGGCCTGCTCGTCACCGGGGTGACCTACCGGCACCCGGGCCTGCTCGCCAAGATCGTCACCACACTCGACGTCCTGTCGGGCGGCCGGGCGGTGCTCGGCATCGGCGCCGCGTGGTTCGAACGGGAGCACCGCGGACTCGGCGTGCCGTTCCCACCGGTGGCCGAGCGGTTCGAGCGGCTGGAGGAGGTGCTGCGCATCTGCAGGCAGATGTGGGACCCGCACGACAACGGAGCGTTCGACGGCAGTTACTACCAGCTGGCCGAGACGCTCTGCTCGCCGCAGCCGATCAATCGGCCCAAGGTGCTCATCGGCGGGGGCGGGGAGCGCAAAACGCTGCGGCTGGTCGCGCAATACGGCGACGCCTGCAACCTGTTCGGTACCGCACCCGCGGATGTCGAGCACAAGCTCGACGTCTTGCGACGGCATTGCGACGACGTGGGCCGGGACTACGACCAGATCCGCAAGACGATCATCGCGAACAACCCGCGGCCGAACCCGGACACCCGCGACGAGTTCGTCCGGCAGATGGCGGATTACGCCAAGCTCGGCGTGCACACCGTCATCGTCATCCCGACCACCGGCTCGCCGGCTGCTTGGATCGACGGCATGGCGCCGGCCGTCCCCCAGCTAGCCGAGCTCGGCTAGGAAGCTAGTCGTAAAGCCCTTCGACGCGCCAGGTTCGGTCGTGGTAGACCAGCAGGAGCACCCGGCTGTCCGCTGGGGCGACGTCGAGCTGAACCTGGGCGCGGGCGGTGCATTCGGCGTCGTCCGAATCCGGCGCCCACCACCGTTCGTCCACCGGCCACGGCCCCGCCCAGCCGGTCAGCCGCCACTGCTTGCTTCCCCAGCGCAGCAATGCGGGGTCGGCGTCGAACATGGCGCGATCGGTGACCTCGACGAGAGCGCCGTCGGCGGTCTCCAACCGCACCAGCGGACGATTCAGCAGGATCACGGCGGGGGCGGGCTCGGGCAGCCGGCCCGGCCAGGGTTGTGCCGGGTCGGTCGCGGGGGCGAGTTCGTCGCCCAGCGGGACCAGGGTGATGCGCTCGGCGGGTCCGCGGCCGCCGCTGAGCACGCCCACCCGCACCGCTTCCCCGCCGAGCAGGCCCTGCACCCGCACCAGCGCGCGGCGGGCGCGCTCGTCCTCCTCGCCGACTCCGCCCCACAAGCCGAGTTGCAACGCGCCCGCCGCGACCACCTCGACGGGCTCCAGCCGCAGCACGATGATCGGCGCGGTGGGCCGCGCGCCGTCCCGCCGGGTGAGCCAACCGTCGAGCTGCCAGCGCACCCGGTCCGCCGTGCCCTCCGCCGTCAGCGGCTCGGCGCACCGCCAGATTCGCGAAAGCCGCTCTTCCGCAGCGGTTTCCGCGTACACCGACAGCCTTGTACAGGCCAGCCCGGCATCCGCGAGCGCGGTGTGCAGCCGGGTGGCGAGCAGACGGCCGGCGAAAGCGGCGGCATCGATCCGTTCGATCGGCGGGTCGCAGCGGTACTCCACCACCAGATCCGGTGGTGGCCGCCGGGCGGACGGTGGACGCTCCGGTTCGGCCCTGGCACAGCGATGCGCGAGCACCGCGTCGGCGCCGAACCGGGAGGCGACCTCCGCGGAGGAGAGCGCGGCGAAATCACCGATTCGTCGTAAACCCAAGCGGTGCAACAGGTCGACCAGGTCGGCGCGCTCGGGCGCGGCCAGGCTCGGCTCGATCGCGAGTTCCCCCACCGGCAGCGGCGCGAGGAACCGCGCTCCCCCGCCCGCGGGCACGATCGTGGCACGGCGGGCGGCGATCACCGCCGTGGACAGCTCATCGGCGATCCCGACCTGTGCCTCCGCCCCGGCCACGGCCACGGCGTCGACCAGACGCTCGGCCGCGGCCTCCTCGGAACCGAAGAACCGTGCCGCGCCGCGCGCCCCGAGCACGAGCAGTCCGGGTCGCAGCACCTCCACGCCGGGCATCGTCGCGGCCACCGCGGCGACCACCGGCTCGAACAATCGCGCATCTCGATCCGGATCGTCCTGCGCGAGAAAGAGTTCCGGACATCGCGCCTGCGCCTCCCTGCGCCGCGACCCGCGGCGCACCCCCTCGGTTCGCGCGATCGCCGAACACGCCACCACCCGATTGGCGAACAGCACCGCCACCGGCCGCGTCGCGGGAAGTCCCGCCATCGCCGCCGCGGCGACCGCGGGCCAATCCGGACACCACAGGGCCAGCACCCGCTTCGACCCCCGCCGAGTCACGGTGCGGCACCTTCTTCGCATGGAACGCCGGGGGAGGTCACCGCGGCGGCATCGCCCCCACGGCTTGCGACGACAACCGAGTTTGCGAAGCCGCCTGACACACAGCGCCGACGAACGAAGCGGCCCGGACGACCATCCCGCAGCAGGAGATCGGCACGGACGCCGGCCATCGGCGTGGCCGATCGCGTTCGCCCAATGCCGAGGCGACGCTGACGCTCGCTCACGACACCGCTTCCTGCGTGTCGATGACTTCGACCGGCCGGGTGGCCTTTTCGCGCAGTACCCATTCGACACGTCCCGCGTTCGGGCACAGATCCAGCCGTCCGTTCCGGGGCGGTCCGGCCTTGCCGCGCACCTCGACCGTCAAGCCGAGCGACCGTAGTCGCCCGCGCCCGCGGCCGAGACCGGCGTAACCCGCGATGCGGGCGTCGAGGTGGAGGGACGCTCCCGGCCAGCGGCCGTCGGCGACCACCAGGGTGGCGCCTTTGGCCCGGGCGCGGGCCGCGATCACCCTGCCGCGGGCAGGCGGAACGGCGGCGCCGCCGAGCCCGAGCACGACCAGGTCGAGCCCGTCGAGCAGGACCGCGGCCACCTCCACCGGGTCGGGGCCGGGGTCGGCGATCACGGCCAGCCGCCGCAGCTGCGCCCCCATCTCCACCGCGGCGAGCAACCCGAGCCGGGGCATTCCGACCACCGCGGCATGCCCGCCGTCCTCGGTCACCGCGGCGAGCAACCCGGCCAGCAGCGAACTCGCCCCCGAGTACGCCACCACAGATCCCTTGACCAAGCCACCCTCGGGCAACAATGGCGCCAGCGCTGCGGGCACCGGCAATGCCCCGGTGCGCCGCCCGGCGTCCCACTGGCCGTGCCGCGCCGTGACCGAGTCACCGCGCCCAGGTACCGCGGCTATGCGTCTGCACAGCTCAGCCAGCGAAGGAGGGCTCTCCCGCCCACCGCCGCGCGGCAGCGCACCCCCCTCCTGCGATATCGCATCCGAACCCATCTCAACCACCTACTTCCACGATGGACCCGAGGCGAAGCGTGCGGGGACAGCCCACACGGTTCGAGCAGCAGCACCGATTCAGCTATCGATCTGTCTCGAATATACGTTCGATACGGACCTAGTAGAAACCGACCCCCGGGTTTCGTCAAGAACCGCGCCCGGTGTGGCCGCGAACCGTTGCCGGACGTGCTCGAGGAGAACCGGTCCTGCGGTCGGCACGCGCTGCGAGCGCACCGACCGATTTCGCCGACTAGTACGGCCTGAGGCCCCGGAGAGGCGGGGAGGCTTCGACAAGGAGCACCCGTAGTTCCGAGTGTGCGGGTAGCGCGCCCGATCGTGCCCCATGCCTCCCCGCACGCAGGCATGAATCAGGCCAGCTAGCCGTATTTTCCGCTACCCTGCACCCGTGACCGAACGCGCTCGTCCCACTGTCGGCCCTCAATATCTCGTCGCAGGCCGCTACCGTCTCCAGTCGAAGCTGGGTGGCGGCGGCATGGGCGCGGTCTGGCTGGCACACGACCGACTGCTCGACCGGGACGTCGCGATCAAGCAGGTGCTCACCACAGCCGGACTCGACGATGCGGAGGCCAACGCGGTCCGCAACCAGATCATGCACGAGGGCCGGGTCGCGGCGAAACTCTCGCACGATCACGCGATCGCCGTGTACGACGTGGTGCTCGAGGCCGGTGAACCCTGGCTGGTGATGGAGCACCTACCCTCGCGCAGCGTCGCCAAGGCGCTCGTGCTGGTCGACACGCTGCCGCCGGTCGAGGTCGCGCAGATCGGCGCCCAGGTCGCCGACGCGCTCGCCGCCGCGCACGCGGTGGGCATCGTGCACCGGGACATCAAGCCGGGCAACATCCTTGTCGCCGATCGCGGTCCCGGTGTCGGCATGGCCAAACTCAGCGACTTCGGCATCTCCCGTGGCGCGGGCGAGGTGTCCGACGAACCCGACGGCGTGATCACCGGCACCCCCTCCTACTTGCCTCCGGAAGTGGCCCGCGGCGCGGAGCCGACCAAGGCCAGCGACGTGTTCTCGCTCGGCGCCACGCTCTACACCGCGATCGAGGGCCAGCCGCCGTTCGGTTTCCACGAGGACAGCGACGTCATCGTGCAGCGCGCCGCCATGGCGCAGATCATCCCGCCGAGCCGCAGCGGCGTGCTCACCCAGGCCCTGCTGCACATGATGGAGCCCGCTCCGCAGCGTCGCCCGACCATGGCCGAGGCGCGGGACGAAATCCTCACGGCCGCTTTCGGTCCCGGCACCGGGCCGTACATCATCGGCGCGCCCGTCCGCACCGAGGACGGAACCATCCCGGCTTGGGCCGCGCGCAACTCGGCATCGGGCATCCGCAGCCCGCACTCCACGCCGCTGCCTCGCCCGCACCGCAATCACGCCGGGGCGACCGCCGCCGCGCCGGTTCAGCGGCCCAAAACTCCTCAGCCGAGCAACGCCCCCCTGGCCATCGCCGTCGGTCTGCTCATCGGTCTGATCATCATCATCGCGATCATCGTCGCCGTCCTCTGACGTCCCTCGCACACCGAACGGGCGCAATCGGCTGGTGCTCGGCCGCACGCAGGACCGAGCGACACAGGCAGCAAGTAAGGTGCTGCCGACGGAATCGGTCTACTCACCCCACGCCGGGCAGAGCTCGGGTAGAGACAGCCGCATAAAGACACAGCCGGACGGAGTCGGCCTATAGACCCGCGCCGGGGCGAGGCAGCCGCGTAGCCCATCTACACCCGCGACGACGGCACGGGCGAGGCGAAGAGCGGTCAGTCGATACGGCGGCGGTGTGCCCAGCGAGTCAAGGCATTGCGGTTGGATTGCTGGGTTTTCCGCAGCACGTTGGAGGCGTGGGTCTCCACCGTCTTGACCGAGATGAACAGGGATTCGGCGATCTCCCGGTAGGTGTAGCCGCGCGCGAGCAGGCGCAGCACCTCCAGTTCGCGTGGGGTCAGCGAGTCCAGTTCGGGGTCCAGTGGCGGCTCGGGCGCCGGGGATCTTCCGGTGAACGAGTCCAGCACGAACCCGGCCAGCCGCGGACTGAACACCGCGTCGCCGCCCGCCACCCGGCGAATGCCGTCGGCCAGTTCGGATCCCGAAATCGTCTTGGTCACATACCCTCTTGCTCCGGCCCGGATCACCGCGATCACGTCCTCGGCCGCATCGGACACGCTCAGCGCCAGACACACCGGCCCCGGCTCGATGCCGGACAGCACCGCGACCCCGCCACCGTCGGGCATGTGCACGTCGAGCAGGACGACGTCCGGGCGCGCCGCATTGATCCCAGTGACCGCGTCGGCCACGCCACCGGCCTCACCGACCACCTCGATGTCGGCCTCCCGGCTCAACTCCGCGCGCACCCCCGACCGGAAAACGGCGTGATCATCGACGAGGAAGACCCGCGTGGGTACCACTTCGGTGCTGGGCGCACCCGATGAGTTACCCATGTGCTCCGCTCCCCGCGCCTCTCCGGGTAGTTGTCCGATTTGCCCTGCCACCCTAGCCATTCGTGCGTCCTCCTCACATTCCGGGGCGCACCGGCTGTTCTGGCATCGGCACCGGTTCGGCCATGGCCGCGACCGGAGAATCCTCGGTTGCGGCGGTGGTATTCGCATCGCAACCCGGACCGCCGGAATCGCTGCGGGGCATGGTTATCCGCACCTCCGTGCCACGGCCGGGGGCGGACAGGATCTCCACCTGTCCGCCGCGGCGCTCGATCCGGCCGCGGATGGATTTGGCCAGCCCCCGGCGATCCTCGGGCACGGACGCCAGGTCGAATCCGTCGCCGCGGTCGCGGACGAAGACGCTCACCTGGTGCGGCTCGGTCTCGGCGAACAGGTCGATCTCCGGGACACCGGCATGCTTCGCGGCGTTGACCAGCGCTTCCCGGCTCGCGCCGAGCAGCGCGGTGAAATGTTCCTTGGGCAAACCGGCCCCGGAGCCGTCGACGTCCATCGACACGTCTCCCACGGTCACCGGCGCGACCTTCACTCCGTGCTGGTCCTCCACCTCGCCCGCGATGGTGCGCAGGGCCGCGGCCAGACTCGACTGGGCCGGACCGGGATCCTCGAACAGCCATTTGCGCAGTTCCCGCTCCTGGCTGCGGGCCAGGCGCACCACCTCTTGCGGATCGTCGGCCTGCCGCTGGATGAGGGCGAGCGTCTGGAGCACGGAATCGTGCAAGTGCGAGGCGATCTCCTCGCGTTCCTCGTTGCGGATGCGAGCGGAGCGCTCGGCGTTCAGCGCGCGCATCATGCGCAGCCACAGCGGAACCGTCAGCACCCCCGCGCCGATCAGCGTGACCGCCACGGCGAGCAGCGCCGACCCGAGCGAACTCAGATCGATCCTGGCCAGCACCACCACACCGAGGCCGACCACGATCAGCGTCGCTCCGGCGACGATGCGCGACCAGGTCACCACCGACGGCCGCGCGGGCAGCCCGAGCAACGAGCGCGGACCGTCGACGTCGTACTCCCGCCACACCAGCGCCGCACCGACCGCGACCACGACGATCGGCGCGATCACCTTGGCCGCCGTGCCACTGAACAACCACGACACGGCCACCGCGAGCCCGAGCCCGAGCAGCGCGAGCCCGATGGCCTGCCGCCGTTCCGCGCCGGAGGGCTTCGCCTGGTCCGAGCCACCCGGCGTGAAGATCCACAGCAACCCGTACGCGACGATGCCCGCCCCCGCCAGCGCGGACAGCAACACGAACGCCATCCGCACCTTGAACACGTCGACACCGAGGTGATCGGCCAGGCCACCCGCCACGCCGCCGACGATCCGGCCGCCCGAGCGGCGCACCATCCGCGCCTGTGGCGGCCCGGGAACCAACGCGGGCGCGGGACCGCGGGCAGCGTCGAACCCCCGAGTGTCGAACGCGGGAACAGACGGGTACATGTCTTCGATACTGGCACGACCACCGGACGGCCAGCCATCGGGAATCACCCTGATCCCACCCGCGGTATCGCGTCGTTCAGGGCTGAGGCCTGCTTGCTCAATCAGTTTGATCGGTCCAAAGTGTTCCCGATATTTTTTCAGGGTTCCCCCCGATGTGCCGACGCACGGGTCGGGCTCACCATGGGAAACATGACGAAAACCAGCTTCGGCGATCAGCTCCAGCAGATGTGGCAGACGCGGCCTGTGCGATTGCCGCGGCAGGGCCCGATCGCAGGCGTCGCGGCGGGATTCGCCCGGCGCTACGACGTCGACCCGGTGCTGGTTCGCATCGCGCTCGTGGTCTCGACGATCTTCGGCGGCGCCGGCCTCGTGCTCTATCTGCTGGCCTGGCTGCTGCTGAGCGCGGCGGGCGACCAGGCGTCGGCGGCCGAGTCGCTGGTCGGCAAAGGACACAGCTCGCAGTCGCAGACCAAGAGCATCGTGTTGATCGTGGCGCTGGCCATCGCGGTCAGCACGATGGGCCCGGTCGGCGTCGGCCTCGGCGGCTCCGGCCTGATCAGCCTCGGGCTGATGCTCGCGGGCTGGTGGATGCTGCACCTGCGCACGCCGGCGCCGCCGCCGGGCACCACCGAAGCGTTCGGCGGGTTCGCCCCGGACGGCGGGATCACCGCCACCGGCTATCCCGGCGCGGTCTTCCCGCAGGGAGCGCCGAGGACTGTCGGCGACATGTACGTGCCGCCGACCACCATGTACACGCCATACACCAAACTCCCGGATTCGTATGTCCCGGAAACGCCGGTCCGAGCCTCGGATGGCGATGCCGAGACGGTTCTGCCGGACAAAGGAGTGGCCGACCGGCAGGGCGACGCGGAAACCGTAGTGCTCGACAAGTCCGCCGCGACCCGACCTTCGGACCAGGGCGGACCCACGAAACCCGGGACCGCGCAGACCGGCCCGGACTCATCCGGCAGCGCGGAGGCCAGCGGAGCCGACCTGGTCGCGTCCACGGGCGACAGTTCCGCACCGAGCGAGTCCGCCGAGCACACCGAATCATCCATCAGCCATCGAACCGAACCGGCTGCCGCTGCTCGGACAAGCCTTCCGGCGGCGGCGCACCCCGCGATCGCCGGTGGCGCGATGCCTCCGTCCTGGGATCCGCTCGGCGTCGCGCCGCTGGCCTGGGATCTTCCGGAACCCCCACCCGTCCGTACCGCGGTGGCGGCACCGGTCAAGCGTCCACGCTCGCGGCTGACCCCGGTGGTGATCGGTTTGGCCATCTTGGCGGCGGCCGGGGCGGGCGCGGCGGCGGCCTCGGGTGTGGAGTGGATGACGCCGGGCCGGATCGGCGCGGCGGCGCTGGCGGTGATCGGTCTCGGCCTGGTGCTCGGCGCGTTCCTGCGGCGCGGCTACGGCCTGCTGGTGCTCACCGCGCCGCTCGCCGGATTCGTGCTGCTCGCCTCCGCCGTCGGCCCGATCGAGTTCGACCGCGGCGCGATGGGCGACCACACGTGGGCGCCGGCCTCCGTCGCCGATCTCGCGCCGCAGTACAAGGTGAACATGGGCTCCGGCACCCTGGACTTGCGTTCGCTGAAACTCACCGAGAACCGCGCCGTGGACATCGACGCCCACATGGCCGAAGTCCGCGTGCTGCTGCCCGCCGACCTGACCGTCCGCACCCACTGCACGGCGTCCATGGCCGAAGCAATCTGCGACGAAGGCATCAGCGGCCCGAACCCGTCCGGCGCGCCGGTGCTCGATCTGAACGTCGATATCCGGTTCGGAAGCGTGGAGGTGCGCCGTGGCTGAGACCGACAAGAACAACACCACCGAGTCCCGCCGCGGCCCGGCCGCCTCGCTGCTCGTCGCCGGACTGTTGGCTCTCGCGGTGAGCGTGTGTGGCTTCATCGGTCCCGCGTCCTGGCCCGCGGCCAGCATGCTCCCGATCGGTTGGATCGTGGTGCTCGCCGCGATCGTCATCGGCATCGTGCTGGTGATCTCCCCGCGTAAACGATCGTGATCAGCCAGCCGCTACGAATGGCCCGTCGACAAGGACGCAGGAGCACCCATGAAGCCCGACGAGAACGCCGCTCAGGCCGAGCCCACCGCCAGACCCACGCCACCGGACCCACGCGGCAGGCCGCACCTCTCCACTACGAACGGAACACTCTTGGGCCACTTGGTCCTGCACAGCGCCACGTGGCACCGGCCGCGCTGACCCGCTCACACCGCCCGCGCGACAGTGGGTGTGCAGGGCCGATCGAGAAACCGAGGACTCGGAGTCACTCCCACTCGATGGTGCCCGGCGGCTTGCTGGTGACGTCGAGGACCACGCGGTTGACTTCGGGCACCTCGTTGGTGATTCGGGTAGAGATTCGTTCGAGCACCTCGTAGGGCAAACGGGTCCAGTCGGCGGTCATCGCGTCCTCGCTGGAAACCGGGCGCAGCACGATGGGGTGGCCGTAGGTGCGGCCGTCGCCCTGCACGCCGACGCTGCGGACATCCGCCAGCAACACGACGGGGCACTGCCAGATCTGATTGTCCAGACCCGCCGCGGTGAGCTCCTCACGCGCGATGGCGTCGGCTCGGCGCAGCGTATCCAGGCGGTCCGCGGTGACCTCACCGACGATCCGGATGGCGAGACCCGGACCGGGGAACGGCTGCCGGGCGACGATTTGCTCCGGCAGGCCGAGCTCACGGCCCACCGCGCGAACCTCGTCCTTGAACAGCAGCCGCAGCGGCTCGACCAGTTCGAACTCCAGGTCGTCGGGCAGCCCGCCGACATTGTGATGACTCTTGATGTTTGCCGTGCCGCTGCCGCCGCCGGACTCCACGACGTCCGGGTACAGCGTGCCCTGCACCAGGAACTCGACCTTCGGCGTCGCGCCGTCCGCGTCGCCGTGTTCGAGCACCACCTCGCCCACCGCGTCCTCGAAGGACCGGATGAACTCCCGTCCGATGATCTTGCGCTTCTCCTCGGGATCGGTGACGCCCTTCAACTCGCCGAGGAACTTGTCCACCGCGTCGACGGTCACCAGCTTGGCGCCGGTCGCGGCGACGAAATCCTGCTGCACCTGCTCGCGCTCCCCCGCCCTCAGCAGGCCGTGGTCGACGAAGACGCAGGTCAGCCGGTCACCGATGGCACGCTGCACCAATGCGGCGGCGACCGCGCTGTCCACCCCGCCGGAGAGCCCGCAGATCGCGTGGCCGTCGCCGACCTGCTCACGCACCGAGGCGATCAGCGATTCGGCGATGTTCGCCGGGGTCCACGTCGACGGAATGCCCGCGAGCTCGTGCAGGAACCGGCTCAGCACCTGCTGGCCGTGCGGCGAGTGCAGTACCTCCGGGTGGTACTGGACACCGGCCAGCCGGCGCGCGCGGTCCTCGAACGCGGCGACCGGGGCGCCCGCGGTGGTGCCGGTGACCTCGAAGCCCTCCGGCGCGTCGGTGACCGCGTCGCCATGACTCATCCATACCGGCTGGATGGTGGGCAGGCCGCCGTGCAGCAAACCGCCGTCGATGTTGAGTTCGGTGCGGCCGTATTCGCGGGTGCCGGTGTGCGCGACCGTGCCGCCCAGCGCCTGCGCCATCGCCTGGAAGCCGTAGCAGATACCGAAGACCGGCAGTCCCAGCTCGAACAGCCGTGGGTCCAGCTGCGGCGCGCCGTCGGTGTACACGCTGGCCGGGCCGCCGGAGAGGATCACCGCGAGGGGTTGCTTCTCGGCGATCTCCTCCACCGTCGTGGTGTGCGGAACCACCTCGGAGAACACGCTCGACTCGCGGACCCGCCGTGCGATCAACTGCGCGTACTGGGCTCCGAAGTCGACGACGAGGACCGGTCTCTGGGTTTGTGCCACCCACACAGTTTAGTGAGCGGCGAAACGGGCGAATCATCGGCACAGCGTCCGCGCACACGACCGAGTCGGCCGACCGAATCCTCCCGCGCGCCCCCGTCCCGCTGGTTATCCTTCTGCTCGTGCCCTTCGCCCGCGCGATCGATGCCGACATCCACTACGAGGACAGCGGCGGGGACGGCCCGGTGGTACTGCTGGCGCACGAGTTCTTCATGGACCGCACCATGTTCGCCGCCCAAATGGCCGCGCTCGCACCGGAATTCCGGATCGTGTCCTGGGACGCACGCGGTCACGGCCGCACCAGGGACGAGGGCCTACCGTTCACCTACTGGACCGCCGCGCGGGACGCGCTGACCGTGCTGGATCATCTCGGCGCCGAACAGGCCGTGGTCGGCGGCACCGCGCAGGGCGGCTTCACCGCACTGCGCACCGCGCTGATCGCGCCGGAACGGGTCTCCGCGCTGATCCTGATCAGCACCGAAGCGCACGGTCCAACGCCCGAGCAGTCCACCGCCACCCAGCAATTCCTCGAACAGTGGTATGACGACGGCTCCCGCGAACGGGCCGCGCGTCAGCTGGCCTCCTGGCTGATCGGCGACGACGAGTGGTACCGCACGATCTGGACCCAGCGCTGGCTGGTGCGCGACCGGCGCCGCATCGAGGCCGCCGCGGGCTGCCTGCTCAGCCGGGATTCGGTACTGGACCGGCTCCGCGAAATCGCCTGTCCCGCCTTGGTGATTCACCCCACCGACAGCGGCTTGGACCGCGAGCGCGCCCGGCAATTGGCGCGCGGCCTGTCCGGCGCGATCTTCGTCGAGATCGCGAACGCGCGACTGGCGGTGACGATGACCCATCCGGAGCCGGTCAACCACGCGATCCAGCAATTCCTGCGCACCAGGACGAAGCCGCGCAGGACCAAACCAACGCGGGTCCGCTGAGCCGATTCGTCAGGCGCGAACGCTGAGACCGACTTTCTGGAACTCCTTCAGATCCGAGTAACCGGCCTTGGCCATCGAACGCCGCAGACCGCCAACGAGATTCAGCGACCCGAACGGATCGTCCGACGGACCGTAGAGCACGCGCTCCAGGCTCGGGCGCACGCTGCCTCCCTCCGGCTCGCCGCCGAGGTCCCACGGATCGTCCACGTGCAGCAGCGAACCGCGCGGCACCGAAGGATGCGCGGCTGCCGACGGCCAGTACCAGCCACGGCCCGGCGCCTCCGCGGCCGCGGCGAGCGGCACGCCGAGCATCGCGGCATCCGCCCCGCAGGCGATCGCCTTGGCCAGCTGGCCGGAGGTCGCGATGTCGCCGTCGGCGATGACGTGCACGTAGCGGCCGCCGGTCTCGTCCAGGTAGTCGCGGCGGGCGGCGGCGGCATCCGCGATCGCGGTCGCCATCGGCACACCGATGCCGAGCACCTCGCCGGTGGTGGTCGCACCGGGGTAGGAGCCGTAGCCGACGATCACGCCTGCCGCGCCGGTGCGCATCAGGTGCAGCGCGGTGCGGTGGTCGCTCACGCCGCCCGCGACCACCGGGACGTCCAGCTCGGCGATGAACGTCTTGAGGTTCAGCGGTTCACCGTCGCCGACATGCTCGGCGGAGATGATCGTGCCGTGCACCACCAGCAGGTCGATGCCCGCCTGCAGCAGCGCCGGAGTGAGGGTGCGCGCGTTCTGCGGGCTCACCCGCACCGCGACCGTGACACCGGCCGCGCGGACCTGCGCGACCGCGGCGGCGAGCAGATCCGGCTGCATCGGCGCGGCGTGCAATTCCTGGAGCAACGCCACGGCGCGCTCGTAGCCGCCCTTGCCGACGAGTTCGAGCAACTGGTCGATCTTCGCGGAGACGTCCGCGTGCCGCGCCCACAGGCCCTCGCCGTTGATCACGCCGAGCCCGCCGAGGCGGCCGAGCTCGATGGCGAACTCCGGCGACACCAGCGCGTCGGTCGGATGCGCGAGGCACGGGATCTCGAAGCGGTAGGCGTCCAGCTGCCAGGACAGCGACACCTGCTTCGACGAGCGGGTCCGGCGCGAGGGGACGATGTCGACGTCGTCCAGCTCATAGGTACGCCGGGCGGTCCGGCCCATGCCGATCTCCACCATGTCGCGCACGCGAAATCTCCTTACAGTGTTCGTTTTGCAGCGCTCTGTCTGATTTGCAGTGCCTGCGGCACTGCGTGTTCGCGGCCCCGGGAAGTCTCGGGTCCGAGCGACCGAGACTCGCGACTACGTCGCATGCGCTTCGGTCGACCGGACCCGAGACGGGGCCGCGAACGGTGCTCGTAAGACTCGCACCCGACAGGGCTGGGAGGCCTGCATCGGCCTGTGTTCGTCTGCCAGCACCTGCGGCGTTCGTAAGACTCGCGCCTCCAGTCCTTGACCAGCGGCAGGTGGACAGCGCAGGTCGCGCCGCGCCGACCTACCGCACGGCTTGTTCACCGCCCATAGCTCGGTGAACAAGCTCAATCATGCACGGACCGGTTGGTCTTGTACATGAACGTGGCCGGTCTAGCCACGGCCGGTGTAGTTAGGGGCCTCGACGGTCATGGTGATGTCGTGCGGGTGGCTCTCCTTGAGTCCCGCCGCGGTGATCTGCACGAACTGCGCCTCCTGCAGATCCGCGATCGACTGCGAACCGGTGTAGCCCATGGCGGCGCGCAGCCCACCGACCAACTGGTGGATGACCTGGTTGACCGGCCCGCGGAACGGCACCCGGCCCTCGATGCCCTCCGGCACCAGCTTGTCCTCGGCGAGCACGTCGTCCTGGAAGTAGCGGTCCTTGGAGAACGACTTGGCCTGCCCACGACCCTGCATGGCGCCCAGCGAGCCCATACCGCGGTAGCTCTTGAACTGCTTGCCGCCGACCAGGATCAGTTCACCCGGCGATTCGGCGGTGCCTGCCAGCAGCGAGCCCAGCATCACGGTGGACGCGCCCGCGGCGATGGCCTTGGCGATGTCGCCGGAGAACTGGATGCCGCCATCGGCGATCACCGGGACACCCGCGGGCTTGCACGCCGCAACAGCTTCCAGGATCGCGGTGATCTGCGGCGCGCCGACACCGGCGACGACGCGGGTGGTGCAGATGGAGCCGGGGCCGACACCGACCTTGACCGCGTCCGCGCCCGCCTCGACCAGCGCCGCCGCACCCGCCCGGGTGGCCACGTTGCCGCCGACCACCTGGATCCGGTCGCCGACCTCGGCCTTGACCTTGGTCACCATCTGCAGCACCTGCGCCTGATGGCCGTGCGCGGTGTCCACCACGAGCACGTCGACACCCGCGTCGGCGAGCGTCATGGCACGCGACCAGGCATCCTCGCCGACGCCGACCGCGGCGCCGACCAGCAGGCGACCGTCGCGGTCCTTGGTGGCGTTCGGGTACTGATCGGTCTTGACGAAGTCCTTGACGGTGATGAGGCCGCGCAGCCGTCCGTTGCCGTCGACGATCGGAAGCTTCTCCACCTTGTGCCTGCGCAGCAGGCCGAGCGCGGCCTCGGCGGTCACACCCTCCTGCGCGGTGATCAGCGGGGCCTTGGTCATCACGTCGGCGACGCGGCGGTCCTGGTCCACCTCGAAACGCATGTCGCGATTGGTGATGATGCCCACAAGCGCGCCGGTCTCGTCCACCACCGGAAGCCCGGAGATGCGGAACCTGGCGCACATCGCGTCGACCTCGGCCAGGGTGTCGGTCGGGCGGCAGGTGACCGGGTCGGTGACCATGCCTGCCTCGGACCGCTTGACCGTCTCCACCTGGGATGCCTGGTCGGCTGTCGAAAGGTTGCGGTGCAACACGCCCATGCCGCCCGCGCGGGCCATGGCGATGGCCATCCGCGCCTCGGTCACGGTGTCCATGGCCGAGCTGACCAGCGGGGTGCGCAGCCGGATCTCCCTGGTCAACAGGCTGGAAGTCGCCACGGAGCTGGGGATGAGATCGGACGCGGCGGGCAGCAGCAGCACATCGTCGAACGTGAGGCCGAGCATGGCGATCTTGTTCGGATCGTCGCCACCCGTAGGAGGGCGGACTGCGATTCGTTCGCCCGATACGGGATTACTCATTCGGATCGACCCCTCCTGGACGTCGATAGCGACCGGCACCGGACGAACCGGCGTCGGGACGGCTGATGGGATGGACGGTGGCGTTCGGCGGCGGTGCTGTCGGGACCCGCCATAGCCTTGCTCCATGGTATCGGTCCGGTGAACTCGCCGACGAAGTGAGGCCACCACCGAAACTGGCAGGCCGCATCGCTGGCGCAGACGGCCCTGTTCTGCGTACCGTGGGGATGTGCGCGACCATCTACCACCTGGCTTGCCGCCGGATCCATTCGCCGGAGACCCCTCCGACCCGTCCGCCGCGCTCGATGCCATCGAGCCCGGCGAACCGCTGGATCCCCACGAGCGCCTTGCGGTCGAGGAGGATCTCGCCGACCTCGCGGTGTACGAGGCACTGCTGGCCCACCGCGGTATCCGCGGACTCGTGGTCAGCTGCGAAGACTGCAGGCAGGACCACTACCACGACTGGGACATGTTGCGCGCCAACCTGCTGCAGCTGCTGGTCGACGGCACGGTCCGCCCGCACGAGCCCGCCTACGACCCGACGCCGGAGGCGTATGTCACGTGGGACTACTGCCGTGGCTACGCGGACGCCTCGATGAACGAGGCCTTCCACGGCGACGGGTTCGACGGATTCGACAGCTGAGACCGCCCTCCCGCAGAGGAACGCGGCCCATTGCAGGCTCGCGTATTCGACGCTTGCCACTGTGATTTTCGACGCACACGGTCACGGTGTCAGGCCTATGGCGCGTCGTCGGTAAACCCACGCGCCGACAGCCCAATAGACAGAAAGCCGACCGCCGGATGGCGATCGGTTCATGTCTTTTTCCAGGATGCTTCTGTTCAGCGACCGGGGGTGAACGAACCCGGGCTGATGGGGACGCCAGGCACGACGACAGTCGGTGGCGTGTAGTTGCCCGGCGTCTGTGTCTGTATCCGCGTGGGAGGCTGCTGCGGCGCCGTGGGAGGCCCCCCGGTGTCCCCCGTGGGTTCCGCGGTAGGCGGCCGCACGTCCGTGGTCGGCGCGGTCGGCGGCTGCTGGGCCGGCGTGGTGGGTTCCACGGTGGCCTGCGGCGGCGTGGTCGCCGCAGGCGGCGGGGTAGTGACCGGCGGGACGGTGGTAGGTGCGCCACCGCCGTTCGGCGCGGTCGCGTCCGCCGATTGCGTCGGCCTGCCGGACTGCTCGGCCGGCTGCTGCAGGATCGTGGTGCCGGGGTCGCCGGTCGCCGGATTGGGCCGCGTGGTGGCCGTGTTGCCCTGAGTGGCGCGCGGGTCGGTGGTCTTCGGTGCCGTCGACTCGAGCTGATCGGCCAGATCGCCGTTCACCTTGCGCAACTCCTCCAGCAGGCGCTGCCACTCGGTCATCAACTCACTGCGCTTCTGCGGATCGCTGACCTGCTCGGCAGTCTCCCTGGCCCGCTCCAGACGCTCCTTTGCCTGCGTCGGGTTCTGCGCGACCAGCGCCGATGCCTGACTCAGGTCGTTGTCGGCCCGCTGCACCACGGTGGTCTGGGCCTGTTCACTGAACACGACCTCCTTGACCCGCCACAGCGGATCGCCCGGTTCAGCGTTGTACGAGAATGCCGTCATGCCCCCGATGACCAGGGCCAGTGCCGCCGCGGTGCCCATGATCGGACGAAGCAGCCGTAACCGGCCACCCGCGTGTGCCCCGATGCGAGCCTGCCGCGCGCCGATCTCCTGGTTGACCGCGGCGACGATCGCATCCAGATCCGGCTCCGCTGGCATCGGCGCGGCGGTGAGTTCCGCGCGCCAATCCGCGAGCAGCGTCGCGAGCTGATACTCCTCGGCGCTGTCGGTGTGCACCGGACCATCGCTGGCGATGGCGTCGATCAGAGCATCGTCGCGGCGTACCGCGGCAATGTCGACCGGGCCGGTGTCACCGGACGCCTCGGCGTAGGGACCGCTGTTCCGCGATCCAAGCCGCGCCTTCCAGTCACCCCGACCGCGCTCGCCATCCCTAGCCATACATTTCACCTGCCCTCGCCACTTGTGACTTGAGTTTCGCGAGTGCCCTGTGTTGGGCGACCCGTATCGCACCCGCCGTACTGCCCACGGCGACTGCGGTTTCTTCCGCTGACAAACCCATGACCAAGCGCAGGATCAAGATCTCCCGATGCTTCTCAGGAAGCGTCGCGAGCAGACGGTTCATCTGCCTGCTCGTCTCGGATTCGAGAGCTCGTTGTTCCGGTCCCTGGTCGGTGGATATGACATCTGGTACTTCGGCCATCGCCTCCGCCTTGTTACGGGCGGCATTGCGATGCGCGTCGGCGACCTTGTGCGAGGCGATCCCGTACACGAAGGCCATGAAGGGCCTGCCCTGGTCTTGATACCTGGGCAAGGCGGTCATCACAGCCAGGCAAACCTCCTGCGCAACGTCGTCCGCGGAGAGCTGCCCACGCTCCGCGGCTCCGATCCGCGCACGGCAGTAGCGCACCACCAGCGGACGGATCATCCCGAGTACTTGAGCTAAAGCGGATCTGTCGCCCTGCGCAGCGGCAGCGACGGCGAGGTCCAACTCTTCGCCCGTGTGCGTCATCGTCAGAGATATTCCTGGCGTTACAAGTGGCACGGTCCGGTGACGACCTGTGCTTCCACCGAAGGGGCGGAACGGATCTAACAATAGCGACCCGTTGGCGGGAACTTGGCAACACGGTGTTCTCCGTGATCGGCTACCAGCCGCCGAGCGGACGCAGCACCCCGCCGCGGCGACCGACGATCGCGGCGCACTCGTCCGCCTCCGCCGCCGCGCCTTCGACCCCCAGTCCGGCACGCAGCATGGCGCAGGCCCACCGCAGCGGGAGCAGGTCGTGCACGCGACACTGTTCGGCCACTTCCTCGCTCAACGCGACCGATCGCTCGCGCGTGTCGCCCGCCGCGGCGGCGGCGACCAGCAGGCGTGACTTGACCTGATGCCGCACCGAGGGCGCGCGCTCGGCCAATTCCAGCGCGGCCGCCGCGTGCTCGGTCGCGGACCCGGAATCGCCTGCCGCCAAAGCCGTTTCCGCGGACACCCAGTGCAGCCGGATCGCCGGACGCCAACTGGTCCGGTGCAGGCGCGCCGCCGCCGCACTGCGCCGCAGCAGCCGGTCGGCGAGCGCAGGCCGTCCGGTGCCGAGCGCGTCGGCGGCGAGTCCGGTGAGGGCGTCACAGATCGCATCGGCGCGGTTGGGACGGTAGTAGGCGCCGATGGCGCTCCCGGTCGCGGCGGCTTCGGCCGCGGCATCGGTCGCGAGGACCAGCGCGGCGGCCCGCCCGTCCGAAGCCGAGGCGCGATCGTGCCGGCCGAGTTGACGCAGAAATGAACCTTCCGTGCTTCCCGCCAGTGAGAGGAGCACCGGGTCGGCGCTGTGGTTGCATACTCTGCGCAACTCGGCCCTGGCCGCGGCGTAGCGTCCCTGGCCACCGAGAACCACCGCGCGATACCAGCAGCCGAGCGCATCCGAAGCGGGCGGCAACTCCGTGGCGGAACGGCCGGGATCGGCTCCGAAGGCGGCCTCGGCGAGGACGGTGAGATGAGGATCTTCGAGCGGAACGGGCGCGAACACGCGCGCACTCTATCTCCTGCCCGAACCGGGCCCGGCCCGGGGAAAGATCGACAGCAGCCCGCTGGCAACCTCTCGGCATTTCGTCGCCGAAGTCATGTTGCCATTAGGTAAATCTCGGTCCGGCAATCGCCGAGCGCCCACCCCGGGAATTCATGCGTGTTTCGTGTAATTAACCTGTCCGCCCCGTTTCCGCCATCTCCGATCCGCACGGCGCGGACGCCGCAGCGGGCAGGGGTGCTCGCCGCCATACGGCCGGCGCCGGCCCTCGCGGCGCCGCTCGGTCAGCGAAATGGGCTCTACCTGGGCAAACGCGGCTTTGCCCGGCGCATAGGGAAGCCACGGGCCACCGGCCAACCGAACAGTATCGCCGGAACCAACGCGAAAAGTAAACAGTCCGGAGGTTAAATGTGGCAGCGCGAGATTCGGAAAACTGCTGCGCCGAACTATTGACGGAATTTCGCGGCTGGACCTAACGTAGCTCATCGCCACGGACGGCGCCGCGCGAAATTGCAGCGACCGCGAAGGGCGAGCCCCCGGGGCACCCCAGCCGACACGGCGCCAGTGGCCCACAACTGTTGCAGAACAACTGCTCGACAATGCTGACGAGCTCGCACCACGAGGAGTTCACCATGCCCATGCCGACCCACCTTCCGGGACCTAACGCCGATGTCTGGGATTGGCAGATGAGAGGGGCATGCCGCGGACAGGATTCCGCGGTGTTCTTCCATCCCGATGGCGAGCGTGGCCGAGCCCGCACCGCGCGCGAGATGCGCGCCAAGGAAATCTGCCGTACCTGCCCGGTGCTCATGCAGTGCCGCACGCACGCGCTGAAAGTCAGCGAGCCCTACGGCATCTGGGGCGGCATGTCGGAGACCGAGCGCGAGATGCACGCGCGGCGCAGCCGCCGCCGCATGGCCGTCTGAGCCGAATCGTCTCCCATCCGCACGCCGCCGGGCGTCGAATGCCTAGCAAACAGCGGGCCACTGCAACAACTCCCGGCCGAGCCGCGCACGCAACACGGTGATCGGTTCAGCGCGGGGATCGGCGCGTGGGTTCCGATCGGTCACCATCGATCAGCCGGCCGCCGTGGCGTACGGTCCAGGACCGTGCGGCTGTGGGTCCGGCATATCGCGGGCACGCTCGGCGGTGCGAGCGCCGGGCCAGTAGAGCGATAACTTGCACGACCACAAAGGTGGCCCCGGAAGTGCCGCCGGTCGGGCACAGCGGGTCATGGCGTGTTTTCCTTCCGAGATGTCCGGCGTGTCGCAGTTTTTCGCCAACTCTTCGGCCTACGGTCAGTGGCGGGGACCCCACCGGAAGGGAGGCCATAGCGACGCGCTACGGTAGTGACCGATGACACAGAATGGAGCGTTGTGACAACGCGGCCGCCAGCCGCAGAGGGCGACTCGTTCCGAAGAGAAGCCTTCCCACCTTCGGTGGATTCTGCGGTTACGGCACGCGCAGCCGAAAGTATCGAGCTCGCCGCCCTTTTGCATCGATGCGGCCACGCCGACCAGGAAGCATTCGCCGAGTTGTACGACCGGACGTGTGCGCGCGTCTTCGGTCTGGTGTTGCGGGTGCTGCATGATCCGGGATACGCGGAGGAGACCACGCAGGAGGTCTATCTGCAGATCTGGCGGATGGCCGCGAGTTTCGACCCGGCGAAGGGCTCGGCGGTCACGTGGTTGATGACGCTCGCGCACCGGCGCGCCGTCGACCGGGTCCGCGCCGAACAGGCCCACACCCAACGCGAAGTCGCCTATGGGATCCGGGTTCTCGGCAACGAATTCGACGAGGTCACCGAAGAGGTCGAGCGCAGGTTCGAGCAACAGGCCGTCCTGGCCGGTCTCGCCACCCTGACCGAGACCCAGCGGGAAGCCATCTCGCTCGCCTACTACGGCGGGCGAACCTATGCGGAGGTGGCCACCTACCTCGACGTAGGGTTACCTACTGTGAAGTCCCGGATTCGGGACGGATTGACACGACTGAAAAGAAGTTTGGGGGTGACGTGAGATGAACGAACGCCAGATCGATCTCGCGCACGCCGTCGCGCTCGGATCGATCGACGACGAAGACCATCAGGAAGTCCAGGAACTGCTCGACAGCGAGGATCCCGTGCTACGCGCGGAGTTCGCCGAGCAGGCGAAGGATACCAAAAGAGCTCTTTCCACTTTCGCCACAGCCGCGGCGGTCACCCCGCCGCCGTCGCTGCGTGCTCGCTTACTCGCGGCCATCGCCGCGCAGCAGCCACCGGTCGCCAGCTGAACCCGGCCCCCGCCAAGACTTCCGCTCCGCGCGCGCCGCCCGTAGCAGTCGAACCGCCCAGGATCGACGTCCGGTTCCGCGCCAGACAGCGTGTCGAGCTTCGGAATACCCCGATAGTCGCGGACGTCAGGTCGTCGTGTGCACGGACAAGGCCCCCCGAACCGCACGGTCCAGGGGGCCTTGTCTGCTGGTTTTGCCAGAGCGGTTGCCGCTCAGTGCGCGTGGCCGTGGTGGCCGTGGTTGTTCTGCTCCTCGGCAGGCTTGTCGACCACGGCACTCTCGGTGGTGAGCACCATGCGCGCGACCGACGCCGCGTTCACGACGGCCGAGCGGGTCACCTTCACCGGGTCGACGACGCCGTCGGTGAGCAGGTCGCCGTAGCTGAGGGTGGCGGCATTGAAGCCCTCCTTGCCCTCGGCCACCTTGCTGACCACCACGGCGCCGTCCAGGCCCGCGTTGGTGGCGATCCAGTACAGCGGCGCCTGCAGCGCGGTGCGCACCACCTCGACGCCGACGGCCTCGTCACCGGACAACGCGTCGCGCAGCTCGGCGAGCTTGCCGCTCGCCTGCACCAGAGCGGTGCCGCCACCGGGCACGATGCCCTCTTCGACGGCCGCCTTGGCGGCGCTCACCGCGTCCTCGACGCGGTACTTGCGCTCCTTGAGCGCGGTCTCGGTGGCCGCGCCGACCTTGATCACCGCGACGCCACCGGCCAGCTTGGCCAGCCGCTCCTCGAGCTTCTCGCGATCCCAGTCGGAATCGGTGGCCTCGATCTCGCGACGCAGCTGCGCGACGCGGGCCTCGATGTCCGCCGCGGAACCGGCGCCATCGATGATGGTGGTGTCGTCTTTGGTGACGACCACGCGACGCGCCTTGCCGAGCACGTCGATGCCCGCCTCGCGCAGGGAGATGCCCAGGTCGGGGTTCACCACGGTGCCGGCGGTGACCACGGCGAGGTCGTCGAGGAACGCCTTGCGGCGGTCACCGAAGAACGGCGCCTTCACCGCGACCGCCTTGATCGTCTTGCGGATCGCGTTGACCACCAGGGTGGACAGCGCCTCGCCCTCGACGTCCTCGGCGATGATCAGCACGGGCTTGCCGCTCTCGGCGATCTTCTCCAGCAGCGGGAGGAAGTCCGGCAGCGAGCTGATCTTCTCGCGGTGCAGCAGGACGAACACGTCCTCGAGGACGGCCTGCTGGCTGTCGGCATCGGTGACGAAGTACGGCGAGAGGTAGCCCTTGTCGAACTGCACGCCCTCGGTGACGACGAGTTCGGTCTGCAGCGTGGAGGACTCCTCGACGGTGACGACGCCGTCCTTGCCGACCGTGGTCAGCGCCTTGCCGACCATCTCGCCGATCTCCTCGTCGCGCGAGGAGACGGTGGCGACCTGCGCGATCGCCTGCTCGCCGGAGACCGGGGTGGCCAGCGCGAGCAGCGCCTCGGAGACCGCGTCGGCGGCCTTGGCGATGCCGGAGCCGACCGCGATCGGATTCGCCCCGGCGGCAACGTTCTTCAGGCCGGCGCGGACCAGCGCCTGGGCCAGCACGGTCGCGGTGGTGGTGCCGTCGCCCGCGACGTCGTTGGTCTTGGTGGCGACGCTCTTGACCAGTTGCGCGCCGAGGTTCTCGAACGGGTCCTCCAGCTCGATGTCGCGCGCGATGGTGACGCCGTCGTTGGTCACGGTCGGGCCGCCGAAGGCCTTCGCGAGTACCACGTGGCGCCCGCGCGGGCCGAGGGTGACCTTCACCGCGTCGGCGAGCTTGTCGACACCGCGCTCCAGAGCCCGACGAGCCTTCTCGTCGAACTCGATCTGCTTTGCCATGTGTTTTTGCTCCTTGGGTTCGCGGCGCTGCGGGTGGTCTGTCGAAACCACGCCGGGCAATACGCCGAAGGCGCTAGCAACGCACTCCGCCCCGGGTCACGGGAGACACCGGGGCGGAACGCATGCGTGCCTGACGGCTACTTGGTGACGACGGCCAGCACGTCGCGCGCCGACAGGATGAGGTACTCCTCGCCCTGGTACTTGATCTCGGTGCCGCCGTACTTGCTGTAGATGACGGTGTCACCCTCCTTGACGTCGACCGGGATGCGGTCGCCCTTGTCGGTGACGCGTCCCTCGCCGACGGCGATGACGGTGCCCTCCTGCGGCTTCTCCTTCGCCGTGTCGGGGATGACCAGGCCGGAGGCCGTCGTCGTCTCGGCCTCGTTGGCCTGGACGAGGATCTTGTCCTCGAGCGGCTTGATGTTCACGCTCGCCACGTTGAGCCCTCCACTTTCAGGGGATGTCGGTCGCCCGGAACTGTTGTCCCGGACTCATCGGTTCGGTCACGGTGCTGACCCTGGGCATAGCCCCGTCGTCGCGGGTGCCGGGACCCCTGCTCAGTAGTCAAGCTGCTGGCACAAGCACTACACACAGTGCCGACTAGCACTCTATACATGAGAGTGCCAGCGCTCAAGGCTGGGCGGTGCCAACGTCGCACGGCGCGCCGGATGGCGCTCGCTGCTTGGCGATCAGTTCGGGAAAACAGTAACGTTCGGATAACGGAATGTGACACTATGGACGACGGTCGCTGTCGGGCCTTGTCGTTCGTCACCAATCGGCGACGTCGAGGCCATGCAGGAATACCACGGCGGCGCGGAAAACCGCAGCGTCGCAGCACCATCGTCGCATCATCAGCTTCACCAGAGAGCAACCCACGTGATCCATGGCCGGTCCTCGCGACCTCACCCGGACAAGGGCCGGTTCCATTCCCGGTCCGGATCGCGCGTCATCCACCCCGCGGTCCGGCAGTTCATTCGAGATGGTCGGCCACACCACGACCATCCGCTCGAAGGGAGGTGAACATGCGAACATCCCTCGGTATCTCGGCCGGGACCGAGGTCGTGTGCTCGGCGCTGGTCGTCACCGCGCCCAACGGCGCGCAGCGCTTCGACTACCGCGTCGTCTCCGCCGACGCGGCCCATTCCGACCTCGGTGACCTGGTGGCGTCCTCGATCGAGCTGATGACCACCCAGCTGCCGACCACTCAGCCGCCGCGCGACATGGTCCCGCCGGTCGGTGGGCGCTTCGCCGGTGCGCCATGCGATTTCGAGTCCGTGACCAGGCGCCCGCCCACCAGCGTCGCGGTCGCCTACCGCACCAAGGAGCAGGCGCAGGTCATCCGCTCGGCCACTGGAAAACAGCGTGATCTGCGGTTGATCCCGGAGGGCACCGCCGCGTTGACCTATCTGCGGTACACGGGTCTGCTCGACCGGTACGACACGGTAGCCATCGTCGATCTGGGCGCGTCCGGGCTCACCGTCACCGTCGCCGACCTCACCGACGGCTCCCTGCTGCGCTCCGATCGCACCACAGCCGTCAGCGGCAAGGTCATCGACGACCTGATCTACCACCATCTGGTCGACCTGCACTTCGCCCGGCGCGGCACCCGCCCGAACCGCGGCATGCTGACCAACCGCGGCCGCGCGGCCAAGGAGCACCTGTCCATCGCGCCCGCGGTCACCATCGACCATGTCGCCGGCCGCCCGCTGAAGCTGACCAGGGCCGACTTCGAAGAGTTGATCGCCGACCTGCTGCGCGACCTGACCGTGTTCGTCACCGCCGCCTTCACTCGCGCGCCGCGGCCACCAGAGGCGGTCGCGGTGATCGGCGGCGGCGCGAACATTCCCGCGGTGCTCGACAGGTTGACCGCCGTGCTGGACGTGCCGGTGTTCACCGTGCCCGACCCGGAGGCGGTGACCGCGAAAGGCGCTGCGCTGGTCGCGGATTCGGTGCAGCCGTCGGTGTTCCCGGTCGGCGGCCTCGGCGGCGACGCGCCCGCAGGGACATTCACCAAGGTGTTCGGCACCCTCGCCGGCGCGATCGTGGTCGTCGGCCTGATCGTCGGCTACGGCGTGAAGACGTTCGCGCCGACCTCGGACGACGAGGTTTCTCCCGCGGGGACCACGAGCAGCGCCTCCCACCTGCCGACGCCGGTGCCCGCCCCGCCGCCCGGCAATGGCGGCGACCCGCACAGCACCGTTCGGCCCACCGGCAGCATCGCGCCGACCACCACGGCCGGGGCAGGCGGCACTGGGATCCCGTCGATCACACCGACTCAGCCCACGCTGCGCCCCGACCCGAACCTCCCGCCGATCCCGTTCCCGGAACTGCTCGGCCCGATGCTCGGGAACCGCAATGCGCCCCTGGGCGCTTCGACCGATGCGGAGCCGAGCGGGAGCGGGGACACGCCGGTCGGCGCCGCCGTGCCCGACACGGGTTCGGGACCGGCCCAAGCGCCGGCGCGCTCGCGCCTACCGCTCCTTCCACGAGCGAACTCCGGGTCGGCGGCCGACACCGAGTTCGTCCCGGAACTGCTCACCACCCCGAACTGAGTTCCTCCGGGTCTTCCGGCCGTACCAGTCTGGTGACGCGGGACTTTCGGTAGTTGCGTCGACTCGCCGGTGTCGGACCGACTCGGCCGCAGACCACATGCACGCTCTGCTGGAGGTTTCAAGGTTCCGTCTCAGCTCAGCCCACGAGGCTGACCGACACCGGCAGACCCGGGTCGGTGGCGACCGTCAGCGGCGACGGCGCCGCGCCGCCTGCGATCACGTGTGCGCCGAGCGCCGCGATCATCACGCCGTTGTCCGTGCACAGCCGGGGCTTGGGCACGCGCAGGGTCAAACCCGCCGCGGCGCAGCGCTCCTCGGCCATCGAGCGGATCCGCGAGTTGGCCGTCGCGCCGCCGCCGAGCACGAGGGTGCCGACGCCGACGTCCTCGGCGGCGCGCACCGCCTTCATGGTGAGCACGTCCGCGACCGACTCCTGGAACGACGCCGCGATATCGGGGATGGGCAGATCGTCGGCGGCGATGCCATCGCGCTGCGCCGCCTCCACGTAGCGGGCCACCGCGGTCTTGAGGCCGGAGAAGGAGAAGTCGTAACGCGGGTCACGCGGTCCGGTCATGCCCCGGGGGAACGCGATGGCGTGCGGATCACCGTTCGCCGCAGCGGCATCCAGCGCGGGACCACCGGGAAAGCCCAGCCCGAGCAGGCGCGCCACCTTGTCGAACGCCTCCCCCGCCGCGTCGTCGACCGTGCTGCCCAGCTCGACGATCGGCTCGGCCAGATCCGTGACGTGCAGCAGATGGGTGTGCCCGCCGGAGACCAGCAGCGCGACGCACGGCGGCATCGGCCCGTGCTCCAAGGTGTCCACCGCGACGTGCCCGCCGAGATGGTTGAGTGCGTAGAACGGCACATCCCACGCCGCCGCATACGCTTTCGCCGCCGCGACGCCCACCAGCAGCGCACCGGCCAGGCCCGGCCCGATCGTCACGGCCAGCGCGTCCGGCTTGGCGATACCCGCGGCCGACAGTGCGCGGCGCATCGCGGGCACGATCGCCTCCAGGTGTGCGCGCGAGGCGATCTCGGGGACGACGCCGCCGAAGCGGGCGTGCTGGTCGACGCTGGAGGCGACCTCGTCGGCGAGCAGTTCGCAGGTGCCGTCGGCATTCCTGCGGACGATGCCGACACCGGTTTCGTCGCAGGAGCTTTCGATTCCCATGATGATCACGACAGCACCTCATCCGGTGTACGCCACTCCCGCTCCGCGCTGGTCAGCGCGGGGCGGCGCATCGTGTACGCGTCGGCGCCGCTGGGGTGGTAGTAGTTCTTGCGCAGTCCGATGATGTGAAATCCGTGCTTGGCGTAGAGCGCGATCGCGGGCGCGTTGTCGGTGCGGACCTCGAGGAACACCGGTCCGCCGCGCCTGCCTGCCTCGGCGAGCAACGCCTCCAGCAGCAGCGTGCCGATGCCCGCGCGATGGCAGTGCGGGTCGACGCCGATGGTGTGCACCTCGGCCTCGGGGTGTTCGGCATCACCCAGCAGGGCGATGCCCGCGTAGCCCACCATTCGCCCGTCGTCGTCGCGCGCGGTGATGTAGCGATTGTGCGGCCCCGCCAGCTCGGACTGGAACGCCACCGCGGCCCACGGGTCGTCTTCCGGGAACAGCAATTGCTCGAGCTCGACGCAGCGCGCGATGTCGGCGGGCACCATCGGTTCGATCCGGACAGCCACCGTTGTCACGCCCCCGTCCGGTCGAGCTTGCGATAGGCGTTCTCGACGGCGTCCGGCCTGCGCAGGTACAGCGGAACAAGCGGCTCCGGAACGGTCCGGGCGAGCAACTCGGCCGCGGCGACGCGCACCAATCCTGCGGGCGAGGGTGTCTCGGCCGGCAGCACGGGAAGATCGAAGAAGTCGACGTGCGAAGCGGATCCGGCGACGGCCGTGGCCGGTCCCGCGTCCAGATCGGCCGGCTTGCATACCTCAGGCCCGGCGACGCGCGCGCCTTCTCGATATCGCGCCCAGTACACCTCCCGCCGACGCGCGTCGGTCACCACGAGCAGCTCGCCGGTCGGCGGAAGCTCCACCGCGGCGTCCGCCGCGATCGCGTCGAGGCTGCACACGCCATACACCGGGATGCCCAGCGCGTCACCGAACGCGGCCGCCGTCGCCATGCCCACGCGCAGGCCGGTGAACGGGCCCGGACCGACGCCGACCACGATCGCGGCGATATCGGTCCTGGAACGGCCTGCCTCGGTGAGGCATTCGAGAATTTGCGGGGTGAGTACCTCGGCATGGGCGCGGGGGTCGACCCGCACCCGGGAGGCGATGGTGCGCGCCTGGACGGGGCCGGTCGCGTCGGCGCCCTGATCCAGGTCCACGAGTCCCGCTGTAACGGCGGGTGTCGCGGTGTCGACGGCGAGTACAAGCATGATTGGCCTAACGATACCGGGTGGTAGGCGCCACCGATGCGAGCTACCTGGTAGCTAACCCACCCATTCCCAGATCGCGGTGCGCACATCCGAATCCGGCTCGCGCGACAACAGCACCCGCAGATGCCGCTCGGTGAGATGCTCCACCACCCCGCGGCCCCACTCCACCACGACCACCGCCTGATGCAGATCGGTGTCCAGGTCCAGGGCGTCGAGCTCGTCCAGGTCGCCGCCGAGCCGATAGGCGTCCACGTGCACCATGGGCACCGCGGGCGCGCCCGCGCGGTGCCCGGCCGGGTGCTGACGGGCGATGATGAACGTCGGCGAGCTGACCCGGCCCTGCACGCCGAGCCCTTCGGCGATGCCGCGGGTCATCGCGGTCTTGCCCGCGCCGAGCGGGCCGTCCAGCACCACCAGGTCACCGGCGCGCAGGTCCGCGGCCAGTTCGCGGCCGAGGGCTTCGGTGTCGGCGACGGTGGGCAGGACCCGTTGCCCCGGTTCAGCCACCGGCCACCTCCGAGGCGTCGCCCAGCATCGGGTCGATGGCGCCCGCGCGCACCAGCAACCGGTCCAGCGCGGCATTGACGATGTCCGGGTACTGCAGGTGCGGCATGTGCGCGGCGCCCTCCAGCCGGATCAGCTCGCTGCCGGGCAATGCCGCGGCCAGCGCCCGGGAATTGCGGAACGGGATCACCAGATCGTGGCCGCCGCCGAGCACCAAGGCCGGTGTGTCGGCCAAGGCGGGCAACGCCGCCGACTCGTCGTGCAGTTCGATGGCATGGAGGAACTTCACGATGGTTTCCATCGGCGTCCGATCGATCATCAGCGTGGTGAAGCGCGACAGGGTCGGGCTCACCGGGCCGTGGAACGAGCTGACGTGCAGAATCGGCGTGATCACGTGGCGCGCGGTGACGCGGCCCGCCTGTACCAGGGCGGGCGAGGCGTGCACCGCCAGCCGGAACCCGTCGATCGCGGGGTTGCGCAGCAGCTGGCCGATGCCGGTCGCGGTGACCTCCGCCGCGGTCGTCGAGAGCAGCGCGATCCCGATCACCCTGGCCGCGAACAACTCCGGAAAGCGCGCCGCCGCCGCGAGGATTGCCATTCCGCCGAGCGAATGCCCGACCAGAACCACCGGTCCGGTCGGCGTTGTGGCCGTCAGCACGGCGGCGAGATCGCGGCCGAGCTGGGCGACGGTGCAGCTCGCGGTGCTCGGCGTTCCGGAGCGGCCGTGCCCGCGCAGATCGAAGAACACCATGCGGACCTGTGCGCCCCAAAGCTTTTCCAAGTCGCGGCGCTGGAAGTGGAAGGACTGCATGCTGTTGCAGAAGCCGTGCAGGAAGATCACCGTCACCGGCGCGTCGTCGGGGCCGCAGGTCCGGGTGGCCAAGGGCACTCCGTCGTCGGCGAGCACCGTGCCCGCGCGGTCCGCGTCGATCAGCTCGAAGTTCTCGTCGCGGTAGTCGTCGCCCCGTGCCGGCCACAGCACACGCGCGCCGGCACGACGCAGCGCGTGCGCTCCCGCCAGCGCGCCGACCACACCGACGGTGGCCAGCCCGCCACGCAACGGGGTGACCCGGAACCGGCTCATCGAGCGCCGCCGACGTAACGCCGGGTGACCCGGCCGCGCGGCGAGCACACCACTTCGTAGTGAATGGTGCCGAGTAGGTCCGCCCAGTCCTGGGCATGCGGTTGGGTGCCGAAGAGGATCGCGGTGTCGCCTTCCTGGACGCCCGCCGCGTTGTCACCGAGATCGACGACGAATTGGTCCATGCACACCCGGCCGACGTTCCGGCGCCGAGCACCGCCGAGCCAGACGTCGAACCGGCCGCTCAAAGGGCGGAACACGCCGTCGGCATAGCCCGCGGGAATCAGCGCGACGGTGGTGTCGTGCGGTGCGATCCACTGGTGTCCATACGAGACGCCCTCCCCCGCCGAGACCCGCTTGACCAGCGCGACCCTGGCCTGGAACGTCATCGCCGGACGCAGGCCGAAGTCGTCACCGGGTATCGGGGACAGGCCGTACACGGCGATCCCGGGCCGGACCAGGTCGAAGGCCAGATCGGGGCGGGTCAACGTGGCGGCCGAGTTGGCGATGTGCACCAGCTCGGGTTCGAGGCCGTGCTCCTTGGCCGCGGCGATCGCTTCCAGGAAGCGGGCGCGTTGCACGTCGTTGTTGGGGTGTTCCGGTTCGTCGGCGTGCGCCAGATGCGAGAAGATCGCGCGGAACCGCACTGCCTGCTCGTCGACCAGAGCGCGCAGCGGCGTCAGGACCTGCGGGTATTCGATCGGCAACACGCCGTTGCGGTTGAGGCCGGTGTCCACCTTCACGCTGACCGTCGCGGTGCGTCCGGTCTTGCGGGCCGCGGCCTCGACCGCGCGCAGATGAGCCGGCGAGGAGACACCGATCTCGACATCGGCCTCGACCGCTGCCGCGAAGTCCGCGTCCGCGTTGTTGAGCCAGCACAGGACGGGCGCGGTGATCCCCGCCGCGCGCAGCTGCACCGCCTCGGCCACCGTCGTGACACCCAGCTCGGCCGCTCCCGCCGCCAATGCCGTCCTGGCCACCTCGACCGCGCCGTGGTTGTAGCCGTCGGCCTTCACCACCGCCATCACCCCCGCGTCCCCTGCGTGTTCCCGCAGGATCCGCACGTTGTGGGCAATCGCGTCCAGATCGATGACCGTTTCCACTTGCGCACTCACGGCAGTGCTGTCCGCCTCTCCGCGTATTCCGGCTCCCCGCCGCTCCGGGCCTTCCGGCGTACCAGTTGGGTGGCGCGGGAGCTGCGGTCGGTTTTGGTCGAGTCTATTGGCGCGCGAGGTTCTGGTCGCAGCCGGTTGACCCGCCCGACCCCGCGCGACAAGACGCATCGATTACGGCAGCACGCCTGACGCGGCACCTGGCACGCCGGTTCGCGCCCGCCTCGACGGTCCGAGCGCGGCCAGGTCAAGAGGGTGTACGAGCACAACCTCGATGGCGGACCGACAGCAGGATGGGCACCACTACCAACGACTCGTCGCCGAAAGAGCTTCGCGTCGGCCATCGACTCGGCAGCGTCATCGACCCGAGCGCACTGGCGCCCTACCACCTCAGAACGGATGGGCGAGACGGCGCAGGACGCCGATCGCGGGGCGGACGTGGGCCGAGAGCAGGCTCGCCGAGATGGGGGCTCCGGCCGGGGCGGCGTCGAGGGCGGCGAGGTTCGCGGCCAGGGCGTGCACGCGCGCGGCCGCGGCGGCGGACCAGGCGGGGTCGCGGCCCGCCGCGAGCAGCGCGCCGATGATGCCCGAGAGCACGTCGCCCGCACCGGCGGTCGCGGCCCAGGAACCGCCCGCGTCGTTGACCAGGGCGGGGCGGTCCGGTGCGGCGACCAGCGTGGCTCGGCCCTTCAACAGCACGGTGACCTGCCAGGAGTCGGCGAGCTCGCGGACGGCGGCCACCCGGTCCGCGCCGACCTCGCGGCCGGTGAGGCGGGCGAACTCACCGGCGTGCGGGGTCAGGACGGTCGCAGCGGCGCGGTCGCGCACCAGCCACGGTTCGGAGGCGAGCAAGGTCAGTCCGTCGGCGTCGACGACGACCGGAAGATCCGTGGACAGGATCTCGGTGAGGCGCTTCCTGGCGTCGGCGTCGGTGCCCGCGCCGGGACCGAAGACCCAGGACTGGACACGTCCGGCGGCGGCGACCGTCTGCGTGGCGATCACTTCCGGAAAATGGTTCAGCACCTCGGTCGCTCCGGTTCCGGCATACCGCACCATGCCCGAGGTCGCGGCGACGGCGGCGCCGGCGCACAGCACCGCGGCACCCGGATAGGTCGCGCTGCCCGCGCACACGCCGGTGACGCCTTGCGTGTACTTGTCGTCGGCCGGGCCGGGAACCGGCCACGCGGCGCCGATCGAGACGGGCTCCAGCGCGGCGAGGTTCGGTTCAGGGAGGCGTAAACCGATGGGAACCAACTCGATTCGGCCGCATTGCGCCGCGGCGAGGGCGTGCACCGGTTTGTAGGCGCCGAAGGCGACCGTGACATCCGCGCGGACGGCGGGCCCTTCGATCGCACCGGTATCGGGATCGACGCCGCTGGGCAGGTCGGCGGCGACGATCGGCGCATCCAGCGCGGCAACGATTTCCGCCGCGCGTGGACGCAGCGCGCCATGACCGGAGATGCCGACGATGCCGTCGATCACCAGGTCCGGGTCGCCGACCTGGCCGGCGACCCGCCCGCCCGCCTTGCGCAGCGCGGCAAGCCCTTTCGCGTGCGCGCGTTCCGGATTCAACAGCACCGCGGTCACCGCGACACCGCGGCGGCGCAACTGCGCACCGGCCCAGAGCGCGTCCCCGCCGTTGTCGCCGGACCCGACCAGCAAGGTCACCGCTCGGCCCGCGACACCGCCGGTGCGCTCCCGCAGCTCGCCCGCGACCACCGTGGCCAGGCCGTGCGCCGCGCGACGCATCGGCACCCCCTCCGGCACCCGGGTGAACAGCTCGGCCTCCGCCGCACGCACCTCGTCGACGGTGAAATAGCCCCGCTGCGTGGACATCGCCGCTCCCTCCGTCGGTGTGGCCTACTACGCTTGGCCATCATGCCAAGTGCCCGCCGCCGCACAAGGACCATCCAGGTGGTCACGGGAGTCGCCATGACCGGTGCGCTGCTGCTGACCGGATGCGGCGGCAGCGGCGAATCCGGCTCGGCCGCCACGACTACGAAGCGACCGGCCCGCCCGGCGACCACCACCGCACAGCAGACCGGCGAGCGCAAGCCGGCCGCCGCCACCGTCGCGGTCGACGATATGAAATTCTCTCCCGCCGAGGTCACCGTCGAGGTCGGCGACACGGTCACCTGGAAATTCGACGACAAGGTCCCGCACTCCGTGCAGGGCATCGGCGACAAGGCGATGGGCATCAACAGCCCCATCCTCGACAAGGGCGAGTGGAGCTACACCTTCACCAACCCGGGGACGTACCGATACCTCTGCTCGCTGCATCCCGAGATGCGCGGGTCGGTCACCGTCGAGTAGCGCGGATCGGAGCGCGAGGCCCGCCGAAGCGGTCTTCCGTGTGCTCGCATCGCAGTGCCGAGCTGAGCGGGTTCACCAGGAGGCCGACGTGCGGGTCTGTGCCCGTCGTGCCGCCGCGGAGGGCAAGCGCAGCGCTTCACACCGGGCGGTAGTCGCGGGTGCGAGCGCCGCGGGTGTTCAGCGCTTCGACGGCGGCGACGAGCGGAGCGAGTTCCGGGTCGGCGGCGGCTTGGCCGAGGGCGCCGGCGAGGGCGTCGTCGTGCGTGGGGCGGGCCTGTTCGAGAAGGTCGAGACCCGCCGGGGTCACGTCGGTGTAGATGCCGCGGCGATCGTCGGGGCACAGATAGCGCTGTAACAGGCCGCGGTCTTCGAGCCGGGAAACCAGGCGGGTGGTGGCGCTCTGACTCAACACGACAGCGTCGGCGACCTGGTGCATGCGCAGGTGGCCACCAGGCCCGTCGTGCTGACGGCTCAGGACCAGCAACAGCGAATACTCGCGAACACTCAGGTCGTGGCCGGACTGCAGGGCCCTTTCGATGTGCGCCTCGATCCGATCGTGCAGCAGCGATAGTGCGTACCAACCATCGGCCAGGCCGGTCAAGGCGGCATCCGCGGTCATGGCGTTCCTTCGGCATCGGGGGATCCTGCCTCCAGGATAGCCAGGCATCACAATAGCCCGCGCTTGCAATTATAACGCGTACGCAATTATTGTTGTCGCCTGTAAATATCTTTCGCGGACGAACCTCTGGTCTCGGTCCACGCATAGGAACCGCATCGCCATCGGGACAGCGAGCCGCGTTTCGCCAGGACGAACGGCAGCCGCGCACCCACGGTGCGCGGCTGCCGGCCTATTCCACGGTGACGGATTTCGCCAGGTTGCGGGGCTTGTCGACGTCGTAGCCCCGGGCCTGCGCCACCTCAGCCGCGAAGATCTGCAGCGGGATCGTGGACAGCAGCGGCTGGAACAGGGTCGGCGCGCTGGGGATCTCGATGAGATCGTCGGCGAATGGCCGGACCGTGTCGTCGCCCTCCTCGGCGATCACGATGGTGCGCGCGCCGCGGGCCTGGATCTCCCGGATATTGCTCAGCAGCTTCGAGTGCAGCACCGCCCGGCCCTTCGGGGACGGCATCACCACGATCACCGGGAGCCCGTCCTCGATCAGCGCGATCGGACCGTGCTTGAGCTCGCCCGCCGCGAAACCCTCGGCGTGCATGTAGGCCAGCTCCTTGAGCTTGAGCGCGCCCTCCAGCGCCACCGGGTACCCGACGTGACGGCCCAGGAACAGCACGGTCGGCACCTGCGCGAGTTCGCGTGCGATGGTCCGTACTTGTGGCGCCGTCTGCAGCACCCGCTCCACCAGCCGCGGCATCGCCTCGAGTTCGGCGAACTCGCGCGCGACCTCGTCCGGGTACTTGGTGCCGCGTGCCTGCGCCAAAGCAAGCCCGACCAGGTAATTCGCGGTCACCTGAGCCAGGAATGCCTTGGTGGAGGCGACGCCGATCTCCGGCCCGGCCCTGGTGTAGAGCACCGCGTCGGACTCCCGGGGGATCTGCGCGCCGTTGGTGTTGCAGATCGCGAGGACGCGCGCCTTCTGCTCCTTGGCGTGGCGCACCGCCTCCAGCGTGTCGGCGGTCTCACCGGATTGGGAGATCGCCACCACCAGCGTGGAGCGGTCCAGAACAGGATCGCGGTAGCGGAACTCGCTGGCCAGCTCGACCTCGACGGGCAGCCGGGTCCAGTGCTCGATGGCGTATTTGGCCAGCAGACCGGAGTGGTAGGCGCTGCCGCACGCGACGACGAAAACCTTGTCGAAATCGCGCAACTCTTGGTCGGCCAAGCGCTGCTCGTCCAGCACGATCCGGCCGCCGCCATCCTGATCGGTGCTGAAATGCCCCATCAGCGTGTCCGCGACGGCGGCGGGCTGCTCCTCGATCTCCTTGAGCATGAAGTAGTCGTGGCCGCCCTTCTCGGCCGCGGCCAGATCCCAGTCGATCGTGAACGGGCGGGTGCGCGAACCGGCGTCCTCGCCCGCGAAGTCGGTCACCCGGTAGCTGTCCAGGGTGATCACCACGGCTTGGTCCTGACCGAGCTCGACCGCCTCGCGGGTGTGCTCGATGAACGCCGTGACATCCGAGGCGATGAACATCTCGCCCTTGCCAACGCCGACCACCAGCGGGGTCGAGCGCCGCGCGGCCACAATCATGTCCGGATGGTCGGCATGCGTGAAGACCAGGGTGAACGCACCCTCCAGGCGGCGCAGCACGGCCAGCGCGCTGGCGGCGAAGTCACCGGCGGTCGGGCCATCGGCATACGCCCTGGCCACCAGATGCACCGCGACCTCGGTGTCGGTGTCGCTGTTCAACTCGACCCCGGCGTCTTCCAGCTCACGACGCAGCGGAGCGAAGTTCTCGATGATGCCGTTGTGCACCACGGCCACCTTGCCGCTGTGGTCGCGATGCGGGTGCGCGTTGCGGTCGGTCGGCGCGCCGTGCGTGGCCCAGCGGGTGTGCCCGATGCCGGTGGTGCCCGCGAAACGGTCGATCCCGTTTTCGGACAGCTCGGCCTCCAAATTGGCCAGCCGACCGGCCTTGCGTTCCACCGCCAGGGTGCCCGCGCCGTCCAGGATCGCCACGCCCGCGGAGTCGTAGCCGCGATATTCCATGCGGCGCAACGCGTCAACGACGACGCCGAGCGCGTCTCGGTATCCGACGTACCCCACGATTCCGCACATGGCTCACCACACTACTTATCGGATAACGTTCACGTCGTGTCGGCGTCTGTGAAATCGCTACTGAGCACCCTGACCAGCCGGGGCCCGCACCGTGTGCTGCGCGGCAACCTGGCCATCGCGGGCCAGCCGGGGGTGGTGTTCACGCCCGAGTCGGGGCGCAATCTCCCGGCCGTCGCCTTCGGCCACGGCTGGCTGACCGGCGCGGGACACTACCGCAGCCTGCTCGAGCACCTCGCTTCCTGGGGAATCGTGACCGCCGCCCCGGACACCGAGCGCGGGCCGATTCCGTCACATCTGGGACTGGCCGCCGATTTGCTCACCACGCTCGACATCTGCACCGGCGTGCGGCTCGGCGACGGCGAGATCAGTGTGCATCCCGAGCGTGTCGCCCTGGCCGGACACGGCATGGGCGCCGGCGCGGCCGTCATAGCCGCAGGCCAGCGCACGGTCGCCACCGTTGCGGCCCTGTTCCCCGCGCCGACTGCGCCGTCCGCCGAAGACATCGCTCCCGAGCTCGACCTGCCCGCGCTGATCTTGGCGGGCGCTACCGACATCACCTCGGTCAGCTCCAACGCCATCCCGCTGGCCACGGCATGGGACGGCCCCGCGATCCTGCGCGTCATCGACAAGGCCTCGCACAACGGCATCATCGAGGGCCGTCGCGTCCTCGCCGCGGTGGGTGCGGGCAAGCACGAACCCAAGGCGGCCCGCATCACCCGCGCTCTGCTGACCGGTTACCTGCTCGCGACGCTGACGGGCGACAAGACCTACCGCCCCTTCGCCGAGCCCGAGGAAGTCATTCCGCACACCACGGTGATCGACCCCCTAGCGCCCCACGAAGAGGAGCCGCCGAAGCTGAAGGTGGGCCAGCTGGCGGCGCTCCTGCGGCGCTGATCACCGCGGCTCAGATCAGCCAGCTCTTGCGCTGGTAGAACTTCGACTCTTCGTCCTCCTCGTCGACCGGCGTGACCGTCTGATTCGCTCTTCGGGCCGCCATCGATCGCGCGATCGCCTCGCGTTGCTCGCGTGCCTCGGCCTCCAGCCGTTCCTTCTCCTCGGCCTCGGCGCGAGCTCGCTCCAGCTCGGCGGCATGCTCCGTCCGGAACTGATCCATGTCGGCCGCCAGGTTGTCGGCGAATTCGCGGCCTCGTGCCGCGGTTTGCTCGTTGATCTCCTGGATCTCCTCGATCAGGATCGCCATCCGGCGCTGGTTCTCTTCGGCGAGTCGCCTCGCCTCCTCGGCGTAGTTCACCATGTGGCATCTCCTCGCTCGACTCGCGCGGTCGCACTTCCGGCGTCCGGGCTCATAGCGGTCCCGCCTCGGCCAGTTCCGCGCCACTGTCGAACGGGGCCGCCGGTTGCGGCTCGCCCTGTTCGGGTTTCGCTTCGCTCTGCTCCGGCACCGGCTTCGGCCAGTGCTCGCCATCTTCTTCACGTCGCGTGGTCGGCGGAGTTCCGGATGGCACGCCTGGCTGGCCGGTGCTCGGTTCAGGGGCGGGTGTGGCGTCGACCGGCTTGTCCTTGTCCGGCGTTTCGGGAGCCGGGGTGTCGGCGGGAGGCATGGGCTCTTCCGGCTCGTTCATCGAGATGACCGGCATCCCATGCTCGTTCAGCTCGAGCTCGAACTCTTGTTGCTTGCCTTCCTCGTCGGACAAGACGAGTTTCAACTGGCCGTCCGGACCCATCTCGAACGTCACGTGCTTCCCAGCGATATCGAACTCGGCCTTCGGCTTGCCGTCTTTGTCGGCATTCTCCGGATCGATGGTCGCTTTGAGCTTTTCGATCGCGTCGTCGATTCCGCTCTTGATGGTTCCGCTCAGCGCGGAGATGCCTTGCTGAACCGTTTGCGTGAGACCGGTCGCCAATGGCGACAGTGCCCCCGCGACCTGGCTGACGGCGGCCAGGCCGTCGAGTGATGGCAGCTTGGGGGCAAGAGGTGCCGGAGCAGTCGGCGTAGTCGGCGTGGTTGGCGTTGCCGGTGTGGTGCTCGCCGGGACTGTGCTCGGTGTGGTGCTCGCCGGGACCGTGGAGGGCGACGGCGTGCCGGGAGGACCCGGCGGCCCGGACGGAGTCGGCTGGTTCTGATTGCCCGGCGTGTCCTGGGACGGCTTGTCCTGGGACGGCTTCGTCGACCCCTCCGGGCGCGGATAGGCGCGGTCCGACACCGCCGCCAACGCATTGGCCAGGTTCTGGTACTGCTGCTTGAAGTGATCGTCGGCCAGTTTGCAGGCGTCGACGTAGCGCGTCAGCTTGGCATCGAAGTCCCGTTTGAAGGGGTCACGCAGCCAATCGTTGACGGTATTGCGAATCTTTTCGCCGAGCGGCTCGTCCAGCGGGACCTTTCCGATTTGTCCGGATAAATCGAGTGCGGGGAAGATCCGGTAGAGGTCGCTTGCCTGCTTCCCGCTGATCCACTCGCGCGCATTGTGCACGTCGACAATGACTTTCACGTCTTCCGGAGTCTTGCCGTCGAGCTTGACGACCCTGCTGCCTTTCCCCGAATCCTCCAGCAGCCCGAGTACCATATTGGCTTTCGAGCCGACCGACTGGCGCAGCGAGTTCGCCATCGGCTCGACCGTCTTCCAAGCGTCCCTCGTGTGCTGCCGATCCTCGTCGGCAAGGACGGACTGCTTGGTGAGCATGCCGAGCGCGACGTCGGCCGCCGCTCCCTGCCACAGTCCGGGCAGGCGGCCGGTGTAGCCGCGCTGTGCCTCCCACTGGGTATCCACCTCGGCCAGAGCGGCTTTCAGCGCTTCCCCCGCCTGCTCCAGCTTCTCCACCCGCGTGCCGCGTTGCTCGTCGTACATCGCCAGCAGCTGGTTCAGGTCCCCGCGGTCGCCGTTGTTGCCGAATGCCGCCTCGTACAACGGCATGAATCTGATCCAGTACTGCAGCCCGAAGCTGCCTTCGTCCAGGATGGCGTCGATCGCCTTACCCTGCCAGGAAACGGTCATGGTTCCGGCTCCTCGAATGTCTGGCGTTCAGTGGAAAACGTGTCGCATCCGGCGTTCTCACGTCTTGGGCGTCTCCGCCGCGCGCTGCTGGTCGGTATCCGAGTACGCCACGACCGCCGCACCCAGCGCGTCAGCGGTCGCGGTGGTGGCATCGCTCCAGGTCTTCAGCCACGCGCTGATCCGTTGCAACCCCTGATGCACCGCGATGCCCTGCTGCGCGTAGTTCCGCCCGGCATCGCCGCCGTCACCGAACATATGCTCGGCAACCCGTTTGGACTGATCTCGGACCGCCGTGGCCGATCGCCTATAGCCATCGCCCAGCGCACCGAGTTCCCCCGTCCGAACCCCGACCATCTCCGATCCGCCCACGGTTCCCCTCCGTCCTCGTAGTCTCGACTCGCCAGGCGCCGAATCTCCTTCGCGCCGACGGCCGCCATACTTCCTTCGACGCAACCCATCGACATTCGGTTCCCCCGAATCCACAAATGTCCACAGCAACCTACTGTCCGCGCCCAGCGGCCACAACGAGGCCGCGGAGCGCCGAAGACGCTCACACGCCGATCGGCGACGTGATGAGGAGCCGAGCGCGCAGGAAGTCGATCGATATGAACGCGTCACCGAGCTGGTCGCGCAGAAAATCGAATCGACCAGCTGAGGGTGTCAGCGAGTTTTCGGGCTAGCCGATCTTGCCCTTGTCCGTGCGGACCCATTCGGAGGTGCCGTCGGGGTGGCGATGGAATTCCCAAGCCGAGTAGTCGCCGTCTTTTTCCACGACGGTGACGTGGTCGGCGAAGCCGTCGTGGTCATAGTCGGTCCAGACCTGCATCGCCTCGTCACCGGTGGTGGTGATGGTGTCCAAGGTGCCGTCGCCGTCGATGTCCTGAGTGGGGTGGTGCAGTTCGACCGCGCCAAGTCCGGTCAGTGACGAAGACGCGTCGATCCCGGGTATGTCCAGACCCGGGAATTCGCCCGTGGTGATCATTGAAACTCCTCAACGGGACTCGTGCGATGGTGCGGTGCCGCACAGGCGGCATCGTTCCATCCTGACACCCGCGCGGGCTCGACGCATCCCCTGGGCTCGCCGATCGGAGGTAGCGCGGATGCGCCGTCGGTCACTGCCGAGGAGGAAACGTGACTTGCGTCAAGGATTCGGCAGGAAGTCGAAACATCCAGGCGCAGGCTGGGTTCCGAGGTCGAAGCGGACACCGGAGCGCAACAGTGCGGTGGCGGACAGTCCGAACATGTGGTGAAAGGTTTCGCTGAAGTGGGACGGGGTGGCGAAACCGGCATCGGTGGCCGAGCGCGTGAGATCGCGGCCGGTCGCGGTGTCTCGCAGCGCGTGGACGACGCGGGTCCACCGCTGATAGCCGCGGAATGTGGTGCCGGACCGCTGCGCGAACAGGCGGAGGAAATGGGTGGTGGACAGGCCCAGGTTCGCGGCGATCGTGTCGGCCCGGAACGTCTGATTCGGATTCCGGCGGATCGCGGCGGCGGCCCACTCGATCCGCGGATCGGCGACCGGCGCGGAACCAGCGACGGCCTGGGCGAAGATTCGATCCGGATCCACGTCATCGCCACGGCACAGCTCGACGAGCTCTTGTTCCCGCCGGTGGGCGAGACCATAGGGACCGGCGGTCGCCGTCATCTCTCCCGCGATGCCGGTGGCGGGCGTACCCGCGGGATCGACGAACAGCAGCAGGATCCACCTCTCGGGGGCGACGACGCGGTGCGACGCGCGGGCGGGAGCGAACGAACTGCGAGTGCGTATCTGCCCGTGTGCGGCCGTCTCCAGGACGAACGGCCCGTCCAGGCCGACGCTGAGCACCGCGACCGAGACGGAATGCAGGTCGACGCCGAGCTCCGGCCCGATGTAACCGACATGGCCCGGCCGCAGCCACACCACCGGCGATGTTGCCGGACCGCATATTTCCGAAAGCGCACCCACGGTCACAGCTGCCAGGGTATCGCTACGCCGCCGGGAATACGGCGGCCGACGAAGACCATCACGAGCAGCCCGGAGGTACGTCATGCGAGGCAAAGTTCCACCGCGAGTCCGAATCCTGACCGCGCTCACGCCTGAGCCGGACTGGGATTCGATCACCGCCGAACAAGTCATCGAGTTGCGCGAAGCGCAGAACCGCAAGCGCCGGTCCGCGCTCGGCAGGCTGGTCACCGGCAGGCCCGATCGTGGCGCACGAATCACCGCACACGCACTCGATCTACCGGGGCGTCGGCTGAACGTTCGCGTGTACCAGCCCGAGCGGGCCGATTCGGCGCTGCCGCTGATCGTCGCGTTCCACGGCGGCGGATGCATCCTCGGCGCCCCGGACCAGGACGACTGGCTCCTCAGCCACCTGGCGGCCAACTGTCCGGCCGTGGTCGCCTCGGTCGACTATCGGCTGGCGCCCGAGCACCCGATGCCCGCACCCGCCGAGGACGCCTTCGATGCCGTACTCCGCCTCGTCGAGCTGGCACCGGTGTGGGCAGCCGATCCCGCTCGCATCGGCCTGCTGGGTGCCAGCGCGGGAGCTACACTCGCGGCTCTCACCGCGATCAGGGCGGACGAACTCGGGCTACCGGTGCGCACCCAGGTACTGATCAATCCGCAGCTCGACTGGACCGAACGCGTCTTCGAGTACCCCTCGTTCACCGAAAACGCGGACAGCCCGACCGCGACACCGGCCAATTGCCGTGCGGTGCAGCGCATCGCGCTTCCCGAATCGTTCGACCCCCGTACGATCTCGCCATTGCACAGCGACAACCTCGCGGGGCTCGCCCCGGCCCTGATCCAAGCCGTGGGTACGGACCCGCTGGAAGACCAGGCTCCGGCCTATGCCGACCGCCTGCGGCAGGCGGGAGTCGAAGTGACGCTGACCCGCTACCAGGAAGCGGTGCACGCCTTCCTGAGCATGCCGGGACTGGTCCCCGCGGCCCGTCCCGCACGCGCTGAGATCCTCGCCCACCTGCGCGGCCACCTACTGGAGCACCGGTTGGCGACGGGATCGACGAAGACCGGAGCGCGATGACCCGCGGGCGGAATCATTTCTTCGGCATCAGGAGCCACAGCACCAGGTAGACGATGAACTGCGGCCCCGGCAGCAGGCACGAAACCACGAACAGCAACCGGACGACGTTGGCGTTCCAGCCGAGGTACTCGGCGATGCCACCGCAGACGCCCGCGATCCACTTGTCCTGGGTAGATCGGGCGAAACGACGGGTAGGGACGGTCATTGGTCTTCCCTCTCTGGCGATGATCGCTACGACCTCCACTGTGCCCGCCTCCACCTCCACTGGCATCGGTACAACGGCCGATACCGACCCTGATTTCTCCCGGGGCCGACCTCAGGGTGCAACCCCGAGCACGGCAGACTCGTGCAGGTGAGCACCACTCTGCATGCCCGAGACCTGTCGGCCGGCCACGGCGAGCGCACACTGTTCGCCGACCTCGACCTGACCCTGGCGCCGGGTGATGTGATCGGCCTGGTCGGCGTGAACGGCGCGGGCAAATCGACGCTGCTGCGGATGCTCGCCGATCGGCGCACGCCGACGGGCAGCATCACACTCAGTCCGCCGGACGCGACGGTGGGCTATCTGGCCCAAGAGGCGCAGCGGGTGCCCGGCGAGACCGTGCTCGAGTTCCTCGGCCGCCGAACAGGAGTCACCGCGGCGCAACGGGCAATGGACGCGGCGGCCGAGCGCCTCGCCGAAGGCGGCCAGGACGAGTACTCCCCCGCGCTGGAACGCTGGCTCGCCCTCGGCGGCGCCGACCTGGACCAGCGTGCCCATGAGGTGGCCGCCGACCTCGGTCTCGCCGACAGCCTCCCGAACGGCCTGGACACTCCGATGACCGGCTTGTCCGGCGGCCAGGCGGCGCGCGCCGGACTGGCCTCGGTCCTGCTGTCCCGGTTCGACATCCTGCTGCTGGACGAGCCGACCAACGATCTGGACCTGGACGGCCTGGCACGCTTGGAGCAGTTCGTCGCCGGCGTCCGGGTCCCGCTGATGGTGATCAGCCACGACCGGGAGTTTCTGGCGCGCACCGTGAATCGCATCGTGGAGCTGGACCTCGCCCAGCAGCAGGTGGGGCTGTACGACGGCGGCTACGAGTCGTACTTGATGGAGCGGGAGATCGCTCGGCAGCACGCGCGCGAGGCGTACGAGGAGTACGCCGGCACCAAGGCGGGCCTGGAAGCACGCGCGCAGATGCAGCGCAATTGGCTCGAGCACGGCGTCCGCACCGCGCGCCGCAAGGCGCGCGACCCCAGGAAGCTGGACTCGGACAAGTCGGGTCGCAAGATGCGCGCCGAAGCCACCGAGAAGCAAGCGGCAAAGGCCAGGCAGACCCAGCGCCGCATCGAGCGGCTCGAGGTGGTGGAGGAGCCGCGCAAGGAGTGGGAGTTGCGGATGAGCATCGCCGCGGCACCGCGCAGTGGCTCGGTGGTCGCCACACTGTCCGACGCGACCGTCACACGGGGCGATTTCACGCTCGGCCCGATCAGCACCCAGGTCGAATGGGCCGACCGAATCGTGCTGACCGGGGCCAACGGCTCCGGGAAATCCACCCTCCTCGGCGTGCTGCTCGGCAGGATCCAGCCGGACGGCGGAGCCGCGAGCCTGGGCTCCGGCGTCGCGATCGGCGAGGTCGACCAGGCGCGCGGACTGTTCCGCGGGACCGCGGCGCTGGCCGATACCTTCGGCGCCGAATTGCCGGACCGGCCGGAAGCGGACGTGCGCACGCTCCTGGCCAAGTTCGGCCTGCGCGGTCCGCATGTGCTTCGTCCCTGCGACACGCTCTCCCCAGGCGAGCGCACCCGCGCCGCCCTCGCGCTGTTGCAGGCCCGCGGCGTCAACCTGCTCGTGCTGGACGAGCCGACCAACCACTTGGACCTGCCCGCCATCGAACAGCTCGAGCAGGCCGTCGAATCCTTCACCGGCACCCTGCTGCTCGTCACGCACGACCGCCGCATGCTCGACACCGTCCGCGCGACACGGCGCTGGCACATGGCCGCGGGCGGCCTCACCGAGACGCTCTGAGCGCTGGATCTACGGCCGGAACCCGACCATGCGGGGCAGGACGGCGCGGCCCATTCTTGTCCCCGCCGCCGTCTAGCATGCGCGTATGAACCGGATCGACCGCTTCTACGCCCTCGTCGAGGAACTGCGCGCCGCAGGACCGAGGGGCCGTACGGCGCGGCAATTGGCCGAGTACTTCGAGGTCAGCGTCAGGACGATCGAGCGCGATCTCAGTGCCCTCGGGCAGGCCGGGGTGCCGCTCGCGACCAAGCAGGGGCGCTCGGGCGGCTACACGCTGGACCGGTCGATGAGCCTGCCACCCTTGAACTTCACTCCGCGCGAGGCCGCAGCGGTCGCCGTGGCGCTCAGCCGCAGCGAGCACGTGCTCTTCAAGAAGGACGCCCGCAGCGCCCTCCAGAAGATCATGTCGGCCATGCCGGAGCAGGCGCTCGCCGAGGCACGCTCCACTGCCGAGAAGGTGCGACTGCTGATACAGCCTGCGCCGGACCCCGACGCCGAGGTCGCCGAGACCATCTGGCGTGCCGTCCGGGACAACCAGGTGCTGCGGATCCACTACATCGACGTGGGCGGCGTCGAGACCGAGCGAAAGGTCGAGCCACAGCACGTCGTCGTCGGGCCCAACGGCTCCTACCTCGCCGCCTGGTGCCACTTGCGACGAGACGACCGGGTATTCCGCATGGACCGCATCATCCGTGCCGAGCGGGAACCGGCCCCGCCGCGCCATCAGCGCGTCACTCCCGAACTGTGCGTGGACGGCCATGAGATGAAGCTGCCGGCGAGGGAATTGGGTCCCTGAGATCTTCTGCAAAACACCGACATAGGGCTGTCGCGAACCCGCGAGAAGGTGAGTTGGGCCCGCCGCCCTGGCGGGTGATCCGAGCAGAAGGAGAGAACAGTGACCAACCCCGCTCCAGGAGCGCTGGCCTGGTTCGAGATAGCCACCAGCGACGCCGCCGGTGCCGAGAAGTTCTACGGCAGCCTGTTCGACTGGTCCTTCGAGGCCGACGGCCCGTCGGCCGCCGCAGGGCTGGACTACCGCACCATCAAGGCCTCCGGCGCCGACACGCCGATGGGGGGCATCATGGGTACGGGAGGGCAGCTTCCGGACCACGCCGTGTTCTACATCTTGGTGGCAGACGTCGAGGCCACCTGTACCGACGCCGAGCAACTCGGGGGATCGGTGGTCAGCAAGCAGCTCGCCCCAGGGCCGGGTGTGCCGGCGTTCGCCTATCTGCGTGACCCGGTAGGCAATATGTTCGCCGTGTTCACACCGCCAGCAGCCTGATGGCGAAGCATCACGCGGAGTCGTCGCCGTCGGATCAGTCCGGCGGCGACGCCCGCGACCTCTACGACGAACTCACCGATGACCTGCTCTACGACCCCGCCATCGGCCGGGCCACGATGATGGGTTACCCATGTGTGCGGCTCGCGGGCAGGTTCCTGGCATCTTTCGACGACAAGGCCGGCTCCCTCGTCGTCAAGCTTCCTCGCGAGCGCGTCGCCGAGCTGGTCGACAGCGGCACCGGCGACCCGTTCGCGCCGGCCGGGAAGGTCTTCCGCGAGTGGGTGGCAATCCCAACGGCCGATCGCGAACTCTGGCGAACACTGCTCGACGAAGCCGCCGCCTTCGCACGGAGGTCGCTGGCTGAGAAGCGGTGAACACTCGAGCGGGACGTGACTCGCCGGCTGCGGTCGCTCGAACGCGAGCCATCGAAGGCCCGCAAACCCGCTGGCGCTGCCGAAATCAGACAGCGGCAACCCGTTTGGCGAGATCGTCCGCCAGCTGCCGCGCCTGCGCCAAGTCGGTGGCCTCCACCATGACCCGCACCAATTCCTCGGTGCCGCTGGGACGCAACAGGACTCGGCCGGAGTCGCCGAGCATCCGCTCCGCCTCCTGCACCGCCGCCCGCACCTCGGGCGCTCGCGCGACCAGGGATTTGTCGCCCACCGGCACGTTCACCAAAACCTGTGGCACGGTGTGCAGCACGCTCGCCAGATCGGCCAGGGTGCGCCCGGTCCGCGCCATCCGGGCCATCAAGCGCAAGCCGGTCAGGATGCCGTCGCCGGTGGTGCCGTAGCGCGGGAAGACCACGTGTCCCGACTGCTCGCCGCCCAGCGTGAATCCGCCGCGCCGCAACTCCTCCAGCACGTAGCGGTCGCCGACGGCGGTGGTGCGGACGGTGATTCCGGCGGCCCGCATGGCGATGTGCAGGCCGAGGTTGCTCATCACCGTGGCGACCAGGGTGTCGTGGGCCAGTTCGCCCGCCTCGTGCATGGCCAGGGCCAGAATCGCCAGAATCGCGTCGCCGTCCACGACGGCGCCACTGGCGTCGACGGCCAGGCAGCGGTCGGCGTCGCCGTCGTGCGCGAGGCCCAGATCGGCGCCGTGCTCCAGCACCGCGGCCCGGACCTGGTCGAGATGGGTGGAGCCGCAGCCGTCGTTGATGTTCAGCCCGTCGGGCTCGGCGTTGATGGCGATGACGGTCGCGCCCGCCTCGCGATAGGCGGCGGGTCCGACCTCCGCGGCGGCGCCGTGCGCGCAGTCGACCACGACGGTCAGTCCGGACAAAGCCTGTCCGGTCGCTTCCACCAGATGTTCCACGTAGCGCTCATGGGTGCCCGCGAGGCTGTATTGGTCCGGGATGACCAGCCCATGATCGCGTGCGCCCGCCGCGTTGCGCACTCGGCCGATGCCCGCGCCGGTCGGCCGGAACGGCGTATCCGCGGCGATGAGCGCCTCGATCCGGTCCTCGATCGCGTCATCGAGTTTGTGCCCGCCCGCGGCGAAGATCTTGATGCCGTTGTCCGGCATGGGGTTGTGTGAGGCGGAGATCATCACGCCGAGACACGCGTCGTACAAACCGGTGAGATAGGCGACGGCGGGCGTCGGCAACACGCCCACCGAGAGCACGTCGACTCCCGCCGCGGTCAGACCGGCGGTCACGGCGGCCTCCAGCATCTCGCCGCTGGCCCGCGGGTCGCGTCCGACCACCGCGAGCGCGCGCTTCTTGCCGCGACTCAGGATCTGCGCGGCCGCACCGGAAACGCGCAGCGCGAGCTCCGGACTCAGCGACTCGTTGGCAAGCCCACGGACTCCGTCGGTGCCGAACAAACGTCCCATACCTCGCCTTACGTCGGTCGATCTGCGGTGTGAGCGACGTCCGAAGTGCAGTCCGAGTCACCACAAATGCCCGCGAACACCGCATGTTTCACCCTGCGGTGAGCGCAACAGCCCTGGAGGCCGCAACCATGTCGACCACAGAGAGCCGCGAACACCGCAAGTTCATACAGCACGAGAGCAGGCGACCAGCTGTTCGCTGGGAGCCTGCTCTCGTACAGCTGCCGCGTCGACCGTACCGTATGGACGCAGCGAAAGCGGGACCCTTGACGGGTTGCGCGAGCTTCGCTTCCAAAACGCATCCGGCGCCGCCGGGACGCCGGATGCGGTGGTCGACGCTGCCGGAATCAGCGCTTCGAGTACTGCGGCGCCTTGCGCGCCTTCTTCAGGCCGTACTTCTTGCGCTCGGTGGCGCGCGGGTCACGGGTCAGGAAGCCGGCCCGCTTCAGGGCGGGACGATCCTCCGGGGTGACCTCGATCAGCGCGCGGGCGATGGCCAGCCGCAGGGCGCCTGCCTGGCCCGACGGGCCGCCGCCGACCAGGCGGGCGTGCACGTCGAACGACTCGGTGCGCTCGACGGTCACCAGCGGCGACTTGACCAGCTGCTGGTGCACCTTGTTCGGGAAGTAGTCCTCGATGGTCCGGCCGTTGAGCACGAAGTTGCCGGTACCGGGCAGCAGGCGAACGCGGACCACGGCCTCCTTGCGGCGGCCGACGGTCTGCACCGGACGATCGATGACGACCGGCGAGTACGCCGGCGAGCTCTCGGTCTCTTCGTAGCCCGCGCCGTCCTCGACGGCCTCGGCGTCGAACTCCTCGGCGTAGTCCTCGTTGAATTCCTCAGGAGCGGTCACTGGGCCACCTGCTTGATCTCGAACGGAATGGGCTGCTGAGCGGCGTGCGGATGCGTCGGGCCCGCGTAGACCTTCAGCTTGCTCGCGATCGCGTTGCCGAGCTTGTTCTTCGGGATCATGCCCTTGACGGCCTTCTCGACGAGCCGATCGGGCCGAGTCTCCAACACCTGACCGACGGTCCGCGACTTGAGGCCGCCCGGGTGCCCGGAGTGATGGTGGATCAGCTTGTCCTGCCGCTTGTTGCCGCTGATGGCAACCTTGTCGGCGTTGATGATGATGACGAAATCGCCACCATCGAAGTTCGGAGCGTAGGTCGGCTTCGTCTTGCCACGCAGCAGATTCGCTGCCTGGACGGCGAGACGGCCGAGCACTACGTCAGTGGCGTCGATGACGTACCACTGCCGGGTCACGTCACCCGCCTTGGGGCTGTACGTAGGCACAGTGCTTCCCTGTCTGTCGTCGGTGTTGCCAGCCGAGCGTGTGGTCGAGGTGTTCCCGGCGGCCGGTGGAGACCCGGGACCCGGCGGACGACCGGACGATTCACCAGGAGATCGACCGGACGTTCCACACGCCAACGAGCCACCATACCAGTGGGGTAGCGCCGGCAAGAAATCGCGTCAGATCTCGATCGGCGGCCCGAGGTCGATGGCGCCGGGCGGCCCCGGGACCAGGTAACGCAGGGTATCGATACCAGGCCGCCCGCAGTCCGGGTCGCCGACCTGGCCGTCGGAGAGGCGGCCCTTGGCGGTGGCGATGCCCGGCTTCGGCTGGTTGATCGCGTAGGGCGTCAGCGGGCACGCGATCGGCTCCGCCTCGCCCGCCGCCGCCTCGTCGAGGGTGATCGAACCCGCCTCGAAACCTGCCGCGCGCCCGGTCAGCTCGGCCTGGTCCGTACCGGCCGGAAGCGCGACCACGGCCAGCGCCACCGCGCCGACGACGGTGTTGACTCCGAACAGATTGCCCTTCATCTTGTTCCAGACCTTGCCCTTGCGGGGCCGATCCTGGGCGTCGTCGGGCTCCGCGCCGGATTCCTGCCACGAACCGTGGCCTGGTTGCTCCTGCGCGCCGCGGTACGGCTGCTGCTGCTGTTCGGGTGCTCCTTGATACGGCGGCCGCGCCCCGAGCGGTGGCACCGGGCCACCGGGTGGCGGACCGGCGAACTCGCCCTGCGGACGTCCGGGCGCGCTGCCGCGCTGATCGTCCGGCGCGCTCGGTGGCCTGGTGAACCGGCTGCCGAGTTCGGCGAGGTTCGGCGGGAGACCGCGCGGCGCCTCGTCGCGGCCCATCCTGGTCGTCGCCTCGTCGTGCTGAGTGGGGTATCCCGGACCGTATTGGACGCCGGGCACCGGCTGGGGCGGCGTCTGCTCCGAACCGCGCTGGCCAGGGTCCGACTGCTGCTGAGTCTCCGTCCGCGGCGCATATTCGGCCTGCTGGCGAGGGTCCACCGGACGCTGCGGGACGGGCCCGGGTTCGGCGACAGGCCTGCCCGGCGGCTCCGGTTCGGCCGCCTCGGTGTCGCTCACGAGCAGATGCACGGCGCCGAGCACGAGCGCGTGCATGGGATGGTCGGCCACGTGCAAGCGGTGCCCGAGATGGTTCTGGAAGGCCAAGCGCAACGCGTCGTTGAAGCGCACGTTGCCCGATAGCAGGACCGTCGAGGTATCCGCGCCGATCGAGCGGGCGGCGGCCATGACCTCGATCACGACGTTGTCCGCCGACCGGGCATCGCGCATGGCCTCGGCGTTGACCGGGACCTCGACCGACTCGGTGGGCTGCTCGTCGTCGCCGTGCACCGCGACCACCAGCATGGTGCGGCCGTCGGAGTACACGCCGGTCGCGCCGATGCCGTTCGGCCTGGCCAGGTCCGGGGGATGCACCAGCCCGAGCGCGCGGATGTAACCCGACAGCGCCACGCTTTCGGGTAGCGGCTCGACGATGACGTCGAGCTGTTCCACCATCGAGGCGTAGATCTCCACCTTCTCGTCCGGCCAGCCGTCCGGGAAGGGCAGCGCCACCAGATCCGGTTTGCCGCGCAAGTGTTTGCCGATCTCGGCGAGCGGGTTGTACATCCGCGCGCGGAACACCAGCTCGGCGGGCCACGTCGCGCCCGCCACCACGATCTGCGGATGCCCCAGGATGTCGCGCACGTCGGCGATCGCCATCCCGAGATCGGGCCGGTTGCGTTCCACACCGGCCGTGTGCAGCCGGCCCGACGAATCCGCAAGCAGATACGCCGGCGGCGTCCACACACCCTCCACCTGCACCGGGCGGATCGGAATGCCACCGCCGCCCGCCGCAACGGACACCACATCCCACCCGAGATGCACTGCCCCTACTCGCACCGTCACAGGCATCAGTCTGCCCGGTTCGTGGCCGAGATGCTCGCCGTTGTGGCCCGGCCCCGGTCGTCACCGTTTTCCCGCGCTGCGGCGCCCGCGAGTCGTGGGGAACGTCTCACGTCGCCGACTTCTTCAGTCGCAACCGGCGCCACGTGACGATCGCGAGCACCAAGGTGATCAACAACAGCACGCCGACGTCCAGCGCCCAGATCTCCTGTTTGTGCTGCCAGAGCGTGTCGGGCTGCGCGTTGAGGAACAACTCGCGGATGTTCACCGTCGACGCGCCCGCGGCATAGCCCCAGCGGGCCGGGAACAACCAGGACACCTGCTCGAGCACCACCCGTCCGGTGACCGGGATCAGACCGCCCGCCATCACGAACTGGCACATGACGGCCACCACCAGCAGCGGCATCACCTGTTCGTTCGACTTGGCCAGCGACGAGAGCAGCAGGCCGACGACCACGCAGCAGACCGCGGTCAGCGCGATGTCGATGTAGAGCTCCGCGCTGCCGGACGCCAGCACCGCGCCCTCGCCGGGGCGCTTCTTGCCCGCCAGCACGATGCCGACCAGCACCGCCGACTGCAGCAGCGCGGTGACGCTGAACACGGCGATCTTCGCCATCAGGTACGCCGAAGGCAGCAGTCCGACCGCGCGTTCGCGATGGAAGATGGTCCGCTCGCCGACCAGGTCGCGCACCGTGAGCGTGGAGCCCATGAAGCAGGCGCCGAGAATCAGCACCACCAGTAGCTGCTGGGTCTCGCCGCCGCCTTCGGGCACGAACGTGCCGTCGGGCAGCGCCTTCAAGGCCCCGCGCTGGAAACCGTTCTTGCCGGGCACTACCAGGGACAGCGCGCCGAGGATGAACGGCAGGATCACCAGGAACGTCAGGTAGCCGCGATCGGCCAGAATGAGCCGGATCTGCCTGCGCGCCAGGGTCGAGAACTGTTTGCCCCGGCTGGACTGCGGCGGACTGCCCGCGGGTCCGTACGGCTGCGGCGGGGGCGGAGGCGGCGGCGCGAACGCCTGCCGGGATCGATAGGCCGCGAACGCCTGATCCGGATTGGCCGCGACGTTGGCGAAGATCTCCGCCCAGTCGCTGGTCCCGAGCGCCGCGCCGACACCGGCGGGGTTGCCGCAGTAGGCGGTCTTGCCGCCGGGCGCGAGCAACAGCACCTGATCGCACATGTCCAGGTGCGCCACCGAGTGGGTCACCACGATCACCACGCGGCCGGCGTCGGCGAGCTCGCGCAGCATCACCATGACCTGCCGGTCCAGCGCCGGGTCCAGGCCCGAGGTGGGTTCGTCCAGGATGAGCAGCGACGGGCCGGTCAGCAGTTCCAGCGCCACCGAGGCGCGCTTGCGCTGACCACCGGACAGCCGGTCGACCCTCGTGTCGGCGTGCTCGGTGAGCGAAAGCTCTTGCAGCACACCGTCGATCACCTTCTGCCGGTCTTCCTTGCTGTTGTCGCGCGGCAGCCGCAGCTCGGCCGCGAAACCGAGCGCTTGGCGCACGGTGAGCTGGCGGTGCAGCACGTCGTCCTGCGGCACCATGCCGATACGGGAGCGCAGCGCCTCGTACTCGGCGTGCAGGTTGCGGCCCTCGAAGGTGACCACGCCGCCCGAGGGGCGGGTGGTGCCCGCGATCAGCCGCGACAGCGTGGATTTGCCCGCGCCGGAAGGGCCGATCAGCGCGGTGAGGGTCCCGCGGCTGGCCGACATGTTCACGTCGACGAGCAGTTGCTTGTTGCCTTCGACGGTGAACCCGACACCGTGCACCGCGAGGCCCTGCTCGGCGACCGGCTTCTGCCGGTGCACCAGCGCGCCCTGCTGGACGACGAAGTCGACGTTGCCGATGGTGATGATGTCCCGCTCGCGCAGCACCGCCCGCTGCTGCCGGTGCCCGTTGACGAAGGTGCCGTTCGCCGAACCGAGGTCCTCGATGGTCAGTCCCTCGGCGGAGGCGACGAGGCGGGCGTGCTTGCGGGAGGCCAGCGGATCGTTGACGACGATCTGGTTGTCGGTGGTGCGGCCGATGGCCAGACCGGTCTGGGGAATCCGGTCCGCGCGGGCGACCGGCGCCGTGGCGGCCCTGGCCCGGACCGGCGGCATGTTCGAAGTGTCGGCCCTGGTCGTCATGTTGACGTTCAGCGCGGGCGCGGGCACGTCCTGCGGCGGCGGATAGTGCGGGCGCTGGAACTGCTGCGCGGGCGGCCGAACCTGCGGGGGCGGTCCGGGCTGCGGCGCCGGTTGCGGCGGCCGCATCGAAGGCCGTTGCGGGTGTTGCGGGTTCGCGGGCAGCAGGTGCAGCAGCGGACCGCTGATCGCGTCACCGAGTCGTACCTGGGTGGGTCGATCGATCGACACCGGCTGGGTCACCCTGCGCGCGTCGACGAACACGCCGTTGGTGCTCCTGTTGTCGGTCAACACCCAGGCACTGCCCTGCCAGGCGAGCGTCGCGTGCACCCGGGAGACGAGCGGGCTGTCGACGAACAGCGTCACTTCCGGCGCGCGGCCCATGGTGACCTGCTGGCTCGAATCGAATACTCGTTCGTTTCCATCATGGCGCACGGTGATGGTCTGCGCCCCCGGTGAAGACATGCAGCGGATACTATTCCATCACCCGGACATCGGCGGTGCCCCCGATGCGCCTCTACCCCGATCCGGCGACCGATGTGAATGCGATTCCGGCCGACTAGGGGGAGCCATGCCGACAGCCAAAGCGACTGCGCTCGTTACCGCGCTGCTCAGCGTTCTGGTGCTGGTCGGGGGCTGTACTCGATTCGTGGACGGCCACGCCGTTTCCATCTACGACGATCCGTTCAAGGTCGCCGGCCTTCCCACCACGAGCGGGCCGAGCGGACCGCGCTCCGGTGTCCCGGACAGCCCGCTGACCGCGACCAACGGCGACCGCGGCCCGGTGGACACCCTGGCGCTCAACGCCGTCGACGACATCCAGACCTACTGGCGGGGTGAGTTCGGCAAGGAATTCCAAGCCGAGTTCAAACCGGTCGAGAAGCTGGTTTCCTGGAGCGCGAAGTCCGGGCGCTCCGAGGCGATCGAGTTCTGCAAGGAGAACACCTACCGTCTGGTGAACGCCGCCTACTGCCGGTTGGACAATTCCATCGGCTGGGATCGCTCCGTCCTGCTTCCCACCATGGAGGAGACCTTCGGGAAGATGGCCGTCGTGATGGTGCTCGCGCACGAGTACGGGCACGCGGTGCAGACCATGGCCAAGATCGTCGGGCCGAAGGACCCGGTGATCGTCAAAGAGCAGCAGGCCGATTGCTTCGCGGGCGCGTTCATGCGCCACGTCGCCGAAGGCAAGGCGAAGCACTTCACCATCAACACCTCCGACGGCCTCAACTCGGTGCTCGCCGCCACCGTGGCCATCCGCGACTCCAACCCCGACGACCCGGAGAGCGTGCACGGGTCCGCCTTCGAGCGGGTCACCGCGGTACAGATCGGCTTCACCGACGGGCCGCGTGCCTGCAAGGGCATCGACAAGGACGAGATCGACCAGCGCCGCGCCAACCTGCCACAGAGTTTCAGTGGTGACGAAGCGCGCGGCGAGTACCCCATATCGAAGGGCAACTTGGTCGAGCTCACAAAGGCGCTCAAAGCCATTCTGCCAGTCGACGACGACCCGACCTATGACTACTCCCGAGCAACGATCGAATGCCGCAACGGCGTGGTCACGGAACCGGTCTCGTACTGCCCGGCCACGAACACGATCGCCACTGACATACCCGGCCTCGCCGCGCGGGGTACTTCCAACTACGACGAGGACGACCCACTGCCCCTCAAAGTGACCGGCGACTACAACGGCTACATCGTGTTCATCGCTCGATACACCCTGGCCGTCCAGCACAGCCGCGGCCAGAGTCTGGTCGGCGCCAAGACCGGACTGCGCGCGGCGTGCCTGTCCGGAGTGGTTACCGGCAAACTTGCCGAATCCGGACGACCGGTCAGCCAGGGTGACATCATGCTCTCCGCAGGCGATCTCGATGAGGCGGTCTCTGGCCTGCTCACCGACGGCCTGGCAGCCAGCGACGTACAGGGCCAGACCGTACGGAGTGGCTTCTCCCGCGTCGATGCTTTTCGCGCGGGCGTCATGAACGGCGAAAGGGCCTGCGAGGCGCGATATTCTTAAAGCTCTTGTCCGTCCGGACCGCCGGCCCGACGCGGCAACACAACGCTGCGCCGGACCGGACCGAGACTCAGTTCTGCCAGCCCGGAGCAGGAATCCACCCTGGCGGACATGTCTTCCGCAATGGGAAGTACATCGGTACCCTGTTCGCCTCCGGCGCATCCTGCTCGAAGCAATGCACCCCGTCGGTAGGCGGTTGGGGCTCGGCAAACGCGCCGACAGCTCCGATCCCGGCGGTGGTAATCGCAATGCCCGCAGCAACGACCGCGGCCTTGGCGACCACACGAAACATACTCGGTCTCCTCTCCGGATCGACAGCGACAGAACGCATTACCCGGTCGTTCATGCCGCAGCAGGAGCAGTTGCCCCCACTACTGTTGGATGCATCGGCGCTGCGATCGGTTCCATCGAGTTTCTGCGGGCGGCCGACGAAGCTATAGAGACACACCGCGAGCACCGAGGTTCGTGCCGGCGAAATTTCTGGGTGGACAGGATCGGGGGGGAACCGATCCCGCGATCAGCGGCCGAAGGGTGGCGGCGCGGCGAGTTCGAAGCGCAGTACGCGGTTGCCGAGCATGATCTCGGCGCCCGGAACCAGCACCATGGACTGGTTCGGCGCCAGGCGCATCCAGTCCCGGTAGCCGGGCAGGCGGGTGCGGGTGCCGTTGGTCGAGCCCCGATCCACCACGGTGACATCCCAATTCACCAGGCGGATCTCGGCGTGCGCGCGCGACATGCCGCCGGAGGCGTCCTCGACGCGCAGCGGCACGAGGCCACGCTCGGCCGCCGCGGAATGCTCCGGATCGCGGCCGATCACGGCGTCCGCGACCAGCATGTAGGTCATGCCGTCGTCGAGGATCAGCATGCCCAGCGGCGGGCGCACCACCTCGATCAGCGGCTGCGTCTGGTCGACCGGCATCCCGCACACGGTGCAGAACGCGGCGCGCGGATCGGTGGGATGCGCACGCGCGCATTTGAATCCCATCACCTTGACGGTGAGCGCGGTGGCCCGCGCGGTCGCCTCCAGACGACGCTGTAACTCCGGGTCCGGACGCGGCGCGGGGTTGGTGCCGCCCAATTGCGTCGGCGCGTTGTGCGGGTCGATCGGCGCCTGCTCGGACTCCCCGGTGCGCATCTCGATGGACGGCGCGGACCGGTCCGCCGAATGCTGCGGTTCGGGGTGCTGCCGTTCGGATTCGGCGGGCGGCTCGTGTGCGATGCGCGCGGTCGGCAGCGGTGGCGCCTCGGGGCGGCGCCGCATACTCTCCGGGCGGGATGCCCGGCCACTCGCAGGGACCCGGCCGCGGGCTCCGTCGGACCAGACGATCGCGCCGCCCGCCTGCGCGACACCCTCGACCAGCCAGCCGATGCCACGCTCCGGCGGCAGCTCAGGGACGCGGCCCTTCGCGTCGTCGACGAACAAGGCCACCGCCCGCGCGGGCACGCCCGCGACCCGATCCACGGTGAACGCCGCGTCGCTGCCGCGATACTGCTCGACCGCACCGTCATCGGCCAGAACGGCGGTGATCGCGCCGTGCAGGAAGATCGCCACGCCGCCGTTCTCGGCGGTGGACAGGATGCCGAAGTCGATCGGTTCGCCGGGGCTGATCTGCTCGGCGTGTTTCATGAGCCAGCGCGTGGCCTGCCGCGCCACCATGGCGCCCGGCCCGTCCGGCTCCCGATCGGTGGCCTCACGCACCAGTTCGGCCAGTGATTCGAGTGCGACAACGGCGGGCGAATCGTGGGCCGGCCTGCCCGGCCCGCGGTGCGCGACGACGATCACCGCGCCGGCGACCCTGGCCACGGCATGGCTGCCCGCGACGACCTCGACCTGCCGATCCATCACCGGAATCGGCCTCTACCGGGGATGCAGTGCAGGGTCGTCGCCACACCGACAAGGGTATTGCAATACGGACACCATCGGTCCCCCTGCCCGGCGTCCGTCGGGTAACTTCAGTGTCAGCAACGGGAGGAACGAGGGGCCCTGAGATGGTTCGGACGCAACGCATCGCGCTCGCCGCGTCATGTCTCGCATTGGCAGGATTGCTGACCGGCTGCGCGGGCGTGCAGGGGACCCCCACCGCGGGGGAGATCGACGTGCGGATGCTGGAAGTCGGCACCTATCCCGTCGACCGGCACGAGTACGACCAGGACTCCCGCGGCAAGGGCGCGCTGCTGGAGGGCATGCGGATGTCCGACGCGGTGGTCCCGACCGTGCGCATCGATCCGTCCCTGAAGGTCGGGCGCGGCAGTACCGTCGTCGCGGACGCCGAGCAGGCGCTCGACTTCGTGGCCAAGGTCTCCAAACCGGTCTTCGACACGCGCAAGCTGGTCGTGGGGTACGCCGTCAGCGGCGCCGACCGCCCCGATCCGGCGGGGCAGTCCAACCCGGCCGCCGACGCCACGGCGGTCACCAATGTGGTGTTCCGCTTCCCCGACGAGGCCACCGCGAAACTCGCCGCCCGCGAACTCGAGGACGTCGACATCGCCGTGTCACCGGACAACCGCAAACTGCCGTCCAGCAAATTTCCCGATGCCTACATCCACTGGCGCCCAGGCGTTCCCACCGTCGGCACCTTCATGGCCCACAAGGAATTCGTCATCTCCTTGTTCATCCAGCGGCCGACGGCCGACGGCGACGACCTGACGAAGTGGGTCGACAAGACCCTCGCCGCCCAGGTCCCGCAGCTGGACAAGTTCACCGCGACCCCGGTCGCCCGGCTCGACACCCTGAAAGTCGACCCGGACGACCTGCTCGCTCGCGTCGCGGTCGCCGACCGCGCCAACCGAGCTCCCGACCCGGCGACCTTCGCCGTGTACGGCGGCTACCACACCGTGCACCGCGCCGACGACGAGGCGACGCACCTGCGCCTGATCGAGGACGCGGGCGTTGACCGCACCGCCGTCGCCGACGACAGCTACGTCGCCCGCACCCACGACGCGGCCGCCGCCCAGAAGCTGGTCACCGGCCTGCTGGAAAGCGAAGGCGGCCACTACGACACCCTCGGCGCGCCCAAGGACGTCCCCGGCGCCAAGTGTCTTCAGCTCAACAGCAAGGGCGACCCGGAAAAGGAGTACAAGTACCGCTGTTACGTCGCATACAAGCGTTACGTCGGGGTCGTCACCAGTGATAAGGAACCAGACGTCCGACAGAAGGTGGCCGCGGAGTACGCGCTGCTGGCGAACAGTTTCTGACACGCGGTGGTGCCGGTCGGCGCCCTCGCGATCGGCGGATCGCGAGGCGGGGTGAAGTAGCATTCGGCCGCAACCACCGCAGTCAGGGGAGGGAAGTAAGTGCAGTACGGCGCGATAACGCGACCGACCCGGGCCGCCTGTGCCCTGATCATGGCCGCTGTCGTGGCCGCGGGTACCGGCGCGTGCGGCGACTCGGAGGCCGGTACCGAGCAGTCGGCGCGTCCGGTCGATCTGGCCCAGCTGGACGTGGGCAACTACGCGACCACGCCACGTGAGCTGGGGACGGTGAAGAATCCCGATCAGGCGCGCATGGTCGAGGCGGAGCGGCTGGCGAACTTCGTTCCCGCGCCGTCGGACATCGACCCCGCGTTCGTCCACGCGAACCCGTCCATCTCGAAGATCTTCATCGAGCCCAAGAACGCGCTCGGGCGGATCATGGATGTCTCCCGGTTCGCGGAGGCCGCACCGGATTTCGTCGCGGGATTCCTCAGCAACGCGGGCAGCGCGCCGGACAACCGCGGCACGGACCTGGTGAACGCCGTCCTCGTCTTCCCCGACGAACAGAAGGCTGCCGCCGCCGCGGCCGCGCTGGAGCGCGTCGACTTCGAGGCCAACGAGCGGAACGCACCGGTGCAGATCCCGAAATACCCGGCGGCGCATGCGCACTGGCAGCCGCAGGAGCAGTCGATCGGATCCTGGTTCGCGACCGGGAAGTTCGTCGTCTACACCTGGATCTACGACTACCTGAAGATCTTCCTGGAGAAGGTCGAGCTTTCCGAGCTGCTCACCTTGGTCGAGAAGAGCCTCGACACCGTGGTCGCGTCGATCAGCCGGTTCACCCCCACACCGGTCGACCAGCTGATGACGTTGCCGATCGACATGGACCGCATGCTCGATCGCACGCTTCCACGGCCGCGGGAAGACTCCTGGATCGACCCGCCCGGCGCGTACACCGGCCAGGGCGCCTTGCACTTCACCACCGATTCGGCGGAGGACCGCAGGCGCATCGAAGCGGCGGGAGTGGATCGGTTCGCGACCGACGGCACCGATGTGTTCCGAGCGCGCGACGCGGCCGCGGCCGCGCGATTGCGGGAGGAGCGTGGCGGTCTCAGCAAGAAGTTCCGCGGGTCCGAGTCACCGAAAGGCCTTCCCGCCGCCCAGTGCAAGGAGTACATCGGCAACAAGACCATCGCCATCCGGTTCTACTGCTCGGTGTCCTACGACCGCTACGCGGCCTTCGCCTGGTCCCATCAGCTGCTCGACGCGCAGCAACGAATCTCCGCCCAGTACGCATTGTTGGTGAATGCCACATGAGATCCCTTCGCATCGTCCCGGCCGTATTCGTCTGCGTTGTCTCCGCCGCGATCCTCGCCGCGTGCGGTTCGACGATGCCGGGCACCGCGCGGCCCGGTGAAATCGACATTCGCCATCTGGACACCGGCAATTACTCCACCGAGCCCCCGAATGCGCACGACGACGACTATCTGCCCCAGTTCATTCACATGAACAAAGTGGCCGCGATGCGGCTGGCCGATCACGTCGTCTCCGCCTACGACATCGATCCGCGGCTCAAATACGGCTGGTCGTCCTCGAGCGTCAGCAGCGGGGTCCTGCCCGACGAACTCGGTCGTCCGGAGGATATGAAGCCGATCGCGCAACGGAACCGCATGATGTTCGGGTTCCGGACCAACGGCTCCGATCAGAACATCAGCATGTTCGCCTCGGGATGGCCGACCAAACCGCGGGCCAACTCGACAACCGTCAGCACGGTCGTCATGCAATTCCCCGATCCGGATCGCGCCCGGCAAGCCGCGGCCGAGTTCCACGACGCCGATTTCGGCGCGTACCGCGACCGGAACGAGCCGGTCGCACTGCCCAAATACGCGCAAGCACGGGCACATTGGCGTCCCGGATCGCCCTTCCTGCGCGCGCTGCTCGCGCACGGGACCTATTTGGTGGCGTTCCTTGTGTCGGTCAACGCTCCCGACCGCGACGCCTTGATCGCGCTGGCGGAGAAGGCGTACGACACCCAGCTCCCGCTGCTCGACCAGTTGCCGCCGCTGACCGAGGAACAGATGCTGCGGCTGCCCTGGGATCCGGACCATCTGCTGAGCCGCACACTGAACGCGAACAAGGTGCAGACCCCGAGTTTCGATGCGACGCAAGCCTTGTTCGGTCTGCGCGGGATCATGCATTACGCCGAAGACCGGAACTACGCGAAAGAACGCTTCACGGCGATGGGCGCGGAGAAATTCGCAATGTCCAACGGCACACTGGTGATTCGCACATCGAGTCCGGACGCCGCGCGGCGAGTCGCCGCGGAACGCATGACGCCGACGTTCACGGCCGGGGCGGCCGAGCCACCTCCGCATCTGCCCGACTCGGCATGTGTGGAGAACAAGTCCGGGCTGTTCGACGACAAACGATTCACCTGCATCGTGGCGTACAAAGAATACGTCGGCTTCGTCGCCGGAAATCAGCTGCTCGACGCCCAGCAGCGCGCGGCCGCACAATACTCCATTTTCGCGAACAGCCGATAATGCCGCACATTCCGCACGACCCGAGTCCAGTATGCTGCTGCGTTGCGAACGCAGTGGCCCGCGTCGAGTCAGGAGATCGTGAAAGATGGCGATGAGCCCCGGGACCATCGTCGGCGGGTACCGCATCCTGCGCGTGCTCGGTGCGGGCGGTATGGGCACCGTGTATCTGGCCAAACATCCCAGCTTGCCGAGGACTGACGCGCTGAAGGTGCTCGGCGGCGAACTCAGCCGCGACTACGAGTTCCGTACCCGTTTCGAACGGGAGGCCAATCTCGCCGCCGGGCTCGACCACCCGAATATCGTCTCGGTGTACAACCGCGGTGAAGAACACGGCCAGTTGTGGATCGCCATGCAGTACGTGGACGGCACCGATGCCGCCGCCGAGCTCGCCCGCGACCCGCACGCGATGAATCCGCTTCGCGCACTGCGCATCACGACCGAGGTCGGAAAGGGTCTCGATTACGCGCATCGCAAGGGCCTGCTGCACCGCGACGTCAAACCCGCCAATTTCCTGCTCTCCACCCCCGCGGACGGCGAAGAAGAACGCGTCCTGCTCACCGACTTCGGGGTCGCCAAATCCAATGACGACACCACCGAACTCACCCAGACCGGCAGTTTCGTCGCCACCATCGCCTACGCCCCGCCTGAGCAGCTCACCGGCAGCCCGCTCGACCACCGCGCCGACGTCTACAGCCTCGCGTGCTCGTTCTTCAAACTGCTCACCGGCCAGAACCCCTACCCGGGAACGCAACCCGCGCTGGTGATGATGGGTCACCTGCATGAGCCGCCGCCGTTGGCCACCGCGGTCAACCCTGGCCTGCCCCCGGTTATCGACCAGGTCTTCGCGCGTGCCATGGCCAAGAACCCGGCCGAACGCTTCAACAGCTGCCGGGAATTCACCGACGCGGCCGCGAGCGCCCTCACTCCGGGCTACAACCCGGTCGCCACCAATACCTCCCCGACCTACCCGATTCAGGTTTTCGACCCGACGCTCGCGACCGAATCACGCCGCGCCGCCTCCCGGGTCGACACCGCGGCGGCCGCACCGTCGCCCAGCCGGAAGCCCCTGCTCATGGCCGGCATCGGCGTCGTCATCGTCGCGCTCGCCGCGGGAATCGGCATCTGGGCGCTGAACCGGGGTGAGTCGGCCCCTGCCGTCGCCGCGGCGAGCAGCACGGCCGCACCGAATTCGCTGTCGCCCATCGAGCAGGCGCGTGCGAACAACCCGGTGTTCCGGGGCAAGACCATCACGATGGTGGACGTACCGCGCGGCACGCAGGTCTCGATCTTTCTCGGCGGCACCCCGCAGACGAAGTTCTTGGAAGATCTCGGATTCGTCTACAACCTGAACTACGCCAAGCAGGGCGACGAAGCGTCGCCGCGGGAACTGACGACCACCGCGAAGCTGGAGGTCGCGACGGACGGCTACGTGCTGGCCGTGCGCAGCGACGAGAAAGCGGGCGGCGGTGGTCTGCTCGGTCTGCCCTATCAGGTCTCCGGCACCCGCGCCACGGTGATCCCCCTGGACGATCCCGCTGCCGTCGCCGCGGTCCGGAATTGGAATCAGTCCTCCGAACAGACATTGCTCGACCGGCTGCTTCCGGTGCTGCGCAACCGGGTGAAGTAGACGCGCAACAGCCTCTTCGCTTCCGGTCTAACGGCTTTCGTCGCGGTCGAGCTGCAATCTGCTGGTAGCGGCGGACATAGGCGTTCGGTAAGGTGTACCCAGCCAGCCCACTCGCCGATCATTACAGCAGCGAGCAGGGGGAAGGAGGGGAGCCGAGCGCTGGCGTTACCAAGTCATGCAGACCCGGTCCGCACCGTGGTCTTTCGAGCGGGCCCGCATGTGGCCACGAAACCATGGACGAGCCGGGCGACGACGCAGGGCACTGATCTCGTGGGGCGATGCCGAACATTTTACGAGTCGGATGGAACCGATCAGACCCGCACCGCGTCCAACCAGATGTACAGGCCAACTGAGGCTTCCGCCGTTGGCCGAGACGGGAACCGAAAGGAGCCGAAATGGCAGGACAGCTCGAAGCGAGCGAAGAGGCGATCACGAAGTTTGTGGACAACTGCCGGCAGCGGCACCAGGATCTGCAGACCGCGATCACCGCACTGAACAACAAGTCGGACCAGACCACCGCCACCTGGAGCGGTGCGGCGCGTCAGGCGTTCGACACGTTCATGGACAGCTACTTCGCCCAGGCTCGGAAGCTGAGCGACCAGCTGGATCAGACTTCGGACAAGCTCGCCCACGCTGGACGGAAGTTCGCGGATCAGGACCAGCAGTTCGCCCAGCAGGTGGCCGCGCAGGCCTCCAGCCTGGACCTTCCCTGATTCCACAGCTGAACCACAGACAACAAGGAGCTCCTTATGGTAGCGAACGATCCCGGACGGATTGCCTCTAACTTCGGCGAGGTCGACGCGGGCGCCCAGGCCATCGTGGCCGAGGCCCGCAACGTCATGTCCATGCTCGAAGACTTCCACAAGCAGGTCACCGACTTCGTGACCAACTACTGGAAGGGTGACGCGAACGACGCGTTCGCGTCGCTGCAGGCCCAGTGGAACACCAACATCACCCAACTGAACACCACGCTGGAAAGCGCGGGCCGCCTGGTCAGCAGCGGCAACTCCGACCTGCAGGCCACCGACACCACGCTGGCGGGCCTCTTCTGAGATCCGTCTCGGCCGATTCGAGCCCCCGGTACGCGTACCGGGGGCTCGAATCATAGAAAGACGGTGGCGGCGTTCACGCAGAGGCGGCGCGATCGGCGCCGAGAGACAGCGTGTATCTCGCCGTGGTGCGGTGATTCAGTATCTGGCGGCGAACCGGTAGCCACCGGGCCCAGCGGTGCCTCCACAGCGCTACATTCTGATCACGGAATAACGCGCACGGAGTCGCCGAAATTCGCGCACTGGGTCTCCAACGCGTCCCAACCGTCTCCGGCGTACTGGCAGCCGATGCTGACCTGAATGCCGTACTCCAACAGGACATGCCAGCGGACAGTCGATCCGTCACCGGGACGTTCCGAGTAAGCCAGGCCGGAACGACCACCGAACACGACATCGCGTTTCACGTCGGTCAGTACCCCGGACGGGCGTTGCGCGATCTGCGCCTCCAGCTTCGCGGCGACCTGCTCATAACCGGAACCCGCGGCAAGCGGCGTCTGCACCAGCGTAATGCGTTGCCGAGCAGCATCTTCCGGCACCAAATCGATGCGCGCCCGTCCGCTCTCCGGTGTCGACGCGACGCGCCACCCGGGCGGAACGCGAAAACTGATGCGGCCGAAGGTTTCTGGATCGGCCGCCGAAGTGCTGCTGGCGGGCGGGACCGCAGCGCTGGTCGGCGCTGGTTCCGTGCTCGGTGCGGCCGTCGTAGTATCGGCGTCACGGTTCACGAGAATCACCGCGGCAACCACTACCAGGGCGACGACTACCACAGCGGCGATCCCCGCGAGCGCGACGCCGGTCGCGCGATACCCCGGCTGTTGGGCCGCCGCACGCTCCCGCAGCGGTTGCATCCACTCGGCGTGCGAAGGCGCGGCCGGTGCCGCTTCTCGTGGGCTCGGTTCGACATTGCGACCACGGACGAGATCTGCGCCCGCGACCGGACGCACCGCGACGGCGGTCCCGACGGTCTGCTCGATAGCCGCACCGAGGAGGTCGAGTTTCGCGGTATCGGCGACGCCGACCACCTGGGCAACGTCGACCGGCCGACCATCGAGCAGCCGGTCGATGAGAGCACGGAGCGCATCGAATCCTGGTGCGCCCGGGGTGATCTCCGCAAGCGCGAGGGCGGGTTCGTGCTCGCAGGACTCGATGTGGACACCGTGATGGCTTCGAATGACGGTGGATGCCGTGGTGGTGAGCAAGCCGAACTCCAGCACCAGGGTGCGCTGGCTGTGGCTGGTGCCCTCGTCCGTCGCGACCGCACGCACCGCGATGTCCTCGAACGCGACATCCGCCGTGCAGCGGCGCGCCGCCTGCTCGAGCACGCTCCGGCGACCGGCGCCCCACTCGGTCGGGCAGACGAGGGTGATTCGTGCGCACGGCGTGGCGATCCGCAAGTTGTCCAGCACGCTGGTGAAGACGGCGCCCATCGCGTCCACCACCGACGGCGTGCGGGGAGGCAAAGCGATGACGTCGGCGGGGATGAACTGGACCGCCGAGCCGACCTGGGTGGGCGGAGTCAGCGGCTGCCCCACGACGAGATCGAAACCATTGCTGCCCAGCACGATCGAGGGCGGCAGGTCCCAGTGCGTGGTAGCGCCACGCGCCCAGAGGCGCGCTTCCGTGATGACCAGCTCGACTTCGGACATCAGGGCGACGGCATCCACGCCGTCTGGACCAGTCCCTCGGTATTCCGGGTGACATAGGTGCCGCGTCCCGCCGGCATCGGGCTCGGACGCTTGGTGCCCATCAGCACGCCTTCGTCCTTGCTGCAGCTCAGAATCAATCCGGCCGAACCCAGATCGCGCATCCTGGCCAGCGTCGCCTCGAACATCGCCCGGCTGGCGCCACCCGAGCGGCGCGCGATGATCACGTGGAAACCGAGGTCACGGGCGTGTGGCAGGTGTTCCAGCAGCGCTTGGACCGGGTTGCCGGCGGAGGTGGCGACCAAGTCGTAGTCGTCGATGATGACGAACAGTTCCGGCCCGCTCCACCAGGAACGCTCGCGGAGCTGCTGCGGCGTGACATCCGGGCCGGGGGTGCGCTGGTTGACGTAGGCGGCGAGATCGGCCATGTTCTGGGTGAACTGCGGCGCCGTCGAGCCGTAACCGGCGAGATAGCCCTCCGGCACCAGGCCGAGCATGGAGCGTCGATAGTCACCGAGGATGAAGCGGGCCTGGTCGGGCGTGTTGGATGCGGCGATGCCCTCGATCAGCGAGCGCAGCAGCGTCGTCTTCCCCGATTCGGTATCGCCGATGATGATGAAGTGCGGGCTTTCGACGAAGTCGATGTAGACCGGCGCCAGCTCGGACTCGTTGATGCCGAAGGGGATTCGCAGGCACTTGGCGTTCGGATCGACCTGCGAAGGCCAGTCGCCTGCCAGGTACAGCAACTGCTCGCGCGGCAGCTGCTCGGGCAGCATGCGGACCTGCGGGGCGGGACGGCCCGGCGTCAGCCTGGCGATGGTGGCGACCGCGTCGCCGACCGCCTGGCCCAGGTTGTTCGGATCGGCGCTGCCGTCGATGCGCGGCAGGCCGGTCAGCATGTGCAGGCACTCGGGGGTCATACCGCGGCCCGGCCGGCCCTGCGGGACCAGCGAGGCGAACTTGCGGCCCAGGTCGGAATCCATCGGATCACCCAGGCGCAGCTCGATCCTGGTGCCGATCTGGTCCTTGAGCGCCGGACGCGCCTCCGCCCAGCGGTTCAGCGCGATCACCACGTGCACGCCGTAGGACAGGCCCTGCACCGCCAGATTCATGATGGTCTGCTCGAGCATCTCGAAGTCCTGGCGGATCGAGCCGAAGCCGTCGATCACCAGGAACACGTCGCCGAACGGGTCCTCGTGCGCGCCCGCGGCCGCCGGGCTGCTGGACGGGTCCACCGCGCGCAGCCTGCGGAACTCCGTCATCGACTCGATGCCGAGCTGGCGGAAGCGGGCCTCGCGCTGCCGGACGATGGTGGTCATCTCGGCGATCGTGCGCCGGACCTGGTCCTCGTCCAAGCGGCTGGCCACCGAGCCGACGTGCGGCAGACCCTGCAGGCTCGCCAAGGTGCCGCCGCCGAAGTCGAGGCAGTAGAACTGCACCTGCTCGGCGGTGTGGGTCAACGACATCGCCATGATCATGGTGCGCAGCGCGGTGGACTTGCCGGACTGCGGGCCGCCGACGACGGCGACGTTGCCGCGGGAACCGGACAGGTCGACGATCATCGGGTCGCGGCGCTGATCGTAGGGGCGGTCCACGATGCCGATCGGGGCGCGCAACGTGGCCACCGGGGAGTATTCGCCGGTGAGAATCGAGCGTGGGATGAGTTGGTCCAGCGTGGGAGCCTCGTCCAGCGGCGGCAGCCAGATCTCGTGCGCCGGGCGGCCGTGGCCGCGGATCCGGGAGACCAGCATGTTCACGTTGGACAGCTGCTCGCCGTCCTCGTCCTGATGCTCGGGCTCCAGGCTCGGCTCCGGCGGCAGCGGAACCCGGTCCGCGGCACGGAAATCGACGTGCGTCGCGGTGAACGGGCGTGCGTGGACGTCGATTTCGCCGGACTGGGTGGCGGTGGTCATATCGCGCTGCGAGCCGCCCCCGACGTAGGGACCGGAGACGTAGGACGCCTGGAACCGCTGGATCTCACCGGAATCGGCCTTCAGGTAGCCGCCGCCGGGGTTGTTCGGCAGGTTGTAGGCGTCGGGGACGCCGAGCACCTGACGAGATTCGTTGGCGGAGAACGTCTTCAAGCCGATCCGATAGGAGAGGTGGCTCTCCAGGCCCTTGAGCTTGCCCTCCTCCAGGCGCTGCGAGGCGAGCAGCAGATGGACGTGCAGCGAGCGGCCGAGGCGGCCGATCATGACGAACAGCTCGGCGAAGTCCGGGTGCTGGGTGAGCAGTTCGGAGAACTCGTCCAGCACGACGAACAGGGCGGGCAGCGGGTCCAGGTCGGCGCCTGCGGCCCTGGCCTTCTCGTATTCGGAGACGTTGGCGAAGTTGCCTGCCGCACGCAGCACTTCCTGCCGACGGTTCATCTCACCGGCCAGGGCGTCTTTCATGCGGTCGACGAGATCGGCTTCTTCCTCCAGGTTGGTGATGACGGCGGCGACGTGCGGCACACCGTCGAGGCCGAGAAACGTCGCACCGCCCTTGAAGTCGACCAGCACCAGGTTCAGCTGGTCCGGCGAGTGCGTGGCGAGCAGGCTGAGAACCAGGGTGCGCAGGAACTCCGACTTACCGGAACCGGTGGCGCCGATGCACAGACCGTGCGGGCCCATGCCGTTCTCGGCGGCCTCCTTGATGTCCAGTTCCACCGGAAGGCCGTCTGCGCCGACACCGAACGGAACACGCAGGCGTTCCCGGCCATAGCGCGGCCGCCAGGCGTGCTCGGGGTTGAACATGCCGATGTCGCCGAGGCCCATCAGCTGCGCCCAGGTCGAGATCACCTCGGAGTCGTCGGTTTCCACGTCACTGCTGCGCTGGGTCGCCGCGCGGTAGGGCGCGAGCCTGCGGGCCACCTGCTGGGCCTGCTGCGGACTGATCCGGTCGATCAGCGCGAAGCGCTCCTGGTTGCCGGTCGCGCCGCGGCCGACGCACTCGCCGTTCTCCACGATCATCTTGATGCCGCGCGACACCGCCAGGCGCGGCGCGTAGCCGCACAGGTCGATGATGGTGACGCCCTCGTAGCCGGATTCCCGCAGCTGATCGTCCTCGGCCTCGAGCAGGCCACCGTCGACCACGATGACGATGTGCACCATGTTCGCGTTGGCTGGCTGGTTGCGCGAATAGCGAACCCGGTTGCCCAGCAACGGTTGCAGACCGGCCATGGCCTCCCGGATGGAGCCATAGAACATGCGCTGGGTGCCGATACCGTCCTGCGCGTCCGGATGCTGAGTGTGCGGCAGCCACTTGGTCCACGCCCACTCCCGCGCGGTATCGGGCCCGCAGACGACCGCGACCAGCACCTGGTCGGGCGCCTGGAACATGCACAGCTGCACCAACATCGCGCGAGTCATGTCCCGCGCCTCGCCGCGGTCGCCGTCCAGCGCGATGGTGGCGAAGCCCTTGACCGCGATCGCGGTCGGCAGGTCGGGCACGGTGGAGTGGGCCCGCACGAAGCGGCGCAGCGAGACCGCCGCGATCGGCTCGAGCTCCTCGACCGGGCCGGTCTCGGGCGCGACCAGCCGGGTGGCCAGGCGCTGCCCGCCGACGCCGATGCGGGCGTGGCAGAAGTCCTTGTCCCCCGCGCGGCGTTCCCACATCCGGCTGGTGCCCGCGAGCATCCAGATCAACCCGGGCTCAGGATGACTCCACTCGACCGAAGCCCGCTGCTGGCGCGCGGTCTCGTCGACGTCCTTGCGGACCTGGTCGAGGTAGCGCAGGTAGTCTTTGCGGTCCTCGTTGGCCTCCGCGGCTTTCTGTCCCTTGCCGCCGCCCTGACCGGCGAACATGCCGACCATCGAGAACAGCATCATGAGCGGGAACATCATGCTCATCGGATTCGACGCGATGCCGCCGCCCTGCGTGAAGAGCAGGGCCATCATGCCGACCATGCCGATCACCATCACGACCGGCATCAGCTTCAGCAGCAGGTTTCCCGGTGTGACCCGGGGGATTTCGGGCGGCGGCTGCAGGGTGACCTCGCCACCGGGCGATCGGGGCATCTCGCGGCGCGCACGGCGCTGGAAGCGGACAGTGCTCATCGACGAGATCCCCCTTCGGAACGCTGTGATTCGGCCTCAGTGTAGAGGTCACAGCCGACATGTCGTACAGTTCGACCAGCATTCTGCTGCCCGGACCGTGGGTTCGCAAGCTCGCCCCCGGCCCGCGGCGTCGCGGAATCACGAGGTAGCAGACCGAGTTGGGGGAAGCTTGACGCACGCGCGACTTGACCACATCGACGAAGAATCCTCGCGTGGAATCGTCCGCGCTCCCGACCTCGCCCGGGTGACGATTCTGGCCAAGCACACCCAGGTCGACATGGCCATCCCGGTCGATGTGCCGGTCGCGCTGGTGATACCGAGCGTCGTCGACATGGTCGCCCAGCACAGCCGCACCAACGAATTCGACAACGAGGGCGAGCGTTTCGAGCCCGCGGAGTGGGTACTCGCCCGCATCGGCCACCCTCCGTTCTCCAACTCGCTCAGCCTCGGCGAACACGGCGTCCGCGACGGCGAGCTGCTGATGCTGGAGAGCGCCTCGCACACCGCGCCGACGCCGCTGTTCGACGACATCATGTACAACGTCGCGATCGCCGACGCCGACCACTACCGCAGCTGGACCCCGCGGGTCGCGCGGATCACCGGCTCGGTGCTCGCCGCGATCACCATGATCGTCGGCTGCCTCGGTCTGCTGCTGTCCCCCGGCTCGCTGCCGATCGGGGTGGGCGGCTCGGTCGCGCTGGTCGTCGCGATCCTGCTCGTGGTGGCGGCGATGGTGCTCAGCAGGATGTACGGCGAGACCGGCACCGCGCTGGTACTCGGCGGCTGCGCGCTGCCCGCCGCGTTCACCGCGGGCATGCTCTACGTGCCGGATCACTATGGCTGGGCGCACATTCTGCTCGGCTCGGTATTGACGGGCGCGACGGCGATTCTGGCCTGGCGGGTCACCGGCGTCGGACTGGCGCTGTTCATCGGCGCGGCCACCCTCGCGGCGTACGCGGTACCCGCGGCGCTGATCGGCCTGCTCACCGACCAGCCGGAACGCGCGATCGGGGCGGGCGCGGCGGCACTCGGGCTCGGCGGGCTCTCGCTGGCGCCGCGGGTGTCCATGCTGCTCGCGAAATTGCCGCTGCCGCCGGTTCCTTCGCCGGGTACGCCGATCGATCCGACCGAGGACGATCCGGACGATCACCGCGCCCTGCCGACCATGGACGTGCTGCGGGTGAAGTCGGAACGAGCCCGTATGTATCTCGCCGGCCTGGTCGCGGCCACCACGCTCGTCACCGCCGCCGGAGCACTGGCGGCCACCGACCCGACCGCCGACGGCACGTACTGGCAAGGCATCGCGCTCGCGCTGGTCTGCGCGGCGGTCCTGATGTTCCGCAGTCGCACCTACGCGGGCGCGGAGCAGGCCGTCGTGCTGATCGCGGGCGGTTCGGCGATCGCGCTGATCATGCTGGTCGGCGCCGGATTCGCGATGGACCAGCCGCTGGCGGTGTTCGGCGCGGCGATGCTCGCGCTGGTCGCGGCGCTGATTCTCGGCATCATCATCCCGAACCAGTCGGCGACGCCGCCGATGCGCCGCGGCGTCGAACTGCTCGAGTACGCGTTCGTGGCGGCCGTGCTGCCCCTGGTGTTCTGGGTCGCCGACCTCTACTCCCTCGTCCGCGGGCTGTGAACCGCGTACTTCGCACCGGCGCGGCCGCGGCGGTGCTGTCGCTGAGCGTGTCGTTCGGAGTGGGCGCGGGCCAAGGCATCGCCTACGCCGATCGCCCGCCGCCGGTCGATCCCGGCCAACTGCCGTCGGGTGATCCGGCGCGGCCGTTGGACAAAACCGAGCGCCCGGCCAACGCGGCGTGCTACTCCACCCAGCAGGGCGGCGACGGCCCTGCCGTTCCCATTCCCCAGCTATCGCTCAATCTGCCGCACGCGTGGGAGTTCTCCCGTGGCGAAGGTCAGCTGATCGCGGTGATCGACACGGGGGTCGCCTCGCATCCCCGCCTGCCCGATCTGGAAGCGGGCGGCGACTACGTCGCGGACGGTGGCGACGGGACAAGCGAGGACTGCGACGCCCACGGCACGGTGGTCGCAGGCATCATCGCCGCGAAACCCGTAGCGGGGCAAGGTTTCTCAGGCGTGGCTCCGGAAGCGCGGATTCTCTCTATCCGCCAGACCAGCGCGTTGTACGAGGTCCCTGGCCAACAGGACAAAAGACCGGAAGACCCACCGAAGGGCTACGGCAGGATCGAAGCGCTCGCCTCCGCGATCCGGCGGGCCGCCGACCGGCGCGCTTCGGTCATCAACATCTCGTTGGTCTCCTGCGTCCCCAGCGGCCAGAGCTTCAACGACGGCCCGGTCGGCGCGGCCGTGCGTTACGCGACACTGGAAATGGACGCCGTCGTCGTGGTCGCGGCGGGTAATACCGATGGGAAGTGCAAGCCGAGCAACCCCGGCATCGACCCGCTGAAGCCGGACGGCGATCCGTGGAACAACGTGACCACCAACGTCACGCCCGCACGCTACGACGATTACGTCCTGACGGTCGCATCGATCGACCAGAACGGCGCACCGTCGAGTTTCACCGTGCCGGGGCCGTGGGTCGGCGTGGCGGCACCAGGCGAGGACATCGTCTCGCTCGATCCGCGCGGAACTGGCACCATCACCGGAAAGTATGAGAACCAGAGCCTGGCACCGCTCAAGGGCACCAGCTTCGCCGCGCCTTATGTGTCCGGGGTGGTCGCACTGGTCCGCGCTCGCTTTCCCGAACTCAGCGCTCTCGACGTCATCAAGCGTATCCAGGCCACGGCGCACGCGCCGGGCGAGGGTTGGAATCCCTACGTCGGTTACGGCGCCATTGATCCGGTCGCCGCATTGACTGCCGAAGTACCGAGAACGCTTCCACCTAAACGACCGGCCGCAGCTGTGAGGGTGCAGCTTCAGGTACCCGCGCCACCTCCGCCGCCGGACCACCGCGCTCGCAATGTGGCGTTGATCGGCAGCGGCAGCGTCGCGGCACTGCTCGTCTTGGGCATGCTCGCTTCGTTCCCGATCCGCCGCAGGTTCGGGGTCAGTGAGGACGAGTGAGAATTCCGGAGCCACGACACGGTCGGGGGACGCGACAAACCGCCTCGAGCAGGTGAGGGATGACCCCGGCCTGATACTCGGCCGTTCGCCCGTTCCCCATCCGCCCGACGAGCTGTGTGATTCCGACCGGTCACCGTACTCGGGCGAATGGCACACGGATGACAGGTAGCGTGCACGTGTTGCACTGCGGTAACTGAATACCGCATCAGATCGACACAGGTAGCTGCCATGCCCCCCGTAACATCCGAATTCCATCCCATGGCCCAGAGCGAATCCGACGTGGAAACGTCTGCCCGCCCCGCCACGACCACCCGCAGACAGGCATGGGAACGCGCAACCAATGCGCCGATGATCGTGCTGGCGGTGTGCTTCGTCGGCATCTATGCCTGGTACGTGCTCGACACCGGCGCCTCACGGGAACTGGATGCCTGGCTCACCCGTGCCGACGTGGCGATCTGGGTGGTATTCGCGGCGGACTTCGCGATCCGGCTGTGGTTGTCCACGAACCGATGGCGCTTCGTGCGCACCCATCCGCTGGAGTTGCTGATCGTGCTGCTGCCACCGTTCCGCCCGGTGCGGGTGGTCCGGGCAGCGCTGCTGCTGATCGACACGGTGAACCGGAGAACAGAGACCCGCGCCCGCATGGCGGTGTTCGTCGCCACCAGCTCGGCGCTCGTGATCCTGCTGTGCAGCCTGGCATTCTTCGATGCCGAGTATGGCGTCGCAGAGAGCAAGATCGACAGCTTCGGCGACGCGCTGTGGTGGGCGATGGTATCGGTGACGACCGTCGGCTACGGCGATGTCTATCCGGTGACGACCGAAGGGCGCTTCGTCTCGCTGATCCTGATGACCTTCGGCATCGGCCTGATCAGCTTCGCCATCGGTACCACCACGAGTTGGGTGATGGACCAGCTGAGGTCCGTCGAAAGGTCCGCGGAACGCGCCGATATCGAGATCGGCCTCCTCGCCGAGGAGGTCCGCGCCCTGCGCGCCGAGATCGCCGCGCTCACCAGTTCCGCAGCCGACACCCTGGCGGCCCCGATGGCGCCACCCGATACGCATCATCCGTAGCCATTCGCGGCACGCGCTCCCAGACTCGCTCGGGCATCGGTTCCCAGATCTGGAAGGCCGCGAATACGCGGTCGTCAACTGCTGCCCTAGGTTCGGGTTGGCAGCAGCAATAGTGCCCGAGTTTAGGTCCCGAGCGGGCGGGGTAAGAATGCGAACGCTCGATGTCACAGAAAAGAGGAAAGGTTCCACATTGATCAACGCCAAAAAGTCGATCGCCGCGTGCGCGGCCGCAATCGGAATCACGGCCGGGGTGGCGGTATTCCTCCCCGCTACTGCGTCCGCGGCAACATATGGTGGCCAGTGCGGTGACGGCTTCAAGGTGATCGACTCACACGGGTTGAAGGGCGGCACGGTCTTCCTCACCTACGACGGCAGGACGAACTGCGTGGTCACCGTGCGGGACAACCCGGGTGAGCCGATATCAATGGGCGCCGGTGTGCGGCAGTCGAAGGACCACTCCCAGGTGGTCGTGAACGACGACCGTGTCTTCACCCACTTCGCTTATGCGAAGGTCGAAGCGGAAGGTAAGTGCATCGACTGGGGCGGCCGCATCAAGGACGACATCTGGGAGGAATTCGGAGTGCACTGCGGTGACTGAGCCTCGACCTTCATCGGTGGATCGAAGCTGAATAACGGGAAGAATTGACGCTTGTTCGCGCGGTGGCCGTGGGGCGTCGTCGTGGAATGCGGTGAACGGGCGGTCCTCGTCGGTGAGTTCGTGCCGGGTCACCCGCAGGGCGGTGCCGGTGGCGCGTGCGGTGTCCGGGAGCACGGCGGCCTACGGCCTCGGCGTCGATGAGCGACATGGGCACGCGCCTACCGGAACCTGGTCTCGCCGTCGCATCTACGTCTGACCACAGTCGGGCCCTAGGTCGATCGGAAGGATCCGCCGTGCCCCGTAGCCGCACCGCACAAGGCGTCGAATCGGTGGCGGAAGTGTTCGGCATCATCTCCACGCAGCCGCGAGGCGCCGACTCGCACCGGTCGAAGCTCTTCCACCAAGCGCGGCGAGCTGACTGGCCCTTCCAGCATCGACAGGGCACGGTGCCCCTCGGTGATTGCTGTGTTGATATCGCCCAGGCCAGCAAGCGACGCCGCGAAGTACGCACGGTATGACGCCTTGTCTCGGAGAGGCATGGTTCCTCCACTGCTGGTCGCCTCGCGATAGATAGTTGCCGCCCTGCTGTGCTGTCCCAGATAGGATCGGCCTCGGGCCTCGATGGATCGGATCTCGTCCGGGGTGACGAAGTGCAACCAGATCGGGTCATCGGGATCATCGAGACCACGGTCCGCTTCCCGCCAGGCCCGGATCATGGCCTGTTCGAACTCGCGACTCTCGCCAACTGCCGCGTGCGCTACTGCTTCTCGTGCGATCCGCAACGCATTCAAACGCGCTGAAGGGATGCGGCGTGCGAGTTCGCTTGCACGCCGCGCAAGGTGTACCGGCTCACGGCTCGCCGGACGTTTCGTGGCAAGAAATGACATGTTCGCGATGGCGTCCTCTAGCAAGTCTTCTTTTCCGCTTTGTTCGGCGAGAAGAACTGCCTCCGTGTAGAAATGCCTGGCAACTTCAACGCGCCCGCTGTCTTCAGTGACCCAGCCTGCGAAACCGGCCAGCCGACAGGCCGCATCGATCAACTCCGCACCCAAGCGGGAACCGTATTCACCATGATCGACCAGACGACGAACCAGACGGTACTGCTGAATGACGGAGTCAGCGATCCTGCCGCCGCTGTAAAGGTTGTCGTGCTCCCACAGCTGCTGAGTCATCTTGCGCAGGTAGGCGATGTGACCGGTCCCGACGCGTATCGGATCCGACCACGGCAGATCGGTCGCCGCACCCGTCGCCGCTACCGCGACCGTTGCCACCTGGACGAATTGTCTGCGATCCACGTCATCGACTCCTTCACAGCCCCCTCTGTCGATGGTCCCCGCGTCAGCGCTACCGAGCAAGAGGGGCATCAGCGCCGAGCGCGGTATACCCAGCGCGTCCGCCGCGCGGATCAATTCCCGCACATCGAAAATCGTGCCGACCTCACCCCGTTCAACTCTTCCGGCATGCGTGCGATCCCAGTGCAGCAGCTCCGCGAAGTCCGCCTGAGATAACCCCATCTGCTTGCGTACGAGAGCCAGCGCCGAACCAGGCTTGCCCGAGGCGAGCAACTGCCGGAAGCGGGGCGATTCCCACACGGCGGTGAAAGGTGAATCTGTCACATTCGTCCCCCTGGTACGAAGCGATACGCAATAGCCGGAACTCTATTCCCGGCAATGCAATTCGCGGTGGCAAACGGCAGATATCGCGCAATCGGCCCGATCGCCCCGGGCAGTCGCCGCACCGCAAGCGGGGGCCGAGGCTATCGGTGGCTCCGGTGCGGGACGATGCCATCTCCAGGGCACATCGGCCGCAAAGGGTTGCGGGCCGGTGGCGCAAGCCCCCGGCGCCGGACGCTCACCAGACCGTCGACCCGAAGGGGACACCGCATGACACGGCCACACACGGCGCTGCCGGACATCCCGCAAGCCCACCCCAGAGCAATCGGTTACCTGCGCGATGACGTGAGCGGACCGGGGTGGCGGGAAGACGAGCAGGCGATCCTGGCACTGGCCACCCGGCTCGGCTACGACCTGGTGAAAACCGTCCGCATGGACCCCGACATCCGCGACCCGCTGCATCGGCTGCTGATCATCGTCCGCCGCCTCGATGTCGCCGCGGTGATCACGCCGACCCTCGAGCACATCGGCGGCCCCGGCCGCATCTGCCGAGTCTGTTCCCTGATCACCGTAACTCCGGAATACAACTGGGCACTCGCCTATAAGCCATCCGAAGAAAGTGGGCGATAGTGCCCGCAGAGCTCGCACTCGTACTGACAGTCACAGCCGCGGTCGCGGGACTGCTCATCCTGCTGTTCTGGGTGCTGCCTTGGCTGATCGACAGCGCATCCCAGTTGCCCGGCCACACCGGCGAAGCCCGGGAACGTGCAGGACCCCACGCCGCACCGCGCAGGCCGTACCTGGTGGAGGAAGCTCACTGGGTCACGCAGGACCACATCGACTGCGACGTCCACACCTGCGCCGCCAAAGCCGCAGCCATTGACGTGCTCATCGAAGCCGGGCACATGAAACCAGCGAGGTACTTTCGGTGAACCCCACCGTTCCCGCCGATGTCCTCGACCGCTGGCGCGCACAACCGTGCACCAACCCGGTGATCGAGAACATCGAGCACGCCCGTTTCGCGCTTACCAACCACGCCGCACACTGCTGCGACCAGTTCCTGGCCGCACTCGGCCACGGCACGACAGTGTGCGGATGAGCGACGACGAACCCCTCAGCACCGCTGGCGGATCACCCGATCTCGGCCAGACCATGAGCGGGAAGCCCGTCTACCTACCGCCCAAGGGATTTGGGCAGGCAATAGTGGACTCGCCCGCTCAGGCGTTGGCCGATCGACTACTTCGCCGAGGCGACCGGCTGCTTGGCGGGTGCGGAGTCCGGGGCGACGCCGTCGTGCGCCACCATGGCGGCGTCGCGACCCATAGTCGGTCCGCCGGCAAGCAGCCCGACGATCGGCCAAGGCGCCGGTTCAGGTTTGACACCGGACTCGGCGTCCATGCCGAGCGCCTTCGCGGCCTCATTGTCCTTGATGCCGAAGCGAACGCCGGTGTCGGCCACGTAGAACATGCTGTCCTTGCGCCTGCTGTCGGGTTCGATGCCGGTGGTCTGGACGAAGGCGCCCGAACCCGGCCGGAAGTACACGGAGTCGACATTGTCACCCTTGCCGTCGGCCTGCGCGAGCGGAACCAGCTTGGCGCCGCTGGACATCGGCAGATCGCTCGCGTCGATGAACGACAGTTCCGCCCGCACAGCGACATCGGTGTTGCCCGCGACTCCGGGAATCGGCTTCCACGACAAGCAGCTCACCGGGCGCGCCTTGGGCTGAATGATCGTCGGCGCGGTCTCGGGGTAGGTGTCGACGTTCAGTGCCCGCGACTCCGGCGCGTTGGTCTTGTCGAAAGATTCGATGGCGGTGCCATGGTCGGGGTTGCGCTGCGAGCCACGGATCACTTCGGCGGTGAATGGACTGACCGCCTGCAGACCGTCGCGCAGCAGGACGTAATTCTGACTGGTTTTGCCGTCGAGCTGGACGACTGTGCCGATCTTCAAGCCGTTGATCGAATACCCGGACGGTTGCCCGCCTGGATCGGTGATCTTGGGCGGGATAATCGGATCGACCTCGGGAATCGCGTTGAGCAGGCCCTCGCTGATCGGCCGCGGGGTCATCCCCCGAATGTTCAGCGGTCCGGTTATGAATGGGTCATTCATGTCGACACGGGCGCGCGTCTTGTTCCAGACCAGGTAGGCCGCGTCCTTGCCCTTCACAAGCAGCGCTTTGTCCTTGCCCATCGGCGCGGCCTTGTCGCCCAGTTCCAGATCGCCGATCAGCACGGAGCTGCTGCGGTCGTCGCTGCCGTCGGTCTTCAACGAGTCGCACACCGTCCAGACCCGGCCCTTGCCCTCCTTGTCGAAGTGCAGCGAGCCGGGAGCGCCTGGGATGCCGATCAATTGGCCGCGCGGCTTCTTGCCGAGCTCCGATTCCTTCACGATCGCCGGCTTGGCCGCCTCACCCGCGGCCAGGCGTGCGGAGGCCAGGTTGAGCGCCGGGTGCACCACGTCGTCGAGCACCACATAGACCGCGCCGGAATCCTTGCCGATCAGGATCTTGTTGTCGCCGATCTTGTCCTGCGGACGCAGCAATGCCAGCACGCCGCAGCCGGCCAGTACCACGCACGCCAGGATCAGGCCGACCGCGTACGCGCGGGACTGAGAACGCATGGGATCGTGCAGCATTCGCACGTCCCGGCGCACCAAGGCATGCTCCATCCGCCGGACCAGAAAGCGGTAGCCGCTGACCTGCCAGCGTGTAGTGGGTTTTGAAGGCATTATTCCTCCCCCGAACAGTGCTCGCGTTCGCCGAACACAGTACAGTTCCCGAGGACTCTTGTTCAGCTCGGCCACGACAATCCGGCCGACACCGGGTACATGGGGGACGATGATGGCGGAACCGGCCGGCGCGGGACCACGACCGCTGCTCGGGCGCATCTCGATGCAGAACCTGCTGATCGCGCAGATCGCCGGATTGATCGCCGGAGTTGTCGCGCTGCTCGCCGGCCTGCCCGGACTGCCCGCGCTCGGCGTTGCGGTGGTCGCGACGCTGATCCCGCTCGTCCCCGTCGCCAAACGTACCCTGCTGGACTGGATCACCACCTGGTGGCGCTATCTCACCCACCGCGAGTACGAGATCGGCGACACGATCGACTACCGCGGCACGGACGGACGTTCGCTGGGCCTGTTCTGGGATGGCAGCCGTGTGGTGACGGTGGTCGAGGTGCTGCCCCCGCCGGGCGGGCTGACCAGGATCGGCCGCACCACGGTGCACGCCTCGCACCTGCTTCCGCTGCCGGAGTTGGCGAAATGCCTGAACCAGCACGACATCCTGCTCAGCGGCATCGACATCATCAGTCACGGGCACCGCAGCCGCTCCGGCACGCCCGCAGGCCCGATCTACGAATCGCTGCTTGGTCCGCTGCCCGCCACCGCGCACCGCACGGTATGGCTGGCGATCAGCTTCGACGCGGTGGCATGCCCGGAGGCCACGGCCCGGCGCGGCGGCGGGGCCGAGGGCGCCTCGCGTGCGGTCACCATCGCCACCCAGCGGATCATGCGCACGCTCGAGGACGCCGACTGCAGCGCCCGCATCCTGACCGCGCCGGAGATCCGCAAGGCGGTTCTGCAGATCACCGGCGACTACGACCCGCGGACCCTCGAACACCGCTGGCGCTACGCGGAAATCGGCAACAACGTGAACGTCGGTAGCGGCGTCGACCCCAAGCGCCTCAGCTCCGACTTGCTCGCCCAGCTGTGGGTGCCGCCGTCGCGCGGCACCACGGTGGCCGTGCGGCTGCGCCCAGGCAGTTCGGCCGAATCGGTGAGTGTCGGCGCCGCATGGCGCCTGACCGCGCGGGAGCTGCCGGAACGAGCCGAATTGCCGGGCATGGTCTCGATGAACGGACGCCACCGCGACGGACTGCTCGCCCATCTGCCGATCGCCGTCCCCGGTCTGGACGACACCGTTCCGATGATCGAGTACCCCATCGACGTGCTCGACGTGCTGCACCTGCCTTCCTCCGGCTGCGGCCAGCTGATCGGCTCGGACGACGAAGGAAACGGCGTCGCGGTCCGCATCGTCGGCGCCGGCATCTCGACGGTGTACGTCGCGGGCGAGCTGTACTTGGCGCAGCAGCTTGTGTTCCGGGCGCTCGCGGTCGGCGAGCGGATCCTGATCCGCACCGACCGGGCGCAGGCGTGGGAGAACCTGGTCACGACGATCGGCAATCCCGAACGGCTGACCATCGCGGTCGAAACCCACCAGTCCGATGCGGGATTCACCGCCACGGTGGTGGACGGCGTGCTCGCACCCGCGCCGCACGCCGGCGTCACCACCATCTACGTGACGGGTGATCCGATGGGTTGGCCGGTCACCCGCCCCGACCTGTCCATTCACCAGCCTGGTGCGATCGGCAACCACGTGATCCTGCGTACCGGTACCGCACAGGTCGACCTGACGCTGGTGTCGATCCCGCGCGAGGCCACCTACATCGGTCAGCCGCGTGGCCGCCGTGCCGTGCCGGCCAGGTAGCGAGAGCTAGCCGGGATACGGGTCGGCGGCCCGCGCGGCCCGCAAAGTGCGTGCCCACCAGGCCAATTGGCGCAGCATCCGTTCGGCCGCGTCGATCGCGGCACCGTCGCTGGTCTCGCCCGCGTCGTCGAATCGCTTCTTGGCCTGATGGAAACTGACCGTCTCGCGAACCGAGACCATGTGGATTTCGGCGACGACCTGACGCAGCTGCTCCACCGCGCGCAACCCGCCGGAAAGGCCACCATAGGAGACGAAAGCGATGGGTTTGGCGCGCCATTCGTGTTTGGCGGTGTCGAAGGCGGTCTTCAGCGAGGCCGGGTAGCCGTGGTTGTATTCGGAGGTGACCACCACGAAGGCGTCCGCCGCGCGCAGTCGAGCACGGTAGGCCACGGTCTGCTCGGTCTCGGTGAGGTCGATCGGCAGCGGCGTGTACGCGAGATCGATGACGCCCGTGTCGAATTCGGCATGGGCGCGCAGGGTGCGCAGAAACCAGTCGGCGACCACCGGAGCGAACCGCTCCGGACGCACGCTGGCCACGATGACCTCGAGCCGCAACGGTGAGTCCACCGCGCGAGCCTAACCCCGGAGTGTCCGACCACGGCCACCGGCGCGACCCGTTTTCGCCACATTTCACTGGCCATCCCCCTGGCCGTGGCACTAGGGTTCGAGAGGGGTGAGGGGGAAATCATGATCATCGGACGCTGGCTGCTGATCGAAACACTCGGCCCGGTCGGCACTTGGTCGCTGCTGGCGACCGGGTCCGCGCCGCGGGCTTGGAAGTCATATCGGCGTGCGGTTCCCGCGCGTCTGCAACGGTTCGTCACCGCGGCTCACCACTCCGGCACCGCGGTGGACCACCAGCTGCCGCCATCGCGCCATGCCTGGTCGAGAGGGCGCCTGCGGGCGCAGCCGCTGCTCGGTCCGGGTGCGCGGGTGCACGCGGTCCGGTTGTGGGTGGGTAGCGGTGCCCCACCGCCGCCGGTCGGCGTGACGACCTTCAGCATCGATGGGCACGCGAGGCGGGTGGAGGTGGTCCGGGAGGAATCGGGCCCGCATTGCGATCACCAACCGGCGGTGTGGTTCGGCGCCGAGGTCTTCGAGACGATGGAGCGCTTCGACGGCGCACTCGAATTCGTCGCCACCATGGCGCGCTCCGAACCCGGCGTCCGCTGGCTCGACACCGCCACCATGCGTTCGGCGGACGGTCCGCGCACCCTTATGCTCGCCGCGCGCAATCCGGACCCGGACCGGCACCACTGGGTCGGCGTCGCCGTCGATGTCACCGAAGACATTGCCCCGCAAGCGAAAGCGCTGGAATCGGTGGCACTGGACCTGCTGCGCGGCACGTCATCGAATCGGTACCTGGCCGTCGTAGATCTGGCGCAGGTCCGGCTGATCCGCTGGGTCACCGAGCCCGTGCCCGGTGTGCGCTGGGTTGGCGGGACGGACGCCCGTACCGTGCCGCATCCCCGAGACCGTCCGCGCATTCTGGCCGCGCGCGCCGATCTCCGCGCGGGCAGGCAGCGAGTCCGGCTGGCCGAGGTTCGGCTGGCGACCACGGAGGGCGACTGGATCGTCGCCGACCTGGAAGCCGCGCCACTGCCCCATGGTGCACCCGGCGCGCATGCACCGGAATTCGCTGTGGTCCAGGTGACGATGCACCATCCGGGGTGACGGTGCAGGCCACCAAGCGTCACCCGAACGACGGCCCAGCTGACGACGCACCCAGGCGACCGAGCATCACCCAGCGGCGGCCCGGCTGACGACACGCGATCCCAATGGCAGTCCAGGCAACCGAGCATCACCAGCAGCGGCCCCGGTGACGACGCCCGCCTGGCGATACCGGAGATCACCGGCACCCGAGTACGGTCCCGACGACCATGCGCCTGTCCGAGTGAAGAATGATCAGCCGGGAGTCGCCGCGAACTCGGCGAGGCCCTGGGCGGGCGCAATCGCGGCCGTGAAATCCAGCATGCGCCTGGCCCGTTCCGGGTCGGCGACCAAATGGCGGACGTCGCCGATGTGGTACTGACCGGTCACCAGCGGCGCGGGCCCGCCGTGGGCGCGAGCCATGATCGAGGCCACCTCCCAGAGCGTGATCGGCCGCCCCGACGCGATGTTCAGCGCGACGAAACCCGGCAGCGGACGCTCGATCGCCGCGACGGTGGCCGCGACCGCGTCGCGCATGTCGACGAAATCACGGACCTGCCCGCCGTCCTCGAAGACGTGCGGGGCGCGCCCCTGTGCCAGTTCGGCGCGCAAACGCGCGACCAATCCCGAACGAGCGCCCACGCCGTAGACGTTGTGCATCCGCAGCGCCGTGACGGCCCCTCCGGTCGCCAGACCCCAGGCCAGCGCGTAATTCTCCTGGGCGACCTTGCTGGCACCGTAGGCGCCGCGTGGACGCAGCGGCGTGTCCTCCCCCACCGGCTCCCAGGTCAGCACCTCGCCGGTGCGCGGAGCGCGATGGTCGAACATGCCACGATCGAGATCCGCCCTGCGGCGCAGGTTCGGGAAGAACGGCCCGCTCTGCGCACCGCGATAGCGGCCCTCACCGTAGACGCTGACCGACGAGGCGAGCACCAGCCGAGCCACCCGCGCTCGCTCCATCGCTTCGAGCAGCACGGCGGTGCCGAGATCGTTGTGCGAAGCGAAGTCGGCGGCTGTGCCCGCGGTGACCGCCGCGAAATGACAGACGACCTCCACTCCGTCCAGCAGCGGCGCGAGCGCGTCGGCATCGCGCACGTCCACCCGCGAAACACCTTCCGGCGGTTGCGCGTCCGGTCCGTGTACCAGGTCGAGCAGCAGGTCGGCCGCGACGACGTCGTGTCCCGCGGCCACCAGCGCGCGCCGCAGGTGTCCGCCGAGGAAACCGGCCGCGCCGGTGACCAGCACTCGCATCGGCCTCAGGGCAATTCGAATGGCAGCGACACGCCCGCGTGGACGCGGCACCGCTCACAGGTGTCGACGGCGTCCACCGCGGCCACCGCACGGCGGATGAGCTCTTTGAAGGGCGCGAGGTTGCGCTTGAACTCGGCGAAGACGTCGACGGCGTGCACGCCCTCACCCTCTTCCAGGCCCGCGTCCAGATCGGTCACCAGCGCGACGGCGGCGTAGCACATTTCGAGTTCGCGGGCGAGCACGGCTTCCGGGTGACCGGTCATGTTCACCAGATCCCAGCCCTGCGCGGCGAACCACCGGCTCTCCGCGCGCGTGGAGAACCGCGGTCCCTCCACCACCACCATGGTGGCCGCGTGCATCATGTGCAGCGCGTCGGACTCGGCCTTGATCGCGGCGGCACGCAGTTCCTCGCAGTACGGATCGGCGAAGGACACGTGGATGCCGCCGCCCTCGAAGTAGGTCTGCGGGCGACCGGAGGTCCGGTCGACCAACTGATCCGGCACCACCACCGTGCCGGGACCCCAGTCCGCGCGCAGGCTGCCGACCGCGCACGGCGCGAAGATCCGGCGCACGCCCAGCGAGCGCAGCGCCCACAAGTTGGCCCGGTACGGCAGAGTGTGCGGACCGAATTCGTGATTCTTGCCGTGCCGCGGGAGGAAGGCCACCGGCCTGCCCTCCACTTCCCCGACCGCGATCGGTGCGCTCGGCGCGCCATAAGGCGTATCGACCTCGACGGCGGTGGCCTCGTTGTCGAAGAAATCGTAGAAGCCGCTGCCGCCGATGACGGCGAGCGTGGGACGAGGGTGCGAGCTCATACCGCAATTGTCTCGTCCCGCCGCCACCGTCGATAGGCGGGATCAGCCTCGGCTCGCGAATCCGGTGGTATCGAAGCGCCCGCCGAAGTCCTCGGCAGGCGATCCACCGGTACCGTCAGCGGGGAACACGCCGCCGACCTGACAAGACCGGCGCGAAACTGTACCCTAGGGGGGTATTATCCGGTTCCCGGACCGGCAGGCAGCGAGGAGACACCGGTGGCAGCTACCCCCCACGACCACGCGGCGCCCGAGCACGCGCCGCACGGCTACATCACCGCCAAGGACGATTACCTCAAGCGTCTGCGCCGCATCGAGGGTCAAGCACGCGGCCTGCAGCGGATGGTCGAGGAGGAGAAGTACTGCATCGACATCCTCACCCAGGTGTCGGCCATGACCAAGGCCCTCCAGGCGGTGGCGATGGGCCTGCTCGAGGACCACATCAGCCACTGCGTGGTGGACGCCGCGGTCACCGGTGGCCCGGAGGCCGAAGCCAAGATCAAGGAAGCCACCGACGCCATCGCCCGACTCGTCCGCTCCTGACGGCGTTCACCCGTGCCAGCGGCGATAGACGGCGGCCGCGCCGGGATGCAGCGGGATGGAACCGGTGCTGATCAGCGACCGGCCGTCGAGGAACTGGGTGCCCGCCGCCACGGTGGGCACCAACGCGTCCGCGTGCCATACCAGCAGTTCCACGATGGCGGCGGCCACGTCCTCGGGCATGGTGGAGGCGGCGAGCAGTAGGTTCGCCACGCCGATGGTGTGCACCGCGGCGGCGCCGGGATACGCGTCGGCGGGGATCGCAACCCGGTCGTAGACCGGACCGAACCGCTCCCGCATCGGCGCGGCCAGCTCGCCCATGTCCACCAGCCGCATCCGGCTCGGCACCGCGAGCAAGGTGGTCGGCACGCCGCCCGCCCACAGCAGAGCGTCCGCCTCGCCGCCCGTCAGCGCGGCCACCGCCTCGGCCAGCGGACGATGCGAAATCGCCACATCCACGGCGGGGTCCAGGCCGGCGACGCGCAGAATCCGTTCACCGGTCAGTGCCGCACCCGATCCTTCCGCGCCCAAACTCACCTTGGCCCCACGCAGATCCGCGATCGATCCGATCGGACTGTCGGAGCGCACGACCAGCTGCAGATAGTTCTCGTACACCCGGCCCAGAGCACACAGCGTCGCGGAGCGACTCGTTGAGGGGTGGTGGTCGGGCGACAGGTCGGCCAGCGTTGCGGAGCGACTCGTTGACGGGTGGTGGCCGGGCGACGGGCGGGCCGGCGTCGCGTAGTGACTCGATAAGGGTTGGTGGTCGGGCGACGGGTCGGCGAGCCGGTCGGCGGCTTCCCGCACCGAGTCCGCGAGCGCGAGGGCGGCATCCACCTCGCCTCGGGCGAGCAGTGCCAGATTGTCTTGCGAACCGGACGTGGTGACCCGCTCGATGCGCACGTCCCCGTTCTCGGCCGCGGCGGCCCCGAGCAACCCCGCGAAAGCGTGATAGAAACCGCCGACCTCGCCGGACGCGAGCCGAACAGTGGCGCCACCACCACTCGGACCGCAGCCCGCGATGCCCGCCGCGACGGCCAGCGCGAGAAAACCACGCCTGCCGATGCCGCGCCGCGCACCGGGTTCTCGACTGGTCATCGCACCTCCGCCGCGGGCAATCGGACACCGACCGCGAGACCGTGCGGATGCACCCGCTCGACCGTGAGCGTGCCGCCGCGCGCCTGGGCCAGCGCCGCGGCGATCGGCAAACCGAGCCCGGAGCCACCGGCGCCTGCGGACGAGCCGCGGAAGAAACGGGTGGTGAGTTTGCCGATCTCATCGGACGGCACGCCGGCGCCGTCGTCGCGAACGCTCACCGCGACCCAGTCCGGCTCCGCGACGACGATAAGTTCGGTCTGCGTGCCCGGTCCGGCATAGCGCGTCGCGTTGCTCAGCGGTACGTCCAAGATCTGGGCGAGCACGTCGGCGGGGACCGCGACCTCCGCACCTGCGGGTGCGGGCGCGACGCGCAGTCGCTGGCCCGCCGCCTCGAACGCCGAGCACCAGGCGTCGAAGCGGTCGGCCACCACCTGCACGGCGTCGCACTGGTCGTCGGTCTCGGCGGCCCGCGTGACGTCGAACGCCGCGGGCGTTTCCGCGACGGCGAGGCTGAGCAGGCCGTCGAGCAGCGCGGTCAGGCGATCGACTTCGGCGCCCGCCCCGCGGAAGGTGCCCGCCGCGCTCGCGGGGATCGCGGGGGCCAAGGAATCGAGGCGGATGGTCAACGCGGCCAGCGGATTGCGCATCGCGTGCGCGGTGTCGGCGACGAGCTGGCGCTGCGCGTCGGCCGAATCGGCGACGGCGCGGGCCATCGCGTCGAAGGATTCGGCGACCGCCCGCATCTCCGGTGGCCCGCCGTACCTGCCTGCGATCGACACCGGCGCGACGCTGTCCGCGCGGGGTTTCGGCAGCGTCGCGGTCAGCTCGGCAACCGCGCGCGACAGGGCCGACAGCGGTCGCAGCACCCAGCGGCTCAGCGTCACCGCGAGCAGCATGAACAGCGCCATCGCGACCATGCCGCCCAGCACGATCACCGCCCAGGCCCGCGCGATGTCGCCGCGAGCGCGCGCGGTGGACGCCTCGATCACCACCGCGCCGTTCACCTGCACCCCGGTGCCGACCGGCCGCGCGACGAGCATGGCCGGCGCGCCCCACGGCGTCAGCTTGTCCACCGCGTGCGGACGCTGGTTGCGGCGCGCGGCCGCTACCGCCGCGACGATGCCGGGATCGGTCACGTCGGCGCCGGCGTTGACCGTCGTGGCGCCCCTGGCGTCTACGACCAGGACGTTCTCGCCGTACAGCTCGTGATAGCGCAGCACTTCGTCGGCCAGCGCGCGGGTGTCCCCGGCCGTGACGGCGTCGTCGGCGAGAGTGGCGAAGCGGTCGGCGTCCCCGGAGCGGGCCAGCACCAACTGCTGGGTGCGGCTGGTCGCGATGGTCAGCGACAGCGGCACCGCGAACGCCAGCACCGCGATCGCCGCGAACACCGTCAGCGCGACGAGCAGACGACGCCGCATGACCTACCTCCGGCCCGCCCGGCCGCGGGCACCGCGCTCACTGCCCCCACCGATATCCGTAACCGCGGATCGTGGTGATCAGCCCGGGCCGATTCAGCTTGGCCCGCAAGCCGGTCATGTGCACGTCCAGCGACCGCGACACCGCGACGAAGGCGTCACCCCAGATGCGATCCATCAGCTGCTGACGGCTCACCGCGGCGCCCGGCCGTTCCACCAGCGCCTCGACCAATTCGAATTCCTTCGGCGTCAAGGGCAGCGGTACGCCTTCCACCTCGACCACCCGGGCGCCGAGGTCGACCCGCACGTCACCGGTGACCACCACCGACCGCTCCTGCCGCGCCGCGGCCGCCGCGCGCCGCGTCACCGTCTCCAGTCGCGCGACCAGCTCCGCGATCCGCGGCGGTTTCACCAGGTAGTCGTCGGCGCCGCCGCGCAGGCCGCGGACGATCGAGCGTTCGTCGCTGCGCGCGGTCAGGATCAGCACCGGCACCGAGCTCACCTCGCGCAGTCTGCGCAGCACCTGCAGGCCGTCGCCGTCGGGCAGGCCGAGGTCGAGGACGACCGCGTCGTAGTCACGATGCGCGATCAGCAGATCCGCGCCGCGGCGCTTGCGTTCGGCGCGGTAACCGCGGGCGATCAGCGCCTCGACCAGCGCGTCTCCCACGCCGTCGTCGTCCTCGACCACCGCAAGCCGCACGCGCCGATCCTCCCACAGCGGGCGGATCGGCGCGTGTGCCGGGCGGTCAGTCACGCACGGTGACCAACGGTCGTCCCGGCTCGGCCACCGCGGCGCCGGACCCGGTATCGGCGTCCGCGGTGGGCTCGCCCGCGTCGATCGTCGACGAGGTCGAGGTCTCCCGCATGAAGTAGTAGGTGACCAGCGAGATGGCGATGCACCCCGCGACGTACCAGAAGTACAGCGACTCGTGGCCCGCCTTCTTCAACGCCAGCGCGATCGTCTCCGCGGTGCCGCCGAAGATCGCGACAGTCAGCGCGTAGGGCAGCCCGACGCCGAGCGCGCGGATCTTGGTCGGAAACAGCTCGGCCTTCACGATCGCGTTGATCGAGGTGTATCCCGTGATGATGACCAGTGCCGCCATCATCAGGCCCCACGCGGCGACCGGATCGGTGGTCCGCGCGAGGACGCTCATGATCGGCACGGTCAGCACGGTGCCCGACACGCCGAAGAAGATCAGCAGCTTGCGCCGCCCCACCCGGTCCGACAACGCACCGGCCAGGGGCTGCAGCACCACGAAGACCAGCAACGCGATGAAGTTGATCCACGCGACGGTCGACTTGGAGATGCCGGAGGTGTTGATCATGAACTTCTGCATGTAGGTCGTGTAGGTGTAGAACGCGACCGTTCCGCCCAGCGTCAACCCGATCACGAGCAGGCATTCCCGCGGGTAGCGCAGCAGGATGCGCAGCGAACCGCGCGAGTTACGCGACGCGGAAGCCCCCGCGGCGTGGGTCGGTTCGCCCGGCGCGTGCCCTGACTCGGCGCGGAATTGATCGGACTCGTCCATGCCGCGCCGCAGCCACATCACGATCAGCGCACCGGCAGCGCCGATCACGAAGGGAATCCGCCAGCCCCAGTCGTTCATCTGGGCCGTGTCGAGGAACTGCTGCAGCACGATCTGCACGCCCAGCGCGACGAGCTGGCCGGCCACCAGCGTCACGTACTGGAAGCTGGAGTAGAACCCGCGCCTGCCCGCCGAGGCCACCTCCGACAGGTACGTCGCGCTGGTGGCGTACTCGCCGCCGACCGAGAGACCCTGCAGCAACCGGGCGAACAGCAGCAGCGCCGGAGCGGCGAGTCCGATGGTCTGATAGCCGGGCGTCACCGCGATCAGCAGGGAACCGGCCGCCATCACGGTCACCGAGAGGGTGAGCGCCGATCGGCGACCGAAACGGTCGGCGTACCGGCCCAGCGCCCAGCCGCCGATCGGGCGCATCAGGAAGCCGACCGCGAAGACGGCGGCGGTGGACAGCAGCTGCGCCGTCGGATCGTCCTTGGGGAAGAACGTCTTCGCGAAGTACACGCTGAACGCGGCGTAGACGTACCAGTCGTACCACTCGACGAGGTTGCCGATGGAACCGCGCAGAACGTTCGCGACCACCCGGCGCTCGCCCACGGGCTGTGTCGTAGTCACAAGATCTCCTTCTTCGACGCCCCATCGCGTCGTCGCAGATCAGTGTGTCGGCAGTCACAACCCCGCGGAATGGCTCTCCGCTGTTCCTAACAGTCCCTTAGGACGATCACCGCCGGGCGGGAAAACCGGTTCGGCCCCCGAACAGCGCCGCGGTGGACGGCGGACGTCGAGGGCCGAACGAGGCTGGATTCCGGCTCAGGATCGCGCGGTCAGCAGCGGCGCGAGCGTGCGCAGCGCGGGGAGGTAGTTGTCCCCGAGGATCTGCACCGCGACGTGGTCGGCACCCGCGTCCAGATGTTCCGACAGCCGAGCGGCGATCCGGTCCGGAGTACCGTGCGCGATGACGGCGTCGAACAGCCGGTCGCTGGGCGGGGTGGTCAGATCGGCGTCGGTGAAATCGAATCGGCGCAGGTTCGACACGTAATTGGTCAGGCCGAGGTAGAACCCGACGGTCCCGTCGGCCACAGCGTGGGCCGCCGTGGCGTCGTCGGTGAGTACCACCTTGTGCTCGGTCGCCAGCAGCGCGTCCGGACCGACGATCTCGCGTGCCGGCGCGGTGTGCGCCGACGGCACGAAATAGGGCAGCGCGCCCGCGGACCGCTCGGCGGCCAGTTTCAGTACGCGCGGCCCGAGTGCCGCCACCGCGCGACGCTCGGCGGGCACGCCCGCCGCGTCGAGTTCGTCGAGGTACTCCACCAGCGCGTCGTAGGGCTTGCGGTACTCACCGGTGTGCTCAGGATGGCCCGCTCCGACGCCGAGCAGGAACCGGCCAGGGAACCGCCCATCGATCCGATGGAACGACTCGGCCGCTTCTTTCGCCGGTGCGGCCCAGATGTTCACGATGCTGCTCGCCACCGTGATCGTTTCGGTCGCCTCCAGCAGCGGTTCGACCACCGCGAGATCCGCCGGGGGCGAGGCCCCCAACCACAGCGCGCCGTAGCCCAGCTGCTCCAATTCCCGCGCATCCTCCGGGGTGAACCCGTTGTACGCCCGCCACACTCCGAACCGTCCGAGACTCTCGAATGCCATGTCCCGAGCCAACACTGGTCCGCGGACGGCTATTCCGCGTCGGCGAACGACTCGACCTCGTCAGATCGAAGCGAGCCCGGCCCGAGCGAGCTACTGTGAGAATTGCACAGCTATCGGCGCCCGCCGCCGTGGCAGGCGTCACCACTAGGAGATGGAGGTGATCGCTGTGCTCAGATTCGATCCATTCCATGACATCGACACCGTCGCCCGCCAACTGCTCGGCGAAACCGCCGGAACCGCTCGCGCACCGCGATTCATGCCGATGGATCTTTTCAAAGCGGGAGATCACTACGTGCTGAACGCGGACCTGCCCGGCGTCGACCCCGGTTCGATCGATGTCAGCGTCGACAGCGGCACGCTCACCCTGCGCGCGCAACGCACCGTTCCCAGTGAGGAAGGCGTCCAGTGGATCGCCTCGGAGCGCTTCGCCGGTACGTTCATGCGGCAGCTGTCCCTCGGCGAGAACGTCGACGCCGAACGGATCAGCGCGACCTACAACAACGGTGTGCTGTCGGTGACGATCCCGATCGCCGAGCGCGCCAAGCCGCGCCGCATCGCGATCTCGGGGGCGTCCCAGGAACCGAGGACGATCGAAGCATCGACACAGTCCGAGCAGACGCCGCGACCTGGGCAAGCCTCGAAGTGACCGCCTCGCTACCCGCATCCGCGCACGGGTGCGGGTAGCTCTATGTCAGTCACCGCAGCAACCCGCGTCCGGGACCGGGACCGACCGCATCTCGCGCGTCTGCGCGTTGCGGGCGGCGAGTTCGCCGTCCGCGGGGTAATCGACGCTGATCAGGCTCAGGCCGTGGGCGGGAGCGACGGTGACCGCGCTGGACCGCTCAGTCTCGCGCAGCAGCTCGCCCACCCATTCCGGGCCGCGGCGCCCCTCGCCGACCGCGAGCACCGCGCCGACCAGGCTGCGGACCATCGACCAGCAGAACGCGTCGGCGCTGACGTAGGCGAGCAGCAGATCACCTTCGCGCACCCAATCGAAGCGCTGCAGCTCCCGGACCGTCGTCGCGCCCTCCCTGCGCCGGCAGAACGCGGCGAAATCATGCAGGCCCAGCAGTTTTCCCGAGGCAGCGCGCATGGCCTCGAGATCGACGCCGGACCGGCAGGCGACCACGCTGCGCGCCTGCAACGGCTCCGCGCCGTACGGTGCGGTGGTCAGTCGGTAGACGTAGTGGCGGCGAACAGCGGAGAACCGGGCGTCGAACTCGGGCGAGGCGAGCGCCGCCTGCTTGATCCGCACGTCCTTCGGCAGGAATCGCGCCATCCGGTGCACCAGCTTGTCCGCGTCCAGTTCGCCGGACGTGTCGAAATGCGCGACCTGTCCCTCGGCGTGCACGCCCGCGTCCGTGCGCCCCGCGACGGTCAGCTGTATCGGCTCACGGAACACCTTGCTCAGCGAGTCCTCCAAGACCCCCTGCACGGTGCGCAGACCCGGCTGTCGCGCCCATCCGACGAAATCGGTGCCGTCGTAGGAGATGTCCAGCCGCACGCGAACCGTCGGGCGCATGGCATCCGGCGCCGACCCGGCCACATCCGGCTGCGGCACCGCATCGTGCCGCGCCGACGGCGGAGCCGATTCCGGCGACACCGTGGCATCCAAGTCCTCCACACTCACGACTCCACCTCGCCAGCGCTCGATCACAACGATCTCCTGGTCAACGCGAACAAGCCCGCCGACCCGGGAACGGGTGGCGGGCTCGTTCGCGAACGTCAGACGTCCGGATCATCCCCACAGGCGGGGAACACGATCTCAGGCGTCCTTCTTGTCCTCAGCGGCCTCGTCGGCGGCGGGCGCATCGGCGGTCTCGGCGACGGCCTCGTCGGCCTTCTCCTCGACGACCTCGGCGGCCGGAGCCTCCTCGGCCTTCTTCGACGCGGCGACGCGGCGAGCGCGATCGGCCTCGTTGGTCACGGTCTTCTCCCGGACCAGCTCGATGATCGCCATCGGCGCGTTGTCACCCTTGCGCGGCAGCGTCTTGGTGATGCGGGTGTAGCCACCCTCGCGCCCCTCGAACGACGGGCCGATCTGCTCGAAGAGCTCGTGCACGACGTCCTTGTTGCGGATCACCTTGAGCACCTCGCGACGGTCGGCCAGCGTGCCGGCCTTCGCCTTGGTGATCAGCTTCTCCGCGTAGGGGCGCACGGCCTTGGCCTTGGCCTCGGTGGTGGTGATCCGGCCGTGCTCGAAGAGCGCCGTGGCCAGATTGGCGAAGATCGCCTTCTGGTGCGTCGCCGACCCGCCGAAGCGGGCACCCTTCTTGGGCTTGGGCATTGTGTGGTTCTCCTTGTGAGAGGCCGGTCCGGGGCGCCTACCCCGACGGCCTAGAGCTGTTCGGTTTCGGCGTAGTCCTGCTCGCCGCCATCGGTGTCACTGAACGTGCCGCTGTCGCTCCACGTGCCGGTGCTCGCGTCGTAGCCGACCACGCTGGACGGATCGAACGACGCCGGGCTGTCCTTGAGCGAGAGGCCGAGCGCGTGCAGCTTGACCTTGACCTCGTCGATGGACTTCTGGCCGAAGTTGCGAATGTCCAGCAGATCCGACTCGGTGCGGGCGACCAGCTCGCCCACCGTGTGCACACCCTCGCGCTTGAGGCAGTTGTAGGACCGGACGGTGAGGTCCAGGTCCTCGATCGGCAGACCGAACGAGGCGATGTGGTCCGCCTCGGCCGGCGAGGGGCCGATCTCGATGCCTTCGGCTTCGACGTTCAGCTCGCGGGCCAGGCCGAAGAGCTCGACCAGGGTCTTGCCCGCCGAGGCGAGCGCGTCCCGCGCGCTGATGGAGTTCTTGGTCTCCACGTCCAGGATGAGCCGGTCGAAGTCGGTGCGCTGCTCGACACGGGTGGCCTCGACCTTGTAGGTCACCTTGAGCACCGGCGAGTAGATCGAATCCACCGGGATCCGGCCGATTTCCGCTCCGGACGCCTTGTTCTGCACGGCGGGGACGTAGCCGCGACCGCGCTCGACGACGAGCTCGATCTCCAGCTTGCCCTTGTCGTTCAGGGTCGCGATGTGCATGTCCGGGTTGTGCACCACGACGCCGCTGGGCGGGACGATGTCACCGGCGGTGACGGTGCCGGGCCCCTGCTTGCGCACGTACATCGTGACCGGCTCGTCCTCCTCCGAGGAGACGACCAGGCCCTTGAGGTTCAGGATGATGTCGGTGACATCCTCCTTCACCCCGGGAACGGTGGTGAACTCGTGCAGGACGCCGTCGATGCGGATGCTCGTGACCGCGGCCCCCGGAATCGAGGACAGCAGGGTACGCCGCAGCGAGTTGCCGAGGGTGTAACCGAAGCCCGGCTCGAGCGGTTCGATGGTGAACTTCGAGCGATTCTCGGCGACGACCTCTTCGGTCAGCGTCGGACGCTGTGAAATCAGCATGTGGATCATCCTCCTTTTAGGGCGCCCGCTATTTGACGCCTCGTCTCAGGGGTTGTGTGTGGTCGCTCGGCTTCCGGGCGACCACACACCAGCAGCACGGTGCTGCGCGGCTCGCCGAGGGCTACTTGGAGTAGTACTCGACGATCAGCTGTTCCTGCAGCGGCACATCGATCTGTGCGCGCTCCGGCAACTGATGGACCAGGATCCGCAGCCGGCCCGGGATCACCTGCAGCCAGCCCGGAACCGGGCGATCGCCGAGGGTCTCGCGCGCCACCTGGAACGGCAGCGTGCCCAGCGACTTCTCCTTGACATCGATGATGTCGTACTGGGTCACCTGGAAGCTGGGAACGTCGACCTTCTTGTTGTTCACCAAGAAGTGGCCGTGGCTGACCAGCTGGCGAGCCTGCCTGCGGGTGCGGGCCAGACCGGCGCGGTACACGACGTTGTCCAGGCGGGTCTCGAGCAGGCGAAGCAGGTTGTCACCGGTCTTGCCCTTGAGGCGGTTGGCCTCCTCGTAGTACCGGCGGAACTGCTTCTCCAGGACGCCGTAGGAGAAGCGGGCCTTCTGCTTCTCCTGCAGCTGGAGCAGGTACTCGCTCTCCTTGATCCGCGCGCGGCCGTGCTGGCCGGGCGGGTAGGGGCGACGCTCGAACGCCTGGTCGCCTCCGACGAGGTCGACACGCAGACGACGCGACTTGCGGGTGATAGGGCCTGTGTAACGAGCCATTGTTCGCTGTTCCTTTCCCGCTAGACGCGACGCCGCTTGGGCGGACGGCAGCCGTTGTGCGGCTGCGGGGTGACATCGGAGATCGTGCCCACCTCGAGGCCGGCGGCCTGCAGCGAGCGGATCGCGGTCTCGCGGCCCGAACCCGGGCCCTTCACGAACACGTCGACCTTCTTCACACCGTGTTCCTGCGCCTTGCGGGCAGCGTTCTCGGCGGCGAGCTGCGCGGCGAACGGGGTCGACTTGCGCGAGCCCTTGAAGCCGACGTGACCGGACGACGCCCAGGAGATGACGTTGCCGTTCGGGTCGGTGATCGACACGATCGTGTTGTTGAACGTGCTCTTGATGTGCGCGTTGCCGTGGGGGACGTTCTTCTTGTCCCGGCGACGCGACTTCTGGGTCTTCTTCGGGCCCGCGGCCCGACTCTTCGGAGGCATCGGTTATCCCTACTTCTTCTTGCCGGCGACGGTGCGCTTCGGGCCCTTGCGGGTGCGCGCGTTGGTCTTGGTGCGCTGGCCACGCACGGGCAGGCCACGGCGGTGGCGCAGACCCTGGTAGCAGCCGATCTCGATCTTGCGGCGAATATCGGCCTGCACCTCGCGGCGCAGGTCACCCTCGACCTTGAACTCGGAAGCCTCGATGTAGTCACGCAGCTTCGTCAGATCGTCGTCGCTGAGGTCCTTCGAACGCAGGTCCGGGCTGACGCCGGTGGCCTCGAGGATCTCCTTGGAGCGGGTACGGCCAATGCCGAAAATGTAGGTCAGCGCGATCTCCATGCGCTTCTCGCGCGGGAGGTCGACGCCCATGAGACGTGCCATCTGGCAGTTTCCTTAATCGTTGCGGAGGTCTGCTCCCTGTCCGTCCCCTCGTCTTGTGGGGCACCGGCCTCCGAACCGGTGGTAGGCGCACACGCCCCAGGGCTAGCCCTGAATTTCCGCAGCGTGCGGCTGGTGCTGGGAGTTCTTCTTGCCAATCCGAACTGCGGTTCGGTGCTTGGCTGGTGTCGCGTCGAGCGGCGCCGTCGGCAAGCCTCCGGCCGGTGGTACGAGGAAGCCCTCGCCTCCGCTCAGCCCTGGCGCTGCTTGTGGCGCAGGTTGTCGCAGATCACCATGACCCGGCCGTGGCGGCGGATCACCTTGCACTTCTCGCAGATCTTCTTGACGCTCGGCTGAACCTTCACGTCCGTCCAATCTGTTGTGGTTCACACGGGTGTGAACACAGTTTTTCCCCAGTCGGCGACTGGGGAAGTCTCTTTACACCTGAATCGACATGGGCGAACGCTCTGCGTGAGCAGGGGTCGCCCACTCGATTCACTTGTAGCGGTATACGATCCGGCCACGCGACAGGTCGTAGGGCGAGAGCTCGACGACCACACGGTCCTCGGGGAGGATGCGAATGTAGTGCTGCCGCATCTTCCCGCTGATGTGCGCGAGAACCTTGTGCCCGTTCTCGAGCTCGATCCGGAACATCGCATTGGGCAGCGGTTCGACAACTCGACCCTCGACCTCGATGGCCCCGTCTTTTTTCGCCATGTCCTCCGCGATCCCGGTTACGCTCAACCTGGTTTGTCTGCCTGACGTCTGCTTGCGTGGACCGACCGCTCGCACACAAACAGGCGGCGCCTGGGTGCACCGCCGCTCCAGCTTACCGATCAGTTCCGGATCGGGCAAAAATGCCTCCCTGTATACCCCCGTCGCCAGGGGTTTCGCAGCCATCTTCCCACCCCTGGCGAGGGCCGGGTGCTGCGCCGCGACGGCGGCTTGTTGTCGCGTAAACTGGCCGCTGTCCAGGTATTTGGGTCGAGCAGATCGAGGGGGACGCATGAGCGAGCGCAGCGAGCGAACAATGGGCACAGCCGAACGCGCGCTCGCGCCGGAGCCGAGCGCCAGCGAGGCGCAGGCGTGAGCGCGCGCCGCGAGCAAGCTATGAGCACGGCGCCCTTTTGTCATGGCGGCGTCGTGGCCGAGCATAGCGCGCGAGCAAGGAACACAGCGCCCACGATCCCGGCCGAGCCGAACGCTAGCGAGGCGAAGTCGTGAGCCGTAACAACAACGACCTGCCCATGCTGCCGCCGTGGCTGTCCGAGAGCGACGTCACACAGGCCGGCTACGAAGCACCGGTACAGAACCTCCCGCACGACGAGCTCATCGAGGAAGCGCCGAGCCGCAGACGCGGCCGGTTCAAAAACCGGGCGTCGGAACCGGAGCGTCCCGAAGCCGCGCGTCCCGACAAGCGCCGCAAAGGCTGGCGCCGCGACAAGCACGAACCATCCGATGAGGGAGTGCAGCAGAGCGCGCCGCGGCCCGCGCCCGCACCGGACGGGCCTGCGCCGGCTCCGCTACCGCAGGATTCGTGGCAGCAGCCCACCTACGAGCAGGCACCGCCGCCGCCGGACGGCGAGTGGCGGGTCCCGTCCCAGCGCACCGACGCTGGGCCGCAGGCGCTGCCCACCCGCAACCCTTCACAGCCCTCGCCGGGGTTCCAGCCACTGGGCAGCCGCGACGCCGAAGCGCCGGTGTCGAACAACTGGTCGGCGCCGCAGCAGGCAGGCAGGCCGGATCTGCCGCCGCCACCACTGCCGGACCAGCCGCGGCAGCCGGACGACGAACGGCCCGGTCCCGCGCCGAACCGCGAGTACCCCGGACCGTCGACCGGCGAGGGCGCAGGCGGCCGGGCCGCCGGACCGGATCGGCCCCCGCTCGACCCGCAACCGAGCCAGTGGCCGTCCACCGGCAATCCCCGGCTCGACGCCGCGCTTTCCGCCGTGCGGCCGAGTCACTGGCCGACCACGCCGCAGACCAACCAGATGTCCGCGCCACCGATCGATGGGAGTCCTGTCGCACCGCGCACGGGCGGGGGCCAGACCGGTGCGAACCCGAACACCGGGCCGGGCAACCAGCATCCGGCAATGCCGCCGACCGATCCGAACCAGACGTGGCCGACCAGTGCCCACCCGGCAGTGCCTGCCGATGACCGGTCAGCCGTGCCTCCACAAGGCAGGCATCCCGGCACACCGCAGACCAGTGCAGACCACGCGGCGTGGCAGGCCGGAAATCATCAGGCGGTTCCGGCCGGCGAATATCGCGGGGCGCCCACTGGCGCCGATCGGATGGCTCCCCCCACCGGCGCAACTTCGACCAGCGCGGATCCCACGATCCACCAGGATCGGACGCACCTGACACCCCCCACCGGCGAGCAACATGCGACGCCGACTTGGACCATCCCTCCGGTGCCGTACACCGGCGGAGCCCCGCTCGGGCCACCGGCAGATGAGCATTCCGCCCTGCAGACCGGATACGGCCCAGCACCCACCGGCGAAAATGCAGGGGTCCAGCCCCATGCCGGGTCCGCTCCGACAGGCGACCAGGCAGGGCACTCGAGCGATCCGGCGTCGGGACCGACCGCCGGAAGCCCGGCCACCGGCGCGGACCCCACGGCCTCGCAGTCCGGACGCCCAGCGGCGATGCCAATCGGCGAGGGTTCCACGTCCGGCACCGAACGGGCGGTGCCGCCCACCGGCGGAAGCTCGGCGGCGCAGTCGCACGGCGAGCGCTCCGCGACTCCGGCGACCGCTGGAAGCCATGGCGCGCCACAACTGGGCGAGCATTCGGATGCGTCGCCGAGTGCGGAAGCCGATGATCAGGTCGGACCGCATGCGAACGACGCCATGCCGCCAGTCCGCGGGCAGACGCCGCCTACCGGTGCGGACGCTCTCGCCCCACCTGCCGATGTTCGGCCGGTCGCGACCGGGGACCAGCCCGCCGTGTCGGACACCGATTCGAGCGGATCCGTAGCGTCGGGTGATCAGCCTGCCTCCGCGGACCGGACACACCCGGCGGGTGATCAGTCCGCGACGCCGCCGGTCGGTCCCGCGACGCCGACATCTCAGGCCGCGTCGTCTTCGTCCGCGTCTACCGGGGCTCTCACCACGGCGGGCTCCGACGGTCCGCCACCCTGGCTCGCCGCACCGCCGCCCGGGCAGGCGGCTAACTCGACGACTGGCACTCCGCGCCGCCTCCCGCCGCTGCCCGACCCGCCCGCGCCGCACGAGCGCCCGCATGGTGGTGCACCCGGCGTGCCGACGGCGACGCCACCGCACGAGGAGCGGCGACCGACCGCACGCGATGGAGAGGGGCCGCCGCCCTGGCTCGGGCATACCGCGCCGGAACAGGCGGGCCGACCAGGTCTTCCACCCGCGCCGAACGAGACTGCGGCGCAGGCTGGTCGGGCAGGCGCCCGGACGTCCGCCGAGAACTCAGCATCGGATGCCGCATCCGAACCGCGGGTACGCGCCGATCGCCGACCGGCCTCTAACCTGTCACCCGCGGAACGCACCGGAACCGAACCGGCTTCGGCGGCGTCGCCGTCCGCTACCGCTCCCCACGCCGCGCACGGCGGGATCGGTGCCGTGCCATCGGCGCCCGAAAATCCGTACGCGACCGGTAGCCCGTCGAGCACCGCGCCGCAAGGCACCGCGCCGCAAAGCATTTCGCCCCAGGGCACCGGGCCGCAAAGCACCGCGCAGCAAGGCATAGCGCCGCAAGGCACCTCGCCGCAAAGCACCGCGCAGCAAGGCATAGCGCCGCAAGGCACCTCGCCGCAAGGCATAGCGCCGCAAGGCACCACCGCGCCGCAAGGCACCGCGCCACAGGGCACCGGGCTGCAAGGCATAGCGCCGCAAGGCATAGCGCCGACCAACGAGGCGACCGGGCAACCGGGAGCAGCGGCGAATCCGCCACGTCCGCAAAGCGATCTGGGCGTCGCGGCGTCGGGCTGGACGAGCGCCGCGGAAGTCGGCGCCGCCTCGGCACGGCCGGTCGGCGGACGACATCGGTTGCCCACCGAGACGAGCGAACTGCCGGTCGCCCAAGCCCCGGTGGATCAGGCGCAAGCTTTCGATCAGCAGCCGGTAACCCAGCAGATGCCGCACCGCGAGGTGGGCAACGTCGCGCCGGGTCCACATGCTCCGGCCGACTTCGCCACCGAATATCCGGGTTACGCACCGCAGTCCGGTGGTGCTCCGGCACCAGTTCCGCCGCAACAGGCTCCCACCGACGACTGGCGCGATACCGCCCGGCACGCCGGCACCGCACCGGCCGATTCCACTGGGCACCGTGCCCCGTTCGCGGGTGGACAGGCACCGGTCGGCGAACCTGCGGACCAATGGCGCCATGTCGCCGAGCAGAACCCCACGCAGGGCAGCCAGGCGGCGCCCTATTCCGCACCCCCCGCGCGGCAGCAGCATCCCGAACCCCAGGACTACGGACAAGCCGCGCAGGCGGGTGGCCAGCAATGGGGCCATCCGCAGGGTTACGCTCAGCCCCCTGCCCAGCAGCCGAATCACCGATCGGGGACGCCATTCCAGCAGCCTTCGCTGGACGATGTGCCGTTGCGGCGGGCCAAGCGGGCGCCGGGATCCGGATGGCGCAAGGCCGTGCACCACATGTCCGGCGGCGCGATCAACCCGGGCATGTCCGCCGAGGAACGCAGACTGCAGGAACTCGTGGCGCGGATTCGGCAGCCGGTCCGCGGCGATTACCGCATCGCGGTGCTCTCGCTCAAGGGCGGTGTCGGAAAGACCACCACCACAATGGGTCTCGGGTCGATCTTCGCGTCGATCCGTGGCGACCGGGTGATCGCGGTGGACGCCAACCCGGACTTCGGCACGCTGTCGCAGCGGGTGCCGCTGCAAACCCGCTCCACCGTGCGCGACCTGCTGCTCGATTCCTCGATCCAGCGGTACTCGGACGTGCGCAGACACACCTCGCAAGGCACCAGCCGACTGGAAGTGCTCGCCAGCGAACGAGATCCAGCCGCCTCGGAGGCATTCAGCGACGAGGAATACCGCGCGGTGGCCGGCATCCTGCAGCGGTTCTATAACATCATCCTCACCGACTGCGGTACCGGCCTGATGCATTCGGCGATGACCGGGGTGCTCGACTTGGCGCATTCGCTGGTGCTGATCTCCTCGGCGGCGATCGATGGCGCCCGCAGCGCCGCCGCCACACTGGACTGGCTATCGCTGCACGGCCACGATCACCTGGTCCGCAATGCGGTGGTGGTGATCAACCTGCCGCGTGAGGGGTCACCGAATGTCGGCGTCCAGCAGCTGCGCGAATACTTCCTGTCGCGTTGCCGCGCGGTGCATATCATTCCGTACGACCAGCACCTGTCCGAGGGCGCCGAGATCGACCTGCACCGGCTGCACAAGCAGACCAAGCGGGCCTATGTCGAATTGGCCGCGACCGTCGCCGACGATTTCGCCACCGATCACCGCCGCTACCGCCCGTGACGCCAGCCGGAGCCTGCCCCGGACGGCGTGCGGTGGTCGGACGGCGTGCGGTGGTCGCACGGCGTGCGGGAGTCAGCTCACCACTCGGGTAGACGCCGTCGGCCCGCCAGGACATCGCGCACCAGATCGTCGTAGGCGTCGGCGAGTTCGGCGAGATGATGCCAGGCGTTGTGCAGCAGATCGTCGTGCGCGTCCAACGTCATCAACGCGTGGTGCGCCCGCACCGACGACTCGGCGAGCCGGTCGATCACCGCGCCAACGGTCTCGGTGTGCAAGGTGGCGCCGAGCCGATGCTGCGGCACGCTGCGCATCACCCAGTCGTCGATCGCCATCACCAACTCGATTCTGCGACGCTCGATTTCGCGGATCACCGCGATGGAGGTGTCCACCGAACCGCCACGCCCGACGAGCCGGCGTTCATGAAGCACCGCCAGGTCACGGGCGAACCAGAGCAGCGGACCGCCGACCACGCGGTGGCCGCGACACGCCCGAACTAGTAGATCGGACATAGGAAGTAGTCCCGGTGCCGAAGCACGCGCTGAAGGATCGACACACCTCGGTGTGCCGGGGAGGGCCATTACGACCGTTGTATCCGAACCTGCCACGTTGCCTCGCCGTCATCGCCGCACAACACCGGATCAGGACGTTCATTACAATAAACCTCTGAAGTCGCCTGTCAAGCGTTACCCGGCCGTAGGGAGTCACGAAGAGTACACTTCGTTACCTGCATGACCAACCGAGGAGCAAGATGGCGGACGGTCCGACGTATCACCGGATCGCAGACCTCCTCCGCGAGGAGATCCGCGCAGCCAAGTGGAAGCCGGGCGATCGACTGCCCAGTCATTCCGAGCTCGCCGATCAAATGCAGGTCTCGATTACCACCGCCCGCAATGCCATCCAGGTATTGGTGACCGAAAACCTCGTCTACACCGCTACTTCCCGCGGCACCATCGTGCGCAGCCAGGAAGTGCTGGAATCCGTTGTCACCGACCATATCCGGCCGGGCCGGCCGAAGACCGAGCACGACATCTTCGAGGAGATCGCGCGGGCCGCGAACCGGGAGCCGTCGAAGGAGTTCAGCGCGAAGATGGAGCCCGCCAGCCGCGAGGTGGCGTCCTGGCTCGGCGTGCCGCCGGACTCCTGGGTACTGGCCAGGACGGTGGTGCAGTATCTCAACCATGAGCCCTGGTCCTGGGAGGTCAGCTTCTATCCCCGAGATCTGGCCGAGGCCACCGGAATCGACTCACCGCACGATATTCCGGAAGGCACCACTCGCCGCCTCGCCGACCGCGGCCATGCGGAGACCGCGCACCGCGACACGCTCGTCGCCCGGCCCGCCACCGCGGAGGAAGCCATCGTGCTCGGCGTAGCGTCGGGCACCGTCCTGCTCGACCACCTGCGGATCGGCGCCAACCACGAAAGAGTCACCCGCGCCACCCGACATCGCTCGCTCGCCACCGGCAATCGCCTGGCCTACGAGCTCGGCGACACCGAAGGCACGGCCGTGATCCGGGCCACGCTCGCCAGGTCGCACCGGCTCGGTCCCGCGTAAACCATGACGATCGTGCTCCGCCAAGCGACGCTCGGCGATCTCGGCATGATCTGCCGCCTGCGTGTCCAGCGCACGGCGTGGCTCACCGCGCGCGGCTCCGACCAGTGGACGGTCGCCGGACGCGGCCTGCCCATCGAGATCTTCGCTCGCGCGGTCGGCCGATCGCTGGACGCGGGCGAGACCTGGATCGCCGAGGTCGCGGGCGAACCGGCGGGCACCATCACGGTCAACGACCGCGCCGATAACGGCCTGTGGTCGCGGTGGGAACTCGACGACGCGGTGATCGTCCACTTCATGATCGTCGACCTGCGATTCGCCGGCCAGCACGTAGGCCATCACATGCTCGCTCACGCAGGAACGCTTGCGCGCCAACGGCGGCGCGAGTGGGTCCGCCTGGACGCCTGGACCACCAACACCGGCCTGCACGACTACTACCGCTCGGCGGGATTCCGGCTGGTCCGCATCGCGGGACCGGCAGCGCGGGGGCCCTCCCGCGCGCTGTTCGAGCGCAGGGCAGGCAGCTGGGATCAGGCGCGGCCCGTGCCGGTCCCCGCCATCGGCCGTCCCGACCATTCGGTGATCCTGGGGCCACCGCGACCGAACAACTGACCAGCCGCGGGTTAGAGCGGCGGCAGATAGGCGATCTGGATCATCTCCGGTTCCCTGCTGCGCGAGATGAGGGTGCCCCGGCCCGGTGGAAGCTTGGCCGAACGGATGTCGCCCAGGAATTTGCCCTCGTCCTTGGGCGCGCTCATCAGCAGCGCGTCGACCGAGATCTCCTTCATCCGGCCGAGCACCTTGTCGTACAGGGCCCGCGACGCGCCGCCGGAGCGCCGGGTGACGATGAGATGCATGCCGATATCGCGTGCCTGGGGCAGGAATTCCAGCAGCGGTTCCAGCGGATTCTGGCCGACGGCGACCATGTCGTAGTCGTCGACGACGATGTAGATCTCCGGCCCGCTCCACCAACTGCGCTCCCGCAGCTGCTGCGGCGTGATGTCCGAACCCGGAATCCGTTTGGCGAGATAGCCGGCGACTTCTTTGATCATGCCGACCGAGGTCTGCGACGACGTCGAATAGCCGGCCAGCTGGTCGCCTTCGAGCACGCCGAGCATGGTGCGCCGGTAGTCGATGAGGATCACCCTGGCCTGGTCGGCGGTCGAGTTCTCCGCGATGCCCAGCACGATGTTGCGCAGCAGGGTGGTCTTGCCGCATTCCACGTCGGCGAAGGCCATGAAATGCGGTTGTGCGCCGAAATCGAGGACAAGCGGCTGCAATTCGGACTCACCGAGACCGACGACCACGCGGGTCGGCCCCTGTTCGATGCCACGAGCACGCGCCGCCGCGAGGACCTGTTCGCGCGGAATCTCCATGGGCAGCATCCGCACCTCGGGGGCGCGCCTGCCCCCGTAGAGCTCGTTGAGCTGCTGTTTGGCGGCGCCGACGCCTTCGGGCAGGGTCTGCGGATCGGAGTCGGAATCCAGCCGCGGCAACGCGATCAGCATGTGCAGACGGTCGGGCGTCAGGCCGCGGCCGGGACGTCCCATCGGGACGAGCACCGCGGTGCGCCGGTCCATCTCGGAATCCGCGGGGTCACCGAGGCGCAACTCCAGCCGGGTGCCGATGAGGTCCTTGACGGCCGGCCGGATCTCCGCCCAGCGATTGGCCGAGACCATGAGGTGGATGCCGTAGGACAGGCCCTGCGCGGCCAACGCGTTGAACGCCGGTTCCAGCACGTCGAATTCCGCGCGAATGGTGGGCCAGCCGTCGACGACCACGAATACGTCGCCGAACAGATCCTCCGACAGCGGGTCGGCGGCGCGCTCGGTCTCGGTCATCATGGCCAGTTTCGCCTTGCGCCTGCGGAACTCGTGGATCGACTCGATGCCCAGCTCACGGAAGCGTTCCTCGCGCTGGTGCAGCAGCGTGGTCATCTCCGCGACGGTGCGCCGGACCCGGTCGACCTCGAGCCGTCCCGCGACCGAACCGACGTGCGGCAGGTCGGCCAGGCCGGCCAGGGTGCCGCCGCCGAAGTCCAGACAGTAGAACTGCACCTGCTCGGGGGTGTGCGTGGCCGCCGCGGCCATGATCACCGTACGCAGGGTGGTCGACTTGCCCGACTGCGGACCGCCGACCACGGCCAGATTGCCCTGCCCCCCGGACAAATCGATGACCAGCACGTCGCGGCGCTGCTCGTAGGGCTTGTCGATGACACCGATCGGCATCCACAGCTGACCGTGCCGGTTCACCGGGGACTTCCAGTCCGGATCGGGCAGCAGCATGTCCACCGAGGGCGATTCGTCCAGCGGCGGCAGCCAGACCTCGTGCGCGGGCCTGCCGTGACCGGTCAGCCGTCCGACCACCACTTGCAGCAAGGTCGCAGGCACCGCCTCGACCGGCCGGGCGACCTCGAGCGGTTCCTCCGCGAGGTCGAGCTCGCCCGGCGGAGGTGGCAGCTCGAGGGATCCAGGGGGCGGCGGAAGCTCGGGAAGCCCGTGCGGTGCGGTACTTTCGCGGTGGGCGGCCTGCTCCGGCTGCTCCACCGTGCTCGCCGTGAACACCACCGGCGACTGGCCGCCGACCGCGCGGCCGTCCACCTGCTGGCTGCCGCGTGGCGAAACGTAGGGCCCGGACACATAGGCCGCGTTGAACCGCAGCGGGTCGTCCGCGTCGCTCTTCAGGTAGGCCGAACCGGGCACGCTCGGGAGGTGATAGGCATCGGTGATACCGAGCACCGCGCGGGATTCGTTGGCCGAGAAGGTGCGCAGACCGATGCGATAGGACAGGTGGCTGTCCAGGCCGCGCAGCTTGTTCTCTTCCAAGCGCTGCGAGGCCAGCAGCAGATGCACCCGCAGCGAGCGGCCGAGGCGGCCGATCATCACGAACAGGTCGGCGAAATCCGGCTTCTGCGAAAGTAGTTCGGAGAACTCGTCGACCACGACGAACAGCGCGGGCAGCGGGTCGAGCTGGGCGCCTGCGGCGCGCGCCTTCTCGTACTCGGTGACGTTGGCGAAATTGCCCGCCGAGCGCAGCAGTTCCTGACGCCGGTTCATCTCGCCGGATAGCGCGTCCTTCATGCGGTCGACCATCGAGAGTTCTTCCTCGAGGTTGGTGATCACCGCGGCGACGTGCGGCAGCGATTCCAGGCCGAGGAAGGTCGCGCCGCCCTTGAAGTCGACCAGCACGAGATTGAGCAGGTCTGGCGAATGGGTGGCGACCAGCGAGAGCACCAGGGTGCGCAGGAACTCGGACTTACCCGAGCCGGTCGCGCCGATGCACAAGCCGTGCGGGCCCATGCCGTTCTCGGCGGACTCCTTGATGTCGATCTCCACCGGCGTGCCGTCCGGGGTGACGCCGATCGGCACGCGTAGTCGCTCCCGGTCGCTGCGCGGGCGCCACACCACGGCCGGGTCGATCTGGGCGGCGTCCGGAATCTTCAGCAGCGCCATCAGACCCGGGACGGCGCGCGTCTCGTCACCGAGGCTGACGATCTGCGCCGCGGTCGCGACGCGGTATCGGGCCAGGTCGCGGGCCAGCGCGCCGGCTTCGGCCAGGCTCACCGAGTCCGCGGTCGCGAATCGCTCGGTGCCCGCAGCGGATTTCGCGGCGACCCACCCGTCCGAGACCACCAGTTGCAGGCCGCGGCGCACGGCGAGACCGGTCTGCGGCGCGGTGAGGTCGAGCACGGTCACCGAGTCCAGGCCCGCGTCGCTGACGATCCGCTCGGTTCCGCTGACGAAACCGTCGTCGATGATGACGAGTAGGTGGATCCGGCCCACGGTCGGCTGCGCGTTACGCATGAACCGGCCGCGTTCGAGCAGCTCGGCGGCCATGGCGGTTTCGAGTTCGCCCAGCGACCGGTACATCATGCGAGCCGATCCGATGCCGTCGCGATCGACCGGATGCTGCAGGTGCGGAAGCCACTTCGCCCACGACCACGCCGCGCCGTCGGGATCGCCGCAGATGATGGCGACCGCGGTGTGGTCGGGTCCGTGGAACGCGGTGAACTCCATCAGCATCGACCGCACCAGCATGCGGGTCTGTGCCGGGTCGCCCTCGATGTTGACGGCCGGGAACGCACGCAGCGAGATCGCGGTCGGCAGGTTGTGCACCACCGAATGGGTGCGCACGAAACGACGCAGCGCCACCGTCGACACCGGCTCCAGATCCTCCAGCGGACCCGTCTCCGGCCTGGCCAGCTTGGTCGCCAACCGGTGGCTGCCGACGCCGACGCGCACGTGCCCGAAATCCGGGTCGTTGGGGCGGCGCTCCCACATGCGCCGGGTGCCGACCAGCGACTGGAGATCGGCCGGGTCCGGATGACTCCACAGCAGCGCGTCGAGCTGCGCGCGCCCGGTCTTGCGGACGTCCCTGCGCACCTGGTCCAGGTACCGGAAGTAGTCCTTGCGTTCCTCGTTGAGCTCCGCGGCCTTCTTCGGCCCGCCCCCGCCCCGGTATCCCGCCATCATGCCGACCATCGACATGATCATCATCATCGGGAACATCATCATGAACGGATTGGCCAGCAGGCTGCGGCCCATCATGACCATCATCGCGATCATGCCGACCACGGCGACCACCATCACCACCGGCATGAGCTTCATCAGCAGCCCGGTCGGTATCGGACGGGCGATCTCCGGCGGTGCGGTCAGCGCGACCTCGCCGCCGGGCGCCCGCGGCGGCGCGATGCGAGGCCTGCGCACGAAACCTTCGGTAGCCATGTCCTACAGTCCTTCTCCGGTCTCCGCCGGGTCGACGACGCCGCGGCCCCGGCGGAACGGGACGGACAGCGCGTATCCGATGCCGAGCAGCGACAGCAGCACGATGGCGCCAATGGTCGCGACGCGACGCGGCGCGGGATCGACATAGGGCGGCGGCGGAGTCGGCGGAATCGGCCGCGCCACATCGGCTCCCGCGTTCACCGGGCGTTCGGGCAACTGGGCGGTCAGCGCGGCGAGCGGGTCGATCAGTCCGTGGCCGATCCGGTCGTCGCGTCCGGAACCGGGTTGCTGCGCGGTTCGGGTGATGCGGTCGATCACCTGCTGCGCCGACAGTTGCGGGAATCGTGCGCGCACCAGCGCGGCGAGCCCGGACACGTAGGCGCTGGAAAAGCTGGTCCCGTCGATGGATCCGACGCCCTCGGCGGTCTGCACCGAGTCGACCAGACCGGTAGCGCCCGGCTTGCTGTCCAGCGAAACGATATTGAGTCCCGGGGCCGCGACGCCCACCCATGGACCGTGGATGGAAAACGGCGAGACGGTGCCGTCGGCCTCCACCGAAGCGACCGAGAGCACGTAGGGCGCGAACCAGGCCGGACTCACCGCGGTACGCACCGCGCCCCATCCTGTCCCCTCGTTCTGGCCATCACATGCCCCACCCTGCTGAATGTTTCCGGCCGCGGCCACCACGACCACATTTCGATCGTAGGCGTATTTGACGGCCGCGCCGAGTGCGCCGTCGGCCGGGTCCGCGCCCGTCGGCGAACAGGCGACCTCGGAGATGTTGATCACGCTCGCACCCAGGTCAACCGCACGCACGACCGCCGCGGCCAAGGTCAGCACATTGCCGTACCCGGCGCTGGCGATCTTTCCCGGCACCTCCGAGCGGGCCCGGTCTTTCGGCTCGTACGCCAGGCTCAGCTGCCGGATGGCCAGGACCTCCGCGTCGGGCGCGACGCCGGAGAACGCGTCGTCGGGGCTCGGCCGCGCCGCGATCAGGCCGGCGACCAGCGTGCCGTGGCCGTCGCAGTCGCTGGTGCCGTCGGAGTTGGCCACGAAATCGCCGCCGGGCTGCAGCGCGGGCAGCCGCGGATGCCGGTTCACGCCGGTATCGATCACCGCGACCTTCTGTCCGCCGCCACGGCTGAACTCCCAGGCCGCGGGCAGTTCCAGAATCCGTTGCGGCAGCGGTGCGTCGCGTGGTGGGCCGCCGCCGAGCATCGGCTCGGCACACACCGAGCGCTGTTCGGTCTCGTCGGGCGGGCCGCCCCTGGCGTTGACCGCGATCGCCGCGCCCAGCGCGCCGTCATCGATGACGGGCGGCCCGGCGGCGGAGGCCGGGGCGGGCGGGGCGAGACAGCTGAGACCGAGCACCAGCGCAACCCCGGTGAGCCGTAGCGGAACGCTCATCGCCACAACCACTCCACGATCACAGGTTTCTTGCCGCCGAGTACAAGTCCATGATCCACAGCACCAGCGGCACGACGGTGACGATCAGCAGATATTCGAAGATCTCACCGGCTCGTCTCATCACCGGCGACATCTCGGTGTGCGGGGCGATGACACCGAAGCCGACCATCGCCGTCGCGACAGCCAGCAGGATGCCCGCGATCGGCACCAACCACGACGGATGCCCGACCGCGACCGCGACCCCGACCGCGACCAGCGTGGTCGCGCCACCGGCGATCAGCGTGCCGGTCTGGACCAGGTCCGCGAATGCCCGTCCGCGCAAGGACAGGATCAGCCCGACGACCACCGCCAGTGCGATGCCCTGCCAGCGCGCCGCGCCGAGCGGATCGGCGGCGAGCACCGCGCCGACCGTCGCGGCGAGCGTGCTGCCCAGCAGGATGCCGGATTGGTACTGGTTGGCGGCTTTCGCGCGCAGTTCGAGACCCGCCGCCGATGGCAGCGCGGTGGCGCCGATCGCGCCGATGTCCTCGATGGTGGGGCGCGGTTCGTGATCGGCCGGGTCGATCGCGCCGCCCGCGGTGGGCACCGGAGGGACGGGCAGGCGCGCGGCCGCGACCGCGAGCCGCGGCGCCATCGTGATCATGATCAACGCGGCGACCAGCACGCCCGACGCGATCTTGGGCGTTCCGACTTCCCACACCATCCGCACCAGCGCGGCGCAACCCGTGAACGCGGCCGTGGTGAGCGCCGCCGCGCACAGCAGCGCGCCGACCCCCGTGACGCTGTAGGCGACCACGGCTACGACCAGCGCCGTGACCGAGGCGAGCAAGAGATGCGGACTGCCGAGCGTGTTGGGGACGAAAAACGCGGCGGCGGCGAAGAACAACGCGATCGCGTACAGCGACAGCAGCGTCGCGGCCAGTGTCGCCTGGTACTTCCGCACGCCGATGACCGCGGCGGTCACGGCGGCCAGCCCGGCGCCCGCGGGCAGGAAGCCGATCGCGATGCTCGCGCCGTCGGTCTTGGCCACGGCCAGCACACCGATCGCGGCGAGCACCCCGGCCAGCGCCGTGATCAGGCCCATCCACCGGGCCGCGACCGGTGACCAGCTGTGGAACGACTCGGCCGTCAGCCGCGACACCGCGTCGATCACGTCGTCGAACAGGGCGGGCGACTCCTTCGCCGTCACCGACCGCAAGACCAGCAGCTCGCCGTCGAACACCTCGGCGTCGGTCAGCGTCTGGTTCGGCGGAATCGGGTCGCGCCCGATCCTGGCCAGGGTCCAATGCTCGGTGCGCAGCGGGGCGCCTTCGTCGTGCTCGGTGAGGTCGGGAGTACGGGACTCGATCAGTTCCACGATGTCGGTGATGAACGCGGCGATCGGAATCGTCGCGGGCAGCCCCAGATCCAGCTGGGTGTTGCCGCCGATCACCGAGACTCGGCACAGCTCCGGATCAGCGGCTCCCAAGCCGCTGGTCGACGACTCGGTCACGAGTTTGCAGACTCCCTATGTCGACTCTGTCTTGCTTGGCAACGCACCCAATCTATACCGCTGTCTCCCGGTATGCTGACCGAGAACTCGCAATTACCGTAAGCTTTGGGGGCTTACCCGCATGACCGGCAACCGCCAAGCACAACGCGCCTTCGACGCCGGCGTCTTGTCATTGGGCCTCAGTATCGACGGGCAGGAATCCACACGCGATCTCGACTACGCGAAGCTTGCGTTCACCAGGGCGACGGAGTGGGATCCCGGTATGTGCGACGCGTGGCTCGGCCGCGCCGCCGCGGGCGAGGTCACCCGGGAAGTTCTGTTCAATCTCTATAAGACCAGCTCGACCACGCTTTTTCGGGAGCAGCGCAGGCTTGGCCTGCGGCCTAGGGAACTCGCGGGCCGATTCGTGGTCGGTCAGTACATCGACTATCCGCTGGCCAGTTATACCGAGATCTGGCTCGCCCAGGCCGCGCAGCTGATCGCCGACGCGGACTACGACGAGGCCGAACGGGTGCTCGACGAGCTGGCCTCGCATCGCAAATCCCAGCTCTCCCAGCCCGATAAGGAGATCGACGACCGCATCTGCGCCTATGTGCGTGCGGTGCTGCACTATCAGACCCAGCGCTGGCCCGACGTGATGACCGTGCTGGCCGGGTCGGCGGAGTGGGAAGACCCGTACATGGCCGCCGCCGCGCACGTCATGGTCGGCACTGCCTGCGCCCAGCTCGGGCTGTTCGGCGAGGCGATCCGCCGGATGGAGCAGGCCGAGCAGGGCCCGATCCCGGCCGCGGCGACCACCGCCCGGTTCTGCCGCGGACTGTGCCTGCGGGAAACCGGCAACGAGGCCGAAGCGCAGGCGCTGTTCGAGAAGGTGTTCTCCGAGGCGCCGGATTTCGAGGCCAACACCCAAGCCATGCGGGACCGCAAGTACCGCATCACGGTGACCACGAAAGAGCAGATCGACGCGCGCACCAACCGCTGGGATCCGACCTCGGCGCCGTCGGCGGAGCAGATCGGACGCGAAGAGCGCGACGACAAGGCCAAACAGATCCTCGAGTCCGCGCGGGCCGAACTCGACGCGCAGATCGGCTTGGCCGCGGTGAAGACCCAGGTGGCCAAGCTGCAGGCCACTGCGCAACTGGCCAAGATCCGCGCCCAGAAGGGCATGGCCAGCGTGCCGCGCGGCCAGCACCTGGCCTTCACCGGGCCGCCGGGCACCGGCAAGACCACCATCGCCAGGGTGGTCGCGAAGATCTATTGCGGGCTCGGTTTGCTGAAGACCGACAATCTCGTCGAAGCCAAGCGCGCCGATTTCGTCGGACAGCACCTGGGCAGCACCGCGATCAAGACCTCCAAGCTGATCGACAGCGCCATGGACGGCGTGCTGTTCATCGACGAGGCGTACACGCTCATCCAGACCGGCCTGCAGGGCGGCGACGCGTTCGGCCGCGAAGCGGTCGACACGCTCCTGGCCAGGATGGAAGACGATCGCGACCGGCTCGTGGTGATCATCGCGGGTTACGACGGCGAGATCGATCGGCTGCTCGCCGCCAACGACGGTCTGGCCTCCCGCTTCGCCAAGCGGGTGAAGTTCGACTCCTACACCCCGCAGGAGCTCGGCGAGATCGGCCAGTTCATCGCGCGGAAGCGGGATTCGGAGGTCTCCGAGGAGGCGCTGGCGCTGCTCGTCGCCGCCTGCGCCGAGCTGTACGAGAAGGAGAGCACCGACCAGAGCGGTCAGCCGCGCCGCGGCATCGACCTCGCCGGCAACGGCCGCTTCATCAGGAACGTGATCGAGGCGGCCGAGGAGGAGCGCGAGTTCCGGCTGGCCAATGACGAAAGCCTGGATCTGGCCGACCTGGACGAGGTGGTGCTCATGCGCATCGAGGCCGACGACATGTCCAATGCCCTCACGAATGTGCTTGCCACACTGAACCGGTAGCGGTGTCTGATTTGCAGTGCCTGCGGCACTGCGTGTTCGCGGCGTTGGTTGGCGTCTAACGACCGGACGGCAGTGTGTCGTGACTGACGAGCGCGTCCCGCGGCGTGAGAGTGGGGCCGGGCACCAATTGGCCGACGATCGGCCACGGAGCCAGCCGTGGTTTCGATTCCAGGCCGAGCACCGCCGCGGTCTCGGCGTCGGGGACGCCGTAGCGAATGCCGTTGTCGCCCACGTAGAACAGCGTGCCGCGCCGAGCGCTCTCCGGATCGATGCCCGTGGCCTGGACGAATTCGCCCGTGCCCGGCCGAATGTAGGCTGCGTCCACGCGCTCGCCCGTACCGTCGGCCGTGGCCAGCTCGACCGGGGTGGCCGAGGAGGACAGCGGCAACTTGCGACCGGCCAGGATGGTCACCGTCGCCGCCGGATCGTCGGCGCCCCTGGACCAGGACGTACAGCCCACCGGTGCGTCCTCGGCCGCCAGGATTTTCGGCGTCTCGGACGGGAAGTGGTCGAGCGGGAGTCGCTCCAGCACCGGGACGCCGGTGATCCGGTCCGGCGGTACCGTGGTGATCTCACTCATGCCTTGGGAATTCGCGTTCCGGATGACCTGCGCGGCGAACGGCGACACCCGCTGCACGCCATCGGCGAGCACCACGTAGAGGTCGTCGGCGACCACGCCGCGCACCCGTATCACGCCGCCGACCGGCACGCCGGACAGCTTGCCGGGTCCCGGCTCGCCGACGCGCTCGATTTGCGGCGGGGCCAAGGCGGCGACCTGGGTCGCGGCGTTCAACAGCCCCGTGCCGATCGGCCGGGGCTGATGGGCTCGCAGGTTCAGCGATTGGGCCATCACGGAGTCCTTCGGATCGACCTCCGCGCGCTTGCCGTCGAACAGCAGGAAAGTCTTGCCCTCTCGGACCACCAGCAGCGCCGCGTCGGCGCCGAGCGGCCGGGCGACGCCGTCCGCGTCGGTCGCCAAACCACCCGCGATCACCGTGGTGTGCACCCCTGGGGAGCGGGCCGCACTGCCGGCGGGGGACAGCTGCACCGCATCGCACAGGGTCCAGATCGACCGCTTTCCCGCCGAGGAACCTGGTAGCGACGCGGGTGCGCCGGGGATGCCCAGCAGCGCACCACGTGGCAGTGCGGCGAGCTTGGATTCCTTGACCGAAGTGGGCGACTCGTTGCTCTGGGTGATCAGCCGGGCCGAGGCCAGATTCAGCACCGGATGCAAGGTTTCGCCGACGACGGCGTAGAGCGCGCCGCTCTCCTTGGCCATCACGATCTTCGCGTCGTCGACCGAGCCCTGCGGCCGCAGGAACGCCAGGATCGCGGCGCCCGCCACCACCAGCAGGCCGAGCACCGCACCGACGACCAGCGACCGGGACTGTGAGCGCATCGGGTCGTGCAGCATCCGCACGTCCCGGCGCACGAGTGCGTGCTCGTAACGGCGTAGCAGGAATCGGTAGCCGTTGACTTGAGCGCGCGTGGTCAACTGGGCCGGCACGAATCCTCCGAACAGGACGCGGGTGGATCGGGGTGCGACATGGTCGCGCGGCTCTACAGTAGCGAAGCTCAGGAAGTTCGGTCCATGATGAGCCCATGGCGTCAACGACGGCCGACCGGGCCACACGGGCTTCGGCTCCGCCGCTGCACTCACGACAGTTCTGGTTGTTCCGGACTCTCCCGCTTCGCCTGGTACTGCCGGTATTGCTGCTGGCCATCACGGTCGCGCTGGTCGCGGTGGCGTTCGACGCGCCGACCTACGCCGCGGTCGCGGGCGGCGCGCTGATCGTGCTGATCGGGCTGGTACGGCGGCGCGGAAATTGCCTGGCGGCGTTTCTCGCCGAAGAATTCACTTTCCGGTGGCACGCGTTTCGCCACCGTTCCACCGCGGTCAACCATGCGCCGTTCGACGTTCCACTGCCCGACGGCGGCAGCTACGGCATGCGCTGGGACGGCACCCGGCTGATCACCATGCTGCGGATCGATGCGCAGCCGCGCGGCGTCACCTTGCTCAGCCCGAGCGGCCTGAACACCGGCGAGATGGTTCCGCTCCCCGAAATCGCTCGTTGCCTGCACCAATTCGACATCGGGCTGGCCTCGATCGACGTGATCAGCACCGGCTCGCGCACCTCCGACGCGGGCCAGGTGGCCCGGCTCTACGAGCAGATCCTCGGGCCGCTGCCCGCGGTCGCTCACCGCACGGTGTGGTTGGTGCTGCGCTTGGATCCGCTGGCCAACGCGCCCGCGGTGGACCGGCGCGGCGGCGGCTCCACCGGAACGCTGCGGTCGGCGATCGTCGCCACGCGCCGCGTGGCCAACCGCCTGGCCGCGCGCGACCTCACCGTGTCGGTGTTGTCGGCCGCCGAAATCACCTCGGCCGTGCACGAACTGACCCGCGGCGCCGCACTCGATCGGCTCACCGAAACCCAGCACGGCGTAGAACACGACGGCATCCACTCGGCCCTCTACCGGATGGCGCCGGAGGCCCTCGGTCCGCGCGGCCTCGCCGAGGTCTGGGCGACACCGAGCCTGGCGACCACCGTGACTTTGCGCCTGCGGCAGGCGGCCGGGGCGACCACGCGGCCGCACGACGCCGGGCCCGCCACCATCGCGGTGACCGCCACCGTTCGGTTCGATTCGCGTGCCCGGCCGCTCGAAGTCGACATTCCCGGCCTGCTGCCCATGTCCGGCAAGCACCGTCGCGCGCTGCTGCAATATCTGCCGGTCGACACCCAGGGGCCGCAGCTGCCGATCGACAGCTACTTGGGCACGCCGGAATCCCTGGCCGACCTGTTCACCCCGATCACCGGCTGTGGCCAGGTGATCGGCGCCGATTCCTCCGGCCAAGGTGTGGCACTGCCGCTGGTCGGGCAGTACGTGCGCCGGGTCGAGATCATCGGCGCATTGCTCATCGCCAAGCAGGTGATCCTGCGGGCAATCGCGTTGGGCGCCACCGTGGTGGTGCACACCAACCGGCACGACGCATGGCGCTCGATGGTGGCATATGTCGACGCGCCGCACTCGCTGTCGCTGGCGTCGTGGTCGGCAGGCTCGCAGCAGGCGAGCTCGCACCGGTCGGCCACGGTGTTCGTCTACGACGGCATTCCGCCGTCCACACACCATTCCGACGCGACGGTCATCGTGCTGCGTTCGGACGCGACCGGCGCCGAATCCTTCGACGCCGACGTCACGTTGATCGAGGACGCCGAAACGGCGAACCTGGTGACCGTACGCACCGCGACCGGAACCACTACCGTCCACATGGTCGCCACCCCGGCAGAGATGAACTACCTCGGCACGCCGATCGCGTTGTCGTACTGACGGATCAACCCCGCGTGCGCGGGGAGCCGTCGAACGGCCCGTTCGCCCTTACCGAGAACGGGCCGTTCGTGGTCAGCGGTGCCCTCAGCCTGCGAAGCTGTTGTACACCTTCATGTCGGCGTGCTGCGCGTTGCCGAGCGCGCGGTCGACCGCGTCGCGCAGCCGCTCCAGAATGTCGGCGGTGTCGCTGAACTCGTTGGTCCACGCGGTGTGGGCGGTGCGGAAACCCTCGGCAGACTGGTTGTCCTCCCACGCCACGTTGATCAGCTTCGCCGCCGCCTCCTCCAGATTGGAGATCTGGGTCTGCAGGTTGCGGTAGTGTCCGTCCAGCTGATCCATCAGCGGCACCAGGTACTTGGGGTCGTAGAGCATGTCGGATCCTTTCGTAGGAGATGGGTCGGCGCCGCGCTCAGACCAGGTTGGTGAACGAGTCGACGTTCTCGGCGTCGACGTTGTTCTTCGTCTGGCTGCCCTCGAAGATCTTCGAGGTCATGTCGTCCAGCTTGCTGTTGAGGCGGGCGCCTTCGTCCTGCCATGCCTGAGCGGCCCGGCCGCACGCATCGTTGGCATCGCCCTGCCAGCCCGGCTTGGCGGCCTCGATGTCGCTGCCGATATTGCCGATCGTCGTCTTGATCTGACCGACGGCCGTCATGAAATCGTTCACGACCTGGGCTGCCGCGGCATCGTCGAGACTTACCTTGGACATTTTCTGACCTTCCTTCGTCTGTCGTTACTCATGTTGGCGATTCACGTTTCCCGGGTTTTCGCACGCAGCTCTCGACGACGCGCGAGCTAGGGCATCCACCTTCCTCCGGGCAGGGATTCGATCAGTGCCGAAATCGCCTGCGCGATCCGGTGATCGGAACCCGGGGTGAAGGTGGACCAGACCCGGAGGTCCGCGGCGGCGCCGGGGCTGGCCGCGATACGACCCCGCGCGGTGTCGTACACGGCTACCGCCCCGGACGATCGGAGTGTCGCCCCGTCCTCGTGGGCGTAGGCGACGATTTCGGCGTGCGCGTGGCAGCTGGACATGGCGAGACCGAATTCGATCGCGTCGCGCTGGTCGAGCACGCCGAGCGCGTACACCGCCTGGGTGAAATCACTCGATGCGGTCGCGCCGTCGAGACGTTCGCGCAATTCCTCCGACGGGGCGCTGAAGCCGGCGATCTCGGCGGGCGGGCAAGCGCCCAGCGCGGCGAGCACCGGACGCGCGAGCGCTGCACCGTCGTCGTCGGCCCAGGCCGTGTGCACGTCGAAGGCGTCACCGGTACGGATGGCGGCCGCGTGCTCACTCCCCCGGCGAGCCAAACACACGCGCACGGGTCCGGTTTCGGTGTAGATGCGGGCGACCAGCTCACGATCGGGCTGGGCCAACGTGTGCAGCGCCGCGGCGAGTTCGGCGTCGAGTTCGTCGTAGCCGTCGACGAGCCCCGACGCGCGCAAGCCCGTGAGGGCCTCCCGCTGCGCTTCCTGCCACGCCTCGGCCGAATCCTGCCGCGGGCCCACACCCAGCACCAGCGGCAACGTCTGCACACCGATCAGGCCGGACGCCGCGAGCAGTCCGTCGTTGGTCATCGTCGGCACGCCGGCCTCCTCCCCCGAGGCGCGGACGCAACGCGTCCCCGACGCACCGCCGCACCGCGTCCCCTGGTGCTGTGCGCGATAACTCCCTCGCCGCAGTTGGTCCCGACACCACCTCGCCGACGCACAGCCGCGCCGCACCCGCTGACACCGTGCTCGATAACGCCCTGGCCGCACTCCGTCACGACGCCACCTCCCGACGCACAGCCGCGTCACGCCCGTTGGCGCCGCGCTGGATAGCTACCCAGCCGCGCCCGGTCACGACACCACCGCGCTGACGCACGGCCGCGCCGCCCCTGTTGACGCTGTGCTCGACGACTACCTCACCGCGCTCGATCACGACACCACCGCGCTGACGCACAGCCGCGCCACGCCCCCTGACGCCGTGCTCGATAACTCCCTTGCCGCGCTCGGTCACGGTGCCACCTCGGTCTGTGCCGACTCCGGTCGCGCGGCTTGCTCGGGTGCTGCGCCGAGTACCGGCGGCGCTGCTTCGACGCCCGCCTCGAGCTGCAGGCCCTCGCCGGGACGCGGCGCGGACGACGCTCCGGCGCGGACGGCGCGTTCGGTGTCGCCCGCGGCCATGCCGGGAGCCATCGCGCCGGGCGCCATCCGGCTCGACGCGTTGTCGGCGACGACCGGAGCCGGCTCCACCGGAACGATTTCCGGCGCGGCCACCGATTGCGACACCGTCTGCGCGTGGTACGCGGTCTTCGCGCGCGGCATCGACAGCGCGCCCAGGTTCGGCATGCCACCGATGCGCGGGACGCTCGCGGCGGCCGCCGCCGCCGTGGTCTGGTTCGCGCCTGCCTCGGCTTCCAGCGCCGCGCCACTCGCGATCACCGGCGGGTGCTGCTGTTGCCACGGCATGGCCAGCGGCGCGGTGGCCGCCTCGTAGCTCTGCATCACCCGCGCGGCGTTCGCCTTCGCCAGGTCCTGTTCGGAATCGACCTGTGCAGCGGCCCCGACCAAGGGCGCGCCCAGGGCGGCACCGGCCTGCTCGATCCCGCGCTTCGCCGCTTCGAGCGCGGCGATTTCGGCGACGTGCGGCATGGCAAGGCGCGCCACCTCGTGGGCGACCGCCTGTGCGCCCGCCTTCGCGGCGTTCTGGCCGGCCGCCGCGGCCGCGTCGACCAGCCAGTCACGCAGCTTGGTGATGCGTTCGAGCACGGCCTCGCTCTCGCCGGATCGCCACGACTCGCGGATCTTCGCCACGATCTGGTCGTATTCCACGACGGCGGCGCCGAAACTCGCGGCGAGCTTCGCCCATGCCGTGCTCGCGTCGGCCATCGGCGCTGCGCCGGGTCCCGTGGTCAGATCCCGCGCCAATTGTTCGGTTGGCCTGGCCTGCCAGACCACACCGGTGAATCCGATTACCGGTGGTTCGACCATGCGCGCTCCGTGTCAGTTCGCTCCGAAGCCGGCGGCATTGTCGTCGTCCATCCGCACCAGCAGATCGGTGTGGGAACGCAACGCGGCGGCCAGTTTTCGGATCTCCAGCACTCCGGCGGACGCGGCCCCGTCATAGGAGGACGCGACACCGCGCAACGTATCCGCCGCGCGACCGGACACTTCGTCAGAGCCCGCGGGCTCGACCGCCAGCGCGGGCATGCTCTGCCGCAGATCGGCTTCCAGACGCGCGGCGAGAGCGTCCAGGTCCGCGGCGGACTTGCGGGCCTCGATGGGATCGAATTCCATGACGTCCTCCTGTCAGAGGGTGAGCGACTTGTCCGGTGGCTCGGAGTCCAGTGGTTCGGAGACCCGTTCGGCCGCGCCGACCACCGGCAGCGAGGCACCCTCGATTTCCCCGACGACTTCGTTGCCGTGCTGCTCGGTGACCAGCAATCCACGCAAGCCGTCGGTGCTCTGCTCGCCGGAGCGCGCCATGCCGGCGGCGCCGGCCGCGCCTGCCATCGGCACCATTCCCGGACCGGAAGTCATGCCACGTGCCGCGGAGGCGGACGTGGTGGAAGCGGCTTCGGCGGCAGGCATACTCGCGCCCGCGGCGCCGAGCGCTCCGGCGCCGCGCGCACCCGCCCACGGGGTCAACTGCCGCGCAGGAGTTCCCGCCGCGCCGCCGACACCGGCCCCGAGGGGGCCCGCACCGGCACCTTCCGCGCCGTCCGGGTGCTCGCCTTCCTTCAGCCGCTCCCGGTCCTTTTCGGGGTCCGAGATCGACTTCGGCACGTTCAACGCGGTCTGCGCGGCTTGCAGCGCCTGCGCGCCGGTGGTCGCCATCTGGGTCAACGGGCCGAGCAGCTGCATGAGCTGCGACACCGTCTGCATCGGGTCGACGTTCTTCGGCGCGTTCGTGACCGGCACCTTCTGTCCGGTCGTCGTCATCTGCGCGCTGTGCACCGTGAGTTCACCGCGGGTCTTGGCGACCACGGCGGTTGCCTCGGCGAGCGTTTCGGTGGTCAGCGCGACCACGAACAGCTGGCCGCCGGGCGTGCCGAGGAACGGCGCGGAAGCGGCGAGCGAGGTCATGAACTTCGCGATGATCGCCGCCATCAGGCTCGCGCCCTGGAACACCGAACCCGAGGCCGCCGTGACACCGGCGGAGGTCGCCGCGCTCTGGCTCGCGACCGCGGCGCCGTCGGAGGCCGCCTGCCCGGCCTTCTGAGCCGCCGAGGAGGCGCCCATGCCTTGCCAGAGCTGCATCACCAGCTGCAACGCCGAGGTGCCGAGCGTCATCGCGGTCTGCACCACGGTGGAGACCTGGGACAACACCTGCGCCGGGTCGAGCTGTGGTGCGGCGGGCAGCTGCCCGGTCCCGAAACTGCTCGCCAAATCCGTGAGCGGCTTGGCCAACAGGGACAGGTCGATCACCGGTAGCGGCGGGAACTCCGGCAGCGGCGGCAGACCCGAGATCTCCGGCAGCGGCGGCAAACCCATGTCTTTCAGGACATCGTTGACCGGCCGGTCGAGCATCGGCCCCACCGCACTCTGCCGGAGCAGATCCACGACGGACTGGTCGAGCGGCGCACTCATATCGATGTGCTGATCGACCCGAAGTCGCCGGCCGAAGCGTCGTCGGTGAGGTCGTAGGTCGCGGCGCTCTCGTGTGCGGCGACGGCGGTCATACCGTGCACATGCGCCAGCTCGGCGACCGAGGTGAGGTTGTTGGCCTGCGCGACGGCGAATGCGGCCAGGAAATCCTGCCCGATCAGGCCGAAAACCGGAATTGCCGCGGCGATGGTCGCCGCCTGGTTCGCCGCCCCCGCGACCGCTACATCGACGGCCATGGCCGCCGAAGCGTCTCCGTACCCGCGGATGGCGTCAGAAGCTACAACGATCTCGTTCATCGGGAACCTCCGCTGCCGGAACACGATTGGTCCGTTCTTTTCAAATGTACCGGATCATCCCACCAGTTGATCCGGGAATATTTCGTAAACACCGGTAGACACTTCCATGACATTTCAGACACCGAATTCCTACGCATACTCGGCGACTTCTTCGTTGAAGCTGGTCACCAGTGCGCCACGTTCGGCGAACGCACGTCGCGCCGCGGAAGCCGCCGTGCTCACCAGGATTCGCTCGAACTCGGCGGGCGACAGTTTCGTGATCGCGCCGGACAGTTCGAGATCCACGAGCGCGCCGTTGCCGTCCACCACGGCGGTGACGGCGCCGTCGGGCGAGGTCTCGCGCACGCGGACCGCGGCCATCTGGTCGGCCAGATCGCGCATTCGATTGAGCTGACGGTGAACTCGCGCTTCGAGGGCGTCCATTGCCTCGTTCATACGAACCGCCTCACTCATACCGACCTGAGCCAGCTCTGCGGCTCGACCTCGTACTCCGCCTCCTCCGCCAGCTCTTGCCGCGCAACGTCTTCCGGCTTGGGCAAGCCGGTCAACGCCAAGACGTCGCTGGTGAGCCCAGCCGCCTCCAATTCCGCCCTGCGAGCAAGCCCGGCGCGATTCGCCGATTGTTTGCATAATCTGAGAATCTCCCCCGCCAACTCCCCCGGCTCGCGTCGTAATTCGCCAGGTTCGACCGTGATACATACCGGCAGTCCCTGTTCGGTGGTCTCAACCGAGATCGAGCCACTCTTGGACGCTGCTTTCCACATGGCATCCCTCATCCGCTCGTCGTACCTGAAAGTGTACGACGGGCTACCGACAAGTAGCACCCATCTTCCTCTGAGCCCCAGCACCTTGTTGATCTTTGATGATGCGGACGATCTCGAACGCGCAGTGAAGACGACCGAAACGGGAAGATCATCTTTTTCGAATTCTCCCCGCGTGGACCGCCCACTACAGGTCGGTGAATCGCCAAGATGTGATCATTGGTCCACAATCGGTTTCGACACCAATTGCATGGTCACCGATCGATTTGTCGATGTGTTGGTCGAATCCCATGGGCCTCCGAAAGTGGAAGCCCGGCCGACTCGGCCTACCGGCGTTCGTCTTTGATCGCCCGCACCACCGCGGCGACCTCGGTGTTGATCATCGCCGTCAATCGAGCGGCATCCGCCCCCACCGCGACGGACGGAAGGCCGGGGCTGCTCGCGTAGCGACCGTCGTCCACCACGTCGCGCCAGCGGATCTCGCGGTGCGTGACGCCGCGCGGCCCGAACACCGAGCTGCCCTGGATCACCGCGATGGTCCCGATCGTGGTGGCCTCGGCCTGGAGGAACTTCCGCGAGCGGTAGGCGACGGTGTCGTCGAACGAATCCTCCACCGCGGACTCGCCGTACGCGTAATCCATGTCGGAGCCGCTGTCGGTGGCGAGCACCACCTCCGGCTGCTTGCCCGCCGCGGCTTCCGGCATCTGCGCGACCACCGCGTCGGCGAGTCCCACCGCGGCGCACTCGGTCACTTCGAACCCGCCGCTGTGCCAGATGGTTTCTCCTGGTAGTTGCTTGACGACGTACCCGGCGTCACCCCGCCGCGCCGCGAGCAAACGGACGCACTTCTTCGGGTCGTCGCCGTCCGTGCCGTCCCAGCCGTCGACCACGATCCGGATGTCCGGCGCGGCGAGCGTCGCCAGCACCTCGCCGAAGGAGTGCTCCACCTTGTTCCGCAAGGCTTCCCGGACGCTGCTCTTTTCCAGCTCGAAGTCGTCGAGCAGCGGGGTGCGGCTGGTGAAGACCAGTGGTGGCGGCAGCGCGTCCTTGGCGTGGCCCTCCCAGAGCACGAAGAACTCGATGTCGCTGAACTTCCAGGTTCGCTTCATTTCTCCACGACCGGCTTGACCACGCGCGGCGCATCGCCGAGCGCTTCGTCCAAGTGCTCGGTGGAATCGAGGAAGGTGGGCCGCTTGTGCGCCTGGCCATCTCCCGCGCTCCGGCCCGCGGCGCCCGCCGCTCCGGGAGAACCGGGCATGCCCGCCGTCGGAGCCATGCCCGCACCACGGCCCATCGCGGTCCCGGCCGCCGTCGCGGTAGCCGTGCTCGCACGCGGGAACAGTTTGGCGGCCTGCGTGAGATCCTTGCCGACCGGCGCACCGGGGCCCGCCGCGCCGGGTCCGGGTCCACCGGCGCCTTTCGGCAACCCGGTCTTGGGGTCGATCTCGGTGCCTGGTACCGACGGGACGCCGGGCAAACCCGCACGCTGACGATCCTGCAACGCCTGTTGCGCGGCCTGCTGAGCGGCCTGCATCGCCTGCTGGAGGCCTTGCTGTCCGGCGGCCATCGCCTGCTGCACCGCCTGCTGGCCCTGCTGGGCGGCCTGCTGTGCGGCCTGTTGGGCCTGCTGCTGGCGCGCCGCGGCTTGCTGTTCCCGCTGGAACTGCGCGGCCTCCTGCTGCTGCCTGCGAGCCTCGGCCTGCTGCTGTCGCTGGAACTGCAGCGCCTCCTGCTGTTGCTGGCGTGCGGCGGCTTCGGCACGGCGTTGCGCGTCCGCTTGCGCTTTCGTCTGGGATGTTCCGGGACCGGGGCCGTTGATCCCCGGGCCGGGAGCGATCCCAGGCCCCGGAGAGGTGCCGGGCCCTGGGCCTGTACCAGGACCGGGACCGGGCCCCTGGGGAGCGGTGACCGGAGTCAGCGCGGCGGGCAGTAGCGGAATCGCGTTGCTGGACGCGGTGATACCCGGCGCGTAGAAGGTGCTGAACGCGGTCCTGGCCTTCGGCAGCAGTTCGTCCCTGGCATAGGGCTTGCCGACGTTCGCCCATGGCGTGTGCGGCATGTTGATCTTGGTTCCCCACAGCCACCCCGAGGTGTACATGAGGTTGTCGCTGACCAGCCGCATATCCCCGGTCAGCTCGGTGACATTGCCCTGGTACGCGGTTGCCGCCGTGACCGCGCCCGCCGCGCCGTCGCCGGTCCACGAACCGTTCGACTGCAGCTGGGTCAGCTGATTCTTCAGGTTGGTGAAGACCGTTTCCAGCCGGTCGGCCATCCACTTCCAGGTGCCTGCCGCGTCGGTCACTTCCGAAATGTGGTCGCCGATGGATTGGCCGAGGCTGTAGTAGGTGTTGTACTCCAGCGCGTAGGCGTTCTCGACGCGCACCGAGTTCTCGTTCCAGTGCTCGCCGCTCTGCGCGCTGTCCCGCGGTCGTTCCGGCGCTCGCTCCGGAGTCACCGTCGCGGTGTCGCGGTCCTGCGACGAACCGACATTTCGCAGACGCTCGTTCATGGCGGGCAGTTCGTTCCCGGTCGCCCAGTCCGGCCTTTGGGTCTCACCGGCGTCCGGCACGTGTGGAAAGTCCTGCCACTCGCCCCAGCGGCTGTTCTTGATCCGGGTGAACGCCGCCTCCGAGTCGGTCTCGCCGTCCCGGTACAGCCGGCCAGCGACGACGAACGTCTCCCCCATCTCGGCGAGGATGTTCTTGTGGTCCTTCAGCCGATCGTCCAGATCGCGACCGGCTTTGAAGAACTTCGACGCGAGCGCGGCGCCGGAACCGAGATTTCCGAAGCCCTGATAGTTCAGGACCCGCTCGACGGCGGAGTGCACGATGCCCACCATGGTGAGCGCGTCGGCGACGTTGATCGCGGCGGTCTCCGCGACACCGTGGTCCACCGTGATCTTGCCGTCACGAGCCAACCCTTGCAATCCCGTCCATGGGTTCACTCCGTCGCCCACAGGTCCTGCTCCTGCCTATCCGTCGCACGTCCTGTATCCCCAAGCTACCTTCTTCGGGGCCATACCCGGCGCGCCGTGTGGCTGATGACGCCGGGCGGGATTCGCCTCGGCACAGACACCATCGATCCGATCATCCCACCCGTGCTCGCGCCGCAACGTCTCCTTCCGGAACGAAGTTTCGAAGATTCATCCGAACAACGGATGTCCAGCAAGTGACATCACCACCCATCCGGAAGGCCGCGGGTTCACCCATCGGCTCGACCCTGGCCGAAAGTGCCTGGTAGATCCGGATAGTGGGCTCGGTCGGCGGAGGTCAGTTCGGCGATCACGAGTTCGCCCGCGCCGCGGCAGACCGGGCAGACCTTGGCGCCGAGACATTCTCGGCACCGCTGGCGGCCGGAAGGACCGGTCGCGGTCCAGCCGCGGCCCTGACAGGCCGGGCACCAGCCCAGGCCCGCGCACTCGTAGCACAGCACCGCGTCCGCGCCGACGGTCTCGGCGGTGACGACCGGTTCGGGCGGGACGAACGAATCATCCTCGGGTACCGCGATGATGGGTGTCTCACCGGCGAAAATGACTCCGCCATACCCTTCCTGCACGCGGACGCGCACCACGAACTCGTCGTGTTTCCCGACGACCGTCGATTGCACCGCGCCCGGCTCGTCCGCGGAGCGCTCGACGTCGACCGACCACCCGGCCTCGGTGAGCGCGGCCACCGCTCGGTGCAGCACGGCCGGGTCATAGGCCGCGCCGGGCGGGTGCACGCGCGCGCTGGCGCGGTACTGGTACCGCACCGGCTCGTGCCAGTCCACCGCGACCGGGTGGTCCGGCACCGACACCTGCGGGGTCACGCCGGGTGTCAGCCGCGCGGCCAACCACAGCAGGTAGTCGCGCAGCTGCTCCGCCGCGCGGTCGAGCCGAGCCCGAGGTGCGGTCACGCACTGCCTCCCGATTCGTCACGGCCGAGTCCGAGATCGGCGCCACCCGGCCGCTTGGCGCCCGCGATGATCTGCGCCCAGCTGAGGCCCTCGACCTCGCGCAGATATTCGACGGTCGGGCCGAGCGGGTCCTTGTAGTCGCGGATGTTCCGCCTCCGCTCCTTCAGATGCTCCAATTCACCGTAGTCCTGGGTGCTGTAGAAGGCGCCGATCTCCCGGCGCGCGTTCTGCAGGGTCCTGGCGATCTCCTCGTCGGACGCGCCGCGTTCGCGCAGCGCGTCCTCCACGGCCTGCAGGCGTCCCACCTCCGCGATGTAGTGCTGACGCGGCGTCGGCAGATGGGCGGTCGCCGGATCTCCGGTCGGCTGGGCCAGTACCTCCGGTCTGCGGTCGTGGGCCAGGATCGCGTCCACGTCGACGGCGGGCGTGGCACGTTCCACGACCGCCGCCGGCGCGCCCGCGTCCGGCTCGTAGGCGATCACCATGCGGTGGTCGGGTTTCGGCGGCGTGTACAGCGCCATTGTCCCGGCGTTGAGGACGTTGCTCGCGCCCGCGTCGATCGAGTACAGGTAGTCCTCGTTGCCCGGCGGGTCGAAGACGGTGTGCTCCACCACCCGGAACGCCCCCGCCACCGCGGGCGGCAGCACCCGCTCGATCGCTTCCATCAGCAGATCGCCCTGGATGTGTCCGCGATCGCCCGGCCTGCCGCCCTCGGCGCGCTCCGAGGTCATGTCCCACTGCACTTCCACGCGCGCGCCCGGCGCCAAGGTTCGCGGCAGTCGCGCGGCCAGCGCGTCGTACTGAGCGGCGGTGTAGTGCGCGCTGACGTTGTTGATGTAGAACCTGGCGACACCGCCGTTGCCGCCCGCCCGCAGCACCTCGCCGTGCGTGAGCAGGTCGGCGAACAGCACGAGCGCACCCGGCATCGGCAGCGGACCCGGATCGAGGACGCCGAGGTTGCGGCGGCGCTGCCCGGCGTCGGCGAAGTCCTGCGGCAACTCGGTCTGCAGAATCAGGCCGCGGCCCATCGTGTCCTGGATGGGGGTCAGCTCCACCGCGAACGCGCTGCGTCCCACGCCGACGTCGACGGTATGCCCGCCCGCGCGCGCCGCAGGCACCGACGGACGCGGCGCGAAGAGCACCGGATCGTTGCGCTCGGCGGGTAGCCGGTAGGTCGGCCGCGGGCGGGAGAGCACCTCCACCGAGGACCGCCCGTCGGCTTGGTCGTGGATCACGACTACGTACTCGACGTTCAAACCGTGCTGCGCCGCACCACGATTCGCCCTGTCGACGGTGTGCAGGAAGTCCAGCAGCGACATCGCCGCGCCCCGCGGATGCGCCGGTAGAGCCGCCCGGATCTCGACCTGTCCCGTGCTCCGGTCCAGCACGCCTCCGATCCAGTCCGGCATCGCCGCCAGCGCGGACGCGGCCTGGCGCATGCGCGCCCAATTCACCGCGCCGCGCAGCTCGTCGGTGATCAGCGGTGACGCGCGCAGCTCGTCGATAGCCGCCTCGATCGCGGCCAACCGCCGCGGACCGTGCGGCAGCGGATCATTTATCGCCGCCCTGAGTGGCGTGAGCGCCTCGATCAGTGCGTCCCTGCCCACGGTTGCGCGCGCGGTATCGGCGGCGGGGTCGAAATAGATCGGGTCGAAGATGCGGCGGACCTGTTCCTCGTGCATCCGGCCGTTCAGCGCCAGCGCCTCGCTGATCAGCACGTCGGTCGCGTACTCGCCACGCAGCAGTCCAGCGAGGCGTTCCAGATGCGCCTGGGCCGCGTCCGCGAAGGCCGGTTCGGTCAGCAGGAGCCCGAAGACCGGGCGGTGTGCCACGGCTCCGCCGTACTCCAGTCCGATTCGCCGTGCCAGCTCGGGATTGTGTTCGGCGAGCAACTCGGCGGCCGCGCCGACCGGATCGGCGGTGATGCCGAGATGGTCGAGCAGGTCGGTGAGATCCCGGCGGTAGTCCGGTGTGAGATTCGATCGTGCCGGGTCGAAGATCGATTGATCCAGTTGCGCGACGACCACTTCGAGTTCGGCGAAACGTCCGCCGGGATGCCGGAAGGCAGGATCGGTGGCCAACCGTATCTGCACCAGAAGATCGGCCACCGCACGGGCGACGTCGCGCGAACGCGCCCGGTCGGACACGGTCAGATCGAAGGCGGAACCGTCGGGGCGAGTGTGGTATTCGGCGATCGCCGCGGCGCTGACCTCGCCGACGCGCAGGTACACCGGCCTGCCGTCCGGCAGCTTGAAATACCCGTCTACGCGAACGCGGCTCATGGATCCCGCCGGACCCACCGGCGGCGGCCGGAACCAGCTCACGTCCTCCGGCGTGATCAGCCGCAGGGCGCTTTCCACTTGACGCATCAGAACGGAGTGGCGCATGGGGTCGCGGCCGGGTGCACGTGCGTCGCCGCGGAATTCACCCAGGTTGCCGACCGTCCCGTGGTGACGGTCGCCTTCCGGCGGCGCTGCGTGGTCACCCTCGGAGGGGCCGCCAGAGCCGACGGCTTCCCTGCCCGCCTCGGGCAGGGCGAGGTCGGCCATGGTGGCCGGTGTGCCGGAGGGGACCGCGGCATGGCGCATCAGCAGGTCGTACAGCACCTCTTCGCCCTCGGTGATATCCGAGTCGTCGTATTCGACAGCGGCGTACGCCTCCGCCAACGCCTCGCCGAACCTCAAATCGCCACGCTCGTCGAAGCAGTACCTGCTGAACTGCTCGCGCACCCAGTGCTCGTATCCATCGATGTCCGCCTCGCCTTGGACACCTGCCTGGCTTTGCAGGAGCAGGTAACGCTCGAGCAGTGCGTACGGCGCCTCGCGCCGGGCCGCCAACCCGCCCGCATAGTCCGCCGCGTGACCGATCTCGTGCACGATATTGCCGTACCAGGGCCGGTTTTCCGGACCGACGTGGTGTCCGCTGGCCAAATCTTCGGCCCATTCCCGCATGGACCGCTCCGGATCTGCGGCGTACAGCTCGTTGAGGACGATCGATTTCGCATAGAGCCCGCCGTTCTCGACCCCGTATTCGGTCTCGGCGAAATTACCCGGATCGTCGGTCGCCCCGATGCGCGCCTCACGAATATCCAGCCACGGATGCTTGGTGAGCTTGTCGTCCAGCGCCCTGGCGAATTCGCGGGCTGCCTCCACATCGATGACCCGGCCGTCGGGCAGCGAGCGGGCGTCGAATCCCACCGCGGACACACCATGTTTCGCGGTCAGCAGCGCGCCGACCGCTTCCACGGTGGCGCATCGGGCGAAGTCGTCGTCGATCGGGTCCAGCACACCGCGGGCCGATTCGGCTGCCGCGTCGGGTGATCCGCGATCGTCGTCCGGTGGGCCGGATTCCTCGGTCCCCGGCTGGTTCATCGGGTCGGGCGCGGAAGCCAGACCGCGGGCCGGTCCTGGGCCGATATCGTCCGGTGGACCGAGCGTTGTGTCATCGACCTGGCCGATCCCTTCGCCGCCTCGGTGCGGTGGCGAACCAGCGTACGCCCAGACCTCCGCGGTGATCATGCCCCGGGACTGAATGGACGCGAGGCGGTGCAGCGCGCCATCGATCGCGCTGCGCGAGTGGCCGAGTTCCGCGAGCACCGCCTCCGCCCGCGCGCGCGTGACCGCGCGGACCTTGGCCAGGATTTCGGGCGGGATCGGCTGGTTCATCATCTCCAGCAGGTAAGGAAATCTCGTGCCGAGGAACGGCAGATCGGTTCGCGCGTCCGGGCTGTCGGTGAGGACCAGGTCCGGGTCGGCGACGACGAACGAACCCGGGTGCTCCGGGAACGAGAAGTCGTTGTCGGCCGCGATGGCGATCGCACCCGCGGTGCCGTCGCTGCCCTGCCGGTCGCACTCGCCCGTGATGGCGTCCCGGATCGCCATCATGAACCGCTGCGTGACGGAATATCCCTGCGGTGCCCTCGGTTCCGTCAGCTCGGCGACGAAGTATTGCAGCGATCCGGGTCCACGGCTTCCGTCGTAGGGGACGGTCGGCGGAACCTGATGGAACCCGAGCAGATGGTCGAACCGGAAGGTGGCGACCTCGCTGGCCACCGGCCCCGCCGCGGGCAGCTCCATACCGGGTATCGGCTCGCGCGCCGCGGGCCGATACACCGCCGTGCCGTTCTCGAAGTGCACGACAAGCACCTCGTTCAGGTGGAAGTGGCCGGTTTCCAGCACTTCTGCACGGATCACCGCGCCGAGGCCGAGTAGCGCGCGCTCCGCCGGAGTCATGGTCCAGGCCGGCGCGCCCCGAGCGTCATCCACCGACGGACCGGGCGACGGCGAGGCGTCCCCCTCGGCCGGTCGGCCAGACCTCGTGGCATCCTTTCCACCTGTGGTCGGCGGATTCCGATCCGCGCGGTCCTGCCCGGCGGAATCGGATCGGACCGCACCACCCGGCTGATCCGAGACACGCTGTACCGGCACGGTGCCGTCGCCCGGCGGCTTTCGCCCCGGCGCGTCGGGGACTTCGCCTCGGTTACGCCGGATCACGGCATCGATGTCCGCGAGTTCCCGGTGGACCGCGCCGCAGTCGGCGCAGCCGGCCAGGTGATCGCGCACGGCTGCCGTCTCACGCTTGCCGAGACCGGCACGCACGAAGGCGCCGAGTTTCTCCGCCACCGGGCGGCACTCCTCCCGAACCGGACCGGAAAGGTGCATCTGCAGATACGCCTGACGCAGGCCCTCCCGGGCGCGGGCGGCGAGGACACTCGTGGCGTTCGGGGTCAACCCGAGTTCCGATGCCAGCTCGCGGGGCTTCATGCCCTCGACCTCGAGCCGCTGCAACACCATTCGCCATCGCTCGGGCAACGACCGGAACGCGCGCGCGGCCAGCGAACTGTCGAGTTCCTCGACCACCGTGTCGCGGAACGGCTCCTCGGGAGCGAGACGCTCCAAGTCGTCGGTCGCGACTTGCCGGTCCCCCTGCTTGCGAGACGCCACGGCCACATGGCGCACCGTGGTCAGCAAGTACGCGCGGAAATGCTCGATGGTGCGGCCGTCGCGGCTCAACAGCGCGAAGACATTCGCGAAACTCTCGGCCACCACGTCGTCGACGTGCTCCCGGCCGCGAACCACCCCGGCCGCGGCGGTGCGGGCGGCACCCACGTGCCGCTCATAAAGCATGCCGAACGCCTCGGTGTCTCCCGCCTTGACCGCGGCGACCAAGGCCGCATCGACATCGCGCTCCGACGGCAAGCGTCCGGTGTCGCGGACCTGGGTCCGCTGTGGCGGCACGACTGCGGACTCGGTGGGCTCCACCGCCGGTGCACGCTGCGCCGGAACCTGCCCATCTCGCGATGGCGGGGCCTCGCCAGAATCCGCCGGGTCTTCGCGCTGCGAGACACCGATACGGGAACGGGGCCCAGTGGTCGGCTCGGACGGCTCGGCACGCAACTGCGCGAGTGCGCTTTCCGCAGCGACCAAGGTGCTGGCAGCGGCACGCAGTTCCGGTACTTCTGCGAAGCGATCGGGCAACGCCCGCACCATGTCGAACAGTCCGGCGGCGTTGTCCGGAACCGAGCCGGGCAGGGCTGCTCTGAGCATGAGCCGATGTAGCGCTTCTCGCAGAAACACGCTCAGTTCCCGCGCGGCGCCGACGATCTCCTCGACCGGAGGGCATTCACCGCCCTGGAGCGCCGCAAGGTGAGCTGCGGCCTCGACGTGCCGCTCGCTGATCAGATGCCGTACCTGCCGGTCGTCGAAACTGGCCGCCCACGCGCGAAGATCTTCCCGCGGACCGGTGACGAAGTCAGGTGCCGAAGGCATCGGATCGTCGATATGCAACAGCGGCTCCTCGGAATTGACCACCGCCAGCACTCGCCGATACTTGGCACCGTCGTGCCGCTGCCCCACCACGAAAGGAGCGGTTTCGCCACCCATCTGCCGGTAGCGTTCCCGTTGTCGATCCAGGCCGAACAGAGTCACCGGTTCGATCGTCGGGCCGTGCTGCGCAATCCTGGCCATCCATTCGCCATATCGCTGGCTTCCCGCGCGAACCGTGGCCACCCAGTCCGCTGCTCGGGTGAGGATGTCATCATCGAATTCTCCGACCGCACTGGGCCATTCCCCGTCCTGCTCCAGCGACCAATTCATGAGAATTCTGGAGGCACGACCGTTGTATTCGAATGGATGGATGGAGACGAACCAGCGCTGCAGGCCGGCGGCCAGCTCGTACGGATCGTGGCCGGGATCGCGCTTCGTCTCGTTGTACCAATCGCACAGCGCCTGCAGCTCGCGGCGGAGTTCGGCACGGGAGGCGAAATCGTGGTACTCGATGACGCCGTGCTCACCGGGCCCGGCCGGTGGCGGAACGTACGAAAGCAACGGATTCTGTTCGATCGCAGCCATTTGATCCTCGGTCGGTTCCGAGGACAAAACGCCCGTTCTCGATCTCGGCGCGGGAACCTCGCCAGTTCCATGCTTTTCCGCCATGGTCAGCCGGTCGTGCAGATCCAGCATGAAATCCACTGTCAGCGCTCGACTGCCGTGTTCTCGGGCAACCAGTCGCGCGCCCAGGTGACCTGCCCAGGCCCGCTCACCGAAGACCAATTCCGGCCGCGGCTGGTCGGCGATCACCGCGATGCTCAGGTATTTGTCCTCGATCAGCAAACTGGCCTCGAGCAGAAGCGCGGAGTCGGTGTCTATCCCGAGCGCCGCCGAGCGATCGGCGATCAGCGCTTCGACATCGGCGTCGCTCACCGGTGCTGTTGTCGCGGGCGGACTCAGCTCCGCATCGGACGACAACGCCTCCCGTTCCGAAGCAGGCGACCTCGCCGGCTCGACGTCGCCGATCTGCCCGGGTTCGGGCTCGCCGAGCTCGGCGCGCCGACCGCTGTCCGGCTCGCCCGGTCCGGTGGGCGGATCCGCCGGGGCGGTGCCACTGGAATCCGGCCCGCCGGAATCGGGATTCAACTCGACCTCGATGAAGCGCGGACGGTATTTGGTCACGTCCTCGATCACGCCGCCGGGGTCGAGGCTGTTGACGTTGTAGCTGATGACCAAGCCGTCGCCGCGGCGGAGTTCGGGATGCTCGTGGGCGTTGTAGGTGATCACGTCGGCGTCGCCGTAAGAGCCTTCCGCGCCGGTCTCCGGGGTCCGGTAGAGCACGGTCGGCGAAGTGAACGGTCCGGTCGGTGCGTCCGCGACATAGGCGAGGATGTCGGTACCGAACGGGGACCTGGTGTCCTGCGTGATCAACAAGTAGTGGCCGCGCCACCGGGTGACGCTGTATTCGTTGGCGACACCCGGCATGACGCGTGCGGATTCGGTCTCGCTCGACGACCAACCCGAGCCGTCGAAGAACTCCCACGACGTGCGCAGATCATCGCCCCGCACGCGGGCGACGTGCATGTATTTGGACGTGCCGTCGTCCTCCATGCCGTAGATGTAAGTGTGGGTGCCGTCGAATTCGAGCCACGCCGTCCAATTCACGCCCGTTTCCGAGGGCATCGGGATAATGTCGAGCAGGCGGAGATCGTCAGTGCCGAACCGGGCGAGCACGTTGTCGCGGAAGGCGAAATCCCACATCCCGGCGCCGGTGCGGGAGAACCCGACGAACATGACGTTCAGCGTGGATCCGGTGACGAACGATCCGCCGAGCCAGTAGAAACCATCCGGCCCCGACTGCACCAGAGCCTGCGGAACCTCCTGCGTCCCACCGTGAATCGTCGACATCGCGCCGTTGTCGTCCACCACGAAGGTGTTGTTCACGAAGTGGCCATCCGAGGGCCTGGACCCGTCCGGACGCACCGTGCCGAGGAACGTGTCGGAGAACATCCACAGATGCCTGCCGTCCGGCAACCGCCGCGAGTAGGTGCTGTCGGCGCCGGTCCAACCGCCGCCGGTGTCGCCGTACCGCGCGAACGCCGCGGCCAGCCCCTCCTGTGGCGCGACCCGGACCAGCAGTTCCTGCAGCACGAACCAGGTCGATTTGCCCACCTCGAGCTCGGTGGTTCCCGCATCGTGGGTCATGTCCGCGACCATCGCCAGGCCGCGGCCGCGCTCGCCGAGGCCCGCGATCAGCGCGTCGAGGTCGAAGTCGTCGTCCGACTGCTCGATCAGGTCGTCGGGCCGCAGATCGAAGCCCTCCAGTTCGGGCTGCACACCGCTGGTGTCGATCACGTCGACGCGCACCGATCGGGCGCCCGCCTTCCCGGTCACCTCGATGACGACCCGGACCGGGTCCGAGGTGTGGTCCAGCGCATTCGCGACGAGTTCCGACACGACGACGCGCATGTCGTCGAGCTGCCCAGAATTGCGCCAGCCGAGTTCGCGCAGCTTCTCGACCACCCAGTTGCGCGCGGTCTCGGCATCTGCCCTGCGCTCGTCGGCGGATAGGTCCGGATCCGTGCCGAAGGTCTCCTCGATGCGGACCGGTCGCGGATCGGTGTCCGAGGACATGCCGATCCCGGTATCCGGGCGTGCGTTCGAGTCCGGGGTGAATTCGTCGATGGAGCGGGTCGGCGTCCCGTCGGGCGTGTAGACGATTCCCGACACGGCGCGGACATCGGGGGTGGGCTGCCCCGGCTGGTATGGGTGCGGGAAGCCGAGGGCGGAGTCGTGCACCATGATGGTGCCGCCCTGGTTGGTCATGACGTAGGCGTGTGCGCCGACGCCGTGCCGGTCGGCAGGTCCGTGGTAGTCCTCGACCACCAGGATCGTCGCGCCGTCGTCCATTCCGCGCAGCCGGTCGGCGATCGCGTCGCGGGAGTCGAAGCTTTCCAGACGTCCACCGGCCGCGTCCTCCAGCTGATCGGCCGTCATTCCCTCGGGGCCGACCGCCGCCTCGGGCACCCGTACGACCGTGCTGCCGGTCAGGTCGACCACCCGTGAAAGCGATTGTGGTGCACAGTCGTTGCGGTAGCGCGTGGTGTCGGTCGGGGTGTCGTCGGGTGCGCGCTGCCGGGTCGTACCGTCGACGACCTCCGGATCCGGCGCGGGGCCGCTGTCGCTGGAGAACAGGCCGCGGAGGCGCCGCCACAGGCTCGGTGCGTCCGCGCGGGCACCGGGCGCGGTGCTCTCCGGCTCGGGAGTGGGCGCGACCTCGGGCTCCGGCGGCGGAGCGATGCGTGGCACGTCCCTGATCCGCCCCGGCCATTCACTGCCGCTGATCACGCCGTCGGTTTGGATTTCCGCGAGCCGCCGGATCTCGCCGTCGACGGCTTCGGGCTCGATGCCCAACTCGGTGAGCACGGCGCGTAACGCGTCCGGATGCAGTTCCCTCGCCGCCGCGAGCGGATCCGGGTGCAGCGACTCGTGCAGCGCGTCGACCACGAAACTCGACCGGATACCGATGCGACTGGTGTCCAGCGGCGAGGTGTGCTCGCCATCGTGGATCACGAGAGATCCACGCGGGCGGCGCGCGTCACCGGCCGCGGTGAGATAGTCGTTGTGATCTTGATCGGCATCGATGTAGACCCCGATCGCCACCGCGTGCCGCTCCGCCAGCGAATATGCCGACACCGGGCTACTCGGCAGGACCCGGACCAGTTCCTGCAGTGAACCGGCGCCATAACGCCCGGTCCACGCGATGGTCGGCGGCACATGCCCGTACCCGAGCAGCAGATCCCTTCGGTACCGGGCGACTTCACGGACGACCGAACCGGATGGCAGCACCTGGATCTGACCGAACGTCTGGCCGGATGTCGGCTTGTATACCCACTTGCCGCCGTCGGCGAATTCGACGATATAGACGGCGTTGCTCTCCGGGCCGGTGGGAATGCGCTCGTAGCGGACCGGTTCCCCTTTCGCGCGCACGGCCTCTTCCACCGCGGTCCACTGTGCGCGCGCCCGGGCGAGCTGGGCATCGGGATCGCCCGGCGGGTGCGGCGATTCGCCGATCAGACTGGCGGGACGGGCGCCGCCGTCCCTGCCGAGGTCATGCGGGTGTTGCGGAACGCCTGCGGCGTCGTAGTGAATTCCCCAGGTTCCCGCTACGCCAGGCGGCGGAGTCCAATCCTGGTAGCGGCGAACCTCGTTCGTCGCGGGGTCGCGCACCAGGATGGTGCCGTTGTCGTTGGTCATCACGTACGCGTGCGCGCCGACGCCGTTATTGCGTTCGGCCACGCCGTGGTACTCGTCGACGACCAGGGTGGTGGCGCCGTCGCCCATGCGCCGCAAGCGTGCCGCGATGGTCGCGTGGCTTTCGGCTCGCAGACGGCCGCCCGCGTACGCTTCCAGATCCTGCCAGCGCATGCCGTCCATGCCGACGGCCCTTGCCGCGGCGACGTCGATCGCCGTGCTGCCGGTCCGGTCCTGGACGATCCGCAACGAGCGAACGGCACAGTCGCGCGGACCGGCCTCGGTCACATGCGCGACGCCGGGCGGAGTAGTCACATCCGGCGCCCTGGTATCGGTGCTGCCGTCGTCGTAACGACCGCGCTCGACATCGATCGGCGCGGTACCGACCCGGCGCCGCGCCCACCCCGGGTCCGGCGGCGGATGGCGATGATCCACCGAGGGCAGGGTGTCGCCTCGACCCGCGGCGATCCGGCCGAAGTTGGCCAGCGACTCGGTGGGCCGCCCGGTCCGCGGATCGCTGGGTCGCAGATAGCCTTGGTGCACCTGTTCGGCATTGCCGAAGTTCTCCGACCGCGGGAATTCGGCGCGAATTCGTCTCGCGCCGAACGCTTCCGACGACGGGTCCATGCCGAGACCGAGCCCGGTGCCGAGATAACGGCTCCACGCGCCCGGTCGGTCGGCGCCGAACATGGTCACCGGGTCACGCCAGGAGGCGGCGACGTAGACGTTCTGCGCACCGATGCCGAACGCCGCGGCACTGCGCACCGGCCCCGCGCCGGGGGAACCCGACAGCGCGATCGAGCCGACCAGCCCGGCCAGCCTGCCGTGTTTGCCCGCGAAGCTGGCGGTGACGGAACCATAGCTGTGCGCGAAGATCCGGTTCGTCAGCTGCCGCGGGTCGGCGGTTCCGGCGTGCGCCCTGGTCGCGTGGAAGGCCGCGATCTCGTGCAGCAGGAGGTCGCCGCCCGCCTTCGCACGACCGCGGAAGGCGGCCCTGACGTACCCGGTGTTGATCGGACCGGTCGGCGCGTCGTATCCGATCCAGATGATCGAGGCCAATTCCAGATCGGGGTCCACCCGCTTGGTCTCTTCGTACAGATGACGTAGCGGGGTGAACTGATAGTGCAGCGACCGCAGAGTGGTATTGGTGCCGGGGACATGCCAGTTCACCGTTCGGGCGGTGTCCACGTCGCCGAGCGCGACGACCACCTTGCCGTCGCCGCCGAAAGCCGTCGCGTCGTAGGACAGAACGTGGACGGGCGGATTGCCGGGCAGCTGACCTGCCTGCTGTTCCAGCTGCGCCAAGTGGTTGCGGGTGCGGACCAGGTTGCCCAGCTGCTTCAGCTCGGCCGCGCTCAGCACGGTGCGCGACCACCACATGCCGCGTCCTTCGGGCCGCCGCGCGAGGAACGTTTCCAGGTCGCGGGTGATCGCGAGCCGGTTCGCGTCGTTGCGCACCTGCGCGGGCAAGCCGTCGGCGTTGCCGATCTGATGCGGGTAGACCCGCAGCAGAGCCTGCTGTGCCGGGCTCAGCTCGCCGGGGCGGGCCGGGTCGGTCAACGCATGCCACCAGTCGGCGTTCTCGGTCGCCCGCCGCCGCGCGGAGTCGACGATGCGACGGGTTCCGCTGCGCTGCAGCGCGTCCGGTCCCTCGAAGCCGCCGTCCCGCAGCGCCGCGTCGGCCATCCGCCGCTGCTCTTCGGTGAATCCGGGATCGACCGGAAGAGCGGGACCGAGGTGCGGCGGGTGCGTATCCGTGCCGCCTCGGTCACTGTCGCCGCCCGGCTCATCGGGGTCGGAAGCCGCCGGTTGGGTGTCCCCTGGGTCATTCGGGCCGCGTCCACCGCCCTCGACACCACGCGGGGTCGGCGCGCTACCGGACTCGAGGTCGGTGGGTCCGCTGTCGGCGACTTCCGCCCTGGCAGCGGGTCGGTCGTCACCCGACCGGCCTTGATCGGCCTGGTCGTCCGTACGTCCGCCGCGTGCGGCGTCCGGCTCGCCCGTGCCGTCCGTCCGTGCGGTATCGGCGTCGCCCGGCCCGCGGGTATCGGGTCCGCCGGCACGCGGGCCGCGATCGTTCGGGCCTCGATCCGGTCCGCGGTTGTCGGGACCGGGAGCGGGCGGCGGATCATCCGGGCCGTGATCGCCTCTCGGCTGCACCGATTCCGGAACCTCGAAGCCCTGCTCGACCAGGATCGCGCGCAGCAGGTCGGGGTGATCGGTGACGATGCCCGCGACGCCTTCCTCGATCAGGCGGCGCATTTCGTCCGGATTGTTGACCGTGTAGGGCACCAATGGCATGCCCACGTCGGCGGCCTGCTGCAAGAACTCGTCGGTCACCATAGCGCGCTCGGGCGAGAGCATCGTCGCGCCCGCTTGCCGTGCGGCGGCGGGGATGTCGCCGCCCGGCGAACGGCGCGGGCCGGCGACCTGCGCCGCCATGCCACGGACACGGCCCGGCCCGGAGACGCCGGGATCGACGCCGAGCCACGCTTCGGTCGCGGTGCGGGAACTCACCAGCGCGACGCGGTCGACGTCCGGCGCCAGCTCGGCGGCGTGCGTCAGCACCCGCCAGTCGAAGCCGAGCACCCGATACGGCACGTCGTAGCCGCTCAGGCACGCCACCGTCGCCGCGACCACGGCACGGACTTCCGCGTCGCTCCAGGACGGATCGGTCTTGATCTCCACCGCCAGCGTCACGCCGCGGCCGGAGGCCAGCGCCGCGGCTTCGGCCAAAGTCGGCACCCCGCTGCCGCGCGGCGCGGCCTGCTGGGTTCCGGCGAACGATTTGTTCACCACCGCGGTGTCGAGCGTGCGGATCTGTTCGGCCGTGAGCTCGCGAATCGGCTTACCCACGTAGGGGAATTGCGGATCGCCGGGCCGGGCCGGGCCGGTGTCGCGCACGGTGTGCCCGTCGATCTTCTGCTCGTGCGAGATGACCGGCACGCCGTCTCTGGTGAGCCCGACATCGAGTTCGATCACGTCGACGCCGAGATCCATCGCGTGCGCGAAGCCCGCGAGGGTGTTCTCCGACCACAGTCCGCGACCACCGCGGTGGCCCTGGATCTCCGGTCTGGCCCCACCCTCGGGCACTCGACGCGGCGACCCGGGATCCCGTACGTCGCTGGAGTCCGTGCGCTCCGGCGCGGGTTGTCCCGATTCCGGGGCTCGAGGTGTCCGGTGTTCCTGAGTTCCGTCAGCGGGCCTGCGCCCGAGCTGATCCTGCCGCACCGGAGTTCGCTTGCCCTCCGGATCTTTCGGCGCCCATCCGGCACGGTGCAACGCACCGGGCTCCTCGGGTACGACGCGGTGCGGCGCCTGCGGCACTTCGTCGCCGTGTCCGGTCGCGATCAGGCCGAAGTACGCCAGCGACTCCGGCGCCTCGCCGATGTCGGCGTCGACGAAGTCGAAGTACGCGCCGTGCGCCGGGAAGGCGCGGCCGAACGGGCCGACCGCGGGGAACTGCGACGGAATGCGCCGCGCGCCGAACGCTTCGACCGACGGGTTGATGCCCAAGCCCATATTGAGGAAGCGGCCGTGCCGGCCGGGCATGAGCGCACCGAGCCCGGTGACCGGATCGAAGGAGAGCTTGGCGACGTAGACGTTGTCGCCGATCCCGAATTCGGAAGCGTGCTGTACGGGTCCGGCGCCCGGCGAGCCGACCAGCGTGATCGTGCTGACGTCGCGAGCCAGCCGCCCGCCCGCGGCCGCATAACTCGTCGTGGTGGAACCATAGCTGTGGCCGAAAAGGTGGATCTTCGGCGGCGGTGGGCCCACCGGCCGGGGATCGGTCGCCGCCGGATCGGCAGCCGCCTGGTCGATCGGACGTGCGGCACGGACCGCTCGGGCAGCCTGGTAGGCCATCACGTCGCGGGCGAGCAGGCGGCCACCGATCTCCGCGAACTCCGGAGTCCTGGTTTCCAGCCAGATCTTCTTGCCGCTCGGCGCGTCGTAGCCGATCCAGGCGATGGACGCGACCTCAACGGTCGGGTCGGCCAGCACCATGGACTCGTACGGGTCGCGCGCCATCTGCAGGCGCTTGGTCAGTTTCTCCACCGTCGTGGTGATGCCGGGCACCTGCCAGGCCACGTGCTCGGCGGTGTCGACATTGCCGATCGCGACGACGGCCCGGCCCTCACCGCCGTAGGCGAGACCGTCATAGGCGAGCAAATGCACTGGGGGCGTCGGCATTCCGGGTCGCACACCGCCGGACCGGTTCAGCGCCTCCTGAGTGGCGATGATGTTCTTCAGCTGCTGGCGTTCCAGCGGGGTGATGTCGCTTCCGCGGAAGATACGCGCGAGCGAGCCGCCCCGCGGCCTGCGAGCCAGCAGTGCGTCGAGGTCGCGTCGCAGCTGCAACCGGTTGGCCTGATCCTTGACGTGAGCCGGGATGCCGTCGGCATTGCCCACCTCGAATGGGTGCGACTGCACCATCGCACGCTGCATCGGGCTCAGCTCGCCGTGCGGAGTGCCGCTGTCGCGCAGCGAATCCCACCAGAGCGCGTTCTCGGTCGCCAGATCGCGCGCCCGCGTGTAGTCGTCGGCGTACCCGCGGTGCATCAGGTCCGCGGGGACCACACCGTCGCCGCGCAGCGCCAGCGCTTCCCGCACCAGCGCGCCGGTATCCGGGGCCGCGGCGACGTCGGCGGGTTCGGGCCGCGGAAGGGACCCATCGCGGAAGCGGACCATCCGCCCGGCCTCGGGATCCGCCGAGCGGGACGCGATCCTGCGCTGCCACACACTCGGGTCTTCCACCGCGGCGCGGTGTTCCACCTCCCGCACGGTATCGCCGTGCCCCGCGGCGATTCGCCCGATATTGGCCAGTGCCTCGGTCGGCGCGCGGGTGTGTTCGTCGGCGAACCAGTAGTACTGACTGTGCACCCGGGCGCCCGCGGCGAACCGGGGGTCTTGATATCCCATCAGCTTCAGGGATATCCGGGACAACATCGATTTCTTGGTGCCCGTGGATCCCTCGATGGGGATCTCGGCCGCCATGCGGGTGGCGCCGAAGACGTCGATGGCCGGATTCACTCCCAAGCCGATGTTCAACAGCCTGCCCTGGCCGCCGGGCGTGTTGGCGCCCATTCCGGCGACCCAGTCCCGGGACGAACTCGCCACGTAGACCTCGACGTTCGCGCCGTACTCCGCCGCGCTCTCCACCCGGCCCGCACCCGGCGAGGCCAGCATCGTCACGGTGCCGATCTCGCGGGCGAGCCGAGCGCCCGCCGCTGCCTCGCTGACCGTGGTGGCGCCGTAACGGTGGCCGAACAGGTGATTCGTCGGCACCGGCTCGCCGCCTTGGCGCGCGGCCAGGTATGCACGAGTGGCCTGGAAGGAAACCACGTCCTGGGCCAGCCGTGCGCCGCCGTCCTCCGCGCGGGCGGTGGTCGTGGCCTGCGCCAGACTGTCCGGTGCGTCGTAGCCGATCCAGGCGATGGACGCCGCGGTGACCGTCGAGTCGGTGCGCACGGTCATCTCGTAGGCGTTCCTGGCCGACTTCAGCTGCTCCACCATGGTCCGGATGCTGGAATTCACGCCGAACACGTGCCAGGACACCGAGGACGCCGTGTCGACGTCGCCGAACGCGACCACGGCTCGCCCGCTGCCGCCGAAATCCGTCGCGCTGTAGGACAGGACGTGCACCCGCGGCGTCGGCACGTCCACGTGCATGGCGCCGGCCAGCCGATCCGCGCGCAGCAGAGCCCGCTGGGTGGCGAGGAGGTTGCGCAGCTGTCCGCGCTCGGCGGCGTCGAGTTCGGGCCCGGCGAGCACCCGTTCCAGCTGGCTGGGGTGGCGCCGATAGTGGGCGCCCAGTCGCTCGATGAACGCGTCCAGGTCGCGCCGGATCGACAGCCGGTTCGCCTCGTCCTTCACCTGGGCGGGGATGCCGTCGGCGTTGCCGATGATCTCTGGGTGAATCGCGACCATGGCGCGCCGCTGGTCGAAACTCAACGCGTGCCACCACTGGGCGTTCTCTTCGGCCCGGGTGCGCGCGGAGCTCTCCAGATCCGCGGGGCGCAGGAGGGAATTGGCGTTCGCTGTGGGGCCGAGCCGATCACGCAGGGCGTCCTCGGCCGCCCGCACGAGATCGTGGTCGGCGCGCGTGACCTGCACGTCGTCCGGCAAGCCCGTCTCCGGGTTGCGCGGGGCGACCAAGTAGCCGGGCTCGGCCGGTTGTGCGCCGATGCGATGCCAAGGTAGTGAGCCATCCCGCGGCGCTCGGTCCACGCCCTCGGCCGGGTCGAGCGCGTTGCCGTCCGAGTCGTAGAAGATTCCCCAGGTTCCGGCGAGGTCGCGGGTGGATGTGCGCGGCGGGTACGGGTGCGGCTCACCGACGCTGTCGTCGTGAACCATGATCGTTCCGTTGTCGTTGCTCAGCACGTAGGCGTGCGCACCGACGCCGTGTTCGTCGGCGGGACCGTGGTACTGGTCGACGACCAGCACCGACGCGCCGTCACCGAGCAGCCGCAGCCTCGCCGCCATCAGATCGTGCGGATCCGACAGCCGCGGGTCGGCCCCATACGCGCGCAACCGGCCACCGGCGTGCGATTCCAACTGCTCCGCGGTCATCCCTGGCGGGCCGATATCGCCCGCTGGGAGCCGTACCACGGCGCTGCCGGTCAGACGCTGGATCCAGCGCAGGGCACGCGGCGCGCACTCGTTGTGCTGCTGCTCGACTCGATTCGCGGTATCCGGCGGGTCGGTTCGCCGATCCGGGACGGTGTCCGGAACCCGGTGCGGCGTGGAGCCGTCGCCGGCGCGTGGCACACGGCCGCGCTCCGGATCCTCGAACCGAGCGCCCAATTGGCGCTGCACCCAGCCCGGTTCGGCGACCTCGGGACGGTGCGCGGCGGTGGGCACCTCGCGACCGCGGCCGGAACCGATCAGTCCGAAGTTGTCCAGCGCCTCCGTCGGCGTGCCGGTGCGGGTGTCGGCGAACTTGTAGTAGCCCGAATGCCGTTGCCAGACACCGGAGAACCGCCTGCTGTCCGGTAGTTCGGCGGCGATCCTGATCGCGCCGAATCCCGCGCTCGCCGGATCGGTGCCGAGCCCGACACCGAGCATCGGCAGGATGCGACCCGCTCGGCCGGGCACCGTCGCGCCGAGCCGTGTGAAGATGTCGTTGGACGCGGCGGCGACATAGACGTCGATGTCACTGCCGAACTGCGCGGCATTCGTCATGGGGCCGCCGGGTCCGCCCGAGAGCACGATATCGCCCGCCAGACCCACTAGCCTGCCACCCATTCCGGCCTGTTGGGTGAGGGCGGTGCCGTAACTGTGCGCGAAAACGCGGTTGACCGGTTTCCCGTCCGACCCGCGAACATGCTGCTGCGCCGCGTCGGTCGCGGCGATATCGCGCAGCAGCAGTTCCGCACCCGCCTTGGCGCGGCGCAGGGTCGCCGCCTGCAGCAGCGCGGTGATCTTTCCGCCCGCGGGCACGTCGTAGCCGACCCACGCGATCGAGGCGTTGCGCTCGCCCGCGCCGAGCCTGCCCGCGGTGACCCGGTATTCGTTGAGCGCGAAATCCAGGCTCGCGTGCAGTTTCTCGACGGTGTGTCCCATGCCGATGACGTGCCACGCCAGATGCTGTGCGGTATCGACGTCACCGAAAGCGACAAGGGCCCGCCCTTTTCCGCCGAAAGCCGTGGAATCGAAGGCGATCACACGCACCGGTAGATCGGGGTCCACGGCCGCGGCTCGCCGCTGCGCGCCCGCGAGCGCCTTCTCGGTCGCTTGCAGGACGCGCAGCTGCCTGCGCTCGGCGCGCGTCAACCTGTCGCGCGACCGCAACTCGGCCAGCTCCCTGGCCATCCGCAGCCGGTTGGCCCGGTCCACCGCGGCGGCATCGATGCCGGGCGCGTTGCCGATCACGGCCGGGTGCGCCCGCACCATCGCCCGCTGCATCGGGCTCAGCTGGCCAGCCGGTATATCGCTGTCGCGCAGTGAATTCCACCACTCCGCGTTACGTCGCCCGAGATCTCTTGCCCGTTCAGCCACGATGTCGGCGGGGTAGTCGCTGTGCAGCAAGTCCGCCGCCGATGCGTCCGGTCCGAGCCGCCGCAACGCGGCGTCCGCGGCGGCCAGGTCGGCCTCGCTCGGCTCGGACAGGTCTTCCGGCAGTACTCGGTCTCCGGACGGCTCGGTCAGCTCCTCCGGCGGCACGCGGTCACCGCGTTGCGCTGGCTCGTCCGCTTGTCGCGCATCGCTATCGGTAGTGGACGACGAATCCCCGGTACGCCTGGTGTCGAAACGGTCCGGGTCGGCGGCGGTGTGGTTCGTCCCAGCCGACGGATCCGTCCCGGCGGGGACAGCGTCGGTGTGGGAATCCGGTGTCGCGACCGGGCGCCCTGCCTCCAGGTCCCGGACTTCGGCATCCGCGTGCAGGTAGTCAGGGGCCAGATCGGCGATTTCGGACAGCCGGGCGACGTCCTCGTCGGCCAGGTCCCGATCGGAGAGGTCACGCACCGTCTCGTCGAGCTGCTGCGGTGTCAGGCCCTCAGGGTCGACAGCGGCCCGCATGCTCTCGGCCAGCTGCCGGATTCGCTCCGCCAGTTCATCGCGCCGTGCCACCGCGTCGGCGAGCAGGTCGTCGGCCGGCTCCACCGGCTCTTCTTCGTCGTCCGGTTCGGTGTCGCCCACCGCGATGCCGCGGGCTCGGCTGCCCGCGCCTCCGTCGGCGAGGGGGCGCAGGTGCTCGCCTTCGGCGCCGAAGAAGACGCCCCAGGTGGACTTGGCGTCCGGTGCGGTATCCGGATCGAATTCGAAGACCCCGCCGCGCAAGGGGTCGTCCACCATGATCTTTCCGGTGGCCTTGTCGTGGTACATGACGTAGGCGTGCGCGCCGACCCCGTGCTCGTCGGCCTTGCCCTTGTGCTCGTCTACGACCAGCACCGCCGCGTCGCCGCCCAGATACCGCAGGCCATCGGCGATCATCTGGTGCGCGGGACGCTTCTTGCTGCCGACGACCCTGGTGATCTCACCGCCGGACGCGACCTCCAAGTCGTGCCAGGACATGCCCTCCGGGCCGACCGATCCCGGTTCGACCAGCGAGATCGAGCCGTTGCCGGTCTGCACGGCGGCTCGCCAGAGCGCGAGTTCGCCGCAGTTGTTCACCGACTGGGCGGGCGGCTGGTCCGGGTCGGGCGCGGTGTCGGGGGGCCGGTGGTCGACGGAGCCGACCAGGTCTGCCCCGATTCGTCCGGCGTCGTGCGACGCCCGAGTCGGCACTCCGGTAGGTGGTGCCGAATCACTTGCCGGCACAGGCGGATCGATGGTGCCGAACAGGCCGCGCACCCCGTCGGGTACGTGCACACGGACGTCACCGAAGTGACCCTCCCTGATGTACGGCTCGGCCATCCCGGACAGCACGACGTCACCGGCCAGTCGCTCCAGCCTGCCGCGCCTGCCCGCGACTTCGGCGACATCGATGCCGTAGCCGTGCGCGAACACCTTGTTCGTCGGCACGGCCTCGGGTCCACCCCTGGCCTCCCGCGCCGCGTCGGCGGCGGCGATGTCGCGCACCAGGAGTTCGGCGCCGGAACGCGCCCTGCGGGTGAAGACGCCTTGCGCGCGACCGCTCGGCACGTCGTAGCCGATCCACGCGACCGAGGCGATCGACTCGCCCGCACGCACCCGGCTCGCCGAGGACCGGTACTGTCCGGCGGCGATATGCACACCGGACTGCAGGTCCGAAACCGTGTACCGGATACCGGGCACATGCCACGACACGTGATCCGCGGTGTCGATATTTCCGAAAGCTATTGCGGCGCGGCCCTTCCCGCTGAACGCCGTCGAGTCGTAGGCCACGAGGTGCACCGGCGGGGCGGAAGGGAGCGAGGCAGCCCGGAAATGCGCTCTGGCCAGGGCTCGGACGGTTGCCCGCAGATTGCGCAACTGTGCGCGTTCGGCGCGGCTCAGGCCGTAGCGCGACTGGAGATCTTTGATCTCACGCGCGATCTGCAACCGGTTCGCTTCGTTCGCCGCCATCGCGTCGATACCGGGCGCGTTGCCGATCACGTCCGGATGTGTCCGGACCATCGCCCGCTGCATCGGGCTCAGCTCGCCGTCCGGCGTGGCGCTGTCGCGCAGCGAGTTCCACCACTCGGCGTTCCTGCGGGCCCGGTCCCGCGCGGCGTCGGTATCGGTGTTCTCGCCGTGCAGCAGATCTTCGGCGCGCGCGTCGTCGCCCAAGCGGCGCAGCGCGTCGTTCGCATCGTCGATCTCGGCCCGGGTCGGCGGGCTGGTGTCTTCGGGCAGGAGTCGAACCCGGTCTAGGCGATTCCGCTCGGTGTCGGGAGCGCGGTAGGTGTCGGTATCCCTGCCGGTGTCGGCATCCCTGCCGGTGTCGGCGGCGCTGTCGGCGGCGGTATCGACATCGCTATCGGCGTCGGCGGGAGTCCGGCCGGAGGTCTCCCCGTCTCCGGACGTATCCGAGTCCGCGTCGGTCCGGCGATCGGCGGCGGGATCGGGACGGCCGCGGCTGGAGTCGGCGGTACGGCGATCCGGTGAGGGGCTGGACGATGCCGCGATCGGCCCGGCGACCAGCGCGACATCCTCGGGCCCCACGGTCTGGTCCGGGACACCCTGGTCGGCGTCCCCGTCGGCGTCCGGCCTCGCTTGCGCGGCTTCGGAATCGGCCGTTTGGGCTTGGACGGCTCCTTCCCTACCGAGCGGCCCGGCAGCTGTCCGGTCTGCGGCACCGGCGCGTGCCTGCGTACCGTCCTGCGCCGCGGTACCGCCGGCGCGCGGCGCGGTGCCGTCTCGATCCCCAGCACGACCTGCGCGTGGGTCGACGGGAGAATCGCTTTGCGAGAGCAGGGGTCGGCCCTGATCCGGACCGGTCGCCGGGCCGACGGTTCGCGCCGCACCCGCGGGGGCACCGGTCGAGGACGAACTCGTGGAAGTGCTGGGCGTGGTCGACGACGAAGCCGTGGAGGGGCCAGCGGTAGTCGAGGAAGAACTCGCCGAAGTGCTCGGCGTGGTCGACGACGAAGCCGTGGAGGGGCCAGCGGTAGTCGAGGAAGAACTCGCCGAAATGTTCGGAGCGGTCGAGGGCGAGTTCGGCGCCGCGCCGGTCGGCGTCGCTGCCGTTCCCGGCACGGTCCCGGCGCCTGGTGCCGCCACCGATCCAGCCGAGGTACCGGGTGTGGCACCTGCCGCGGCCGAGTCGGTGGCCGCGCCTTGCGGTGCGGTAGCTGGTTGCGCGGTGGTGGAAGGAGTAGCTCCGCCGGGCTGGGATGTGTCAGCACTCTCACCGACGCTTCCGTCCCGGCTGGTGCCGGGGGCTTGGCTTGCGTCGATTGCGTTTTGACCCGCATCAGGTGTGCGCTGGCCCGCATCGGGTGCGGCTCGGCCTGGATCGGAGGCGGGTTGGCTTGCCACCGCGTCCGACGGGCCGCGGGCGTCGGCACCGGAATCGGCGGACCCTGCCTGCTGAGCACCGGGACCTTCCGTACCATGGCTGTCGCCGTTCGTGCTCGCGGCGGCCGTATCCGTGCCTCCGTCTTGCTGGGAACCGGTCGAGGTGTCGCCGCCAGTCTGCGTGCCGCCCGCCGTTTCCCCGGCGACTCCAGCACCATTCGTACTCTGCCCGCCAGAGGTATCGGCGTTGATACCGGCGTCATCCGCACGCTGTGTGTCGCTCGACGCATTGCCGGCGTAACCAGCGTGATTCGCACTCTGCGCGGTTCCTGCTGGGTCGCCCGCGGCACCGGCACCGTTTGTACTGCCGGACGTATCTGCGGCGGTGCCAGCGCCATTCGAACTACTCGAGGTACTTCCGCCAGTGCCGCTGCCATTCGTGCCCGCGGAAGTTGTCGCCGTTCCCGCGCCATTGGTGCCGGTACCGGTCCCTGCCCCGGTTCCGGCACCGGAGCCAGTTCCCGCGCCGGTTCCGTTGCTCGACGCCGGAGCCTGGCTCGTGCCGTCCGGCATGGTGCCGACATTCGGTGTCAGCCCCGGCCCGTTACCCATCGGCCCGCCGGAGTAGTTCGACCCACCCCGGTAGCCGTAGACCATGCTCGGCCCGACACCCGACAGCGCACCGCCGGTGAACATGCGGGGGTCGAATTCCCAGCCGCCACCGGATAATCCGGTCGCCAGGTAGGCCGCGCCCGCACCGGCCGAGCCCGCGCCCGCACCGGTGATCGCACCCTTGCCCAGACCTGCCAGCCCGCTGGCGCCGCCGGGCAGGTGACTCACGACATTGTGCAGGCCGTGGCCGGCCGCACCGCCCGCGCCACCGGCAACGGCGGATATCCACGCGTTCTGGCCGACCGCGTCCCAGTTGAGTCCACCGTGCTGGTACCCGGCCTGGATATTCAGGCCTTGCACCGCCAGCTCTTGTGACGTGCCCTGGAATACTTCGGTAATCGCCTCCTGCACGATCTCGTAGATGACCTTGGCGAGGATCTCCCTGCTGGCTTGCGACAGCGCCGTCCTGGCCAGGATCGCTTCGATCCTGCGCAGCAGAAAGCCACCGAGCCACCGGCACGCGGCCTGCGTCGCCGCGATAGCGCCCGCTTGCGCGAAAGGCGCTCCCGGGCCGAGGAACAGCGCGTACGCCAGTTCCGCCGCCAACCACGCCAGCGAGAAAATGTCGTTGAGCTTCGTCGCGCGCATTTCAGCGGCGGAGTCGATGGCGCGTTGCCCCGCCGCGTCGTATTTGTCGGCCAGCTTGTCGATGGCCTTCAGTTGCTCCTTGAGCGACTTCTCCATCTCATCGCGACCCGCGCCGGCCGGATAGGCCAGTATCGTGGAGTTGGTCGCCGTCTCGGCCTTCTGCCTGGCTCGTGTGCGCAGCTCACGGGCCAGCCGCTGCAAATCTTCTCCGGCCGCCTTCTGATCGCCCTCCAGACCTTTGGGCCAGTCCGCCCCCGCCACCCATTCCAGCCATTCCAGCCAAGGCGGAATGGTTATCGAGAAGGGCATGGCGGCGTCCTCGTGCTACCAGCTGGGGTCGGTGACTCTCCCCGGCTCGGCCTCCCGCTCACCGTGGTCGAACTCCTCGACATCGGTGAATCGCAGTGCGGTGGCGTCATCGTCGTCCTCCGCACGCTCGGGCGAACCCGGCGGCGCGAGCGACACCGGTGGTTCGACCGGGATTTCACCGGCGAAGTCGGGCATGCCGTCGACCAAGTCGGAAAGCTTCGGCAGCCGGGCGCGCCGATCCGTGATGGGCGCGGCCAGTTCCTGGTTCTTGCGGGCCACATCGGCCGCGGCGTCCTGCGCGACCTTCGTCACCGTCTTGGCGATCTGCGCGTAGCTCAAAGCCTCGATGCCCGCAGTGAATTTGGTCTCGATGACGACACCGTTGGCATTCACGGTCACCGTCACGGTTTTATCCCGCGACGTCGCCGTCCCGGTGAGTTTCGTGCGCTTCTGCTGCGCCTCCGCGATGATCCGCATCTGCTCCTGGAATGCCTCCAGGATCGAATCCATATCCCGCTCGTCGCGTCTTGCGTCGCTCATTCCGGCCCTTCGGGTCAGACGAGGCGATCGAAGTTCTCGGTACCGGCCTGCTCGCCGTTGTCGAACGCGTCCGCGGCTTGGTACTGACCTCGGGACATCCGGCGGAAAGAGGTCGCGATGTTCTTCGTGGCATCGTTGATGCTGTCCATCACGTTGTCGAAGCCCTCTGGGCCGTCGCGAAACTTGCTGCCGAACTTGTCCGGGCCCGCGGCGATGCTCGCCCGGTCGGCGGCGTCCTGCGCATCGGTCACGATGCCGAGCAATGCTTCATCGGCCTCGGAAGTGTCCAGACCGGCAGTTCGCAGCTTCTCGGTGTAGTTCTCGATTTCGCCTGCTGCCATGTTGCTGTCCTTCGACTGATCGAACACCCACCTTCGATCATCGCATGAACGTCAACTGTCCAGCACATAAAATCCCGGCGACCTGGGATCATCCGCGGACGCTCCGGATGTGTTCATCCGCTGGGGTTCTGGCCCTTCTTCCGATTGTGCTCTTCGATAGCCCGTTCCAGCTCAGCACGGCGCGCGGCGGCATTCGAGCCGTCGAGCTGTCCGGCGAAAGCGGCCCGCGCCGCCGACACCAAACCCTCGGTGACCTCGGGATACGCTCGGGCGATATCGATCAGGGCCGTTTCGGTTTCGATGTCCAGCCCCGTTTCCGAATGCAGCCCACCGCCGGTGGTGACCGAACCTAGTTCACGCTCGAAGTTGCGCCGCAGCTCGTCTTCGGAGAGATATCGTCCTCGTACCATCAGTTCTCCCATGTGCGTAGGGTTCCTGCGACGGTCGCTCTGTGCGTGAATCCCCGGTCACGCCTCCACTGAGCCCTGGCGCTGCTGGAAACGCTGCTCGAACTCGGCGATGTACACCGATGGCGCCACCGACGACGAGGATTGCTCCAGCACACCGTCGTCGGCGATGTAGAAGAGGGCCCGGCCGATCGAGATCTCACCGGGCTCGGTCGGCACGTAGACCATCCAGCCCACACTGATCCGGTCGGCGCGCAGCTCGTCCAGCGGATACCCGCTGGTGTCCATGCCGCGGTCCTGAATGTACTGGCGCACCCGGGAAATCGCCTCGTCCGCGGCCATCGGCTCGGGCAGCGACAACGCCACACCGGCCATGGTCAGCTGGTAGAGGGCGCTGTCGACGTCGAAACTCCCGTCGTCGCCGAACACGTCCACCAGGGTGTCGCGTGTGACGACACCGACTTCTGCGGCCGACACCAAGGTGGTCACCGCCGCCCGCTGCTGGTCGGTCGGCTGCTCGGCAACCAGTCCGGTGATCACTTCCGCCACCGTGTCGGCGGTCCAGATGCCCGGCACCGCGTCACTGAGCTGATCAGCCGGTGACGACTCGCCGCGATACCAGTTCCCGTTCTCCCACCAGTAGCAGAACGACAACAATCCATTGGCGGCACGCGGATTCAACACCGGATTCGCCACCCACTCCGGCGCGCCCGCGAAGAACGCGGGCATCGGCTCGCCGTCGTTGTAGGTGGCATCCAGCTCCGGCGCGTTCCACACACCACCCGACAGCACGGCCCGCCCACCAGGCAGGACATACAACGTCGAGCCGCTGCGCTTGGCACCCTCGAACCAGCCGAGCGCGGGCAATACCCGCGGGCCCCATTGCGATCCGGCCGCTACGAACGCGGCTGCCATCACCGCCCACCGCGACCACATCACCGGGAAAGCGGGAAAGTCCCGCTCGGACAAGACCCCGCGCACACCCGCCTCGCGATCGGCTCGGGCCTGTACGGCGGCCTCCTGCGCCGTGCGGGACTGCCTGCCGTCGTGTCCGCAATAGGCCGCCAACCAGACCGGCAGAGTATCCCGCGGATATACCTCGAGATCCGCGCGGTAGATCTCCGGCGGGAACAGTTGATCATCGGGGAACGGCTCGTCGCCGTAGTCATAGTCGACTTCGATCTCCCCGACATTGGTCAACGTCAGCACCAGTCGCCACCAAGGGCCGTCGCTGAGCTCCGCCGACAGCTGCCGCTGCTCGCGTGCCAGCGCGAGCACGGCCTCGGTGGGCTGGATGCGCACCGAGCGATCCTGGTCGTCGGCGAAGACGACTTGCGCCACCTCCGCGCCCGTCGTCAGCGCGAACACCGCGTTCAGCCGCGCCCACCCCTGGGGACCCGATGCCGCCAGCTCGCGCGCGATCTGGTGGTTGAGTTGCTTGGCCCGCTCGGCGATATCGGAACCCTCGTCTTCGACGAGAGTGAATTCCACGTCCGGGTCGTCGCTGTGCTCCTGGAAGCTCGTCATGAACTGCCGCATGAAGGCGTCGCCTGCGTCTCCCGCGGTCGGTTCATCGGGACCGCCGCCGGACCCCGCGTCGTCGCTCGCCGCGCGGTTCTCGGCCTCGTCGTCTGGTCTGGTCACGTCGACGCGATCTCCTCATTCGTCCGCACCGAGGCACGGCCCCCACGCGGGAGCGGCGCGCCGATGCCCGAGCTGTGTCACTGGTCCCATCCTGGCACAGCGACCCGCCTGACGGCCGCTGAACTACGAGGTAGTCGCGCAAATCCTGCCCAGCTACGTGCCCGGCCGCTCCGCCGCCTTGCGCCGGTTGAACTCCTCGATTTTGCGGGCGATCACGGCCTGTCTGGCGGCGGCGTTCGAACCGTCCAGCTGACCGGCGAACGCGGCGCGCGCGGCATCGACGAGTTCGTCGGGCACACCTGGGTATGCGCGCGCGATCGTCCACAGCGCCTTCTCGGTTTCCATGTCCAAACCGCTCTCGGAGTAGATGCCGCCACCGGTGAGCACCGAAGCGAGCAGCTCGTCGAAGTTGGCGCGCAGTTCGTCGTCGGTCGGATAGTCGTCGCGCACGATCCCTCCTTACTCTCGTCCATTGTCCGCGCGGGTTCATCCCGCGAAGATGCGGGTGCGCCGGACCGGGTCAGCGAGCACGTCGCGGATCAGCAAGCCCAGGTCGAAGTCGGGCGGCACCGCGGGATACTGCACATCGCACACCACCCTGCCTGCCACGGTCAGTACCAACCGCGTGGTGCGATTGTCGACCTGCTGCCACTGCGCGGCCAGCTGCCGGTCTTCCAGATCGATCACCCGCTCGCCCGCGCGCAGAACCAGGCGGGCGCCATCCCGGTAGAAGACCATGTGCGTCGGCCCGAGGTCTCCATAGACCCCGCCGACCGGCCCGACGCCGAGTGCGACGCCGCGCAGGGCCCCGGTCGAGGGGTCGAAGTCGGCGACTTCACCGAACCCGGCGTGTGCGCGAACCAGAATCCCGCCGCTCGGAGCAGGCCCGCCATTGCCGCCGTGATCTCGCCCGTTGCCGTACGACGCACGCGGGAACGCACGCGACGGGGCGGAATCCGACGAAGGGGAGGCCATCGGCGGCATGGCGGGGATGCCGGGTGCACCTGGCTGGTTGGGCGTTGGAGCCGCGGGGTTGGGTGCGACGATGTCCGGCCGCGGGATGTGCTGGTCCGGGCTCGAGCCCGAATATTCCTGGTGGCCTGCGGATTCGCGTGTCGAGTTCGATGCGGTGTGCGTGGACGACGGATCGCCGTTGCTTCCGGAAATGTCGTTCTGGGGCGCTGCGGGATTGTGTGGGCCCGACGTATCCGGCCAGGTCGGCGCCACCGGCGTACCCGAAGATGCCGGTGCCGCGGAGTAATTCGCGGTCCCGGGCCCTGATTCGTTCCACCCGGCCGATTCGCTCGCTGGCGCGGAGCCATTCTGGGAGGGCGAGGCCTCCGGTGGGAGAACGTGCGGCGGAGCAGGTGAGTGCGGAGCGGTCGGGAGGCCCGGCACATGCGGAAACCGCGGTGCCTCGGGCAGTTCGAGCGAGAAGGGCGCATCCGGCGCACTCGGTTCCCCTGGGAAGTCGCGCAGTTCCGGCCGATTGGGAAGCTCCGGTGCGTCCACTGGCCCTGGTGCCGGTGGATGGTTCGGAGCGTGCGGCAAGCCCGGCGGGCGCGGCACGTCCGGCGCATGCGGAAGCTCAGGCAATCGGGGAAGACCCGAGGTTTCGGGCAGGTCCGGCAGCCCGAACCGCGGCACATCCGGCAATCGCGGCTTGTCCGGCGGCTGCGGCGTCTCCGGTCTCTCGGGCAGCCCCGGGAGTTCTGGCAGTCCAGGCGGTTCCGGCAACTCTGGATGCTCCGGCAGCCCCGGCGGCTGCGACAACTCCGGATGCTCCGGCAGCCCCGGCGGCTGAGGCAACTCCGGCAGCTCCGGCGGTTCCGGCACGGCCGGTGGGTGCGGCGACCCCGGTAGATCTGGCAACTCCGGCGAATCCGGCAATACCGGATGCTCCGGCAGCCCCGGCGGCTGCGGCAACTCCGGGTGCTCCGGCAGCCCCGGCGGCTGCGGCAACTCCGGGTGCTCCGGCAGCCCCGGTGACTGCGGCAACTCTGGCAGCTCCGGCGATTCCGGTAGGCCCGGCGGCTCCGGCGACTTCGGGGGTTCCGGCTGTGGCTGTGGCTGTGGCTGTGGCTGTGGCTGTGGCTGTGGCTGTGGCTGTGGCTGTGGCTGTGGCTGTGGCTGTGGCTGTGGCTGTGGCTGTGGCTGTGGCTGTGGCTGTGGCTGTGGAAGCACAGGTGGCAGGTGCTGCACGGGGATGTGCAGTGGATCCGGCATGTCGAAGTCGTAACGCTTCGGCAGGTGCGGGATGTGCGATCGCAACGACGAACCGGGCAGGAAGGAACGGTCCGGTGTGCCCTCCGGGTTCGGCTGCGGGCCTGGCGGTTCCGCGCCACCGTCGCCGTTCTCGCCGGTGGTGCCGCCCGGCGGGGTCGGCGTGCCGCCGCGCCCGGAACGCGCTCCGGTCTCCGAGCTCTGCGACGGTTCCGCACCCGGCTCCGGCGTGCTCTCGGCGTCTTCCGCGTCCGGCTCCGGCATGGTCTCGGCGTCTTCCGCGCCCGGCTCCGGCATGGTCTCGGCGTCTTCCGCGTCCGGCTCCGGCATGGTCTCGGCGTCTTCCGCGCCCGGCTCCGGCATGGTCTCGGCGTCTTCCGCGCCCGGCTCCGGCATGGTCTCGGCGTCTTCCGCGCCCGGCTGTGGCTCGTCGCGGCGGGAGCTTCCTTCTTCAGCTGGTTCGTCCGAGTCTTCCCGCTCTGAACCCGATTCTCCTTCCGGAAGCTCGGACTCGGGTCCAGCCCGCTTGGCAGGCCCGCTCCCGGAGTCCTTCTCCGCAAGGCCGACACCATCGGACGAGCTGCGTTCTGCAGCTTCGCCTTCGGACGATGTGCGGTCTTCGGACCCGCCCTCGGCCGTCTCGGGTCGTGCGGCCTCGTCCGCTGACGGCGCCGGGCCGGCTTCCCCTTCTTCTGCCGACGGAAGCGCGCTCGGCGGGGTATCAGGAGTGGGCTGTGGGCCGGCCGGGAGCTCCGGTGTGTCCGCGCGGGGCGGGAGTTGACGGTCCGGTGTGAGCGGCGCGGGCGCGTAAGGTATTCCGGCGCGCCAGCCGGTCAGCGGCGGGCGGTTGGCGTTCCAGTCCAAGCCGATCATGATGACGTGCTGGTTGGCATCGCGCCAGGTGGCGGACGGGTTCGCGCGCAGGTAGTTCGACTCGGCCAGGCCGTCTTGCAGCATCAGGATGTCCTGCGGCAGTGGCTCGCCCGCGATGAGGCGGTTCCATGCCTCGGCGACGTCGGCGACCGCGTCCAGTGGACGGCGGATCAGCACGCCGTCGCGCGGGTCGCGCACCAAGTGCGCGTCGCGCATCAGATGGTTCTTGATCTGCTCGATCTCGTCGCGGGTGAACTCCGGCGTGGTGTCGGCGAGTTGATCGGCCACCGGCCGGGCCAGATCCGCGAGGTCGACCACGCCGGTGGCCTCGCGGAGAACGTCACTGATGTCGGTGACCAATTGAACTGCGTCGCCGGTCTGTTCGTCGCGCAACTGACCGGCCAACCCTTCCGCGAGCCCGTCGATGTCGGCCTCGCCTCGGGTCGCGAGCTGGTGCGCGATCTGGGCGATGAGATCCCGTGCGCGTGCGATTCGGTCGGCCTCGCGGTGCGCGGCGAGGTTGTCGGTGATCGTGCCGATGTCGCTGTCGTCGGAGCGGAAACGCCGGTACTCGCCATCGGCCCACTCCTGTACCCGCGCCCAGTTCTCCTGCGCCTCGCGCTGTCTGCGCAGGAACGGCTCGGTGAGGTTGCCGCGGTCGGGCACCTCGTCGCGGATATTCCACTCCCGCGCCATCGGCTGCACGTCGGGACGCGGTGCGCGGAACCACGGATGGCCTTTGAAGCCCGGGCGGATCCGTCCTGGATGGTTCTTGTCGCTGTACCAGGTGAACCCGGACAGCTTCGCCGACTCCAGGATGATCCGCATCGTGTTGTAGAAGACGTCGGCGAACGGCAGCTCATAGGTGGGCACGCCCGGGTCCAGCGGCTTGCCGCCCGGAATGACCGGCAGGAAGTCCGCGTTGACGCCGGGCCCATTGTCGACGAACGGATCGACCAGCGCCGCCTGGAACGGATCGACCGCCCACCCGCTGACGCCCTCGGGCAGATCGCGCGGGGAGAACTTCTTCGGCACGGTCCCCGAGTGCCCCCGCTGCTCCCAGCCGGGCCGGTCCGGGTTCACCGGATGCCATTCGCCCTCAGCGTCTTGCCAGCGGGTCAGGTGGATGCCGGGGTCGCCGTCGCGCCACCGGGAGGTGACGAACTCCCGGCGCGGCGGCGCCAGATCCTCGGTGTGCCGGCCGCCTTCGCGGTCGGCGATGATCTGCCGGTACACGATGGTCGTCTCCGGCCGGGTGAACGCCTGCGCGATGGCGGCGCTGCGCTGCAACGCGTCGTGCAGCGCCTCGTCGTGATCGGCGCGCGGACCGTCCAGCGCGCCACGCGGAGCGACGACGATGATGCGCGGCCGCTCCCCGTCGACGATGCCGACGCGATCGGTGACGCGGCGCGCACCCGCCTCGTCCAGGATGTCCCTGGCAGCGCCGCCCAGTTCGGCGATGCGGTCCTGGAGCCTGCCGATCTCGTTCTCGGCACGGTTGACCCGTTCGGCCGCCTCGCGCAGCAACTCCAGGTTTCTGGCCCGTTCGGCCACCTCATCGGCACGAATGGTGCGACTGGCCACCTCGTCGAGTGTGTCGGCCAGTTCCTCCGGCCCCAGCCGGTCCGGATCGACGCGCAGCCGCGCGGCGATGTCGTCGCGCATCACCTGCCACGGCTTGATGCCCAGCACTAGGTCGGCGCGCTCGCGTCCGAGCCGGTCGAGCTCGGCGGCCACCTCCGCGGACGGCGTCGGCTGCCGCGCGAGGTCGGCTCGCAGCGCGTCGATGCGCCGATCCAGTTCCGCGAGTGCGACGTCCGGGTCGGCGAACTTGTCTTTGGCGCCTTTGATTTCGGCGCGTTCGGCGACCAGTCGTTCCAGCTCGGCCACGGTCTCCGCGTCCGGAGGCCGGTGCGGACCCGCACCGGCCGCTTCCAGTCGGGCGATGCGCTGGTCCAGTTCCGCCAGCCGCTGGCCTGCCTCGTTGAACCGCTCCGCGGCGTCCTGGAGTTTGAAGATCGCCGCCAAGCGCTGCGCGCGCTCCGCCTCGCCGATCACCTCCGGGATCTGCGTGTCGGTCTCGTCGCCGAAACCCGCGACGTCGCGGACGCCGACCAGGTCCGCGGTCAGTTCCTCGATCATCGCGGTCATGTTGTCCTGGTTCAGCGCCACGTCCGGGTCGTGAATCGTGCGGCCAGGGGTGTCGAAACGGGAGAACCGGTCATCGCGCTTCGCCCGCCAGAACTCGCGTTCCGAGGCCAGGGCGGCCCGCTCGCGCAGCAACGCGTGGTAGACGCCTTCGGGTGTCCCCGCCAGGTACGTCGCCTCGATCCGCTCGTCCAGCGCGGCGACGCGCTCGTCGGCCTCGTTGCAGGCCCTGGCGGCGTCCTCCAGCGCATCGATGGCCGCGTGCCTGCTCGCCATTTCGTCGACCCGCATCGTCTTGCCGCGCAGTTCCGCCAACGTCTCGTCGAGCCGCTCGGGGGTGAGGTCGGCCCGGGGGTCGACCGGCAACGGTTCGGCGCGCTGATCGCGCAGAGCGCGCAGTTCCTCGCTGCGTGCGACCGCGTCCGCACGCTCGGCACGCAGGCGTTCCAGTTCGGCCTGCGCCTCCGGCGTGACCTGATCGGTGCGGGTGTCCTCCGGCGCCGAGGGCTGCCCGGTACGTGACGAGTCCGTGTCCGGATGTGGGTCTCCCGAGCCGGGCGGTGATTCCGCAGGCCGGGTGGTTTCGCCGCCTGGGCGTGCACCCCCGCTGTCGTCGGTACCCGACGCTATGGGATCCGCAGGCGGCTGCTCGGCGACCGGCCTTGCGGTCTCGGCCCCGTCGCGCGCTGTCGTCGGGTCCGTGGTCTCGGCTTCCGCGCGAGGCGTCCCCGCGTTCGTCGTCCCTGCGCTGTCGTCGGTATCCGGCGCAATGGGATCCGCGAGCCGCTGCTCGGCGACCGGCCTTGCGGTCTCGGTGCCGTCGCGCGCTGTCGTCGCGTCCCTGGTCTCGGGTTCCGTGCGAGGTGTCCCCGTGTTCGTCGTCCCTTCCGCATGACCTGCGGGCGAGCGATCGGTTTCGGTCGACCGCCGGCCTTCGGTTGCGGCACGTGGCTGTTCGCCGCCGGGACGCTGCCCCGGCTCCCCTGCGGTGCGGGCCTGTCCGGACTGCGGCCGGGGCGCACGCGACTCGCCCTGCGCCGGGCCGGAACCGGGAGTGTCGGGTCCGGGCCGCGCGGGCGATCCCCCTTCCTCGGGCGGCCGGATCGTGGTGACGTGCACGCCGTTCTCGTCCACCGTGACGAGGCGGAAGTCGATGCGCACTCCCTGATCGGTCAGTTGGCGCCTGGTCTCCGGCGCCAGCACCGGGTCCGGCTCGGCCAGCGGCGACGCCACCACCACCCGCTGCCCGTCCGGCAGCACACCGACGCCCTCGGCGACCATCCGCGCGTCCTCGGCGGCCAGCACGTCGCGAGCGGCGAGGATCCCGGCCTCGGTCCTGGCGTTGTTCTCCTCGGCCACCGCTTGGTGGAACCTGTTCAGGTCCGACCGGATGGCGCGGACAGCGGTCGTGAGTTCGGCGACGCGCTGCTCGGCCGCGCGCAGATCGTCGAAGTACTGCACCATCTCTTCGCGCGGCACGTGCTCGCGGTTGTGCAGCGCCTCCACGCGCCCGATCCCCGCCTGCATCACTGCGTCGACCGCACCCGAGATCCCGTGCGCCGTCATCCCCTCCGTACGCACACCCAGCAGACGCGCGCGTTCGGCGATGCTTCGATCGAGCGCCGCGCGGGCGGCCGCGGCGTCGGCAATTCGCTGCTGCAGCTGAGGTAGCGCGTTGCGCAGTTCCGGCGTGACGGGTTGGTGCAAGCGCGCCGGGCCGTCCTGCCGCCATCCAGTCGGGTCGGGCTCACCGGGCTCGGGAGGCGCCGCGCTCGGCGGCTCATGCGGTGGATGCTGCGATCCACCCGCACCATGCGGCTCCGGCTCCGCGGTCTGCTCCGCGCCCTCGGGCGGCCACACCCGGATGTCCCCGGGCTCGCCATTGTGCCGAGACGCCGAATCCGGCTGCCGCGCCGAAGGTTCCTCGGCGTTCCCAGCCTGCGTGCGCGCGGTCTCGTCGGGCGTCCGCTGCCCGGGATGAGTCTCCTCGGTCTCGGGCCGTATGGCGGTGGAGTCGTCAGCGCGGACGACCGTCTCGCTCGAAGCGCCGGGACGTGCCACGGGCGCCGCATCCAGCGGTCTGCTCGCACCGTGTTCAGTGGGATCCAGGTGTGGCGCTCGAGCGTCGCGCTCTCGCGCAACGTCAGCGGCGTCCGCACGGACGGCACCGGTCGCATCTTCCGCGCCGTCCCGGCCGGCATCGGGAGCATCTTCCCGGATGGCACCGGTCGAGTTCTCCGCAGAGCCGGGGGTGTCCTCCCCGACTGCCGGGTCTGCGTCGGGAACTCGGGCGGCGCCGGACGATGGACCTTCCGGTGGCCGCGACGGCGGTCCCTGCCTGGCCGGCGCGGTTCCGTCATCGCCGTCGTCGGCATCGTCGGGGCGCGGCGCGTCCGGGTCCGAGGGCGGCGCGGGCAGTTCCCGCGGGTCGGCGCCCTCGGCCGGCAGTGCGCGCTCGTACTGGTCGGCGAGGTCGGCGAGCCGGCGCAGCTCGTCGGCACGACGTCGGGTCTGCGCGCGCAGCTCGGCCTGTACCTCGGCCAGCTGGGCCGGGGTGAGGCGCTCGTGCCGGTCGATCTTGCCGTCGCGATAGACCTCGTAGATCTTGGCCCAGCGCTCGGCGTCGGCGCCGGTCAGGTCGACACCGACGATCTTGGCCCAGTCGGGACTGGCACCACGGTCGGGTCCAGGAGGCGCATCCTCGTCGTTCAGCAGCCCCATGCCCTCGAACGCTTCGGCCAGCGCCTGCACATCTCCGACGACATCGGCCAGATGTGTGACGGCCCGGTCGTGCACCGGGAATTCGACGTCGGCCACCCGTGGGTCGGTCAGGTCACCCTGCGCCGTCCCATGGAACGGATCGAGCTCGCCCAGTGCCGCCGCGTACTCGGCCAGCGCATCGATCACCCGCGCCCGCGTCTGCGGATCGGAGACCAGCCGGGCGATCGCGGCGCGCAGTTTCTTCGCGTCCAGGCCGTTCGGATCAGGCAGGTACCGCTTCAGGTCCTTGGAGTGCTTCTTCGGGAAAAGGTCCTCCGGCGATAGCCCGAGCCGCCGCGCCAGCCGGTCGCGCGCCGCGTCCACCTTCGCCTTCGCGCCCTCGACCGTCGGCGCGTCCAGCCCGCGCAGCAGTTTCGCGTACTTGACCAGGGCCTCGATCTGCTGCAAGCGCAACGAGTTGCGGGTCTTCGGGTCCGCGATGACCTCGGCGAGCCGCTGCGGCGTCAGCTCGGCCGGGTCCAGACCGAGCCGGTGCGCCAGCAGATTTCGCGCGTCGGTGAGGTTGTGGAAGTTGTCGATGTCCCATGCGGTGCGGGCGTAGTCGATGATCGCTTCGATCTGGCTGGCGCGTATCGCGTTCGCGCGCTGCAGTTCGGCGATCCGCTCCGCGAGCCGCCGCGGGGAACGCAGGTCCTCCTCGCTCACGCCGAGGCGGCGGGCCAGCTCGTCACGAGCTGTGCCGATCTGCTCGCGCGTCCTGGTATCCGGGGCGATCTCCGGACGCCCCGGGCCGTCGGCATCGGACGGCACCGCGCGCCACGCACCGTCGGCGTCGCGCACCAAGGTCACGTCGAGGTGGCGTCCGCCCACCTCGGCGCGGATCTGCCGCACCTCAGGCGATCCGCCGTCGACGACGTACACCATGCCGTGTCCCCGCGCGTCGAGGCCGCGGAAATCGACTGCGGCAATCCGGTATTCGACCCGGACCGTGCCCGCGTTCACCGCATCGGCCAGGCGCGGATTCGCTGCGAGGGCATCGGCGAGAACCCGATCGTGCTCGCCCGCTCCGTCGATCACGATCAGCCGTCGCGGACCGCCGTTCTCCCCCGGCAGTACACCGATTTCAGGCGTGAGCATGGCGCCGCCACGGGCCAGCACCCAATTGTGCAGCGCCAGGCTGGACAGCAGGTCGGCGAGTTCGCGTGCCTCGCCGTCCACGCGCACGAAGCGGTCGGCGTCCGCGGCGAACGCCGCGAGATCCTCTGCCTGCTGCCGGATCACGGCCAGTTGCTCGGCCAGCGTCCTGCGCAGCGGCTCACCCGCGCCGAGAGTGTCCAGGTCGACGCCGAGCAGCTGCGCCCACACCGCGCGCTCGTCCTTGATCTGGTCGCGGCGCAGCGCGTTCTCGAAGTACTCGCGCTGACCCTGGTCGCGGCCGGGTTGATCGGAGTCGCTCAGGTCGCCCCATTCCCGCAGCGGCTCACCGCCGTTGTTGACGCCTTCCCAGCCGAGCAGGATCGGGTCGCCGTCAGCCGCGCGCACGACCTCGCCGAGGAACCGACCCATGGGGTCGGTGTCGAAGAAGTTGACCTCGTCGCTGTAAGGGATACGGGCGTCTTCCGCGTTGTAGCGGCCGGCCGCCTCGGCCAGGCCGGAGAGCGCGCCCATCCGCCGAGCCAGCCGGTATTCCAGCACGCGCACCGCGTGGCGCACGTGCTCCGGCGTCAAGTCGCCGACGTCGACCCCGAGCTGCCTGGCGGTTTCCGCCAGCGCCTCGCCCAGCTGCCTGCGCAACTCGAGCGAATCGGACAGCTCCCGCACCATCCGGCCGATCTCCGAGTCGGTGCGCGCCACCGTCGCCTCGGACTCCGGCAGCGCGGGTTCGGTCGTGGTGTCGCCGGCCTCGGCGGGAGGCTCGGCCGGCGGCTGCTCCTGCTGCCGCCTGGCCTGTTCCTCCTGGTACTGGCGCTGGAGATCGTCCAGGTCCACGCCGAGTTCCTGCCGGACCAGATCCGGGTCGGCCTCGTCCAGCCAGTAGGTGTACTCCTCGCCGTCGCTGGTGCGCGGAATTTCGTAGTGCCCGGCCTGGTCGGCGACCCGGCCGGTCAGATGGTGCAGGAACGGGATCAGCTCGCGGCGCTTCCACATGGTTGCCGCTTCTTTCGCCACACGCGCCGGGTTGCCTTGGAAGGTCGACAGCGCATCGGAATTCGCGACATGCCCGGCCAGATGGATGAGCTCCTGTTGCCCCTGGCCATCGATGCCGGAGCCGGACGGGTACTTCGGTGTGTGTCCTTCGAACCCGGCCTTCAGCGCCTCCCACAGGCGGCGCAGCAGCGACTTCGGCGTATCCGGTGTTTCCGGCGGCGTCTGGGGTGTCGTGCGGGGAGCGTCGATGCGTTCGGGGATCTCGACCCGCCAGCCGCCCTCCCCGTCCGCGATCAAGCGCACCGGCACCCGTTCGCCGTCGACGTCCACGACGTAGCGGCGGACCTCGCCCGCGGGCGGCGGTTGCCGGATCGCTTGTACCGCGTCGGCCAGCTCGGCGATGTCTCCGGCTTCTCGCAGGACCGCCCGGCGCAGCTGATCGATCCGCTCCGGGGTCAGATCGGCCGGGTCCACGCCGAGACGGCGTGCCCAGGCGTCGCGGATCGCGGCCAGCCGCGGACGGTCGGCGCCGGTCGCGTCGTCGTGCCGCGCCATCGCGTCCGCGAGGGCTTCGATGGAACCGGCGCGCAACAGGTTCCGGTAGCGCAGGTCCGCGATGGTGCGCGCGAGGTTCTCCTCGCTGAGGTCCGCGTCGGTGAGCCCGAAGCGGCGCGCCAGTTCGTCGCGGACCTCGTCGAGCGGCCGGACCCGCGGCTGCGTGTCGGCGGGTTCCAGGTCGCCGGACCGGGGAGGTGCGGACTCCGGCCGTGCGGGCCCCAGCGCGGGCGGCTGATCGCCCTGGCCGATCGCGTCCAGATACGGCTGGATCTCATCGAGCTGACGGCCGGTGGCCTCGTCGCGCCAGTAGGGCTCGTCGCCGTAGATCCGGTCGACTTCGTCCAACGGGCCGAAATCGTCGGGGTGGCGCATCGGACGCGGCGGCACGCCGTTGGCGGGATCGCCGAGGAAGCCACGCGCCCTAGCCATTTCGGCCAGTGCGCGCAAAGCGCCCAGTGGGTCCGGGTGTGCGCCGAGGGCGCGGTCGAGGCCGAGTGCTTCGGCAAGTCTGTTGGCGTAGTCGCGTTCGGCGTCGGTGCGGCCGTCCGGCTCGGAGCTGTCTTCCGCGTGCAATCGGAAGAACTTCTCGACTTCGTCCACCGGATCCGGGTGGGCGTCGGTCCGCTGCGCCGGACCACCTTCGCTCGGATCGCCGGAATCCGTTGTGCTTTCGGGCAGACCGTCCGAAGACGTGGAATCCGCAGGTTGCGCGGTCCTGGGCGACTCCGCGGGGGTCTCCCCCTCACTCTCGGAGGAAATCTCGCGCGGCGCGACCGGTTCACCGGGTCGTCCGGAGCCAGGCGACTCGGCACGGCGTTCCCCGGCTCCTGGACCGCATTCCGGTCCACTCTCCGGGCCGGACTCCGTTGTGGCACGGCGTCCTTCGGCCGGTTCCGCACCCGAAGGTCCCGGCAGGCCCGCCATGTCCCGCAGCCAGGCGGCGCGCTCGGCGCCCATGCGGGCCTCCCACTCGGCCTGTTCGGCCTGCAAACGCGCCCAGCTGTCCTCCGGATCGCGGTCGGACAGACCGCGCAGCCACTCGGCGCGCTCGGCGTCCATCCTGGCTTCCCATTCCGCCTGCTCGACGCGCATCCGCTCGAACCAGTCGTCCGGGCCGCCCGGGCGAATCGGGTGCTCCGAATCCTCGTCTGCCCGTATGGGCTGCGGCGCGGCGTCCGGACGGGCAGCGGACGACTCCGACTCGGACACCCCGGCTTCGGCGGTCCGCCGGGTGGCGGCGAGATCACGCAGTTCCTGCACCCGCTGCCGCGCCACGCGAGCCGCCATATCGGCGTTCTCCGCGCGCATGCCGGCGGCGAACTGCCGCATCTCGTCGACGATCGTCGCGTCCGGCGGCAACGGCCGCTCGGCCATCTCGTGCAGCCACGCCGCGTGCTCGGCCGCCATCCTGGCGTTCCATTCGGCCTGCTCGATCTGCATGCGGAGGAACCAGTCCGACGGTTCACCGGGCAGCTCGGGTCGCGACGGCCCGTCCTCGGGCGGCGGCGCGGGCGTCGGCGGCTCGCCGGGCGGCTTCTGCGCTCCGCCACCGGCATTCGCCGCAGGGCCGTCGAAGGTGCCCGACTGCTCCGCGGTTTGCCGCGGCTCGGGCGGCCACACCCGCACGTCCCGGGGCTCGCCGCCGGTACGCGCTGGGTCGTCGGCCCGCCTACCGGTCGTGGGCTCGGGCGGTTCGCTGGACCGGTCGTCCCGGCGACCAGCCGAAGGCTCACGCGCCTCACCGGACTCAGCCTCCCGGCCTACCGAAGGTTCGGAGGCATCCGTGGCTTCCGGCTGCGCCGGAGTGTGCCGTGACTCCGGCGGCCACACGCGCACATCACCCGGCTGGCCGGCCGAACGCGCCGAGTCGTCGGACCCGTCATTCCGGCGGCTGGTCGAAGACTCGGGCAGCACACCGGACTCGGATTCCCGCCCGCCGGTCGCGGACTCGGGTTCCTGGCCCCGATGAGCTGCCGGGGGCTCGGGCGGCTGAGTCTCGCGTCGACCCGTCGCCGACTCCGGCGATTCGGCCGCGTTCGGATCCGAGGCTTCCGGACGTCTGGCCCCGCCGGAGCTCGGTGCGTCCGGTCGCGGTGGGAGCGCGGCAGGCTGCGCCCCGTCGGGCGGCGGCAGTTCGGGGCCGTCCGTCCGCGAAGTGGGCGGCAGCCAGGCTGGATTCGGCGCGACCGGATGGACGGCGTACGGAATGCCCGCGCGCCATCCGGTGAGCGGCGGGCGGTCCGCGTCCCAGTGGTAGCCGAGGCCGATGGCGTGCATGTTCGCCTCGCGCCAGCCCGCACTGGGATTGGCGCGGAGGAACTCCGACTCGGCCAGGGCGTCCAGCAGCAGCACGAGGTCTTGCGGCAGCGGCTCGCCCGCCATCAGGCGGTTCCACGCCTCGGCGACATCGGCGAGCCGGTCCATCGGCCGCCGCACGTACCCGCCATTGGGGTCGGTGTAGTCGCGCACTCGATGCTCGTCGACCATGAGGTGGTTCTTGATCTGCTGGAGCTGGTCGCGGGTGAACACCGGGACGTCGTCGCGCATGTGCTCGGCGAGGACGGCCGCGATGGCGTCGGGATCGGTGCCGAAATACAGCAGTTCGCGAATGTCCTCGATGGTGTCGCGCACCGCGTCCGGGTCGTCGGAGGCGAAGCGGTCGGCCAGCCGCTCGGCCACCCGATCGATGCCATCCTGCATATGCAACAGCTGGGCGTCGACGTCCATGAGCGGGTTGATGCCGCGGTCCTGCGTGATCAGCTCATCTCGAACGACGTCGACCACGTCGCGCGCGGCGGCCTCCTGCCGTTCCCGCCGATGCGTCTCCAGCCCCTCGGCCATCCGATCCAAGTCGGTGTCGTCGGCCAGGAACCGGTCGTATTCGCTGTCGGCCCATGCCTGCACGCGACGCCAGTCGGCTACGTCCGCATCCCATTCGCGCTGGAGGGATTCCGGGATGTCCACGCGATCGGCGGGGTCGCCGTGTTCGGCCGGATCCCACGGCCGGTGCATCGGCTGGATATTGCGCTCCGGCGGCGCGAACCACTCGTAGTCGCGGAAGACCGTGCCGAACGGCGGAATCTTCTGCAGCCACGGCCGTGCCTGCACCCACTCGCCGATCTCCGGATGACGCTGGATCCAGCCCTTCACCGCCGGGTGGTTCGGCACCAACGCCGCCATCAGGAGCAGGCGCACGATGTTGTAGGAGTCGGCGCCCCAATGCTGCGCGAAGACGTCCATTCCCGCCGGCACATGGGAGGTGTCGTACTGCGACGGAGCCTGCGGCATGTGCACCGGCAGTGAGCTTTCCGGAAGCTGGCCCGGCGGAACGTCATCGGTGGGCAGCGTGATGTCGTTGACGACGTCCTCCATCGCCCACCCGCTCACACCGTCCGGCAGGTCCTTCGTCTTGTACTTCTTCGGCAGGGTGCCGCCGTCCCGGTTGGTCGTCCAGGTGGGCCGCGTCGGGTCGACCGGGTGCAGGTTCCCTTCGGCGTCGCGCCAGGCCGTCATGTGCAGCCGGCTGCCGTCGTGCCAGCCGCTGCTGAGACGTTCGACCTCAGGCGGCGTCATGTCCGCCGTCCGCGCGTTGCCCTCGCGGTCGGCCAGCACCTGCCGGTATTCGACCGTGGTCTCCTCGCGCACGAAAGCCTGGGCCACCGCGGCGTCGCGGCGCAGCGCGTCGGCGAGGGCGCGATCGTGATCCGCGCGCGGCGCCGCCGGATCGCTGCGGGGACCGAGCACGATGATCCGCGGCCGCTCGCCTTCCACGATGCCGACCCGGTCGGTCACCATCCGCCCGCCCTCGGCTTCCACGAGCCGCCGCCACACACCGGCGGCCCGAGCCATTTCATCCTGCAAGCGGCCGATCCGGTTGTGCGCCTGGTTCACATCGTCCGCGGCATCGGCCAACCCGTCTATCTGGAGCAGCCGGGCGGGCAGTTCGTCGGCGCGCAGGGTTCCCTCGCGAATTTCGTCCCCCACCTGCGCGCGCAGCTCGGCGATCGTGTCGCGCAGCCGGTCCGGGCCCAGCGCGGCCTCGTCGGGATTGCCCGAATCGTCGACCACACCGAGCCGGGCGGCGAGGTCGTCGCGCATACCGCGCCGGGGTTTGATCCGCCGGAGCTCGTCGGCCCGTTCCCGCGCCATTCGGTCCAGTTCGGCGGCCGCCTCGTCGGAAGGCGGTCGGTGCCGCGCGACGCCCGCCTCCTCCAGCTCGGTAAGGCGCTGGTCCACGCGGCGGATCCGCTCGTCGAGGGTGGTGAACTCCTCGGTCGCGGCCACCAGTTTGCGCAGGGCCTCGGTGCGCCGTTCCCGTTCCTCGGCGGTCACCGGCTTGCGCACCTGCCGATCGGCTTCTTCGAGGCCGCCGCTCACCTCGACGACATCGGTTCGCGCGCTCGCGTGCAGCGCCTGGATCGCCTCGTCCCGGAAATCCGCGTCCCGGCGAGCCCATTCGGTGGAATCGTCCACGCCGAGGTTGGCCGCGCGTTCGTTGGCCTTGGCACGGACGAACTCCCGTTCTCGAACGAGGTCCTGGCGCTGCCGGAGCAACCCGTCGTATTCCTCGATCAGCCCGATCCGTGCCGCCAATTCGCCGACCTCGGCGGCCGCACGCTCGAACTCCGGCACGAGCATGCGCAGTTCCGCCACCACCGCGTCGTCGCCCTCCGGCAACAGGTTCCTGCTGGACAAGTCGGCGACTGTCGATCGAATTCGCTCGGGGGCGAGGTCTTCCGGATCAACGGAGGTACGGAGGGCATCGGCTAGTTCGCTGACCCGCGCGGCCAGCTCGTCGCGCCGGGCGACGGCATCGGCGTGGGCCCGAACCGCCTCCTCATGTGCCGAGTCGGGCTGCCCGCCCTCGGGTTCACCGGGTTCGGATGCGGGCGGCGCCTGCGGCTCCTCGCGCTGCTCGCGCATCCGCTGATCGAAGGCACGCTGCTCGGCTTCCAGATCCCGCCGCAGCGCGTCCAGTTCGGGGGGAATTCCGCCGCGGATGCGCGCCAGCCACTCGTCGTGCTCGGCTCGCATCCGGGCGTTCCACTCGTCCTGCTCGGCGTCCATCCGCCGCTTCCACTCCGAACGGTCGTCCCGCGATTCGGGCGGCGGCGCGTCGTCCGGCGGGACCGCCATGTCGTCGGAGTCGACGCGTGGGGTCTCGGCTCCAGGGCGTGGTGTGCCGTACTGCTCCAGCGCGCGCAGCAACGCGGCGTTGAGGACCTTCGCGGGCTCGGCAGCGTTGTCGCCGTTGAGCTCTACGTCCGCGAATCCTTCGGGCAATGCCTCCGAGTTGTAGAGGGCGTCCCTGGCGTCGAAGCAGAGCCTGGGCAGCTGGCGCAGCCACTCGTCGTAGCCTTCGGGTGTCGGGTTCTCGTGCGTCGCCGTGTAGCGACGCACCAGGTCCGCGTCGACGCGGAATCGGGTCAGCGGCGAGCCCGAGGTGTCCATGGCGTGGCCGACCTCGTGAACGATGATGCTGTATGCGGGCCTGCGGTTGTACACCGGATTGAACCGGCCGTCATCGACATTGAGCGCGACGGCGCGGCGCAGCTTCGCCGGGTCCGTCGCGAGTGTCTCGTTGAGAACGATGGCTTCGGCATACGGCGGGCGACCGTCGGTCGGCCGGTGGATCGAGACGGTCTTCGCGAAGATTCCGTCCTCCAGCGGCTCGATCCGAACGCTGTCCAGGTGGATTTGCGGGAACCGGATCAGGCGTTCATCGATCGCCCTGGCGAATTCTCGGAGGACGTCGACATCGACCCCGGGATTGTCGAACCCGATGACCTGAAGCCCGTGCCGCTGTTCCAGCGTTCGCTGGATCTCGGCGGCGTCCATGCGCGACCATTCGTCGTCGAATACGGGCTGCTGCTCGTCGGGCGCGTCGAGTGCGTCGTTGTCGCGGTGTGATCCGTCGTCACCTGCCCGTGGGCGATCGGGCTCATGCGCTTCAGCGTCCGGTTGCGGGCGTGGTGGCGCGGCGGAATCCGCGGGCGAGAGCCCCGCGGACCGCAGCAGCAGATCGTTGAGGATTCTCGCGGGCTCGCTGGCGTTGTCGCCGTTCAGGTAGACGTCGCGGAAGGCCTCGGCTAGCGCCTCGTGCGGACGCAGCTGGCCGTTGTCGTCGAAGCTGTAGCCGCTGAGCTGGCGCAACCACTGCTCGTACCCGGCGACCGTCGCGGGTTCGTGCGTGGTCATGTAGTGCCGCAGCAGCACGTCGTCCCCGGCATCCCTGGCGTCGCGCTGACCCTCGCCATCGATGGCGTGCCCGTATTCGTGCACGAAGACGCTGTAGATCGGGCGGTGCAGCACGCCGTCACCGAAGCGGCCGCCTGCGACGTTGGCCGCCAGCCGCTCCCGGAACGCGGCGACGTCCGACATGTCCCTGGTGCTGACCACGATCTTCTCGGTGAAGCGCCTGCCGGTCGCCGGATCGATCGCGGAGTAGGCCCGGCCCGCGACCCAGCCGTTCAGGTCGCCGATACCGACCGCACGCAGATCGACGTCCGGATAGGCGGCCCGCATCGCCACCACCGCCCGCGCGTACTCCCGCGCAGCTTCCGGTTCGATGCCGGGCAGGTCGAAACCGAAGGTCTCCAGGCCGGTTCGGCGCGCCAGTTCGCGCCCGACCTCCTCGGGGCCGAGGCGGGACCATTCGTCCTGGATCGGCTCCGGCTGCTGGTCGGCCGGCTCGGAACGGTCCGCGGGATCGTCCTGCGTCGCGTCACCGGGGTGGGGCCGGGCGGGTCCGTCCTGGCCCGATGGATCGGGCGATTCGACGGATTGCGTGTCCGGGCGCGGTGTGACAGTGGGGTCCTGCGCCAGGAACCGCACCGCGCGGGCATCGGTCAAGGTGCCTTGGATCAGCACCTGGGACAGGTCGCCCTCGACATCGAAAACCGGCTTGAAGCGCCAGGTCGCGTTCTCCGGCGGCGCACCCGTCCGCCACTCCAGGATGACGCCGTCCCCGTGCGCGAAAATGGCCGCGGTGCCGCGGCTTCGGGTCCACGAGGTGGCGTCGCTGTCCGCGGCGCCCAGCTGCCTGATGTGGTCGTCCGCGGATAGGTCCGCCGTCCCACGCGGTTCGGCGACGCCCGAAAGCGCGCGCTCGTAAGCCGGATTCACCGTTCCGTCCGGCAGCAAGCGCGGAATGCCCCGATACAGCGGCGTTCCGGATTCTGGGAGGTTGCCCTCGTGCAGCACGTCGCCGTCGCGGCCGGGCGATTCCGGGTCGTCGGCGATGTCCAGGTCGTCCTCGGACCGTGCCGGGTCCGGCGGCAGTTCCCGTGGATCGGCTTCGCCGCGCGGCGTGGCGCCGGTTTCCGGGCGAGACCCGAAAGACAGTCGATCCGCGATCCGCCCGAACAGTCCACGAGGCGCGCTGCGATCGTTCAGGTCGGCTGATCCGTCGCGCAGCATCCGGCCGATCCGGTCGGCGAGCCGCTGCGGATCGGTGTCCGCGAGGCCCTGGAACTGGCGGGCCAGCACATCGGAGATGGCGCCCTCCGGGCTGGGCGGCGGCACCCGCCACCCACCATTGCCGTCGCTCTGCAGCCAGATCGACAAGCGCGCGCCGCCGACATCGACGGCTCGAACCTCGAATTGCGGTCCCGGCCGGGGCGTCCGGGGCACATCGAGCGGCGGCAGCGGCACCTGTCTCGTCATGAGCCGGTGCGTGACCTCGGCGGGATGCGGAGGCCGCACGGACGTATCGCCTTCGGCGATGTGGAATCCCACCCTGACGAAATCGTTTCGCAGCCTGCCCGCGACGCGCGAGCCGGCCACTTCTTCGTCGCCGCGTACCCGCTGCTGATCCTCTTTGGTGTAGAACGCGTCCGGCCCCAACTGCCGCAGCCACACGTCGAAACCCACCGTGATGCGGCCCTCCGCGCGATAGCGCAGATACTGGGAGAGCACCTCCGCGACCGCCTCCCGCTGCTGGGGCATGCGGTACTGCCCCTCGGCTACCTGCCGCGGCACGGGGTGCGTTTCGACCCGCCCGTCGGGGCCGGTCCGGGCGGTCCGGTATTCGAGCACGTGGCTGACGTCCCAGAGCGCGTTGCTGTACTCCGGCCTCGTCGCCGCGAGATCCCGCAACGCCTCGATGTGCGTTCCCTCCGCGGCGATGACGACCAGCAGCGGACGGCCGTCCCACTTCGGCGTGCCGTTCGGATAGCGGAGGACGTGATCGCTCAACCGCTCACCGTCCGGGTGCCCGTCCAGATGGTCATCGACAGCATGGCGGACGATGTCGGGGTGGTCGCCGGTACTCGCGTCCAGTTCGTTCACCGGCTCGGAATTTTCGGTTCGAGGGCGGCCCCAGTGCGGTCCGGTGTCGGATTCGGTGTCGGCGGCGCGCACGACGTCGAACGCGACCTCGGCCGCTTCCACGCCGACCCGGTCGAGGTAGCGGCGAACCGCCGTGCGTCCCGCCTCATGCGCGACCCGTTCGGGAAGTGGAGCGTCGGCATTACGGGCCGCGGCCCGAGCCGCCTTCCGGTACGCCTTGTCGTAAGCGTCGGTGTAGGCGCGTTCCGCCGGTCCGACCGGGATGTACCTACCCGCATCGCGCAGCGCGCGGAAGGTCTCGATCTCGAGCGTGTAGTGCCTGCTGCGTGCGTCCCGGATCGCTGGGGTATCGGGTTCGGCGACGCGGGGTGCGTCGCCGCCGGGCGGAATGCCGTGGGCGCGATCCCACTGCGCCGCGAACCGCCGCGCGTAGTCCTGGCCGTCGATCAACGGTCCGAGTTCGGTCAACTGCGCATATGTCGCGCGGACCGCGGCGCGGAAGGCGGCCGCGTGGAAGAACGACCAATCGGCGTTCGGGTTCTTGCGATACGTCTGCTCGGCGAGTGCCAGGGCTTCTTCGTAGGCCCGGAGGTGATTGCGCGACCAGGGGTCCGCCATCGAGCCGATCAGGTCGCCGGTTTCGTTCAACTGCTGGTTGTAGGCGTTCGCCAGCGCCTCGGCCTCGGCCTGCCTGCGCAGCATCAGCTCGACGTATTCGTCGCGGCTGAGGGTGAGCCGCTCCAGTGGGTTGTCCGCGGCGGCATGCAATTCGGCGAGGCGGGCGGCGCGCACCAACGCCACAGCGTGCTGGCGTGCGGTGGCGGAGTGGTCCAGCACAACGGAATTCGTGACCGGGTCGTAGCCAGCCGTGCGGCCGAGTTCCACCCGGCCGTCGTCGGGCCGGTGGCTGCGGGCCTCCGGTTCCGTGCTGTAGCGAATGTCCACACCGTGGCGTTCGAGGACGTCCGCTGCCCAACGGCCGAACTTGTCTCCGGCGAGTAGCTCGCTGACCCGCGCCGTCGCCGCGTCGGCCAAGTCGGTGATCGTCCCGTCTGGGTTCGGCTCGCGCGGCGGCGGATCGCCATCCGGGCTCAGGGGATGAACACCATCGTGCTGGACGTGCAGAACACCGGAGTCGTCCCCGTGCACGCGGACCGGCCCGGCCTGCGGCTGCTCCCCGGTCCGCGCCGCTCGGGCGAGATCCTCGGTGACCGCCAGGGAGATCGCATCGATGATCCTGGCGCGCTCGGCGACCGCCTGGGTGTGCCGATCGGTGAGGTCGATCAGAACACGCAGATCGGCTTCGGAGTTCCAGAACCACGTCTGTCCGGACCGCTCGCGCAGCAGATCGACCACCGCTTGCCGGTCGGGGACGAGTTCGGCTTCGGGGATGCGGTAACCATCCTGTAGCCGCTCGAACACGCGCCGCCAGTCCGCTTCGACCCGGAAAACTTCCCGGCTGGCGGCGGCCTGCTCGCGCATGAGCCGCTCCAGCTGCCGCGCCGCCTCCTCTGTTGAGGGAACGTACTCGTCCATCCCCTCTGGCACGGCGCGACGATGCTGCGCGTCCCACTCGTGGCCGTATTCCTCCGCGCGGTCGCCGTCGGCACGCGACAAGAGCTCCGCGATCCCGGCTTCCTGCCCGATCCGGCGCAGCGCGACCGGGTCGAGATCGGTATTCCGTAGCCGTGCTTCGGCAATCGCCGCGTCGGCGGCAGCCAGGTAGGCCGACTCCAACTCCCGCTGATAGACCGCGTCGGTGACGTCCCGGAGCGTCTCGGTGGTGCGGTCGTATCCGGCTTCGTGCAGTTCCCGGTTGAACTCCGCTTGGCGCCCCAGCGCGGCGGTCTCGGCACGCTGCCGCGCGGCAACATAATCCGCCCGGTCCATATCGCGAATGCGGGCGGGCGTGACCTCGGCCTGTCCGGTCAGCACCGCCTCGACCAGCGCGGCGGCTCGTACGATCGCGGCCGCCTGCGCGAGTTCGGTCCGATCCCGGGTTCCGATGAAGATCTCCATCGTGCGCCCGTCGACCGAATCGGGCGGCTCGGGGCCGTCGCCCGGTTCACCGAGCCGGACCTTCGCGCGCGCCTCCCGCAGGATCGCGGCGGCGGCTCGACCGGTCTCGGTCTGCGCCAGCACCTGCGAGACCCGTGCGACGCCGTCATCGGGCGGGCTGCTCATCCAGCGCGGAGCAGGGCCGTCGGCGGCGATGTCGTCGGCTTCCGGACTGGTCGCCTCCGGTGCGTCGGCCTCCGGTTCGAGTCCCGGCTCATCCCGGGCCGAAGCTTTCGAATCAGTTTCGGGGGGGCCGTCTTCCACCCGTTGCGGCTGGCGCTGCTGATCCGGCTCCGCACGCGAGTCGGCGACGGGTGCGACACCGTCCGGCGGCCGCGGCACGGAACCGTCGCCACCACGTGGCAAGCCGGAATCCGCGGTGTCGGGCCCGTTCTCGGCGCTCGGTTCAGACTCGGCACGATCGGACACCGCCGCATCGCTATCGGCCTGATCCGCTCGCCGGGAGCCATCCTGGAGCGCCTGAGCCCGCTGGACTCCGTCTGGGCGCGCCGCTCCCGGTGCCGTCTCGGATTCAGGCAGCGGATCCTGGCGCGTGCTGTCTGCCGCGGGTTCTGGTTGCGAGCCGGCCGCCGGCTGCCGTTCCCGTCGATCCTCTGAATCGCCGACCCGGCGCTCGTCTCGGTCCCCGGTCCGGTCGCCGGACCACACGGCATCGGAACCGGCGGGATGCAGCGGATTGCCCTGTGCGTCGTAGAGGATCGCCGAGATGCGGCGCAGCTCCTTCGGCACATGCGGCGGGAATCCCTCCCGGATACCGGCGCCGGGATCGGACACCTCCACGAAGAGCTCGCCGGTCTGCGGATGCCGCCGCACCGTCAGCACATAGGCGTGCGCGCCGACGCCGTGCTCGTCGGTCGGGCCCGCGTATTCGTCTACGACCAGGGCGCGTGCGCCCTCCTCGTTCCGCGCCAGCAGCGCGTCGGCGATCGGCTGGTGCCGCGGTTGGCCGGGCTTCGCCTCCGGGACGTCGCGCAGCGGAGCGCCTGCCGCGTCCTCTACTTCGCTCCGCGACATGCCCGCGGGACCCACCGGCTCCTCTGGCACCCGGATGACGTCGCTGCCGGTGGCCTGATGGATCTCGTCGAGCGCCAATCTGGCGCATTCTCCCCGGTTGACGGGATCGACCTGCGGCACAGCGGGTTCGGCTGTGCCGTTCGGTTCCGCGCGAGCGGCGCTGTTCGTGTCGCTGCCGGGGTCGGCCCGCGGCCCGCCGCGCAACGGCTGACCCGCGCCGGTGTCCGCGGCAGGCAGCGGCGCGACCAGCAGACTCTCCGGCGGGATGGAGACGTCCGGGTCGGTGTCGACACGGGTTTCGGGGGCGTCGACGGCGCCCGTGCGGGTACGGGCTCCCGCGGCGTCCGCGGACCGTGTCCGGGGCGCCTCGGACTCGGCGACTCGGGCCTGTGTCGCTCCTTCGCGGGCAGCTGATCCGGCGGCGCGGTCCGCGGCGCCTGCGCGGCTTTCCGGCACGACCGCCGGCCTGCGCGTCGGGTCGCCGGCTCCGGTCTGCGTGCGCGGCTCTCCGGCTCCGGTCTGCGTGCGCGGGTCGCTCGTAGTGGGTGCGTTCGTGCGCGTATCGGAAGCCGCGTGTGTCGGGGTGGCCGACGGGTTGTTCGATGGTCCGGCCGTGGTGGCCGCGGGTCCGGTGGATTGTGTGGGTGCCGATGGCGGCGCGGCGGTTGTCAGTCCCTGCGGGGCGAGCGGACCGGCGACCATACCGTCCGGCCGAGGCACAGTGCCGTCGATGCCGATGCCGTTGACACCGCGGGTCGCGGTGGCCTCGGGATCGTGCGCCGCCGTTGTATCCGGGTTGCGCGTGGGAGCGATGGTGTCCTGATGTGCCGCAGCGGTATTGGTGTCTTTCGGCGCGCTCGGCTGGTTGGCGCCTCGGTCGGGGTCAGCCGCAGGAACCGCCGCGTTGTCCGAACTCGCCGGTTCCGCTCGACCCACCGAATCGTCGGCGCCGCGCGCATGTGCGTCGCCCGCGGCCGGACGATCAGCCGCGACCGGGTCCTCCGAACGAGTACCGCCCCCCTCATTCTGCGTGCGGGTGGCGGTGTCGTCGCCCTCTCCGCGTCCACTCGCGGTGCCGTCGCCCGCCTGCCCGTTTGTGTCCCCATCGGCGACACGACCGTTCGTGGCAGTGTCACCCGTGGAGCTGGCGTCCGCTGCGTTGCGATCGCCAACGGAATCATCCCCGGCTACCGGCCCATTCGCGTCGCCCGCCCCGCGGCCATCAGCCGCCGCGTCACCAGCCCCACGGCCATTCGCCGTCGCATCGCCCGCCCCACGGCCATCAGCCGCCGCATCATCAGCCCCGCGCCCGTCCGTCGTCGCATCGCCAGCCCCGCGCCCGTTCGCCGACGCGTCACCAGCCCCGCGCCCGTTCGCCGACGCGTCACCAGCACCACGGCCATTCGCCGACGCATCTACAGCACCACGGCCATTCGCATCCCCAGCCCCGTGCCCGTTCGCCGACCCGTCGCCCGCGGCAGGCCCGCCGTTCGCCGGTTCTGCGGTGCCAGGCGCGATTCCGTTACCGGACGCGGGAGTGACGGCACCGTCGTTGCCGAAACCGGCACCATCCGGCCGAAATCCGATTCGCGGTTCCGGAATGGGGCTGTTGCCGGACGGCGTGTACCACTCCGGATGCCGGGAGCGGTAGAACATATCCGCCTGCGCGCGGCTCGCTCCGGACATCGCGCCATTGGACACGCCCGCCGTGATCATCCGCGGGTCGAACTCCGTGTTCTTCGCGTTCGCGACCGCCGCATCCCAGCCGTCCTGCGCCCAGTCGATACCGAACTGGGTGACCACGCTGGCGCCGAATCCCGCGACCGCGCCCACCCCGCCCGCGGAAGCGCCGGTGATCGCGCCGCGCAACCAGGGCCGCATCTCCTGGCCGAGCTTGTTGCCGATCCAGTCACCGAACGGGCTCGCCGCACCAGCTCCTGCCGCCGAGCTCACCGTGGTGACCGCGACCTGCTCCCAGTTGATCGCGTCCCGATGCCCGGCGTTCACCTGGTAGGCCTGGATACCCAGGTCCTGCATGGTGCCGATGATCGTGTCGAGGGCAAGGTGGCGCACCAGGAAGGTGGCGAGCTTCTCGCCGAGGAATCGCGAGGTCCACTGGATGATCTTGTTCATCACGCGCTGGGCCAGCAGCCGGATGCCGATGCGCGTGAAGCCGATCGCGGCCGCTTCCACCGCGGGCGCGGTCGGCGGGAAGATCCAGGCCGCGGCGATCTCCGCCGCGAGCAGCGCCAGCGACGAAATCATCATGATCTGCGCGTATTCGATTTCGGTGCCCACCTGATGGGCGCCCTCGCCGACGTTGTCGAACACCTCGGCCAGCTTCGCCAGCGACTGATCGCCGCTGCGCAGTTGGTCGAACAGCTTCATGGCCTCGTCGCTGCCCCGGCCGTCCGGATAGGCCGCCAGCGTGGCGCTCTTGGCGGCGTCGATGTCGGCCAGGATGTCGCGCAGACCGTCCGCGGCGGTACGCCAGTCTCCGGCGAGGGCCCACATGCCGTCGGGATCACCCGCGGGCCAGTCGGAGCCGGCCACCCATTCCAGCCACCGCAGATATCCGGGCAGCTCAGCCATGCGCGATTACCTCAGATCACCAGCTGGAATCGGTGACTCCGCGGTCCGTGGTCCCGTCGTGGTCGTAGGCCTCCACATTGCTGAATCGCATGGCGGTGCTGCCGTCGTCCGGACCGGCGGCCTGCGCCTGCCGCTCGGCCGCTCCGGGCGGCGCCGTGGACGCTCTGGGCGGCTGCGGGATCTGGCTTGCGAAGTCCGGCATGTCCTCGATGAGGTCCGACAACTTCGGCAGCCGCGCCCGTCGATCGTGCAGCGGCGCCATCAATTGCTGTCCCTTGCGGGCGACGTCCACCGCCGCCGCCTGCGCGGCCTCGGTGATCGCCTTGGCGATCTCCGCATAGCTCAGATCTTCGATGCCCGGCCCGAACCGCGTCTCGATGACGGTGCCGTCGGCGTTCACGAACACCGTCACCCGTTTTCCGCGCGCCGAGGCGCTGCCGACCAGCTGGGCGCGATCCTGCTGCACCTTGGCGACGGTGCGCAGCTGCTCCTGGACTTCCTCCAGCAGCGCGGCCATCTCGGCCTTGGCGAGTTCGTTCGTCATCGTCGGCGCCGTCGCGGGATCAGCGGCGGAAACCGTCGGCGTTGCGGCGGTCCTGACGCTCGAGGTAGTCGGCGGTCCGGGTTTGGTTGGTGGAGAAGTTGCCGAACGTGGAGGCCATGTTCGCCGAGTTCGTCGTCAGATTCTTGCGCGAGGCGAAGTAGCCGTCGTTGCCGTTGGGTCCGTTGACGAACTGGTCGCCCATCTTGTCGTTGCCCCACGGCGCTCCGCGGCCGGCCAGCGAGGTCTTCAAGGTGGACATCACGGAGTCGATGCGGTCGCGAACGTGGCTGGTCTTCTGCGCCGCCTGCCGCAGCAGGTCGGGGTCGAGTTCGATCCTCTCCGCCATTTGCGTCCTCCTGCGCTCGCGCGGGGCGGACCCGCCCCCACATTCGACTCGTGTGTTTCGACGATGACAGTCGAGGGCGACTCACCCGTAGCCCGCACATGAACGGAAAGTGCCGGTGCAGTTACATGCGACAGCGACGTACACCTATCGATGGGTACGTCGAATTGCGGGATGTCCGTGCGCTTTTGGTTATCGGGGTCACCCGCGCCGATGCGCAGGCCCGATCAGCAGTTCACATCTCGACCAGCAGAGTGACCGGGCCATCATTGACCAGATCGATGTGCATATGCGCACCGAACCGCCCGGTCGCCACGGTGGCGCCCAGCTCGCGCAGCGCCCGCGCGAAAGCTTCGACGAGCGGTTCGGCGACGGCGCCGGGCGCGGCCGCCGACCAGGACGGGCGCCTGCCCTTGGTGGTGTCCGCGTACAGCGTGAACTGACTGACCACCAGAATCGGGGCCAGCAGATCCGCGGCCGATCGCTCCCCGTCGAGGATGCGCAACCGCCACACCTTGTCGGCCAACGCCTTCGCGGTGGCTTCGGTGTCGGAATGCGTCACGCCGACCAGGGCTACCAAGCCGTGCGGAACACCGCAGGCCGCCGGATCGATGCGACCGACGACCTGCTCGTCGACGGTCACCCGCGCCGAACTCACACGCTGTAGAAGGGCTCGCACAAGGCTCGATCATGCCGACCCGCCCAGCCCGGACGAGCAGGTGGGTGGCGACCTGCCGTCCTACCCGATCGGCCTGGCCGGATACAGGTGCGCGCGGGCGGCAACCATGACAAACTCGGTGCCCAGAAGGATGCGTGCGCGGGTGCCGCGCGGTGGCGGAGGATCATGCTGGAAACGAGGAGCGCGATGGATCTGGACGCGTTGGAGCGCCAGATCGCGGCGGATCGGTATGCGGCACTCGACCGTTCGGTCGATTCCGAGCTGCGCCTGGCCACCTCTCTCGGCGAACTCGCCAAGGGCCTGATCGCCACGAAGACCAACGGTTCGGTGCGCGACCGGACCAGGGAGGCGCTGGCGCCCGCCGAAGAAGCGGTGGCGATCCGCCTGCGCCTGCTGTCCCGGGGGCAGGTGCTGACCGCGCGCTTGGCCGGGGAGCTGAACGACGCGCTGCGCTCCTTCGAGCAGGCAGCGCGGCACAGTGGCCGCCGGGAACTCGCGACCACGACGATCCGCCGCGCCTGCGACGTCTACCGTCAAGTGGCGCGGGCACATCCGGAAGTCGCGGGCCCCTGCGCGGATGGATTGTCCAAATGCGGCGTATGGCTGGGCCGGCTGGACCAGGACGCCGCGGTGGCGGCCACCGAGGAGGCGGCCCGCATTCGCGCCGGCCTGGCCGCGGCGAATCCCGAGCTATCCGGCAAGTACCTGGCCAGCCTGAGCACGCTGCTGCGGACGCTCATGATCGGTCGTTCGCGCAAGCAGGCCATCGCCATGTATCGCGAACGGTACGCCGCGCTCACTTCGACCAGCATGTCGATCCGATTGCGCGCGTGCGGCATCCAGGATCTCGATCTCACCCCCAAATCGCATCGGGCGCTGGTCGAGCTGAACTGCCGCACCCTGGAGCAGGCCGGAAGGCTGACCCAGCAGCAGATCATGTTCAAGTCCTCCGGCGATCTGTCCACCGTCGAAGAGATCAACTGGAAGCTGGCCTTGGTCGGCCTGCGACCGCTCGCGCCCGGCGCGGAGCCGGATCAGCCGTCGATGCCGGTGCACATCGGCGCGACCTTCGGCGCGCTGAGCGTCTACTGCCCGGAGCGGGATGCGATCTCCCAGGTGCGCGCGGCGATCATCGCGGCATACGCCATCGATGACGCCTATCCCCTCGACCGCGAGAGTTACCTCGGTAAGCACGAGTCGAACTGGAAGATCCGCGAACCCGAGCTGAACACCTCGGCCACCCTCGGCGACGACATCGTGCTGATCGATCAGCCCTACGGCGGCTGGGTGACGGTCATGAGCCTGAACTGGGAACTCACACCGGTGGCGAAACACCCACTGGCCCTGCGCCTCTCGCAGGACTGGCCGGTGGCGGCGATCACGGTCACCGAGAATGTGGCCTACGAACTGTGCTGGTACGAGCACGGTGCGGCCACCCAGTACGCCGCGCTCGGCCGGCCGGCCGGACAGGCTCCGCTCGACAAGCCGCTCGCGCCCCTGGACTTCGAGACGCTGGCCCTCTACAACCCCGACCGTGCGACCGAGAGCAAACTGCGCGCGGCCTTCGGCAATACGAAGGTGTTCGCCAACCTCACCTATCTGCCCGACAGCGGTCTGCGCCAAATCAGTGTGAACACGCCGTTGTCCGAGCACGGCGACCGCGTGCTGTTCTTCCGCACCACACCCTGAGCGCCCCGCCAGAAGACTCCGGTCCGGCTGACCGGCGCGAAGCGGCGCGCCGGTCGGATCGGCGGTGAACAAAAATGCCGGAGGTACGGACTCCGATTCCGCGCAGGTCATTTGACCAGGTATTACGTACGCCGACGTGGATACGGTTCTCGGCGCCGCAGGATCCCGATTACCGAAACTAACGGTAACCGCTATGCCCGTAAGATTCTCGCGAACTAATTGAACGGAATGTTTATCCCGTTCCATGGAGTGCTCTACTGAAGCAGCGCCCAATGGTGAGACGGATCACATCACTGATGCCACATCACCAGCCCGGCGCCTGGAGAGAAAAGTCAGACGAAGTTACCCGAGGGCCCCATGGACCAAATGGCGTTGGCGGATACCCCGACCGCCCGATGCGCCTACTATCGACACACGTGCGACCTGCCCGCCGGAGTCCATCCGGATATCGGCCGAATCACCGTCCGCGCCGGCCTCGTCGGCGCGATCACGATGCCCGCCACGCTGGGGCAAAAGGTCCGCGATGATCTCACCCACCGCCGAATCGGTCTGGGTCCGATCATCTGTCACGAACGATCCAGACGATGGACCTTCCTGACCCGCCCTGATCTATCCGACGACGTTCGGCTGTTCGCCGAGCTGTTCCGCCTCAACGTCTCGATCGTGCCATGCGGCGGCGAGATCGCACTGCCGTCCCCCGACGACGCCACCGTGCGGTATCGGCACTGGATCGTGGCCCCGCGCAGCAATTTCCGCCCCTCCGGCTCGTCCGTCGTCGACGCCGTCCGGTCCTGCGCGAGAGCGGGGAAGCGATGACGACCGGCGCCCTGCCCGCGAAGCATCAGGTGCTGCAAGCATGCCGAGGTGAACTCCAGGAAGGCAACCAGCTGCTGCGCTGTGCACACGAGCTCACCACGTTGCACGAGCGCAGGCTCAGCGCGCAATGCGATTCGCTGGACGAGATCGATGCGTTGCGCGCGAGCCTGGTTCGCGATATCGACCGCTGGATCACCGTGCAGTTGCCGCCCGCGCACGGCGCTGCGCACGTGCACACCGAGACCATGGGCTCGGTGATCGACCGCATGGCCCAGTTCACCGCGCACGCATACGCTGCGCTGGCCAGCGCCTCGGAATGGGATCTCTGGGATGCCTGGCAGCGCTTGGCCGAACTGGCCGTCGGCTACGACGACCTGGCCGCCGAGGTCTGCGCGGGCGTCCGCCGACTACCGGGCGCCTCCTAGGGTCCGCAGCGGCGTCCCATCCATCGGGTGGGACGCCGCTTTGCGTCATCGGCCGAGTCGCTACCTACGCGTACGAAATACGCACCCCACAGCGGTTTCCGCCGCTGCGGGCGGACCAATGCGCAGCCCGCACCGAATCGAACTGCGTGGTCCCCCAGCCGAATTCGAGTAGCGATCTACTCGCGTGCCCCGTACCCCGCCGCCCATACGCTGACGGCATCGTTCAGGACAGTTCGGCACGAAGGAGGGACACATTCCGCACCGGCACCGCCGCGGGCATATCGCTTCGGTCGGACGCACAGGACGCGGGTGCAAGGAACGACGTCACCGATCCAGCGCGAGCTGGGTATCGTCCGGTGATCCGCGGTCGGCGCATGGTGCCGATACCGCGCACACGGCGAGATCGGCCAGGATGCCTGGCGTCGGTGCGGCTCGGATCCTCGCCGCGCAGCGTCACCGAATCGGGACGTCCGACCGGCGACCGCCGGGTGCTACTCGGGACGCGGGGTCAGGATCCGCGGCCCGTCCTCGGTGACGGCGACAGTGTGCTCCCAATGTGCGGCGCGACTGCCGTCAACGGTGACCACGGTCCAGTCGTCGTCCAGCACCTTGGTCTGGGTGGTGCCGAGCGTCAGCATCGGCTCGATCGCGAGAACCGACCCCACCACCAGCTTCGGGCCCTTGCCCGGTTCGCCTTCGTTGGCGAGGAAGGGATCGAGGTGCATTTCCCGGCCGATGGCGTGCCCACCGTAACCGTCGACGATGCCGTAGGCCCGCCCGTGTTCCTTCTCGGCTGCCCGGGTGCCCAGTTCGATGGCATGCGAGACGTCGGTCAGCCGGTTACCGGGCAGCATCGCCGCGATACCGGCCTCCATCGACAGCTTGGTCGCCTCGCTGAGCAACCGATCGGCCTCGATGATCGTGCCGACGCCGAAGGTCCAGGCCGAATCACCGTGCCAGCCGTCGAGAATCGCCCCGCAGTCGATGGACACCAGGTCGCCCTCGGTGAGAATCTCCTCGCCGGTCGGAATCCCGTGCACCACACGGTCGTTCACCGACGCGCAGATGGACGCGGGAAAACCGTGGTAGCCCTTGAACGACGGCACCGCGCGCGCGTCCCGGATCACCTGCTCGGCGACCTCGTCCAGCTCCAGGGTGGACACCCCGGGCTTGGCGGCCGCGCGCACGGCGACCAAGGCCTGACCGACGATCGCGCCGGCGGCCGCCATGGCATCCAGTTCACCAGCCGTCCGGAACGGCACGACCTTCTTCTTGCGGTGGAAGACCATGCGGCCTCAGCGCTCCATCGTGAGCGGCATCAGTGGCCGAGCGCGCGCAGTGCGCGCGTGTTGACGTCGTCGACCTCACCGACGCCGTCCACCGAGACGACCAGGCCGTCGTAGTGCTCCAGCAGCGGCTCGGTCTCCTCGCGGTACACCCGGAGCCGGTTGCGGATCACGTCTTCGTTGTCGTCAGCGCGGCCGCGGGCCAGCATCCGCTCGACCACCGTGTCCTCCGGCACGACGAAGCACAGCACCGCGTCGAGCTTGGTGTCCATGTCCTTGAGGATCTTCTCCAGCGCGTCGGCTTGGTCGACCGTGCGCGGGTAGCCGTCGAGCACGAAACCGTTCGCGGCGTCGGGCTCGTTGACCCGCGCCTCGACCATCCGGTTGGTCACGTCGCTGGGCACCAGGTCGCCCGCGTCCATGTACTTCTGCGCTTCGCGGCCCAGCGGCGTCTGCTGGCTGATATTCGCACGGAACAGGTCCCCGGTGGAGATGTGCGGAACGCCCAGCTTCTCCGACAGCAGGACAGCCTGGGTGCCTTTGCCGGCGCCCGGCGGACCGAGCAGTACAACTCTCACTTGAGGAACCCTTCGTAATTTCGATTCATCAGCTGGCTCTCGATCTGCTTCACGGTGTCCAAACCGACGCTCACCATGATCAGCACCGCGGTACCGCCGAACGGGAGGTTCTGGACGCCACCGGAAGCACCGATGTCGAGGAACACGTTCGGCAGCACAGCCACCAGACCGAGATAGATCGAGCCGGGGAGCGTGATACGGCTCAGGACGAAGTTGAGATAGTCGGCCGTCGGCTTGCCGGGGCGGTAGCCCGGAATGAAGCCGCCGAACTTCTTCATCTCGTCGGCGCGCTCCTCCGGGTTGAAGGTGATCGCGACGTAGAAGTAGGTGAAGAACACGATCAGACCGAAGTAGATCGCGATGTAGACCGGGTTGCTCGGATTCACCAGGTATTTCTGGATGATGTCCTGCCACCAGCTCGGATCCGGATTGTTCTGCGACGAGGTCAGCTGCGCCACCAGGTTGGGCAGATACAGCAGCGACGACGCGAAGATGACCGGGATGACGCCCGCCTGATTCACCTTCAACGGCAGGTAGGTGGAGGAGCCGCCGTACATCTTGCGGCCGACCACGCGCTTGGCGTACTGGACCGGAATCCTGCGCTGACCCTGCTCGACGAAGATCACGGCGGTGACGATCGCCAGCGCGGCGACGCACACCAGGGCGAACACCAGGCCGCCGCGGCTGTCCAGGATGGCCTTGCCCTCGGTCGGGATGCGCGCGGCGATACCCGCGAAGATCAGCAGCGACATGCCGTTGCCGATGCCGCGCTCGGTGATCTGCTCGCCGAACCACATCACCAGCGCCGCGCCCGCGGTCATCACGAGCACGATGATGATCATGCCGAAGATGCTGGTGTCGGCGAGGATGTCCTCTTGGCAGCCCTGCAGCAGCTGACCGCGGGCCGCCAGCGCGACCAGACCCGTGGCCTGCAGGATCGCCAGCGCGATCGACAGGTACCGGGTGTACTGCGTCATCTTGGTCTGGCCTGCTTGGCCTTCCTTGCGCAGTTCCTCGAACCGCGGGATGACGACCGTGAGCAGCTGGATGATGATGCTCGCGGTGATGTAGGGCATGATGCCGATCGCGAAGACCGACAGCTGCAGCAGCGCACCACCGGAGAACAGGTTGATCAGCTGGTAGATGCCTGCGTTCTCACCACCGGAGACCAGGTCGACACATTTCTGGACCGCCTGATAGTCGACGCCGGGGGACGGCAGCGCGGCACCTACGCGGTACAACGCGACCAACCCCAGCGTGAAGAGAATCTTCCGCCGTAAGTCCGGAGTCCGGAAGGCCGATACGAAGGCGGAAAGCACTGATCCTCCTGGCGCGAACGACATGGTCATGACATGGGTTGTTCAGCGATTTCTGTCCCTGCTAAGCACAGGAGGGACGCCGAAACACCATGACGAGGCTTGGCAGACAACAATTGAACTCTAACAGTGGCACCGGACGAGCCTTAACTCGTCCGGTGCCACTACTTGCAGAGTACCGTCAGCCCAGCTCGGTGACGGTGCCACCGGCGGCGGTGATCTTCTCCTTCGCCGCGCCGGTGACCTTGTCCACGGTGACCTGGACCGCGACGCCGATCTCGCCGTCGCCGAGGACCTTGACCAGCCGGTTCTTCCGAACCGCGCCTGCGGCCACGAGCTCGGCCTTGCCGACCTCGCCACCCTCGGGGAACAGCTTGGCGATGGCGCCGACGTTCACGACCTGGTATTCCGTGCGGAACGGGTTCGTGAATCCCTTGAGCTTGGGCAGCCGCATGTGAATCGGCATCTGCCCACCCTCGAAGGCGGCGGGCACGTTCTTGCGCGCCTTGGTGCCCTTGGTACCACGACCGGCGGTCTTGCCCTTGGAGGCCTCACCGCGACCCACCCGGATCTTCTCGGTCTTGGCGCCGGGAGCCGGACGCAGGTGATGCAACTTGATGGTCATGTCAGACCTCCTCAACGGTCACGAGGTGGCGCACGACGTTGATCAGCCCGCGGTTCTGGGCGTTGTCCTCGCGGACCACGGTCTTGCGAATGCCGCGCAGACCGAGCGTCCGCAGACTGTCCCGCTGATTCTTCTTGGCGCCGATCGAACTCTTGATCTGGGTCACCTTGAGATCTGCCATTACTTGACACCTCCGGCAGCCTGAGCGCGCGCACGCAGCATGCCGGCAGGAGCGACGTCCTCGAGCGGCAGGCCACGGCGGGCCGCGACCTCTTCCGGACGCTGCAGCTGCTTGAGGGCAGTGACAGTCGCGTGCACGACGTTGATGGCGTTGTCGCTACCCAGCGACTTCGCCAGAATGTCGTGGATACCGGCGCATTCCAGCACGGCACGAGCCGCGCCACCGGCGATCACACCGGTACCGGGCGAGGCCGGACGCAGCATGACCACACCGGCCGCCGCCTCACCCTGAACCGGGTGGGTGATGGTGGAGCCGATCATCGGGACGCGGAAGAAGTTCTTGCGAGCCTCCTCGACACCCTTCTGGATGGCCGCGGGAACTTCCTTGGCCTTGCCGTAGCCGACGCCGACCAGACCGTTGCCGTCACCGACGATCACGAGGGCGGTGAAGCTGAAACGCCGACCACCCTTCACGACCTTGGAGACGCGGTTGATCGCGACGACCCGCTCGAGCTGGTTCTTCTCGGCGCCGCTGTCGCGACGGTCGCCGCCACCGCGACGGTCCCCGCCACCGCGACGGTCTCCGCGACCGCCCTCGGGGGCGCTGCCATTCTGTCCGGCGGGTCCGCTTCCGCCGTCACGCCTCTGACGTCCCGGCATCAGACGTTCCTTCCGTTCTTGTTATCGATCATCAGAATTTCAACCCACCTTCGCGAGCGGCGTCGGCCAGTGCGGCGATCCGGCCGTGGTAGTCGTGACCACCACGGTCGAACACGACGGCCTCGACACCGGCGGCCTTGGCACGCTCGGCCAGCAGTTCGCCGACCCGCTTGCTCTTGGCCGACTTGTCGCCGTCCACCGCGCGCACATCGGCCTCGATGGTCGAGGCGGCGGCGATGGTCTTGCCGGCCGAGTCGTCCACCAGCTGGGCGTGCAGGTGCCGCGAGGAGCGGTTGACCACCAGGCGCGGACGCTCGGTGGTACCGGCGACCTTCTTCCGCAGGCGGAAGTGACGGCGCGCCTTGGACAGGCGGCGCTGGGTCGACACATCCTTGCCGAGGGGGATGCGCTTGGCCTTCTGGTTTTCGGTTTGCGCCATGATCACTTACCCGTCTTTCCGACCTTGCGGCGAACGACCTCGCCGGCGTAGCGGATGCCCTTGCCCTTGTACGGGTCGGGCTTGCGCAGGCCGTGGATGACCGCCGAAATCTGGCCGACCTTCTGCTTGTCGATTCCGGACACCGAGAACTTGGTGGGCGATTCCACCGCGAAGGTGATGCCCTCGGGCGCCTCGATCGGCACCGGGTGGCTGTAGCCGAGGGCGAACTCGAGGTTCTGGCCCTTCAGCGCGACGCGGTAACCGACGCCGAAGATTTCCATCTTCTTCTCGTAGCCCTGGGTCACACCGACGATCATGTTCGACACGAGGGTGCGGGTCAGGCCGTGCAGCGCGCGGCTGCGGCGCTCGTCGTCCGGACGGCCGACCTGGAGCTGGCCGTCCTCCTTGGCGATGGTGATCGGCTCGGCGACGGTCAGCGACAGGGTGCCCTTGGGCCCCTTCACCGACACGTCCTGGCCGTCGATGGTGACATCGACACCGGCCGGGATGGCAATGGGCTTCTTACCGATACGCGACATTGTCCTGACCTCCCTTACCAGACGTAAGCGAGGACTTCGCCGCCCACGCCCTGCTGAGCCGCCTGCTTGTCGGTCAGCAGGCCGGAGGACGTGGAGATGATCGCCACGCCGAGGCCGCCGAGCACCTTGGGCAGGTTGGTGGATTTCGCGTACACGCGCAGACCGGGCTTGGAGACACGGCGCACGCCGGCGAGGCTGCGCTCACGGCTCGGGCCGTACTTGAGGTCGACGATGAGCGTCTTGCCCACCTGTGCGTCCTCGGTCCGGTAGTCGGCGATGTAGCCCTCGCGCTTGAGGATCTCGGCGATGTTCGCCTTGAGCTTCGAGTGCGGAGCCTTCACCTGATCGTGGTACGCCGAGTTGGCGTTGCGCAGACGTGTCAGAAAGTCTGCGATCGGATCAGTCATGGTCATGGTTCGACCTAGACACCTTTCTCGCCGCGGTTCCCATACAGCGCCGCGCACGCACTGGCATATGCGGCGGTGGGCCTACGACAATTCGGATGGTCCGGCCGACCCTTGCCGACCGGATGAGGTACGTATCGCCCGAGCGCACGCATGCGGACATGGAGGTGCCCAGGCAACCGCTCTAGTGTAGGCAAGGGCGTCACCAGGACAAAATCGGGTCCGTCGGCGGTCGCGTTCTCGCGCATCTGGTGACCAGCAGAAACAACCTGTGATCGGCATAACATGACACCATGTCGAGCCCAGGCATCGAACGACCCGACCTCCCCGAAGCCATGACTTGGGAGGAACTCGAGCACCTACCCGAAGAGATCGCCCAGCAGATCGAGTTGTGGAACGGGCGGGTTGTCCAGCTGTCACACGCGCTTCCTGAATATCAGGCTTTGACATCCGCGTTGGCCAGCGCGTTGCAGCGGTGTGCAGATGAACAGCTACAAAGCGCCTGGCGCGTCGACTTCGAAACCAAAGTGTTCTTCGGGGAGGACGGGAAGTCAGACTTCGCTAGTCCCAACCTCCTGGCCTGCCGCCCCGAGAATGGCCTCCACGCGGACATCCGAGCCGCGAACGTCTCGCTGATCGGCGAGATCCTTCCGCCGGATCCGCTGCTGGACCGGCACGCCAGGCAAGCGCGCTACGCCGTAGCAGGCATCCCGTTTTACTGGGAAGTGACGCCGAAGCGCCGGAGTATCGCACTGGTCCGTGCGTACGCACTCGAGTCCGCCCCCGGCCAGCTCCCACCCGGCGCCCGTCCACTGCACACGGCGAACTATCTGTTGATCGGCGAGTGGTCACCGAAGGATTCCGACGCCATCACCATCGACTTCCCGTTCCCCATCCACATTCCGTGGTCGGAATTGGAGTTCTGAGTCTGCTGACGCAACCGAACGAATATGACTGCGACTTCGCCGGACTCCTCGCCCTCGCGGGCCTACATCGCCGCCGCCTTTCCGGGACATCCACCAGAATGTCGTCAACGACATATAGGCTGATGGGGTGGAGTCGCTCTACTCGATCGAGATCGAGCCCGAAGTCCGGGCCTGGTTGGAGTCACTGCCCGCCAAGCACTTCCTGAAGGTCGAGGAATACGTATCCCTACTATCCGAACGCGCCACCACACTCGGCGAACCCTTCTCCCGCTACCTGGGCGAGGGTGTGCGTGAACTCCGACCCACGCTGGACGGAGCGGCCACGCGGATCACCTACTGGTTCCGATCCGACCGCACAATCGTGTTGCTGACGACATTCCGCAAGACCAAGGACCGCGAGGACGCCGAGGTCAAACGCGCCATCGAAGCGCGACGAATCTGCGAGGCCGAACACGGCCCCGCTCACGAAGAGTTCCTGCGCACTATCGAAAAGGGAGAGTTGTGATGCCCCACAGTCGATGGAAGACGAGGAAGGGCGACGGGCTGACCGAACCCGAGGCCGTCACCGAAGTGCGTCATGAGATCCGACTGGCCATGGAGCTGGCCGCCGCCGTTTACAACCGCCGAACCGAGCTCGGACTCACCCAAGCCGAACTCGCCACCCGGGCAGGACTGACGCAGGCAAAGATCTCCCGCATCGAGGGATCGGACGCAGTTCCCACCCTTCCACTGCTGACAAAGCTGGCACGAGCACTGGATGCTTCGCTGAACATCGCGATAGACGCCGACGACGCCCGCGTCAGTTTCACACCACACAGCAGCGCGGCATAGGGCTGGCGCGTCGACTTCGAGACGCGCCCCCGGACAGACGGCTCATTGCCACAATGCTCGTATGCCTCTCGAGCGTACCGGCGACATCCTCAGCGACGATTCAGACCGCCCATAGCCACACGTCACGTTTCCACGTAGAGGCGTTCGCATGGCAATCTCGCCAATCCGATTGCGCTGCCGGGAATTACGGCAATGTCAGCGGCAGCACGAACAGCGCACCACTCCCGCACGAACAGCATGGCCGCCGTGTGGCAGGCGGCGAAGTCCAGGCTGATGCCGCCGAGCAGGACGCGTATGTGAACGTCGGGCTCGTGTGGGCACGGGCTGGTCATCGTTCGAGATCGTTCGCGCCCCGCTCCGAATGCATGTGCCGCGCGATGCCGCGCGGAATCCGCAGCCGTACCCGACCAGCCGCCACCGCTTCCACCATGGCGTTGAACCCGTCCCAGTGCCGCACGTGGTGGAGCACCTGGTCATCGGTGATTCCGCCGGGTTGCCGCTCCTCGCGTCGGCATCGCACGAAGTCAGCGGTAAGCAGGCTCACCATCTCGCCGTAGGAGTAGGGCATCTCGTGGACATCCGGGCCGGGCTGGCAGCCGTGCAGGCGTGGCGGCGCAACTACGTCCTCGATGTGCCAGTCGATCGCCCAGATATGCAGGTCCATCAGATCCGCGAGCCGACGGCTCATCGGTCGCCCTGGTCTCCCGTTCTCGTAGTGCCGAACCCACACTCCGAGCAGTCCCACGGCCGCCACCATCATCGCGTCTGTGGGCTCGGTACGAGCGTTGAAGATGTCGAAGAAAGCGCGAGTGCCGGGCAGACGCAGCTCAGCTTGCTGTATTCCGACCCAGCCATCCGGCGCGGTCATCGCTGCTCGTTTTCGACCCGCCGAATGATCTCGCTCGCCGGTACCGACTCATCCGGATCGCCGCCCAAGTCGATCACCCACGGCAACACCCAAAAGAGCAATATCAATACCCCGGCGACCGCAGCCGTGACGACCAGGACAACCGCAAGTTCGGACATTCGCTGAACCCCCTTGACGCTATGTGGTGTGGTTGCGTAGCGCCCGGCGCCCGGGAGTCCGAGGACTCGACCGAGCGCCGGGGCTGTACCTGAGATTGGCCCAGGCGAAGCAACCGCAGAGGCACAGATCGTGTCCCCGTTCGAGACCCGGAGTTGCCGTTGCCCGAGTAGCCTGAGCAGCGAAACCTTCATTCGGCCAACGGCTTAGGGAGAGCCCGGCATGGTTCATCACGAGTTCGGTCAGCGATTGCGACGGCTGCGCGAGCAGGCCGGGATGACCCGCGCTGTTCTGGGTGAACTCGCTGGGCGTTCCGCGAGTTGGGTGAAAGCGGTCGAAAACGGGCGACTTCAGCAACCACGTCTTCCGATGCTGATCCGGCTGGCGGAGATACTCGATATCAACGACCTGAAAGAGCTGACGGGCGAGCAAGCGCTCTCGCGGGCAAGCTACGGCAAAACCGTGCATCCCGCTCTAGCGAAGGTCACCGCCGCATTGGCGTCCTATCCAGTCGCGGCGAGCAGCGAAAATCCTGATCTTTCTCCCGCGGCGCTGGCGGCTCGCGCGCGACAGGCGTGGGCACTGTGGCACGGAGCGGCGTACCAGCGTTCGGCCGTGGCGACAGTCCTGCCCGACCTACTGCGAGACGCCCGGATCGCCGTACGTCAGCTCGATGGGAACGAGCGGCGGAAGGCGCTCTCCACGCTGGCACAGGTCTACCACCTCACTCAGCTCTATCTGTCGTTCCAGCCGCCTGCGTCCCTGGTACTGATGTCCGGCGACCGCGCGATGACCGCCGCGCAGGATGCCGACGACCCGTACGCCATGGCCGCAGCGGCCTGGTACGTCAATCACGTCTACCGGGACGCTGGCGAACAGCACGATGCCCGTGTCGCGCTCGCACATGAGGTTTCCAGTCTGCTCAGCCCCGAGAACGCTGGCAACGACCTGGCGCTGTGGGGTTTGCTCAGGCTCGCGATGGCACTGTCGTACGCGAAAGTGGGCCGCGAAGGCGATGCACTTCGATACTGGGATGAGGCCGACAGGGCGGCACGTGCCCTCGGTGACGAGTACAACCACCCATGGTTGATCTTCGGCCGCTCCATGGTCGACGCGTACATGATCACCATTCAGGCCGATTTGATGCATCCCGGTTTCGCAATTCAGCAGGCCAGCAAAGTCGACTTGATCGCGATGCCCTCAGCAACCAGGCGTAGCTTCCACACCGCCGAGATCGCCCGCGCCCACTACATGCGGGAAGAATCATTAGCCGCCGTGTCACTACTTACCAAGGCCCACAAGGAATCTCCCGACACCTTTGGCTTCTCGCTCTTCGCTCGGTCTGCTGTACCCGACCTTGTCGAGCATGGCGGCGCTACCGTGCGACCAGACGCCGAAAAGCTTGCCTCGGTACTGGGCCTGACCGCATAGGCGCTGGCTCACTGCCTTCGACACCACCTAGAGGACTCCGAGCGCCCGCTGCTACAAGCGCTGTCGTCACCACACGGGCAGTGACACAAGGATCGAAACGCCCAGGCCCAGCCAGGAGCTCGCGACGCCTGTTCCGAACTGCCGAGCCCTGCCCCTCAATAGCAGCAGGATGACAACTATCACTACCTCAACAGCCAAGACGAAGGCGTACAGGAAGAGCAGGTAGTACGCCGTGGCGATCAGGGGAACCGCGTTGACCAGCATGGCCACCGAGCATCCCGTGAAGGACGCTCGGCCGAATCCGGAGATCGAACCTTCGCCCTCGTCGGCGGAAGCGACCGCGATCCAGATCGCCACCAGCGGCAGCGCCAGAGGAAAGAACCGCGGTGCCGGTACGCAAAGCAGCACCGACGACGCTGTGATCATGCCGAGCGCGACACCTCTGTGTCTCGGAGAACTGGACCATCCCAGTCCAACTCCGACGAGCGCGCCGACAGCGGATATGGCCAAGTAGCAGCCGACAGGTGGCTCTGCGATCCGGGTAGATCACCGCCATCGCGGCTGCAACGGCGATCAGCTGAGGAATGAACCACAGCGAAGTGGTCCAAGTCGCGGCAGTCCAATACCCGGAACCCGTCCGCAGAGCGCGGAGGCCGACCATCGTTCACCCTCCCTCTGAAACATGAGCCGCAGCCCTCGGTGCTGAATCGGACGGCGGACCCTATCTGCCCAATGGATGATCGTCCTCGGTAATCGTGCGAACCGACGGAGCCCTGTCGAGCGTCTCAGCCACAGTCACTGGAAGATCGGTCGTCACCGGGTATCCAGGGGCTGGTCGCCCGGGTATTCCTGGTACGTCCTGAACTGGTCGAAGATTTCGGATCGGTACCGGGAAGCTCATGATGGAATGGCAGGTTCACACTCGGTCCCCACGAACTGGCTTACCGCCCCCGTGCGGGTCGCCCGAGTTGATATCGGAAACGGCCGCGAGTCGGTTGGCCGCGTCGATATCGGTGTTCTGGAACTTGTCGGCAGACAACGCCAGCAGTGCCGAGAACTGATTGAACCGAGCCCGCAACACATCCTTGGCCGTCTTGCTCCTGCCATCGCTATCGCTGAGGGCCGACCCGACGGCGGAGCCCTTCAACTTATCGGCGACCGGCTCAGCGCCCAGATGCGGTGCACGATCGATTTCGCCGGGCAACAGCGCCATAGACCCCGCCGCAGCCCGCAGCGTATCCGGGTCTACCTCGAATGCCATGCCTCCCCCTAGATTCCGCACCCGGTATGTCGCACAGCCTGCAAGTACAGCTGCAGTCCAGGCCGACGGATCTCGGTACAGCTTAACCGGCTGCCACCGGCATCCTCAGGCCAGTGGAGATAGCTGAGTTCGGCGAATTTGAGCGAATGGTCTGTGAACTGCGGCTGACGCAGAGAGAGGCCCATTCAGGAAACCGGCGGCCAACTGACCGGAACAGCTCGAGCTCTGTTCACGGATTGGCACGGTTGCCCCAATAACGTCGAGTCCGTCGATGCTTCGGCAAGACCTACGTCAGGGGTTGCGATGGGCCACCACGAGCCTTCCCGCAGGACCATACTCACCGCGCTGGCCGCGGTGGCCGCGCTTCCGGTAGGCGGATTCACGCTGCTCGCGCCCCAGTCTCTTTCGATGCGGGCCCGGGATCTGGAGCTGATCACGGTGAGCGATCAGTCGGTGGCGGTCAGCTGGACGACCGCCGCGGCTGACCCGATCGGGCGCTGGCGGCCGGTCGAAGCGGACACCGAACTCGCACTCGGACCGGCAGATTCGCGTAAGCCGCTGCCGGTGGTGCACTTCGACGCCACACCCACCGCCTTCCACTACGTCGAAGTCACCGGGCTCGAACCCGGCCGACGCTACCGGTTGGAGGCCCGCTCACGAGGCGTGCGGGCAGTTTCCGGTATGACGATGCGCTGGTGGAATGACGAGCAGGAACATGAGTTCCGCACCCTCACACCGCCGCCAGGGCGGCTACTGCGCACTATCGCGCTGGCCAATGACCTGCACTTCGGCGAGGAGGTGAGCGGCGAGATCGTGGCCGCACTGCCGACCGGTGTGCGGCAGGAGCCCGGGATGGACCCGTATCCGGAGGTGATGCTGGACGCGCTGCTGACCGACCTGCGCGAGCCGGATCGCAACGTCGACCACCTGGTGCTGGCAGGCGACCTCACCAATGCAGGCACCCCGACGGAATCTCGCAATCTGAGGCGCCGACTGGACGATTGGGGCAACTTCGGCCGAGACCTGTTGGTGTGCCGCGGTAATCACGACCGGCCGCGGGTCGGTGCGGATTGGCGGTCGGGTCGGCGACTGCCAGGGACCCAGCACCACGACTGCTGGGGCCCGCACTTCCTGCCCCGACAGCGACTATTCAGCTACAACCTGGACGGGTTGCGGGTGATCGGGCTCGACACCACCGATCTCGACGGCTCCGGCGGGCGCATCGACGCCGAGCAGGTGTCCCGGCTGCGCAGCGTGCTGCGCGACGAACCCGACCAGCCGACACTGGTTTTCGGCCACCATCCAGTGACTCGGGAGTCGGGGATGACCAACCTCGGCGGTCCCGGCTTCGTACTCAACCGGCACGACGCGGCCACCTTGCACCAGCTCTACGGGCGCTCTCCCGGTGTATTCCTGCACCACAGCGGGCACACGCACCGCAATCGACGCACACGCCCGGACACCCCCATCCCGGTGGAGTTCCTGGAGGTGTCCTCGATCAAGGAATACCCCGCCGGCTACTCGCTGCTGCGGCTGTACGAGGGCGGGTACATGGTCACCTTCCAGACCACCCGCACGGCCGCCGCCCGGCGCTGGAGCACCCGCACCCGCACCCAGTTGTTCGGGCTGCAGCCACGCTACAGCCTGGGATCACTCGCCGACCGAAACCATGTGGTGCGCCGCGATCTTTCCGGGGTCGAGCAGGTATCTCACCCACGCAAGGCCGCCCCTGCGGCCCATCAGTGCCAGCACCGTGGACTGCGCACCGCCGCCCAGCGATAACAGGCACCGTCGGTAATCGTGCGAACTGACAGAGCCTTGCCCGACGTCCCTGCCGCAGTCCCTGGAAAGCGGCACGCCTGTTCCCAACTTCTGTGTCGGACCGCTGGGACTACCAAGAGTGATCCCGCGGCAGCGGCGATTACCGGCGAGGCATTTTGTTCGACGGCACCGGGCGTATTGGATCCGATGTTCGCGTGTCTCCATCCGGACTGGCGAGACTTCGTTCCAGAGCGGTGAACGCCGCGATCGCCTCGGGTGACTCGAAGGCCCGGTTGCGGCGGCCGACGGTGAGCTGGCGCAGGATTCCGGCTTCGGTCAGACGCTCGACGGCGGCGTTCGTGGCGGGAAAACTGCGTCCGATCAGTGCTGCCGCGGTAGCGACAGTGAGGATCGGGGCTCCGACGAGCTTGCCGAGGAGCAGGTCCAGCGCGGAGTTCGTCCGCACCGGCGCCACTCGATCCCGCCAGGAACTCTGCAACTCAGCGGCCTTCACTTCGAAAGCGGTCGCGTTTTCGGCTGCACGGGTGCAGGCGGCGGCGAAGCGTGCCACCCAGGTGTTCAGGTCGTAGATGGCCTGCTCGGAATCGGGCGCACCGATGTATCGAAAGCGATTCAGACCGTCGATGTAGCTGTCGCTCCACGTGGCGAGGATCAGCGACACGGGCGCGACAACGCGTTCGGCTACTCCACGGCGGCGCAGTATCAGATGGATCAACGCTCGACCGGTTCGGCCATTGCCGTCGATGAACGGGTGGATCGTCTCGAATTGCGCGTGCGCAATGGCGGCTTGCGCGACGGCAGGCAGGTCATCACTGTTGCAGAAGGCGACCAGGTCCTTCATCAGTTCGGGTACATATTCCTGCGGCGGTGGCACGAACACGGCCGAGCAGGGATTGAAGGAGCTGCCGCCAATCCAATTCTGCACCTCCCGAAGACATCCGCCGTGCTGTGCCAGTCTGGTGCCGGCTAACAGCCGTCGATGAACCTCGAGCAGAACATCCTCGGTAAGCGGCTCACCACGGCCGACCGTATTGGCGGCGACCGCCATCGCGTCGATATTCGCCAGTACCTCGGCGGCCGTCACATCGGATGATTCCCCTTCCAGCTGGCGCGCCGCCTCCGCGCGCAGAAGTCGCCGCGCGCCGACTACGAGGCCCTCGATGCGCGACGATGCGATGGCCTCGGCGCGCAACAGCAATCGAGACAACGCTTCCGTCTCCACGAGTGCTTTCGCCTCGGTGTCGAGACGCGTGATTGCCACCTCCGCGTCAACGACGTCGGCGGCGGTCTCGCTGGTCAGAACAATGCGGCGGCCAACCAGCGGATCCGGCAGGTACACCCGATATGTCCCAGAGCCGCGATCCCTGCGAGACAGGCCACCGCCATCCAGGTTGCCAGCCCAGCTCCGCTGCGCAAACTTAGCCATGACACCTCCTTATTAAAGGTTACCCGTTAACCTTTAATAAGGAGCGCATCTACAGACGAGAGGCACGGACACGGTGTGAGTCCGCGCCCTCGTCGGCTTGTTATCGGGCGCGCTCAGCGCGAGCTCACCAGGAGCCCTCGGGCACCGGCCGCACTGGTCGACGGGGCGCCGCCGACCTCCACACCGCCTCCGTACCGGCGATGTTCCCGCCAACTCAACTGGTCACGCAGCCCGGCTGGAGTATCGGATTGCTGCACAACGCTGAGACGCACTGGTAGACCGAGGACACACTGAACGATATCGACATGTGGGCCCGGAGCAGTGCGCCTTGACCGCGCCGAAACGAGAAATTCGCGGCAGTCGCCCGATGCGACGGCGGGTCGGCGACAGCATTCGCTCTCGGGTTGCCGAAACCGCATGTCGAATCGAATTACCTTACTGCCCAATCGGTTCCACATTGTGGACAATCTCACAAGGTTTGCCTTGACGATCGTGCAGTCGCTACCAATAGTGCGTTCGGTTCACACGACACGACGTTCGATTCGTCCACGTCGGGGGGTATCGGGGGTCGGGAGGGAGAATGAATTCAATGTTCTATCGCGCTGCAATGCGTATCGGTCGTAAGGCGCTCATCGGTGCGCTGCCGCTGGCCGTGGCGACTACGTTCGCCGGTGCCGGAACCGCATCGGCCACCAACTACGCCGATCAGCAGGCGCGGTTGGCCCAGGCGATCTCGACGTCGGGCACGTCCGCGGACATCGGCTACCACACCACGGTCGCGCCGGACCTGCGCAGCGTGTCCGCCACGCTGGATGCAGGCACGTTCCAGCTCGGCGAGGCCTCGATCAAGGTCGTGAACAAGGCCGGCGCGGCGGTCACCGAGGTTCCGCGCACGCTGGCCACGCCGTCCGGTGCCACCATCGCCCTGGATGCCAAGGTGTCCGAAGACGGCCGCACGCTGTCGGTGACGACACCTGAGGTCTCGGCGGCGACGGGGGCGGAGCTGAAGGACATCGCGACCAATCCGGGGGCGCAGTACCCGGATCCGGTCATGAACGGTGCGGCCGCGGGCGCGGGCGTCGGTGCGGTCGTCGCGCTCATCACCTGCATTCCGACCGTGGCGGCCTTCGTCGTCGGTTACGTGCTGTGCGCCGCGGTCGGCGTGGTGACCACCGCCATCCTGGGTGCCGTGGTCGGCGCGGTCGTGGGTACGGTCGCGCCCGATGTCATTCCGCAGGTGCTGCCCTGACAATCAGCGCTTGACCTGCTGAGCTGAAGTCGCGAAAGGCGCTGCGGCGGAAACCATCCGCCGCAGCGCCTTTCTTCAGGTCGTCCGCGATTCGATACTCGGCGCAGGCTCGATGGTCACACCGTCGCCGCGCGGGAGTCGACGGGAAGATCACATCGGGTACACCGGGTGCTTGCGCGGGTTGAACTCCGGCTTGACCGGCGGCTTGTCCCGCAACAGGCGCAGCGCGTTCCGGATCTCCAGACGGGTGCGCGCCGGTTCGATGACCGCGTCGATGTAGCCGCGTTCGGCGGCGATCCACGGGGTGGCGATGGTCTCGTTGTACTGGTTGATCATGAATTCGCGCGCCGCTGCCCGATGCTCCTCCGGCACCGCCGCCAATTGCCGCTTGCCGATGAGGTCGACCGCGCTGTCGGCGCCGATCACCGCGATCCGGGCCGTCGGCCAGGCGAAACTGATATCGGCGCCCACCTGTCGGGCCGCCATCATGCCGTAGGCGCCACCGTAGGACTTGCGCACGACCAGGTTGATGATCGGGACCGTCGCCTCGATGATCGCGCGCGGGACCCGCCCGCCGCGGATGATCACACCGTTGGCTTCCTGCTCGAGGCCCGGCAGCACGCCCGGGGTGTCCGCGACGAACACCAGCGGGATATTGAACGCGTCGCACAGCCGGATGAAGTAGGTCGACTTGTCCGAGCAGGCGGCGTCGATGGAACCACCCAGCACCAACGGCTGGTTGGCGATCACACCGACCGGATAGCCGTCGACCCTGGCGAACCCGGTGATCAGATTCGGGGCGAACGCGGCGCGGATTTCGTGGAATTCACCGTCGTCGAAGATCCGCAGCAGGATCTCATGCATGTCGTAACCGGCGCGATCGGAATCCGGGATGATCGTGTCGAGCTCCCGATCGGCAGCAGTGATCTCCGGCTCCAGGCCGGGGTTCACAATCGGCGGCTGCTCGAGGCAGCTCGTCGGCATATAGCTCAGGTAGTTGCGCGCCCACTCGTAGGCTTCCTGCTCGGTGTCGGCCACGTGATGCAGGGTGCCGCGTTCGGCCTGTACCTTGGCGCCACCGAGCTCCTCGGCGGTGACGTCCTCACCGTTGACGGCTTTGATCACCTCCGGCCCGGTGACGAACATGTAGGAATCCTTGGTGCCGATGAGCACGTCGGTGTTGATCGGCCCGTACACCGAACCCGCTGCGCACTTGCCGAGAATGATCGACACCTGTGGCACATACCCGGACAGTTTCTCCAACACCCGGGAAATATCACCGAACGAAGCGATCGAACCCACGGCGTCCTGGATACGCGCACCGCCGGAATCATTGATCGTCACCACCGGGCATGCGTTGTCGAACGCGAGTTGCAGTGCCCGCATGAACTTGCGGGCGGACGTGATACCGACCGACCCGCCGTACACGGTCTGATCGTGGGCGATCACCACCACCGGACGGCCCCCGATCAGACCGCGACCGGTGACCAGCCCGTCACCGTAGAGAGCATCCGGTCGGCCGGGCTCACGAGCCAACGCACCGGTCTCGATGAACGTCCCGCGGTCGAGCAGCATGTCCACACGCTGGCGAACGCTCGGAACGCCCTTCTTCTCCCGCTTGGCGACACCGGCCTCACCCGCCGGTTCCGCGGCGATCGTCAGGATCTTGACCAGTTCATCAAGCTTCGCCTCGGTACCTGTCACGCTCGCCGCCACCTTCCGAACCAACTGTTGTGCCCCCGCGACGTTAAGCGGTATCGACACAGAACGCGTCATTGAACTGGATATCCGGGACAAATCACAGCCGAGGCCGGCCACACATCACATCCTCGACAGTCCGAACACAGTCGGAGGAAGGACTGGCAATACGCCGTCCCAGTGCGGTGAACGCGGTGATCGCTTCGGGCGAGTCGAGAGCCCGGTTGCGGCGGCCGACGGTCCTCTATAGAAGCCGAGGGCACGGACTCGGTGTGAGTCCGTGCCCTCGGTGTCTTGTTATCCGGGTGCGCTCACGAAGAGCGCGAGCTCACCAGGAGCTCTTGTGCACGCCCGGCAGCTCGCCCCGGTGCGCCATTTCGCGCAGGCACACGCGGCAGAGGCCGAACTTGCGGTAGACCGCGTGCGGGCGGCCGCACCGCTGGCAGCGGGTGTAGGCGCGGACCGCGAACTTCGGCTTCGCGTTGGCTTTGTTGACCAGTGCTTTCTTTGCCATGTGGTCAGTTCTCCTTGAACGGGAAGCCGAGGTGCTTGAGCAGGGCACGGCCTTCTTCGTTGTTGGTCGCGGTGGTCACCACGGTGATGTCCATACCACGCGGGCGGTCGATCTTGTCCACGTCGATCTCGTGGAACATCGACTGCTCGCTCAGGCCGAACGTGTAGTTGCCGTTGCCGTCGAACTGCTTCGGCGACAGGCCGCGGAAGTCGCGGATACGCGGCAGCGCGATGGACACCAGGCGGTCGAGGAACTCCCACATCCGGTCGCCGCGCAGGGTGACCTTGGCACCGATCGGCATGCCCTCACGCAGCTTGAACTGCGCGATGGACTTGGTCGCCTTGCGGATCTGCGGCTTCTGGCCGGTGATCAGGGCCAGGTCCTCGACGGCGCCGTTGATCAGCTTGGCGTCGCGGGCGGCGTCACCGACACCCATGTTGACGACGACCTTCACCACGCCCGGGATCTGCATCACGTTGGCGTAGTTGAACTCGTTGTTCAGCGCGTCCTTGATTTCCTCGCGGTAGCGCTGCTTCAGCCGGGGCTGCACTTTTTCGGTCGTGGTCATGTCAGATGTCCTTCCCGTTCTTCCGGGAGATCCGGACCCGCTTGCCGCTCTCGTCGTCGGTCCGATAGCCGACCCGGGTCGGCTTGCCGTCGGAGTCGACGACCATCACGTTGGACACGTGGATCGGAGCTTCCTGGGTCACGATCCCGCCCGAGGAGGCGCCGCGCTGGGTGGCGGAGTTCGCGACGTGCTTCTTGATCCGGTTCACGCCCTCGACGAGAACCCGGTTCTCCTTCGGGTAGGCCTGGATGACCTTGCCCTTGGCACCCTTGTCCTTGCCCGAGATGACGAGCACGGTGTCGCCCTTGTGCACCTTCATGTCAGAGCACCTCCGGGGCCAGCGAAACGATCTTCATGAACTTCTTGTCGCGCAGCTCGCGGCCGACCGGGCCGAAGATGCGGGTGCCACGCGGGTCGTTGTCCGCCTTGATGAGCACGGCCGCGTTCTCGTCGAAACGGATGTAGGAACCGTCCGGACGGCGGCGCTCCTTGGTGGTGCGCACGACGACGGCCTTGACGACGTCACCCCGCTTCACGTTGCCGCCCGGGATGGCGTCCTTCACGGTAGCGACGATGACATCGCCGATACCGGCATAGCGACGCGACGAACCGCCGAGAACGCGGATGCAGAGGATCTCCTTCGCACCCGTGTTGTCGGCGACGCGCAGTCGCGACTCCTGCTGAATCACTTCAGCGTCCTCCTTGACCTGGACGTTTAGCACGCCGGATTGCCGACCCGACGGGCATGGTCGGTTGCCCTCCGGACGCGCGCCTGCCAGCGGTTCTTCCTCGATCTGAGCGATAACGCGGAACCAACCACTGGGGGTTCACTGCCGGATTGCGGGCATAGCTCCCGCAGGCAACCGGTCTAGTGTATGGGAATCCGCAGGTCGTTCCCAAATCGGGCGGTCACCGAAGCGCGGGCGTCCGCACCAGGGCCGCGTTTCCGGGCTCGACCGGCCCCACGCCGGTAGCCTCGGTGTCCTGCAAGGCTGCCTTACGTACATCTGCGGCAACGCCGCGTCGGGGAGAGGACTCTCGTGACATCAACCGGTCGTCCAGGCAAGCTGGACCGTCGTGCGTTCCTGATCGCGCTCGGAGCGGTCCCGGCCGCCGCCGCGCTGGTCGCCTGCTCGAACGAAGCCGAACCGGCGAGCCGGACGCTCACCGGTGTCGACATGACCGGGGCGGACGAGACGATCCGGCCGCAGGACGACCTGTACCGGCACGTCAACGGGCAGTGGTTGCGGGAGTACCAGCTGCCGCCGGACAAAGTCTCCTTCGGCTCGACGAGCGAGGCCGCCGAGCGCACCCAGCAGCAGTTGCGGGAGATCATCGAGAGCATCCAGGACCCGGAACCCGGCTCGGAAGCCCAGCAGATCAAGGACCTGTACGACGCGCGCCTGGACTGGGACGAGATCGAAAAGCTCGGCATGACTCCGCTCGGGGGGCTGTTCGCCAAGATCGATGGCGCCGCGACCAAGGCGGACCTGGCGAAGGTGATGGCCGAGCTGCCGATCGGCGGGCTGATCGGCCTGGGCATCGGCGTCGACCGGAAGAACTCCGACGCCTACATTCCTTCGGTCGGCCAGTCCGGCCTCGGACTCGGTGAGCAGTACTACCGGAAGCCCGAGTACGCCGAGGTGCTCGCGCAATATCGGGTCTTCCTCGAGCGCATCGCGGCGGGCGCCGGGTTCGCCGACCCGGCTGGTATCGCTCAGCGGGTGTTCGACCTGGAGAAGCGCATCGCGCCCGCGCACTGGGACAACGTGCGCAACCGCGACACCGACGCGACGTACAACTTGTACAGCTGGGCCGACATGACCGCACTCGCGCCGGGATTCCACTGGGACCCATGGCTTGCGGGGAACACCGACCGCCCGCGCGAACTGTTCGCGAAGATGGTGGTCAACCAGCCGTCCTACCTGACGGCGGCGGGTCAGCTGTGGACCGAGGTCGACATCGCCACCTGGCGGGACTATCTCAAGCTGTACGTGCTGCGAGAATTCGCGCCATACCTGCCCAAGGCCGTCAACGACGCGAATTTCGATTTCCGGGGCAGGGTGCTCAACGGTCAGGACGAGCGCCCGGAACGCTGGAAGTACGGGGTCGGCATCGTCGACGAACGGCTCGGCGAACAGCTCGGAAAACTGTATGTGGACAAGCACTTTCCGCCGGACGCCAAAGAGCGCGCCAAGGAGATGCTCGCCGACGTCATCGCGGCCTACCGGGAGAACTTCACCAACTCCACCTGGATGTCGCCCGCGACCAGGGCGGCTTCGCTGGCGAAACTGGACAAGATCGATCCCAAGATCGGCTACCCGGACAAGTGGGTCGACTACTCCAAGCTGAAGGTCACCAGGGGCAAGCTGATCGAATCTTTGCTCGCCATCAATGAATTCGAGGTCAAGCGTGCCTTCGCACGCCTGGGCACCCCGGTCGACAAGACCGAATGGGGAATGTCGCCGCAGACGGTGAACGCCTACTACTCGGCGACCTCCAACCAGATCGTCTTCCCGGCCGCCTACCTCCAGCCACCGTTCTTCGACAAGGACGCGCTGCCCGCGGTCAATTTCGGCGCGGTCGGGTCGACCATCGGTCACGAAATCGGCCACGGCTTCGACGACCAGGGCTCCAAGTACGACGGCGACGGCAACCGCCGCGACTGGTGGACTCCCGAGGACCGCGCCGCGTTCGACGCAAAAGCCAAACAGCTGGTCGGGCAGTACAACGTGCTGGTCCCGGAGGGCCTCGAGCCGAACCAGCACGTCAACGGCGAACTCACCGTCGGGGAGAACCTCGCCGACGTCCGCGGACTGCAGATCACGCTGGCTGCCTTCCGCATCGCCGAGAAACGCCGCGGAATCGACAACCCCGACTACCGCACCATGTTCCTGTCCTGGGCCCGCAGCTGGCGGGAAAAGCAGACGCCGGAACTCACCGTCCGCTTACTCGCCGGCGACACCCACTCCCCCGCCGAATTCCGCTGCAACCAGGTCGTGCGCAACCTGGAGGAGTTCTACAAGACCTTCGAAGTGAAGGAAGGCGACAAACTCTTCCTGCCCGCCGATCAGCGCGTCACTTTCTAATCGCCGAGTGGAGTGGAGTGGTGGCTCAGGTGAGCCCGGCAGCCACCATTTCGCTGCGCTCGATCGATCGCGCTCTGGATGGGCGCAGTGAAGTGGTGCGGGTGGTGGTAGACGTCGGCCGCGGTGGCGTAGTAGATAGTCCAGCCTTCGGTGGTCAGCCAGTTGTGGCGCGGATTGTCACGCATTGCGGCACCTGGTCCGGAATGCCACTCGGCGCTGTCGTATTCGAGGCCGATCCGCCAAAGCCGCCAGGCGAGATCGATGCGGCGGAGTCCATCCGGGGTCCGCACCTCGAGTTGCGGCTCGGGCGGCGGCAGGCCCGCGTCGATGCAGCGCAGCCGGGCGCGCGACTCCATGGGCGACTCGGCCCGGCCGTCCGCCAGCTCGATCAGCTCGGCAGCCTGTCGACGACCGCGCCGGCCGGTGTGCTTGTTGATTTCGTCGGCGATCGCGCTGCGCGAGGTCCCGGTGCGCAGCGCGGCATCCAGTGTTGCCAGCGCGTCCATGCGGGTCAGGATGCGGGCTAGGTCCGCGGCGGTTCGAACGGCATTGGTGACCGCTGTCGCGTGGACCAACTCCAGCTCCGCGGGATCGACTCGATCGCGATGCACGACGAGCCGGTCGGAGCGTGAGCCTTGGATACCGAGCACATCGGTCGGCTGGTCCGCGAGAACGGCGAACCCGTGCAGCTCGGCGGCTGTGTTGTAGGCCGCGGCCAGCGAAACCAGCCCCATGGACAAACGTGCGGCTTCGACTCGAAGTTCGGGTGATGGTGGGGTTATTGCCTCGCGGTACACCCCCCGGAAGACCCGCACCCATTGCCCGCGGTCGATCCGAGCACGTAGCTCCGCGCGCGTATATTCGCACAGCACCTGCCGCGCGGTGAACACGCCGAACTGCTTGTCACGCAACTGCTCCAAGCCGGATCGCATGCATCCAGCCTGCTTCGCCTCCCACACCCCCACCACCGCCCCGCCCGCCCCTGTGCATACTCGGCCGGATGTGGATTGCTCAGCGAGCGTAGTGAAAAGGTGGTGCTGGACGACGCAGGAGCCACCATTCGACTCCCGTCACGAAAGCAGGCCGGTGATGAGGGCGCGGAGGCCGGGTTCGTAGGTGTTCTGGGCGGGACGAACCCTCCGACATCATGTCGATCGGCCTGCGTCACGGCACCCGCCAGGAGCGCGTAGCAGCCGGCTGGCCCGCGCGCACCCGGTTCCCGCACACCGTCTATACGTGGGCGGGAATCGGACCGTGCAGCGCAACGTCCGATAACCGCCGGACCCGCGATAGGCCGACCGCGAGACTGGCCACATGACGCGGACTACCAGCGACCCGATGACCGTGCTGACCCGAATGTACGAGGCCGAGGCGGAATACCTGGCGGCAGGCGGCCCCGGCGCCGCCTCGTTCGACCTGCTCGCCCCGTTCTTCTCCCCTACCGTGGTGCTCTATCAGGCCGAGAGCCTGCCGTACGGCGGAACCTGGCGCAATCACGACGGCATGGAGCGCTTCTTCCTCGCGATGAGCAACACCTGGGAGAAGTTCGACCTTCTCGATCAACGATTCCTGGCGACCGGCGACGCCACGGTGGTGCACACCGAAGTGCACGCGCGTGCACGCGCAACAGGCCGGGAACTCTCCTTCGCGATCCTGCAGACGATCACCTTCGCCGACGGCCGGATCGCCGAGGTGTACCCCTTCTACTGGGATACCGCGGCGATCGCGGCCGCATGTGGAGTGATGGACTCGTAGCCAAGGGCCGCGACCGCTTTCGGCCATTCGTGGGCGAGTTCGAGCAGATAACGCAACTCCCCCTCACGATCGCGAGGTTCCAGCACCGCGCCCCGAGCCGGGAAGGCAGCTGCCGGTGCGTTGCCTGCACGCTTCGCTCGCACGGCTCGTGCCAGTTGGCGCGCATAGCCATGCACATCGGACTCGATCGCGACGGGCGAAGCAGATTCGGAAACATACGGTTTCAGGTGCAGCAGTGCATCCCAGATTTCGACGGTCATCCGGTACTGCCGGGAGTCCGGATCCAATGGCGTCAACCGGTCGTCGCGAAGGACGACTTCCGGCACGGCGGCGGTCAGGTCGCGCCACAGTGGACGCAGGCGACGGCAGGTGCGTCCGGTCCGATCCCATCCTGTCCGCGCCAGCAGCACGGTGACCAAGGGGATCGCGGTCAAGAGTGTGAGCACGGATTGTATGAGGTAGGCCACGACAGCCGCCGCCGTGCCCGACTCACTCGGCGGCGTGCCGGCCACTGCGCGGCCGATCATGATCGCAAACGAGGCCGACCAGTAGATCGAGAATGCGAATAACGCGGCGTAAGTGAGCCTTTCGCGCGTTGGGGAGCCTTCGGCTCGCAGCTCGCGAATACAGGCACGCCCCAAGTGGAACCCACAGAAGGCCGCCGGTACCGCCGAAAGCATCCAGACCGCTTCGGTGTAGTCGATCCCGAAAGCTCCCCGGACGACCAGCGTGCCGAGTATCAGCGAGATGGCGACGACGGCGGATATCGAATCGTATCGGCGCTGACGTCGGCGCGCGCTCCCCGGGTCGGCGCCGTCGAGCAGCCGGGCCATCCCGTAGAAACTGGCGATCCCCATCAGCGCAGCGCCAAGGTATAGAGACCGCCCGAGGTCGGGACGATGCAATTCGACCGCGGCCTGATACAGCAGGATGGCAGCGACATCCCAGCTCCACGTCCGGTTGATCAGCCGATCGGTGCTCGTCTCGTTCACCAGAAGCCACCGCCCCACGGTCATGAGGGCGACGAAGACGACGACCGACAGCACCACCGAAGCAGGAACAGCGTTCATCGCGCTCGACAGTAGGTTCTCGGGCGGTCCGGGTCCAGCTCCCAACTAATCGCATAGAGCGTTCGACCCGCAACGGATGAGCAGCGCAACGCGGGAGACACAGGGTGGTGGAAGCTCGCCGGCCTTCCACGTCGGAGGCGTTGCCGTGCGACTACGTTCGCAGCAGCGGATCACCGATCAGCGTGATCGCGCTCGGCTGCGGTTTCCCGGCCTGGCAGCTCGCGGCCGCAACGGCTTTCGGCCATTCGCGGGCCAGATCCAGCATGCTCCGCAACTCGGCGGACCGGTCAGCGCCCGCGAAGCCGGTGGTACCGCTCTGCCCAGCCTGTGCGATCGGTCGTACCCCGAGCGCTTTGGCCCGCGCCGCCAATCCGATCTGGCGAGCATAGCTACGGGTATCGGCTTCGTCGACAGCGGTCGTGTAGTGCTTCAGGTGCAACAAGGCGTCTCTGATTTCGACTGTCATGCGATAGAGGCGGGAAGCTGACTCCGGGCGTGCCGAACCGGCTTGAACCAGAACGACTTCCGGCACCGCGGCCGTCAGATCACGGTGCAGCCGGCGCAGTCGGCGGCAGTGCCGCCCCGCGCGGTCCAGTTCCGTCCGCGCGAGAAAGATTTTCAGCAGCGGTATCCCGGACAGAGCGGCAAGAAAGACCAGCACGATGAAAGCCCCAGCTGCCCATGCCGCCCCCGGATCCTCAGGCTGAGTTCCGAACGCCGTGCGCACTGCCGTGGCCGCACACGCAACGATGACGTAGACGCCGACGACGCACAGCGCGAGGTACGCCAGCTGTTCCCGCCGCGGTGGATCCGCTGTCCGGAGGTCGCGCACCGCGGTGCGCGCGAGCAACACCCCGCACAACGTACAGCCCACGCTCGAGGCGGACCAGGCCATTCCACTCCAGTCCACGGCCCGATCGATCGGAATGCCCGGGATCGACGGCAGCGAGTAGACAGCGGCCACCGCGACGGCCGCCAGGTTGTAGCGGCGCTGGCGCTGGTCGGCTGCCTGCCAATCGGCTCCGTCGAGCAATCTTGCCAAACCGTATACATTCGCCAACGCCATTTGGCTGCCGCAAGCGAACAAGTGCCATGCCAGACTGTCGAGGCCGAAACTGCGGGCGAGCCCATACAGCGCCAGCGCACCGAGATCCCAAGTCAGCGCGTGATTGATTCGATGGTCAATAGTTGTGTCGTTCACGAAAAACCATCGGGCCAAGGCAACAAGCCCCACCGAGAGGACGACCGTGGTCATGATCCACGGGGGTACATCGTTCATCGAGGGTCGAGCCTAGAGCCGCGTCGCGCGTGGCACTACCCTGAGCAGAACCCCGGCGCGAGAACCGACCCGATGAGGGTCCCGGCTGGCGCGGCGCACCAGATGCACACAACGGTTCCCGGACCGATCAGGTCGTCCCGCAGCAGCTTTCCGCCATTCATGTGCGAGTTCGAGCAGGTATTGCAGCTCCCCCGCTCGACCGCGCGGTTCCGTCTGCGTCACGCTGCGAGCGGGGAACTCCAGGGCAGGGCCAGCGCCTTCGCGCTTCGCCCGCACGGCTTGCGCCAGCTGGAGTGCGTAGCCGCGCAGGTCGTTGCCGATCTCCGCGGGTGCGCCGCACTCGGGGGCTATCGGCAGATACGGCTTGAGATGCAGCAGGGCATCCCAGATCTCCACGGTCATCCGGTACAGCCGAGAGGCGGACGCCCTTGGAAGCGAATCATCATGGAACAGGACGACTTCCGGCACCACAGCGGTCAGGTCGCGCCACAGCGGCCGCAGTCGACGGCAGGCTCGACCGGTCCGGTCCCATCCTGCCCGCGCGACCAGGGCGGTGATCAACGGGATCGCGGTCAGTAGAGTCACAACGGCAAGCATGAGGAAGGCCAACACGGCCCACACCGCCCCAGGGTCGCTCGGCGGAGTACCGGCGATCGACCGGACGAGTGCGATCACCGATGAGACCGACCAGTAGACCGAAAACGCGAGCAACGCCGTGTAGGTGATTCTCTCCTTCGTCGAGGAGCCCGCGATGCGCAGCTCACGCAAACAGGCGCGGCCGACCAGGAACCCACTGAAGGCCATCGGAACCGCCGTCAGTGCCCAGATGAATTCGGTGTATTCCATCGGCAAAGCACCGCGCACGACGGGTTCACCGATTACCACCGAAATGGCGGCCGCGGCGGACATCGCATCGTATCGGCGCTGTCGTCGGTGGGCCGTCTCCGTATCGACGCCGTCGACGAGTCGAGCCAGCCCGTATATTTTGCCGACAGCCATCAGACCACCGCCGAGAAACAGCCGCCGCCCGAGGTCGGGGCTATGTGCTGCGGATGCGATCCCGGACAGCAGCAGACCGAGCAGATTCCAGCTCCACGCACGATTGATCAGCCGATCGGTCGCTGTCTCGTTGACCAGGAGCCACCGCCCGACCGTTACGACGGTGACCAGAACGACGACCGACACCATCACCGAAGGCGGAACAGTGTTCATCGCCGTCGACAGTAGGGCTTGGGATGAACCCCGGCCAACTCGCGGAATCCACCCTTCCCACCACCCCAGCGGTATCTAGTAAGGCAAGCCTGACCTATGCTGGTTCTCGGCTCGGTCGAGTCGTCGGGGATCGCTCGGTGCAGAGAGGTGAGGCAATGAGGTCGGTTCGGAATTCGCGCTGGTGCCGGGCGGGGGTCGCCGCGGTGGCGAGCGTGCTCGCGCTCGGGCTCAGCGCGTGTGGGTCATCCAGCGACGACGCGAGTTCCGGTGGAACGCCGGTCACCGTCACCCATGCACGAGGCACCACGACCGTCAGCGGCACGCCGGCGAAGATCGTCGCCCTGGGTAACCAGTGGCTGGATGCCACGCTGGCATTGGGCGCCACCCCGGTCGGCTACGTCGACAACATCGGCGTGCTGGCCAAGACCGCGGTCCCGTGGGAGCCCGCGACGCTCGCATCGGCCAAGGCGCTCAACCCGGGAGGCAACCTCGCCGAGCAGGTGGCAGCCCTGGAACCGGACCTGATCCTGGCCGATCCATTCATCGCCGATCAGAAGACATACGACGAACTGTCCAAGCTGGCGCCGACGCTACCCGCCCTCGGCAAGGACGCTGTGACCCCGTGGCAGGACCAGGTGACAACCTTGGGCAAGGTGCTGCACAAGGAAGGTGACGCGGACCGGGTCATCGCCGGCGTGCGCCAGCGGCTCGACGCGATCGCTGCGGCCAACCCCGGCCTGAAGGGCAAGACCTTCGCCAGCACATGGCTGGCCGGGCCGTCGCAGCTCATGGTGCTGACCGATCCGAACGACGGCTCCAGCCAGCTGTTCACCCAGCTCGGCATGACGATCCCGAAGAACTTGTCCGACCAGCCGGCCAACCAGGGCAGGCTGGCGCTGTCACCGGAACGCCTGAACGAGTTGCAGGCCGATCTGCTGCTTGCCGGCTACTCCCCGGGCCTGGACGAGAAGTACCGGCAGCTGCCCGGTTACCCGGAACTGCCCGCGGTGCAGAAAGGGGCTGTGGTCTTCCTCACCACCATGGAGATCTCCGCGGTGAACCAGCCGACCGCGCTTTCGGTTCCGTACCTGCTGGACAAACTCGCGCCCGCCTTCGCCAACGCGGCGAAATAGGCGCTGACCAGAACGATTCGACAAGCGGAGGTTAGCGGTCGTGCCCGCGCTCACGTATCCAGACCAGACCCGATTCGCGCTGCGCGCGGGTGTCACTTGCCTGACCACCCCGGCGGGCGCGGTGCTGTTGAATCCGCCGCACAACGAGAAGCTGACCGGGTTGGCCGCCGGTCAGCTCCAGGCACTGAAAACGCTGAACCAAGGGCCCGCCACGGTGGCCGAGATGTCCGGGGGCGCGGGCGATGCCGATGTCGCCGGGCTGATGGACCGACTGGCCGACGGCGGCTGGCTGGCTGTCACGGTGCGCGACGGCGGGCGCGACCTCTACACCATCCAGCCGTTCGGGCAGCCGCCCGCGCGGCCGACCACGGCGCTGCCCTGGTCGGCGACACTGTCGAAATTCGCGGTGGTGCACCGGGACTCGCTTGGCTTCGTGTTGGAACACCCGCGAGCGTGGTGCGATCTGCGTATCCACGATCCGCGGCTGCTCGCACTGCTGGACGGACCCGGCGCGGCAGAGGCCAACCTGCCGATCGTGGTCAAGACGCAGTTCGCCGACGACCTGCACTGGTGTGGATTCCTGGTGGCCGACCCCGATGCGGAGGAACGAGAGTTCGCCACCCGCAGTTGGAGCGCACCCGATCTGTGGTTCCATCGTCGCAGCACGCTCGGCGAACGCACCGTCACGTGGGAGAACTTCGGCCCGACCAAGTGGGCGAAGGGCCAGTTCCCGCCCCCGCCCGCCCGAAAGACCGCCTATCCGGGCGCGCTGGTGAACCTCCCGGTCCCGGATCTGGCGGCACTGCGCGCCGAGGATCCGAGCCTGACCGCGGTACTGGAGGACCGGGCCTCTTGTCGCGCTTTCGATGACAGCGCGCCCATCACCCTCGATCAACTGGCCGAACTGCTCTATCGCACGGCGCGTACCCGCGCTGTGGAAACCGTGAGCGGTGAGGAATTGACTTCGCGTCCTTACCCTTCCGGCGGCAGTGTGCACGAATTGGAGGTCTACCCGGTGGTGCGCCACGTCGGCGGGCTGGCCGCGGGCATGTATCACTACGATTCGTTCGACCATGTGCTGCGCCCCGTCGCGCCCGCGGATTCGCCCGCGGTGCAGCGACTGCTGCGCACTACCTCGGCAACCCTTGCCGAGGGCGCCGAACCGCAGGTCCTGCTGCTGGTCTCGGCCAGGGCGGGCCGGGTGATGTGGGGCTACGAGCAGGTCGGCTACGCCAACATCCTCAAGCACGTCGGCGTTTTCATGCAGACCGTCTACCTGGCAGCCACGGCCATGGGTCTGGGCGTAGTCGCGCAAGGGTTCAGTGACACCACGGCGTTCGGTGCCGCGGCAGGCGTGGACGAGTTGTCCGAATGCAACGTGGGCAGCATCATCGTCGGATCACCCGGCTGAGCGACGCCAGGACGGCTATCTGCGACGACGGCCCCTCCGGGATCCGGAGGGGCCGTCGCGCATCAGAGGGTCAATGCTCAGTCGTGGCAGCTAGTGCGGCGATGCTGCGCTGCCAGAGCCGGGTCAGGCGGTCGGCGTCCGCCTCGCTGAACAGCGCCTCGCTCCAGCGCCAATTCGTCGTGAGCTGCGGGCCGTCTGGTGTGCTTCCGATACCCGCGATCACGTCCAGCGCGTAGCGCAGCGGCAGATCCGGTTCCGGATCCAGCGGCAGCGCGTCGTTGCGCGGGCCGGTGAGCAGCGACCACGGCTGATCAACGGCCCCGCTCAGGTCGACGCGACCCAGGTAGTTGAACTCGACCTGAGGTTCGGCGGCCGTCTGCAATTCCGGAACACGAGACACGTACCGGAGCAGGCCGTAGTCCAGGCCCTGCTGCGGGATCGCCCCGAGATGCGCTTTTACCGAGTCCAGCAGGGACCGGGCCGCGGCCGGATCCGCTTCCGCCCGTCCGATCTCCACCGCTGCCGGACCGGCACCGAGCCGAACCGGGAATACGCTGGTGAACCAGCCCAGCGTATTCGTCGTGTCGGTGTCCAGGGTGGCATCGGCCCTGCCGTGGCCCTCCAACGCGATCAACGCGCCGGAGGACGGGTCCTGCCCGCGGTCCCGCCGCCAGCTCGCGATCGTCATCGTCAACGCGGCGAGCAGGAATTCGCGCACGCCTTCTTCCCTGGTGAGCGCCGCCAGGATGCGTTCGGTCATCGGCACCGGAGTGACCGCCGATGTCACCCGCAGGGTCGACCAGGTGTCGCTCGCGGGATCCGGATGGCGGTGTCCGAGGGCGGGCTCGGGGTCGCGGACCTGCTCGGCCCAATAGTCGCGCTGAGCCAGCACTTCCGGGGTGGCGGCCCGCTCCCACATGAGCTTCGACCACCGCCGGTAAGAGGTGAATTCCGGCAGAGTCTTCGGCGCGGCTCCGGATTCGATCGCCCGCCACGCCTCGGTCATCCCGCCCAGCATGATGTGCCAGGAGACGACATCCACGGCCAGATGGTGCACGGTGAGCAGCAACATCTCACGGTCTGGTACACCGGTGAACCAGACCGCCCGCACCATGTCACCGGTGCGCGGATCGATCTGATCCAGCACCGCGCGTGACGCGTCGGCTATCGCCGAATCCCATCCGGCGTCGGTGTCCTCCGCCAGCCGGACGGCGGTGAGCAGGTCGGTAGCGTGGACCACGCCGGGTTCGCGGGTGACCAGGCGCGGCCCCTCGGGGGTGTCGCGCAGCAGGGCGCGCAGTGTGTCGTGGCCGTCGAGGAGCGCCTGCAACACCGATTCGATTGCGGCACGGTCCACTCCGGCGGGCAGTCGAAGTAGCGCGGTCTGCGTGAATCGGCGGTAGTTGCCGTACTCGTACATCCAGGACACCACCGGTAGCGGTAGCACCTCGCCGTAATCCGCACCGGGCAGGGACGGTCCGGCCCCGGCAGCCGCATCGATCGCCGCCGCGAGGTCGCGGATGGTCGGGGTGGACAGCACCATGCGCGGGCTCACCGCGATGCCCCGCCTGCGGGCCTTGTTGACCAGCGAAATGGCCACGATGCTGTCCACACCGAGTGCGAAGAAGTCGTCGTCGATGCCGGGGACCTTGCCGTCGAACAGCTCCGCGAACACCTCGGCGACCGCACGCTCGGTGTCGGTCGACGCCGCGGCGCGCACCGCCCCGGGCGCACCGCCGGACAGCGCCTGCTCGGCCAGCTGGGCCAGCGCTCGACCGTCCAGCTTGCCGTTGGCGTTCACCGGTAGCTTCGCCAGCGCCACGATGCGGGCCGGAACCATGTACGCCGGAAGCCGTTCCGCGAGCTGGGCGCGCAGCCGGACCACGTCACCGTCTCGATTCTGCTGGCGCACAACGAAACCCACCAGGCTCGCGCCGCCGGCACGGCGCACCACGGTTACCGCGGCGGTGGTCACGCCGGGCAGCCTGCGCAGCGCGGTCTCGATCTCGCCGATCTCGATGCGATATCCGCGAATCTTGACCTGCGCGTCGGCCCGGCCGAGGTAGGCGAAGCCGCCGTGCGGCAGACGACGTACCAGGTCTCCGGTGCGGTACATGCGCAGACCGGGCCGCAGCGGATCCGCCACAAAGCGATCAGCGGTGACAGCGGCCTTGCCGGCATAGCCACGAGCCAACTGGGCGCCGGATAGGTACAGCTCACCCACCGCGCCGTTCGGTACCGGACGCAGCCTGGAATCGAGTACGTACGCGGATGTTCCGCGGTTCGGAGTGCCGATAGTCGGAGTGGCGTACGCCTCGACCGGCGCGACCACCGCCTCGACGGTGGTCTCGGTGGGGCCGTAGCAGTTGTAGACGACGGTGCCCGGCAGTGCGCGCAGCCGGGACCACAGCGCGGTGTCGATAGCCTCGCCGCCGAGCGCGAGCACCGGAAGCCCGCGCTCGAGCAGCCCGGCCGCGGCCAACTGTGCGAACATCGATGGGGTGGTGTCGATCATGTCGATCCCGTGCGCGAGCATGCCCTCAACCAAGCGGTGCGCGTCGCGCATCTCCTCGGCGTCGAACAAGTGCAGCGCTTGTCCGGCCAACAGGCCGACCATGGGCTGCCAGGACGCGTCGAAGCTCAGCGACCACGCGTGCGCAATGCGCAGCGGGCGGCCCAGGCGTGCCATCGCAGGACGGTAGACCCGGTCGCGGTGGTCGGCGAAATACGCTGCCATCGCGGCATTGGTGCCGATGACTCCCTTCGGTTCTCCTGTGGAGCCGGAGGTGAAGATCAGGTACGCGCGGTGTTCCTGATGACGCGGGATCTGCGGTGCGACCGCGGGACGGCTCGAAACGCGCTCGGCCACCACGGGGTCGTCGAGGACCAAGGTGGACAACCCCGGCCCGGCCATTTCCCGGCACGCACCTACGGTGACGGCGACCACCGGTTGCGCTTGACGCAGAATGGATTCGATGCGCGCGGAAGGCAATGAGATGTCCACCGGCACATAGGCGCCGCCCGCGGCGAGCACCGCCAGGATGGCGACGATCGATTGCGCGGAGCGCGGCAGTACCAGCGCCGCGACCGCTTCCGGGCCGACGCCGTGCTCGCCGAGTTCCCATGCCAGACGGCTCGCGGCGTCGTGCAGCTCGGCATAGGTGTACCGCTGTCCCGCGCCGGTGGTCAGCGCGAGCGCGTCCGGGGTAGCACGCGCCTGGCATTCGAACAGCTCCCACACCGTCGGCTCGGCCGCGGCATCGGCTTGCGCCGCGACGGCCCGGTATTCGGCGTGTTCAGCCGGATTGAGGATATTCAGCGCGTCCGCCGTATCGTCCGCGACGCTCGGCAGCTGCCGTAGCACCGTGAGTAGTCGCTCGCCGATCTCCGCGGCCGGAAAATGCGGCAGCGCTTCGGGGATCGCCTCGATCAGCACCACCAGATCGCTGTCGTCGAGATGGGCGACCACCGTCAGCGGGTAGTGCGCCAGGCTCTCCATCTCGATCGGGCGGAAGCATGTGCCGTCCGGCGCGGTGAACTCCTGAATCGCCTCGTTGATGGGTGCGTTCTCGAAAACGAAGAGGGTGTCGAAAAGTGGGCCGTGTCCCGCGACGCGCTGCAGGTGCGACAGGCTCAGGTAGCCGATGTCGCGCATGGCCGCGGACTCCCGCTGCAACCGCGCACACTGCTCGAGCACCGAGGCCGTGTGGTCGAGATGATGCACCACCGGCACGGTGTTGATGAACAGGCCGACCATGCCCTCCACCCCGGACAGCTGGTCGGGCCGCCCGGAAATCGTGGTGCCGAACACGACGTCGCGGCGATCGGTGAGCCTGGCGAGCACTACCGTCCATGCGAACTGCACGGCGGTGTTGAGGGTCAGCCCGTTGCGTCGAGCCCACTGCTGCAGCTGCGTGGTTTCCGTCGCGGGCAGTCGGAGCTTCGTCTTCTCCGGCACGGTGGTCCGGCCGGCGGCCGCGCCGTCGGCGAGCATCAGCGGTCCGCTCAGTCCGCCAAGGTATTCCGCCCACTTGGCGGTGGCCGCGGCGGCGTCCTGCGCCACGAGCCAGCCGATGTAGTCCCGGTAGGGCCGCGGCTTCGGCAAGCAGTCCAGCGATCCGCCCGCCCGGTACACCGCCAGAAGCTCGGTGAAGAACACCGCAACCGCCCAGCCGTCCATCAGAATGTGGTGGGCGGTCAGGATCATCCGGCGGGTTTCGGCGCCGGGCACGGTGAGCAGCACGATGCGCAGCGCAGGACCCCGGCTGAGGTCGAACGGGCGGCGGCGCTCCGACTCCGCGATGGCGTCGAATTCCCCCGGCACCGCGATACGTTCGGTCCAGGGCAGCTCGACGTGGGTCGGCACGATCTGCACGGGCCTCGGCACATCGCGGTCCCAGAAGGCGGCGCGCAGATTCGGGTGCCGCACCAGCATGGCCTCGGCGCTGCGACGCAGCAGCCCGACGTCGAGCGGGCCGTCGATGTCGGCCACGAACTGCATGGTGTACAGGTCGATGCCGTCTCCGCTGAGCCGGGACAGCGAGAACAACCCCTCCTGCAGCGGACTCAGTGCCAGGACGTCCTCGATCTGCGGCGGCGCGCTGGTCACGACTGCGCCTGCCAGGATGCGGTGAGCGCGGCCAGGGCATCGGCGTCCAGGCCGGAAGCACTCATCGGCGTGCTCTCCGGCGGCGCGGACATCGAATCCGAGTCCGGCGCAGGTTGATCCGCGGCCGCGTCGACCGCCGCGGCCAGTTCCGCGATGGTCATGTGCTCGAAGACCAGCTGCGGTGTCAGCGGTAGACCGAGCGCGGTGGCGCGGGCCGACCACTGGATCGAGATCACACTGTCGCCGCCGAGTGCGAAGAAGTTGTCCTCGGCCTCGACATCGGTGATCTCCAGCAGTTCCTCCAAGAGGGCGATCAGCGCCCGTTCGGTGGTCGCGGAGCCCACGGCTACCGCCGACCGCCGACCGTCGACCGGCACGGCGACGGGCGGTGCGAGCAGTCGCTCCAGTTCGGCGGCGGGTAGCACCGTCAAATCCGATACAGGGCTGTTCGGTGCCACCGCGTACGCGTCCAGGGTGGCCGCGAGTGCGTCGGCGATCAGCCGTGCCGTCTCCGGTTCGTACAGATCGGCGTTGAGCACGACGCGCACGTCCATCCCGCCGTCCGCGGTCACGTTCAGGCTCAGGTTCAGGTCGAGGAACGAGACGTCGAAGTCCACCGGCAGCACCGAGACCGTCGCAGCACCCGTACCGGTCAAATCGTGCTCCTGCGGCGCCCAATCCGCGCCCCGGAAGTGGATCATGCTCTGGAACAGTGGGTTCCGCGATCGCGTTCGGGGCGGATTGAGCGCCTCCACCAGGCGTTCGATGGGCAGCTCCTGATGACCGTACGCGTCCAGCACCACGTTCCGGGCGCGGCTGACCGTTTCGCGCAGGGTCGGATCACCGGACAGATCGTTGCGCAGCACGACCATATTCGCGAACAGACCGACGAGCGGCTCGGCCGCCTTGTCGACCCGGCAGGCCACCGGCGTGCCCAGTGCGATGTCGGCGCCGCCGCCGAGCTTGTGCAGCAGGGTCGCGACGACGGCCTGATAGACCATGAACTCGCTGGCTCCGCATTCCTCCGCGAGGGACGTGATGCCCTCGCGGAGCGATTCCGGCACCCGGAAGGTCACTACCTCACCCCGTTTGCCGAGCACCGGCGGTCTCGGACGGTCGGGCGCCACCGAGATCTCGTCGGGCAGACCGGCCAGTGTCCGGCGCCAGTGCTCGATCTCCGACTGCCCGAATGGATGCCGATCGCCTGAGCCGTCCTGGTCGAACGCGTCGCGCTGCCACAGCGCGTAATCGGCGAACTGGATGGGCAGCGGCGCCCAGTCCGGCGCCCGGCCGTCGGTCCTGGCGCGGTAGGCGATGATCAGATCGTCGAGGAGGATGCCGAGCGAAGCGTGGTCAGCGGCGATGTGGTGGACCAGCAGCGACAGCACATGAGTCTGCGGGCCGAGCGCGAGCAGTGCTGGCCGGACCAGCGGTTCGGACTCGACCGCGAACGGATAGCGGCGCAGCTCGGCCAACGTCGCGTCGAGCTGATCCGGCGCGATCTCGGCTACCGGCACCGGCACCTCCAGCACCGGATGCACCAGCTGATAGGGAACACCCTCGTGTTCCGGGAAATTGGTCCGCAGCGCCTCATGCCTGGCCACCACGTCGTTCACCGCGGCGGTGAGCGCGACACGGTCCAGCGGCCCGTCGAAGCGCAGCGCGAACGGCAGGTTGCCGACCTCGCTCGCGCCGTCCATCCGATACTGGAACCACATGGCCAGCTGCGAGTAGGACAGCGGAATGCGTTCGGGCCGAACCCTTTCGGTCAGCACTGGGCGTACCGATGCCGAAGCGGCGACCGCGTCGGCAGCGCCCGCCTCGTCGGAGTCCATCGCATCGAGATCGATGCCGAACTCGTCGCGGAACTGCGTGACCAGGCGCGCCGCGAGACCGGCCGGAGTCGGGGTGTCGAAGACGACGCGGACGTCGAGTTCGACACCGAAATCGGCGCGAATCAGCGCGACCAGCCGAGCGGCGAGCAAGGAATGACCACCCAGTTCGAAGAAGGAGTCCTCGGCGCCGACCCGCTCGACGGCGAACAGCTGGGCGAAGCCGGCGCACATCCGGCGTTCGGTGGCGGTGGCGGGCTCCCGGTAGCTGCGGGCGACCGCCGGTGTCGGCGCGGGCAGCGCCCGCTTGTCGAGCTTGCCGTTGACCGTCAACGGAATTTCCGGGATCACCGTGAAGGCGCTGGGAACCATGTACTCCGGCAGCGCCGCTGCGGCGTGCGCGCGGATCTGCTCCGGATCCATCTGCGCGGGGCGGCTTTCGCCGTCGGCGGGCACCAGGTACGCGGCCAGCAACGGGCCGACGGCCGGGTCCTCCGCGACCACCACGACGCAGTGACCGACGGATGGGTGCGCGGAGATCGCGGCCTCGACCTCACCCAGCTCGATCCGGAAACCACGGACCTTGACCTGCTCGTCGGCCCGTCCGACGAACTCCAGTTCGCCGAAGACGTTGCGCCGCACCAGGTCTCCAGACCGATACAGCCGAGCGCCCGGTGTGAACGGATCCGCAACGAAGCGCTGGGCGGTCAGCGCCGCCCGGCCCAGATAACCCCGCGCCAGCTGGTCGCCACCCAAGTAGAGCTCACCGACTACACCCGATGGCACCAGTTGCAGCGCCTCGTCCAGCACATAGGTGTAGACGTTGCGATTCGGCACACCGATCGGCACGACTCCGGTCCCCTGCGGCCCTTCTACGGTCATGTGCGTCGAGCAGACCACCGCCTCGGTCGGGCCGTAGTGATTGCGCAGTTCGGCATCGAAGACACCGGCGAACTTGTCGGCCACTTCGCCGGGCAGCGCCTCGCCGCCGACTGGAACATGGCGCAGTGCCCGCCACTCGCTCACCTCGGGCAGTAGCAGGAAGGTGCTGAGCATCGACGGCACCATGTGCAGCACCGTGACCCCGCGACGGGTGATCAGGTCGGCGACATAGCGGATGTCTCGGAACGCGTCCGGCTTGGGCACGATCAACCGAGCGCCGAGAACCAGGGTGACGAAGATGTCCAGGAGCGAGGCGTCGAAGCTTACCGAAGACGACTGCAGCAGCCGGTCTTCCGCGGTCATCCCCCATTCGGCGATGAATCCCTGGATGTGATCGGCGATGGCCGCGTGCGGCACCGGAACACCCTTCGGCTTGCCGGTAGAGCCCGAGGTGTAGATGACGTAAGCGAGATGCTCCGGCCGTAGCGGACGCACGCGGTCGGCATCGACGGGGTCGGTGTCCGGCTCGCCGGCAGCCACCGATTCCGCGGCATCCAGCTCTACCCGGCCGAGCACCAGCCTGGGGCGTGCGTCCTCGACCAGATACTCGATCCGGTCGTCGGGGTACGCGGGATCGATCGGCAGGTACGCCGCACCGGACTTGAGCACCCCGAGCATCGCGACGATGAACTCGACCGACGTGGTCATTCGCAGGCCGACGATGTCTTCGGGGCCGATGCCCTGGCCGATCAGCCAGCGCGCCAGGCGGTTCGACCGGCAATTCAGCTCGTCGTAGGTCAGCTCGGCGGTGTCCGCGACGAGCGCCATGGTGTCCGGTACCACTGCCGCACGGTGCTCGAACATCGCTACCAGGGTCGTCGGTTCGTTCGCGACCAGTTCGCCGTGCGACTGCTCCAGGATCGCGGTGCGGTCGGCCGCGCCCAGCAGGTCCAAGTCGCCGATGCGGCGATCGGGTTCGGCGAGCGCGCTGTCGAGCAACTGAACGAAGTGCGTGAGCATCTGTTCGACGAGCGCTTCGGCGAGCACGTCGACCTGATACTCGGCCTCGACCAGCGCACCTGATTCTTCCATGACCACGGCGAAGGCCAGCGGCACCTGGCCGGTGGGGGCGCCCAGCTCCAGCTGCCGGGCCTCGATTCCGGCCAGCGCGAAACCGTCGGCGCTCTTGCGCAGGCTGAACCCTAGCCGCACCAGCTGGTCCATGCCGTCACGACCGGCGATACGCTCCGGATTCACCTCGCGGACGACGCGATCGATGCCGACATTCTGATGCGCGAAGGCGGAGACACAGGTTTCCCGCACCGCGTCGATCAGGCCGGCGAAGCTGTCGTTCTTGCTCACGCCGATGCGCAACAGCAGGGTGTTGCCGAAGTAGCCGATCCCCCTCTCGGTTCCGGCCCTTCGGTTGGTCACCGGAATGGACACCACGAAATCGGCTGCCGCCGTGTAGCGATGCACGAGCGCGCCGTATGCGGCGAGCAGGACCATGAACGGCGTGGCCGCATGCTCGCGACCGAAGGAGTCGAGCCGGTCGGCCAAGTCGCGCGACAACCGTCTGGTGCGCCGTTCGACCTGCTTGGAGGGGTTCGCGGCAGCGGATCCCGGCAGTTCGAGCGGCTCGGGCAGCGGGCGCAGCGCGGTTCGCCAGTATTCGATGTCGGCGGCAGTCGGTTCGGCAGGCGGATCGAGCACCTCGACCGCGACGAACTGGGCCGGACTGTCGGTGCGCTCGCCGTCGTCGTTGTACGCGGCGTTCAACTCGGCGAAGAACACGCCCCAGGCATCGTCGTCCCAGCAGATGTGATGCACGACGAGCACCAGCACGAACTCCGCCGCCCCGGTTCTGATGAGAGTGATGCGCAACGGCAGGTCGGCGGCCAGATCGAAGGGCCTGCCGAACTCCCGGCGAGTGAGCACCTCGACCCGATGTCCGCGCCCCGACTCGGGCAGATCCGTCAGATCCACCGAGTGCCAGGTGATCTCGGCACCGTCCTGGACGACCTGGTATGGCTCGCCCTGCGCATCCACCCCGTAGGTGGTGCGCAGGATGCCGTGCCTGGCGACGACCGCGCCGACCGCGGCGCGCAACCGCGCCTCGTCCACCGGGCCGGTCAGCCGGTAGGCGAGACAGATGTTGAGCGTCGTGTCCGCAGCGTCCCGGGTCTGCAGGAACCACATCCTGCGCTGTCCTGCCGACAGAGGGTACCGGTCCCCAGCCCGCACCGTCGGTCGCGGTTCAGCGGCTGCTTCCGTCACGGCCAGACCGCTTTCGCGTAAGCGTTGCTGCAGAAGCAGCTTGCGGCGCTCGAGCAAGGATAGGTTCGTGGCATCGGTGTCTGACATGAATCTGGCCCCTCAGCCCTAGTTGGTGTTCTCTGCCATCAGCAGCACGACGTCGTCCAGCGACGCGCCGCCGAGAATCGCCGCGACCGGCAGGTCCCGGTCCAGCTCCGCCTTGACTCGCTTGCGGAAGTCCAATGCCTGCAGCGAATCCAGGCCGAGCGCCACCAGCGGGACGGAGCCGTCGATGGACTCGGCGCCGTCGGCCCCCATGACCTTGCGCAATTCGGTGAGCATGCGGTCGGCCAAAGCAGGCTGGTCGGCCGGCGACGCGGCCGGCAGCACCGCGTGCGGTACCGGAGTGATGGTGACCGGCGGCGAAGCCGCGACCGGCGGCTGGTCGGACGGCACGAGCAGCGACGACAGCACCGCCGCCTGGCCGTAGACCTCGAGCACCTCGGACAGCAACGGCCAATCGGCCGCGATGACGAGCGCGTCACTCCACGGCCCGGAGAGTCCGGCCGCGATGGCGTCTTCCGGGTTCATCGGAATCGCGCCCGCGCTCGCGACTCGGTCGAAACCAGCAGCGTCGAGCGGCCCCGCCGCATTCCAGAGACCCCATTCGATCGAGACGCAGTCGATCCCCTCGGACCGCAGTCTGCGTGCTGTCACGTCGAGCATGCGGTTGGTCGTGGCGTAGAGGATCTGGCCGCGACCGCTGAATGTGGCCGCCGTCGAAGAGCACAGCATGACCCGGCACCCGGCAGTGCGGGGTACCTGCGCCAGCACGGCGTCGAGGCCGAGGATCTTCGAGGCGGCGGCTTGGACCACCAAGTCGGCGGTGACATCGGCCGATTCGGCGTCGACGTAGTTGACCGCGGCATGGATGAGCAGGCTCACCGGCCGGTCGGCCTGCTCGGCCGCGAATCGGCCCACCGCGCCGGGATCGCTGACATCGCAGCTCGCCACGACGATCTCGGTGTCGCTGAGCGCGCGCAGCCGGCGCAGTTCGGCGGCGTTCGCGTCGGTTTCACCCGAGCGGCTCAGCAGCGTGACGCGACCAGCGCCTGTCTTGGCGTAGTGCTCGCAGAAGCGCAGGCCGAGCTGACCCGTGCCGCCGACGATCAGCACATGCGCGAGATCCGCCGCGTCCGATCCGGGCGCGGTAGCGGAGATCAAGCGCTTCACGAAGACCTTGCCGTCGCGCAGCGCCAGCTCCGGCTCCCCCGCGGTGTGCAGCGCCGCGATGATCCGGGCCGCCTGGTCCGGGCCGGCCGCGTCCGCGGGCAGGTCCAGATGGCGCAGGCGGACGCCGGTTCGCTCGATGCCGATGCTGCGGAATCCGGCCGCGACACCGCTGTGGAAAAGGTGCGGCACCGGATCGGCCGGGCGCACCGCCTCCCCGCCGACGGTCACCAGCCAGCATTCCGAGTCGGCTCCGGGCCGCAACCGATCCAATGCGGGCTGCCAGGCGCGCTCGGCGAAGAATTCGACGTAGTCGGGAATTGTTCCGGCACTGTCGGTGTCCGCCCCTGGTGGCAGCAGCACGACCGCGGTGTCGAAGTCGGCGGTGTTCGCCGGGCTGAAGCGGAAAGCAGTCGCTCCGTGCCGGTCCGCCGCTGCGACCAAGGCGTTTGCCAGGTCCGCGCAGCGGCCGGTGTGGTCGACGATGGCCAGTCGGCGTGGCGGCAGCAGTGCGCGGCGCTCGAGTGGACGCCACTGCTCCACCAAGCGCTGCGGCTTCGGCGCTTCCGGCACTGTTTCCAGCGGACCGAGCGCGCCGATCTCGGGGGCGGCCCACAGCTTCTTGGCCCTCAGCACGGTGTGCGGGAAATCGCGCAGCGGCAGTGCGGGCGGCCCACTGGACTCGACGCGCAGCGCATTCCAGCGGTATTCGGCGTCGTGCACCGCGACCGACGCCACGTTGCGGGAGAACTCGGCCAACGACTCCGCCGTCCGCAGCGAGGTGCCGATTACGCGGAAGTCCTTCGCAGGCAGCGTCTTCGGCACCAGGGTCAGGTTCTCCTGGAGCGCCAGCTGCAACGTCGGGTGCTCGGCGATCTCGATCAGCGTGTCGATCCCGTCGGTGGCGGCGGCGACCACCGCGCGATCGAACCGCACACGGTTGCGCAGATTCCAGTACCAATACTGATCGTGGCGCAGGTCCGGAGTGATGGGCGCACCGAGCGTCGCACCGTAGCTGGGGATGTCGGTGGCGGTGAAGTTACTGCTGCTCATCTCGTCGTTGAGCGCGGCCTCCAAGCCGGTGCGGAACTCGCTGACGATGGAGGTGTGCGCCGGGTAGGCGACGCGAATCTCCTTGGCGAACTGGCCGCGGGCGTTCGCCAGCTCCACCATCTCGACGATGGTGTCGCGATCGCCGGAGATCGCGAGGATGTGCGGCGAATTGACCACCGACAGCTCGGCCCAGCCGGAGTGCCTCGCCAGCAGAGCCTCGCAGGCGTCCCGATCCATGCCGAGCACGGCCATCGAGTAGCCGCGCGGCGAGAGGCTGGCGACGCATCGAGAGCGGTGCGTCACCGCGAGGACCGCGTCGCGCAGCGTCATGACACCCGAGACGGCGCCCGCCGCCAGCTCGCCCTGACTGTGCCCGATGGTGGCGTCCGGGTCGACACCAGCGGCTTGCCACATGGCGGCCAGACCGGTCATATGAAACATCAGCGCGGGTTGGACTTCCCAAACGGCGTCATCGAATTCCCCCGTGTGCCCGAGCAGGTAATGCAGCGGCTTCGAGTGACCGAACCGATCAAGGTGGATGGCGGCGCACTCGTCGACCGTCCTCCGGTACTCCGGCGAGCTCTGGTAGTAGAGCGTGCCCATACCGGGACGCTGGCTGCCTTGACCGGGGAAAACGAAGCCGATACGCCGCGCGACCGCTGGTCCCTCGCTCGACACCACGGCGGGGTGCGCGGCGTCCGCGACGACCGCCCGCAGCGCGTCCAGCAATTCGTCGTGTGTGGTCACCAGCGCGAGCGCTCGGTAGCGGCGCGGCGTGCGTGTTCGGAACAGCATGTCCGCCACCCGAGCGGGATCGATCCGCGAGTGGCAGTCCAGGTAGGCCAGGATCGCTCCGGCTTCCGCGCGCAAACCCTCGGCGCTGTCGGAGGAGAGCAGAACCGGGATGGTGCCGTCCGGCATTCGGTAGCTAGACATCGGTGTCCTCCTCCAGGACTGGCATGCCTACGATCGCGTGCGCGTTGGTGCCTGCGACACCGAACGAGGACACGGCGCCATAACGCACGCCGTCGATGGGCTCCCATGGTTCGAACTTCGCGGCCAGGCTCAGGCCGGACGCACTCCAATCGATGTCGGTCGTCGGGTTGTCCGCCCACAACGTCGGGGCGATCTGTCCGTGCGCGCCGCACAGCAGCACCTTGATCAGGCCGAGCATGCCCGAGGCGGCTTGAGCGTGACCGACATTCGACTTCACCGAACCGAGCAGCGCCCGGCCGCCCGCGGATCCATAGGTCGCGCTCAGCGCCGCGAGCTCCAGCGGATCGCCGACGGGGGTCCCGGTGCCGTGGCCCTCGACCAGCCCGACCAGTTCCGGCGCGACACCGCTGACCGCCAAAGTGTCGCGGACCAGTCTTTCCTGGGCTGCGGAACTCGGCACGGCAAGCGGCGCGCCTTTGCCATTGTGATTGACCCGGGACCCCAGCAGCCGTCCATACACGCGATGCCCCTGCGCGCGGGCTCGTGACTCTCGCTCCAGGACAACCACGCCCGCGCCCTCACCCCACAGAGTGCCCGTGGCGTCGGCGGAGTAGGCACGGAGGTGCCCGTCGGCGGCCAATGCGTTGTTCTTGGAGAACTCGAAGAAGGCACCGGGGGTGCCCATCACGCACACACCCCCTGCCAGCGCCCACTCACATTCGTCCGCGCGGATGGCGGCCGCGGCCTGATGCACCGCGGTCAGCGAGGAGGCGCATGCGGTATCCACGCTCACCGACGGACCGACCAGGCCGAGTCCGTGCGAAATCCGGCCCGCGACGGCGCCGAGCGCGGTACCGGTCGCCCGGTAGCCGCTGTACTCGTTGACGCCGGTGACACGCGGACCGTACTCGGTGATCGAGACGCCCATCCAGCATCCAGCGGCGTGCCCGTCGAGCGTGCCCGGGTTGATGCCCGCGTGTTCCAGCGCCCGCCACGCCACTCGCATGCCGACCCGCTGCTGCGGATCCATCGCCACCGCCTCGCGCGGCGTGATGCCGAAGTACTGCGGATCGAAATCGGCCGCGCCGTCCAGGAAGCCACCGGCGTCGGGCACCGCCGACCAGCCGTCGAGGCGACCGAGCGCGAGCAGTTCGGCGATCGGCCACTCCCGGTCACGTGGGAACGGCGCGATCATCTCGCGCGATTCGGCGAGCATCGCCCAGAAAGCGGGAAGCGTATCGATGCCGCCGGGCGCCTCGACGGCGATGCCGACGATGACAATCGGATCGTCGCTTGCAGTTGTGCTCATCATGTCCTCCGCGCGGTCGCTAGGCGACCGGACTGGCCTGCGGCACAAGTAATTCCGCGATGCCGTCGAGATGGTCGTGCAGGTAGAAGTGGCCGCCGGCGAACAGCGTCACCTCGGCGCCGGACCGGGTGTGCGCCGACCACGCGTACAGATCGCGCGGGGCGACGAACTGGTCCTCGTCACCGCCGAGCACCTGGATCGGCGTCTCGATCCGTACGTCGGCGGCACAGGCGTAGGCGTCGAAGGCGCGGTAGTCCGACTTCATCACCGGCAGCGCCATCCGCAAGACGTCGCGGCTGGACAGCACGTCGGCGCCCGTCCCGTTGAGCGCCGTCATATGGTCGAGCAGTTCCTCGTCGTCGGTCGGATGCCCAGGCAGATCGGCGATCAGGCCGGGGGCCGCGGCGGACGACACCGCGAGCAGCCGGACCGGCACGCCGGCGGCTTCGGCCAAGCGGACGAATTCGAATGCGATGATCGCGCCCATGCTGTGGCCGAAGACGGTCAGCGGAACGTTCGCAGCGGGCTCGGACCGGAAGGCTTCGAACGCACCGGCCGCGATCTCGGGTAGCGTCGCCGCGGCCGGTTCCGCGGCGCGGTCCTGACGACCGGGGTACTGCAGCAGTTTCGTGTCGAAGTGTGCGCTCAGCGTCTTGGAGACCGTGCGATACGCGGAAGCGCCCGCGCCCGCGTGCGGAAAGATCAGTAGCGGTGGGCAGTCCACCGAGTGCGGTTTGTGGAACTGTCGGATCCATCCGAGACTTGCTGGCATTTCTTGACTCCTGCTCCCGCCGGACGTCCCGCGGCGCGACTACGCACCGCGAGCCGCCACTGTTGGTCGGCGGCGTACAACACCCCCCGCTCGCTGCACTGACTGATGTTGGTCTTTGGTCGGACGCCAATGTTAGCCTAGGCTATCCTAAATAGCGATAGGTCGCCCCGGGTCACCGGTCCGCGAGATAGCCGCCACGTGAGAAGAACTCGGCCCCGGACTGCGCGACCCCCGCCGCGGTACGAACGCGAGTGATCACCAGGCCGCGATTGCCGCCGCGATGGGCGTCGGGACCGGTCACCACCGCGCCGCCGCCCTCCTGCACGATCACCCGGCCGGGGGTCCCGCCGTAGCGCGCCTCCGAAACCCGCGCCTCGAGCACCTCGATCCGTTCACCCCGATAGAAGGTGAACGGGCGCGGATACGGCTCGGACAGCGCGCGCACGAAACGCTCCAGATCCTCGGCGGTCCAGTTCCAGTCGATGCGGCTGTCGCGGTCGGAACGCTTGTGGAAGTAGGTTCGTTCAGCCTTGTTCTGCGGCCGCCAGACCGCCGTGCCGGACTCCAACGCGGCCAGCGCCTCGTTCAGCGCGCCGGGAATCAGCTCCATGCCGCGCAGCACCAGATCGGTGCCGGTGTCGGCGGGACCGATGGGCAGCGAATGCTGAACCAGGATGTCGCCGGTGTCCAGGCCGTCGTCCATGCGGTGCACGGTGAGTCCGAATTCGGATTCGCCGCTGATCAGCGCCCACAGCACCGGGGAGAAACCGGTGAACTTGGGCAGCAGTGAATCGTGCAGGTTCAGCGTGCCGTGCGGCGGTAGGTTGTACAGCTCGGCGGGCATCCAGGTGTACCAACTGTTGACCACGATGACATCGGGCTCGGCCCGCTTCACCAGGTCGATGGTCCCGGAGTCGGCCCGTTCGGTCAGATGCACCGGAATGCCGTGTTCGCGGGCCAGCTCCTCGACCGAATCCGACCAGATCGCCTTGTAGGACTGCGCGCTGGCCGGATGGGTGACGGCAAGCACCACCTCGTGCTCCGAATCGATCAGAGCCTGCAGGGTTTTGCGCCCCCAGGTCTGGAAGCCGAACGACACGATACGCATGAAACGAACCTCATCTCAGATAAACTAAGGCTAGCCTAGCCTATCCAATCAGGCTTCCGGCACGGCCCGTCGCCGCGCTCCGCCGCACGGCCGCGGTACGCGACGGTGTAGTGCGCAGTACGCGATCGGAAAGTTCGCCGAGGCAACTGAGATTCGGAAAGCCGGGCCCCTGGGCCAACGCCGCCAGATTCGGCAGGTACAGCTTCGCCGCCAAACCGGCCACCGCCAGGTCATAACCGATCGAGGCCTCGATCCGCGCCTGGGTCAGAGGCCCGCCTACCGCCAGCTCCAGCCGATCCGCCGCTTCGGCGTCGAAAAGCTCCAGGAACCACAGCGGCTGGCCGCCGGTCGCGTCCACCACCAGGTCGAAGTTGTGCACTTGGTCGGCGCGCAGCTCGTTGCGCAACGTCACGGCGACACCCTCGCCGCACTCGGCAATGCGGGTCACCCGGCCTTGCAAGTGATGGACTCGGTTGTCCCCCAGCAAGCTTTCCTGTACCCGAACGGAGAACACGCCGCGGTCGGTGCGCCGGATGACGTCACGGCGTTCCTGGATGCTCAGCGCGTTCCACTTGGTCGGATCGCTGTACAGGGAGTTCTCGAAGTAGCTCTCCCCACGGGTATAAATAGTGGCCATCGGCGAGATCACCGAGATGGTGAGCATTTCGTGCCGGACCAGCTCGTCCAGCGCCGAGCCCGCGGTCTCGCCGCCGCCGATTACCGCGGCACGCGAGCAGACCGGAAGACTGCGCCTACCCGCGAGGTCCCAGAACTCGGCGATGCTGAGCACCCGAGGATGCTCGGCCAGCGCCTTGCCGCTGCGCCCAGGACCGGTGAGCATCAAGGCGTCCGCGTCGATTTCGGTGTGGGCACCGTCGGCGCCGAGTACCTCGACCGTCCAGCCGTCGCCCGCGACGTCGTGGCGCTGCCGGATCGAGCGCACGGTGCCGAGCACCAGCTCGAGCTCGATCTGCCGAGCCACCCACTGCAGATACTTGGCCCAGACATGATGTTGCGGGCTGGGTCTGCCGCGGTCGACCCACTCGGCGTACGTGCCGTGCTCGACCAGGAAGGACGTCCAGCTGTAGGCCATCATGGCCTCGTTGATGGCGCGGTTGTGCCCCCGCGCCCAAGTGGAGTGGTACGGAAAGCCGATGTCCTTCTCCGGGCTGGTGCCGAGCCGGTGCTGACCGTCGGTCCAGCCGCCGCTGGGCAGCCAGTTGCCGCCGACCGCGTGCGCTTCGACCACGACGACCCGCGGCGCGGGCAGCCCCAGCTGCCGCAGCACGTGTGATTTCGCCGCTACCGCAAGCGCTTTCGGTCCGGCGCCGACTACCAGTAGGGTCTCCACTTCGCTCTCCCACTCTCTCGCGAGCGCTGCACCCGCCCATCTGTGTGCCGGTACAGCAGCAACCCTGGCCCCCATGTTTGCATAGGCTTACCTTATATTGCTCGAGGGGTATCGGCATCCCCGAACCCGCTTCGCAACGATTGGATGGACACGCATGTTCAGGACCACCCGCACCAAGGCCGCAATGCTCGCGGCCGTCGCACTTTTCGGCGCTTTCGGCACCGTCGCGGCCACCGTCCCGGCGACCGCCGCACCGCTGACCGCGCCGCTGCACGCCGCCACTCCCGGCCCGGGCGAGCTGAAGGCCAAGCTGCAGACGGCCATCAACACCGGTGCGGCGCGCTCGGTCCGCGCGGCCGAACTCGAAGCGGGCGAGGCGGGCCTGCCGCTGCTCGACCAGGTCGGCGCCGCCATGGCCAGCGCTCCGCCGAGCTTCCGCTGGACCATCCTCGGCCCGGTCAGCGTGAACGGCAACGTTCTCAGCGCGCAACTGCAAACCGCGGTGGACGGCTTCGACCCGTTCTACTTCACCCTGACCTGGAAGCAGATCGGCGGCACCTGGAAGCTCACCCGGGAGGCCGAATGCACCGTCGCCAGCGTCGCCTTCCTGCCCTGCAACCTGTAATCAGCCGCGCCGCAACGGGAACGGCCCAGCGGCGCCGGGCCGTTCCCGTGACGGGCACCACACACGACAATCGACTTCCGTTAGGCTAACCTTACTGCCATGGGTAAGGGATTCAACGGTCTGCTGGTCAAGGCATGGGGTGGGGACGACTACCGGATCACCGTCACCTCCACCGAGAAGATCACCGACAACTATCTGCGCATCGGTTTCACCGCGGGCGGGCTGCTGGAGCAGCACCCGGTGCATCCCACGCAGTGGATCCGCTGCTGGATTCCGGACGGCGAGAGCGACAAGCTGCACCACCGCGGCTACACCCTCGTCGATCCCGATCCGGCAAACGACCGATTCGCTATCGAATTCGCGCTGCACGACGGCCCGGCCACACGGTGGGCGCAGCGCGCCGTGGTAGGCGACCACCTCGACGTCACGGTGCTCGGTTCCGATTTCCAACTGCCCGAACGGACGCCGAGCGAGTATCTCGTATTCGGCGACACGGCTTCCCTGCCCGCGATCAACTCACTGCTCGACGCGATCGGCGACGTCCCGGCCCAGGTCTGGCTGGAGTGGCAGCACGAATCGGATGTCACGCTGCCGGTACGCAACAAGCCGCACCACGAGGTGACCTGGCTGCAGCGGATCGATGACGGTCGCCTGATGCGCGAGCGGGCGCAGGAGATCACCTGCGCCGACGACGCCTTCGCATGGGTCGCCTGCTGCGGCCAGACCACCCGGTCGATCGTGAAGACCTTCAAGACCACCCACGGCCTGCCCAAGACCTCGATCAAGTACCAGGCCTACTGGAAATAGGTCACACCCTGGGTCATTCCCGAGAACGACCTCGTGCGCGACCTGCCGCCGACGCGTGGGCAGCCCACTCGCCGGCAGGCTGATCCCGGAGTCAGGGATCGCCGGCGTGGAGGCCTGGCATGTCGATCATCGACGGATTGCTGGTGCTCGCAGCCACCGCTTTTGCTGTGACCGCTGTAGTCGCACGGCGGTTCGGACCGGTGGCAATCCTCACGCTGGTTGTGGGCGGCCCGCCCAGGGACGTACCGGCCGCCACCGTGACGTTCGCGGCGGCCCGGTCCCCTCACTGCGGTCAGACCGCCGCCGCCAGACGCCACCCGGCGGCGCGCGACCGCTCGTTCCAGAAGTCGGCGTAACGGCCACCCAGCGCGAGCAGCTCCTGGTGTGTGCCGCGCTCGACGATCCGGCCACCGTCCAGGAACAGGATCTGATCCGCGTGTGCGATGGTGGCCAGCCGGTGCGCGACGACGATCACCGTCTTGTCTTTGGTCAATTCGTGCACGCCGCGGATCACCACCGCCTCGCTGTGCGGGTCCAGCGCACTGGTCGCCTCGTCCAGCAGCACGATCGGCGCATCCTTCAGCAGCGCCCTGGCGATCGACACACGTTGCCGCTCACCGCCGGACAGCACGGCGCCGCCCTCGCCGACCCGGCTGTCGAAACCGTCCGGCAGCCGACGCACGATCTCGTCCACCCGGGCCGCTTCCGCCGCGCGGCGCACGTCGGCGTCGGTCGCGCCTGGCTTGCCGATCCGGATGTTCTCCGCCACCGACCGATCGAACAGATAGACGTTCTGGAAGACCAGCGACAGCTGATCCAGCAGCACCGCCGAAGGCTGGTCGCGCACATCGTGTTCGCCGACCACGACACTGCCCGACTCGACGTCGTAGAACCGGGCCGCGAGCCGCAGGAGAGTGGTCTTGCCCGCGCCACTCGGCCCGACGATCGCGGTGGTGGTGCCCGCGGGCACACTGAACGTCACCCCGGACAGCACCGGTTCGCCGGTGCGATAACCGAAGGTGACGTCGTCGAAGACCACCGAAGGCGCGCCCGGCGTGACCGGCGTCTGCGCCTCGGGCAGCACCGGCTCCGCGAGCAACTCGGTGATCCGGTCGGCGGCGGCCGCCGCCGAGCGCAGCGCGTTGCCCAGCTGCGCGGCCTGATTCAACGGCTCGATGAAACGCGAACTCACCGCGATCAGCGCGATGGCCGCGGCCGCCGAGACGGCGCCGTCGGTTACCCGTCCGACGGCCACGTAGACCAGCACCAGGAAGACGGCCTGTACGCACAGGGCGAAGAGGATGAGCCCCGGCACACTGGCGAACACCAGCTTCGAGGCAGCCGACCGTTGCCCGGCCAGGGCGGCGTCCAGTGCCCGATTACCCGGCCCGACCGCGCCGAAGGCGCGTAACACCGGCTGCGCCTGCGCGAATTCGATCACCCGCGAATCGGCTTCGACCGCGGCGGCATGCATCCCGCGGTCGGCGCGCGCATACGAGCGTGCGGCCAGACCGTTCACCGCGTAGAGCACCGGTGCCGCGAGCAGCATGGCCAACGCGATCCGCCAGTCGATGAACAGCATCCCGATCGCGACGCCGAGCGGGACGATGACGCCGGTGAGGACCTTGGCCAGCAGATAGGCCACCAGACCCTGGATTTCGCGTACATTCTCGACCGTGAGCCGGGCCAGTGCGCCGGCGTCACGCGTCTCGAACCAGCCGAGCGGCAGCGCGTTCAGGTGATCACCGAGCCGGGTCTGCAGCCCACGCTGCATCCCGATCCCGATGCGGAGGCCAATGGCGGCCTGCAGGTAGCCGGAGATCACAACGCCCGCGACCGCGACCGTCATCCACAGTGCCCAGAACCAGGCGCGACCGAGTTCATCGTCGAACATCGCCTCGAGCGCAGGCACCAGCAGGAGATACGCCAGTGCCTGGCAGAGCGCCTGCGCGATGATCGCGGCGAACAGTTTCGGTACCAGGTGCCGGAATTCGGCCGGGATCAGTTCGAGTACTTTGCGAATCATCGGACGCCCTCCACAGTGTCGACCAGGGCGATCTCGCCCAGCGCCGCCTCGTTGATCTCCCAGAGCCGCTGATAGGTGCCGCCCGCGGCAGACAGGCTCGCATGATCCCCCTGCTCGACCAAGACACCATTGTCCAGCACCAGGATTCGGTCGACGCCGGTGATGGTGTGCAACCGGTGCGCGATGACCAGCACGGTACGACCTGCGACCAGTTCGGCCAGCGCATCCTGCACCGCCGCTTCCGATTCCGGATCGGCGAAGGCGGTCGCCTCGTCCAGCACCAGCACCGGGGTGTCGGCGATCAACGCGCGGGCGATCGACAAGCGCTGCGCCTCGCCGCCGGACAGGGTGGCGTCGACGCCGATCTCGGAATCGTAGCCGCGGGGCAGCGCCACGATGCGGTCGTGGATCCGCGCGGCGCGGGTGGCCCGCTGCACGGTGGCGTCGTCGGCGTCCGGCCTCGCCAGGATCAGATTCTGCCGGATACTGCCACGGATCAGCCGCACGTCCTGGAAGACGAACCCGACGGTGCGATACAGCTCTTCGCTCGGATAGTCGCGGATATCGCGTCCCCCGATGGTGATCCGCCCTGATCCGACGTCGTAGAAGCGCGGCAGCAATTTGGCCAGGGTGGACTTGCCCGACCCGCTCGGGCCCACCAGCGCCGTGATGGTGCCCGGCGTCAGCTCCAGGTCGACGTCCCGCAGCACATCATGGCCTGCGCGGTAACCGAAACCGACGCCCTCGAACCGGACCAGGCCCGCCGGCGCGAGCGCCGGGCCGGTGGGTGCCGATGCCTCCGCGCTCAGTTCGGGTGTCTGCTGCATGTCGTGCAGCCGCAACGCGGCGACGGCGGCGGCGCGCAACGCCTGCGCACCGTAGCCGAGGCCGAGCAGCGAGCTGCCCAACCCGAGGCCGACCAGCAGGAAGGGCAGCACGTCCAGCGGCGCTACCCAGTCCATGCCGACGGCGGCCAATCCGGCGAAGACTACGACCAGCATCACGAACACCGGGGTGACCACGATGTCGGAGGCCGATTGCACTGTGATGATCGGCGTCTTCATGCGATCCACGCTGCGCGCCTGGTACTCGACCGCGTCCTGGAACGCACTGTGCGCCTTGCCCGCCTGACCGAACGCGCGCACCACCTGGATGCCGTCCACGAATTCGATGAGCGCGTCCTTGGTGCGTTGCTCGGAGCGGTTGTAGACGAGGAATCGGTCGCGCCCGTCGCGATCCATCATCCGGCCGTAGAGCACGGCATAGGCGATCAGCGGGAGCAGCAGCACCAGCGTGAGCCGCCAATCGACGGTGACCAGGTAGCCGAGGGTGACCAGCGGAACGGTGAGCGCGCCGACGAATTCCAGGCGTGCGTGCGCGACCAGATAGTGCAGCGCCTCTACATCGTCCTGGAGATATTGCTTCACCTCGCCGGACGTGCGCTCACCGAACCAGCCCAGCGGCACTCGGGTCAGCTTGGCCGCCAGCGCTCGGCGCACCGCCAGCTGATAGCCGCTGTCGACCAGGTGCGTCCAGCTCAGCGCCACCGCTTGCAGCAGTGCCCGCACGAGCAGCACCAGCACCGCGATGGCCAGCAGTCGCCACACCCGCTCGGTGTCCACCCGGTCCGCCAGCAATTCCCGGCAGGCCGCGACGATCAGCACGAACGGCGCGACCGTGCACACCGACGCGACCACCATGACGATGCTCGCCGCGTTCAGCGGCCCGCGCACCGGGGCGAGGATCTGCCTGCGCGCCGCGGCTTCCTGTTGTTTCCGCGTCTTCGCCACTGCCTTCGGCGGCCGGTTCCCCGTCTCCGCCGCAGCCTGCGGCGCGACCTCCACCGTCATCTGACCTCGCCTCTCGACGTTCCTGGCGCAGCTCGCCGGGAATCCACTCATCGCCTCCACCAAGAAAGGTTAGGCTAACTTATCAGGATGGCGTGATCTGGACGCAGTCGATCGACGCCGATCCGCGCCGCCGCACGGGAGACAACCCGCCAACCCGGAGTTGTCCTGTCTGTCTTATTCCGTCAATGTGCGAAAACTGCTCCAGACCCAGGGTTTTCGAGCTACCGACGGGTCGGGGAAACCTCCATGAACGGCGAAGCATCGTGGTCCGATAGCTCGTGTACATCGCTAACTTCGACGGAAAGCGAACCAATTGACCACATTGGAGTACCGAATATGTATGGCACAGAGGTTTTTTCCGCTCTGGCGAATTGCGCGCGCGACCCCGGCGAACTCACCGCGGGCCAAGCGCACCGGGCCATGCAGGTGCACCTGGATTGCAGCGTCGAATTGTGCCGGGTCCGGCGGCGCGCGCGCAGGACGCTGGTCGAGGCCCGCTTGATGGTGCTGGACGAGCGGGCAACGCCGTAATGGCTTCCGCGATGCGGGTCCCGCGGTCGTGCGCTCGGGTACCTCTGCGGGCCACGGCGCGTTCACGGACACCGAATTGGCTTTTTCGTGTCGCGCGGAATCGTCCCAGGTGCCGTGGTGTTGTCTCTGCCATGACCACAACGGCATCCGACCGATCCGCCCCAGTCGTCGACACCGAGACCGAGTTCGGCGCGAAGGTAGCCGAACGCCTGAACCGCGAATCCGTCCTCTGGCTGACCACCGTCGGCCCCACCGGAACACCACAGCCGAACCCGGTCTGGTTCCGGTGGCACGACGGTGAATTCCTGATCTTCAGCAAGCCCGGCCAGCCGAAGATCCGCAACATCCTGCGCAATCCCCGGGTCGCGCTGAACCTCAACAGCACCGTCACCGGCGGCGACGTCGTCGTGCTCACCGGCGCGGCGCGCGTCGACGAACAGCGGCCCGGCGCGGACGAAATCGCGGCGTTCACCGCGAAATACACCGACGGCCTGCGCTCGATCAACCTGACCGACGAGCAGTTCTACGCCGAGTACTCGGTTGTCCTGCGCGTCACCCCGGATCGGCTGCGCGGGTTCTGATCCCGATGACGTTCGCGCCGCCGCCGTCCACCGCCGCCTGGCGGCATCGGACCGCACGCGAAGGGTTCGAGGTGGCCTATTTCCGGGTCACCGAACTCGGCGTGCTCATCGACGGCTGCACGACGGCCGTCGAGGACGGCGCGGCGTGGGTGGTGGACTACCGGATCGCCCTGGACACCGAATGGCGGACGCGCCGGGCCCAGGTGGCCATCCGTAAACCAGGGGGCTGGAACACGCTGGTGCTGGAGTCGGACGGCGCGGGCTCGTGGTTGCTGGACGGCATGCCCGCGTCACTGCTCGACGGTTGCCTGGACGTGGATCTGGAGTCCTCCGCGCTGACCAACGCACTGCCGGTGCATCGGTTGGCGCAGGAGATCGGCGACGGCGCGGACGCACCCGCGGCCTATGTGCTCGCGTCCGGGGCCGCGGTGGCCCGGCTGGAACAGCGCTATGTCCGCATCGCCGACGGCGAGCACGGACCGCGGTTCGACTACTCGGCGCCCGAGTTCGATTTCCGCTGCATCCTCGAATACGACAAGTCCGGACTGGTACTCGACTACCCCGGGATCGCGGTCCGCGCACGTTGAGCCGGTGGCCGATCGGACTACCGGCGGCCTCGGATATTCCCTGTTCACCCGCCGACTAGGGTCGTTACCGATGAGAAGGCGGCAACAACCGCCGTTGCCGAAGCGGCACGGCTTGGACCCGGCCCGGCTGCGACTACCGGAGCAGGGCCACTGGGCGACCATTCGGGACCATTTGGTGGAGCGCCTGCCCCGGGTGCCCGCCGCGCGGATCGACGAACTGCTGCACACCGGCGGCATCGTCGACCTGGATGGGCCGATCACCCACGACGCACCATACGTGCCGGGCGGCGCGGTCTGGTTCCACCGGGATCTGCCCGAGGAGACCGAGGTGCCGTTCGACATTCCGATCGTGCACCGCGACGACGACCTGCTCGTCGTGGACAAACCGCACTTCCTGGCCACCATCCCGCGCGGCAAGCACATCCTGCAGACCGCTCTGGTGCGGCTGCGCCGGGAACTCGACCTCCCCGACCTGGTCCCGGCTCATCGGCTGGATCGCGTCACGGCGGGGCTGGTCCTGTTCGTGATCAATCCCGCCCGGCGCGGCGCGTATCAGACCATGTTCCATAGGCGCACCGTCCGCAAGGAGTACGAGGCGATCGCGCCGTTCGATCCCGGCCTGGCGCTGCCGCGCGTGGTGCGCAGCCGGATTATCAAAGAGAAGCACGTGCTCGCGGCTCAGGAGGTGCCGGGCGAACCCAACGCGGAAACCGAGATCGAACTGCTCGAGCACCGCGACGGGCTCGGCCGCTATCGGCTGCGCCCGCATACCGGCCGCACCCACCAGTTGCGGCTGCACATGAACAGCCTCGGCATCCCAATCCTCGGCGACGACTTCTATCCCGTACTCACCGACAAGCCGGTCGACGACTTCCGCAGGCCGCTGCAACTGCTGGCCGCCTCGCTCGAGTTCACCGATCCGGTCACCCGGGAACCACGTCGCTTCGAGACCACCCGCACGTTGCAGGCCTGGACCGATCCGCATGGGTGGGCCGGGTGACCGATCCGGCGCCGCGCCGCGCAATGTGCCGAGTCAAGTAACAGCGCGGACCCCGGCAGTCCCGGAAACGAGATCTGCGTGGCCCTGAGGTCGCACCACGCGGTCTGTATCCGGCATGAGTTACGCGGAAGTCCGCGATCTCCGGGACGGCGGAAAATGTGACCTGTCTGGCAGTGGGAACCATGACCCGTAGCGACCCGATTACCGATTCGTACACTGGTCCGGATGTCTGATCAGGACCGAGCAGCAGAACCCCACTCACGCCATAAGATGCACGCCTACATCGACCTCGCCGTCGTGGTGGTCGTCCTGGCAGGCACCAATCTGATCGCGCACTTCACCACCGCGTGGGCGAATATCGTGACGGTGCCGGTCGCCGCCGTGGTGCTGCTCGCGCTGGTGCGCAGACGCGGCCTCGGCTGGTCCGAACTGGGCCTTTCCCCGCGGCACTGGCGGCGCGGTTCGCTCTATGGTCTCGCCGCGGTGGGGCTGGTCCTCGCGGTCGTCGCGATCGGCGCGGCGCTGCCGATCACTCGTCCGTTCTTCCTGGCCGATCGGTATGCGACCATCTCCGGCGCGTTGATCGCGTCGATGATCGTCATCCCGTTGCAGACGGTGATCCCGGAGGAACTCGCCTTCCGCGGTGTGCTGCACGGCACACTCCATCGCGCATACGGTGCGCGCGGCGTCTTCGCCGCGGGCTCGCTGCTGTTCGGACTCTGGCACATCGCGTCTTCGCTCGGGCTCACCTCCAGCAACCGCGGCCTGACCGGATTCATCGGCGGCGGCCTCGCAGGACAGGTCATCGGGATCCTGCTAGCCGTCGCCGCGACGGCCGCGGCAGGCGTGGTGTTCACCTGGCTGCGCCACCGCAGCGGCAGCCTCCTCGCCCCGATCGCCTTGCACTGGTCGGTGAACGGTGCGGGGGCATTGGCCGCCGCGCTCGTGTGGCACACCACGTTGACCTGATCGATGCACCCTGACCGAAACGCGGCGGACGCCACGGACGCTATGGGGTCGCCCGTGACCGCTCGGTAATGTCGTTCCGGGCTAACGGCCAGGGTAGAGGTCGCAGAAGTCTTCGGGTTGGAGGAAGCTGCCGCCCTGGCGGGCGATGCGAGCCCGCTCCTGGGTGACGCACTCCTGATACCGCAGCCGCCGATCCAGGTCGTTCTCGTGGCCCGCATCGAAGATCAGGGCGATGAGCGACAGCACCGCAACCACTATGCAGACGATGGCGCCTACCTGCCGCATTGGCACGGCGGCCAGGGCTGCGTCTGTTGGGTCGGCGTCCATGTCTGCGCCGATGTCTCGATTCACTGTATCGAGGTGTTCGAAGTCATCTGTCACCATGGAGTCCCGTCTCGCTGATTCCGCTGTGCCGGAAGTAATATCGCGGGCTCGACTTGGAAAATCGTTAACACACCCTTGTGAAGGTCGAAGCAGGTGGCTTTGTCCTCATCCAGCGTCTTCGTCGTGACGCGTGGACCCGGAGCCTGAACCGAGCCTCCATGCCACGAATCTCGACGCACTAGGGATGTGCGTATTCGAACTCGTTTTCGACACGCGGTTGCTTCGACAAAAGGGCTGCTCACCCGGATATTCGGGAGTTACCGGAATTTCGACGTCCCGGCGTGTCGCCGCTGGGCGCCTTCCGACGGCGTTGACCACGCGCAGCGGTCGGTTTAATCTCACTCCGATCACACATATGTTCGAGCACTCATGTCTCCACCACTCGACATGACACCTGCTCTCGGGAAGGCTCGCGATGTCCGACGCACTGCCGAACGGTAGTTCCGAGATTGCCGCGCTGGCACAGCAAGTCGAGACCGCGCGCGGCAAATTGCCCCTGCAGTACGACCCGGCACTGCTGGAAGTGCTGTCCGAGCGGGAGATCGCCGCGGAACGCGAACTCGCGGAGTGGATTCGCGCCCAGCGTCGCAAACAGCGGCGCAGGGAGATCGAAGCGGAGCTGGCCGCCGAGCAGCGCGACCGCAAGTCGGCCGCCGCCCTGCGCCGCGCCGACGAGGACGACGCGCGCTGGCATCGGCGCGCACTGGCGGCGCGGCGGCGGGTGTCCAGCCAGGACGCACGGCTGGCGCAGCTCTACCGGCGGGCCGAGTGGTCGTCGCGGGCCTTGATCGCGGTGGTCGTGCTCGGCATGGTATGGGCCGGAGTCAATGTGCAGCACAATCTGGTACCCAGCGGTGACATGTCGGATCCGCTGTACTGGTTGAGCTACGGCATCGAGGCGATGATCTCGATCCCGATCATCACCATCATGGTGGCGGCGACGACCGCGGCGCGCTGGGGCCGCGAACTGGCGCGCGGCAAGGTGATCTTCTTCGAGGCGGCGCTGCTCGGCACGACGGTCGCGCTCAACACCGGACCGCATCTCGCCGCGGGCGACCTGGGCCGCGCGGCCGAGTACGCGATCGCGCCGGTGATGGTCGGCGTGGTGATCTGGCTGCACGCCTGGGTTTCCGCACGGTACGCGGTGCTGATCGACGGTGCGCCGGTGGTCGACCGGGACGCGCCGATGGTCCGGATCGACGCGGAGCACGTCTCGGGCAGGTCCGGCTATCGTCCGCTCGACAATCGGGACGGTCCAGCGGACGGCGGTCGATTTCGCGGGGAAGCGGATTCGGACGCGCCGCGCCTGAGCGGTGCCGGTGCGGACTCCGGCTCTAGATGGGCTGCGCGGCCGGGCAGCGACCAACACGCGAGCTTCGACACCGTTGCCCACCCGTCGCCCTCGCTCCGCGCAGCACCTTTCAGAGACGCCGAGCACGACGAGTCCGCCACCTCGACAGCCGCGAGGCCACCCGTCCCGACACCGACCGACCATGCGATGACGTCGCCGACCAACGGTCACGTCATCAACGGGCGGACCAATGGCCATTCGGTCGACAACCACCACGCGGCAAGTGGCTACCTGCTCCCGATAAGCCATCCGGACGGCGACGTCAGCGAAACGTCCGCCACATCCGCGCCAATCGACCGACCGTTGCCGAATGGCCGCACGGTCGCACCTCATGCCAACGGACACACATTCCCGCAGGCCACCAACGGCCACCCGGTTGAGACCTCGGCCAACGGCCGTGCTCACAACCTGGTGAACGGGCACACCGCTGCCACAACCGCCGGTCGCACCGCCGACACCGGCAACACAGACACCCACCCGGACAGTGAAGTCCGCGACATCTCCGCCATCTCAGGCCGAGCCGACGGACCGTCGACCAACGAAGACCCGGTCGCAGCTGAACACACATTCCCACAGGCCACCAACGGACACAGTGTGGAGACATCCGGCCACGCCTACGCTCGCGACATCCCGGTCAACGGGCACCCCATTCCGCCGTACACCAATGGGCACTCCGCTCTGTCACCCACCACCGGCAACGGGCACAACGGCGCGGCAAACGGCCGCGCGATCCTCCCGGCCACCGATGGTGACGCCACCGAGACCACAACCGGTCACGCACACAACCTCCCGGCCCACACTGCCGCTGTTCCGGCAACCCGCAACGGCTCCACCGCCGAGACATCTTCCACCAACGGCTACGCTCACAACCTTCCGGCCGACGGGTACGCCCGCACCACCACCGATCGGCTCATGGGCGTACCCGCTCACAGCGCAAGCCCTACCCCCTCGGTCACTGCTGGTCAGACCGCGACGCCCCAGCCTGGGAATCGTCCGGCCTCCTCGGTCGCCGATCACGCCTTCGATCTCCCGGTCGACGCGCGCAACATCCAATCGGCCGATGCCCCTGCGGCACAGCCGTTCTCCGCTGACTCCGAAGATTTCGGCCACGCGGCCGAGACTCCGTCCGCCAGCATGGGTGACAGTATGGAACGTCCGGAAGCACCGGCCGCGCGCTCGCTCGCACACCGCGTAGTTACGAACAGCTCTGCGTCACAGCAAATCTCGATCGAAGATCTGGATGGAGAATTCACGCTCCGGAAACGGTCGGCTACGCCGGGCAGCGGGTCCGTGAACGGCCGTGCGACACAGGCGATCCCGAGTTCGGAACTCGGCGGCCATCGGGCGGAGGAACCGCATCTGGGATTCGCCGGTACGGCGCACCCGACCACCGAACCCACTCGCACGCCCAACGCGGCGACCACCACTGCCACTCAGGCGAATCCGAATGCCACCGCACCGCGCACGGCGAAACGTGGAAAGTCCGTTTCCGCCGAACAGGGCGACCGCACCGCCGACGCGGAGAGCGAACAACTCACGCTCAACGAATCCCCCGAACCAATGCGCCCCCACCTGCGCGCCGAACAGAAGCCGATCCTCGACGAAGACGACGAGGACGACGAACTTCCCGCCGAGACCGACGAAGCCGACACCGACGACGACGAAATCTCGGCGATCGCCCGTGCCATCACAGGCCGCCGCCTGTCGAGCCTGCCGATCGAGGAAGTCAGGGAGATCCTTACACTCGCCGACCAAGGCGGCACGACGCCGGCCATTGCCAACGAACTCGGAGTCTCCCGCGCCGCGGTCACCCGCGTCCTGGATTCGGCGATCCGAGTCCACCGCCCTTACCTCGTCATCGGCTGAGCCGACGGCTCCAGGTCGCCCAGGTGGCCGCGCCGACGCCGTACCCAGCTGCAACCACCTCGGTACTTGGTGCGTACACCACGCGCACAGAGTGCATCCGACCACCGAAAAGGTGGACCACCAGCCCGGACCGCCCGTCGGAAGGTAAGCCGCGAGCCGGGCGAGCAGAAGCCGCCGCCGACGTCGAGCCGTCGAATTGGAAGGAGCGGTCAGGGAGTATCAGTGCCGGCCGGCAGTGCGACGTCTACCTGTCGCGCTTCCGCTGACTCGGTGCCGCGGACTCAGCTGCCTCCTCCGCAACCGCTACCTCCACCACAGCTACTGCCGCCTCCGCCACTGCTACCGCCGTCGCCTCCGGAATCACTCCCGGAATCGCCGCCACCGTCCCCGACGTCCCAGCCACCGCGCCGGCGTCGCTGCTCGCCGCTGGGCCTGTTGGCAATGCCGGCAATCGCGCCGATCACGATCACCACAAAAGCGGCATTGAGCAAGACTTCCATGACCGAACGTTATCCGCCCGGCCGTCGACGCGCACCGCTTCCGGTCCGAAAAGGGCTGTGCGCTCGGCGGATGCCGAATGCACAGCCCTTGATCTACTTGCCCGCGTCAGATGTCGGTGTTGGACCCGCCGCCGCGAATCCCGCTCTTCGCGGCTGTGGCCGTGCCCTGGTGGAAAACGGGATCGTGGTACTTCACCGACCGCGGCTCACCTGGCCCCGCACCATCCGAGGTTCGATCACCGTGCCCTGGCCACCACGCTTTGTGCCCGATCATGGCCGTGAGCGCGGGCGTGAAGAACATCGCCATGACGAACGCGGCGATCGCGATACCCACCGAGATGGCGAAGCCCATCTGTGCGAGCACGTTGTTGCCCGCCAGCATCATCGACGCGAACGTGCCCGCCAGGATCACTCCGGCCGCCGCGATGGTTGGCCCGGTGTGTCGAACTGCCAGGGCGGCGGCCTGTTTCGGCTCGTTGCCCTCGCGCGCTTCTTCCCGCAGCCGGGCGACCATGAGGATGTTGTAGTCGGTGCCGAGCGCGACCACGAACAGATACATGATCACCGGGAGGGTGAAGATCAGGCCGGACTCGCCTTGGATGTTCTGGAACACCAGCACCGCGGCGCCGAGCGTGGCCGCGAACCCGAGGAACACCGACGCCATCAGGTACCACGGCGCGACCAGGCTGCGCAGCAGCAACCCGAGCACGATCATGATCAGGATCGCCGCCACCGGGAACACGATCGCGTAGTCGCGCGCCATCGCGTCCTGGAAGTCGACGAAGACCGAGGTCAACCCGCCGACCGCCGCCGTAGCCCCAGCAGGTGCGGCCGTGTGCGCGACGTCCCGCAGCGGCCCCTTGACGGTGTCCAGGGCGGCATCCGACTCCGGTACGTCGCTGAGTGTCACTACGAAATCGGCGATCGTCTTGTCTGCGGACAGCTTCGGCTCGGCCACGTCTCCCACGCCGGGCACCGCGGCCAGCGCGCTTCGGTAGGTGCTGAGCTGCTCTTCGGTCAGCTCGCCACCGCCGGAACGCAGCAGGACATCCGAGGGCTGTGTGGTTCCCGCGGGCATGCCCTTCACCAATTCCTTGCTGTAGACCACCGATTCGGACGCCTCCGAGGTCGAGCCGGAGCTGAGGTCGAAGGTCGGGTGGAAACCGAACGCGAACACGCCCAGCGCGACCAGCACACCACCGGACACCACAGCGAAAGCGCCGGGCCGCCTGCCGAGCGCGTTGCCGACCGCGGTGAACCGCGCACCCTTCGGCTCGGTCCGCCACGCCTTGGACGGCCAGAACACCTTGGTGCCCAACAGCGAAACCACCGCAGGCACCAGCGTCAGGCCGGCCACCAGCGCCACCGCCACCGCGATCGCCAGTGCCGGACCCATGGCACGGAACATGCCGAGCGTGGACAACACCAGCGCCATGAACGCGATGATCACCGCGCCCGCCGCGGAGGTGATGGCCTCACCGACGCGGGTGACGGCACTGACCATGGCCGTCTTCGGATCTTCGCCCGCCCGCAGCCGCTCCCGGTAGCGGAACATCAGAAACAGGATGTAGTCGGTGCCGACACCGAACAGCACGACCACCAGGATGGCGTTGATCGATGCATCGATCTGCAGGTCGAAGGCCTTGGCCACCATGGCGATCAACCCACCGACCATGCTGGAGATCGCGCCGATCACCACGATCGGCAGCAGCGCGATCACCGGGCTGCGGAAGATGACCAGCAGGAGCACCAGAATCAGCACAATGGTGGCGACACCGATGATCGCCATGCCCTTTTCGCTGGATTCCTGCTGGTCCAGCACCTGAGCCGCCTGACCGGTGATGCCCGCCTTCAGGTCGGTACCCGCCACGCGTTCCTTCAGCTCCGTGCGCAGCGCCTTGACCGCGTCGCTCTGCGTGGTGTCGTTCGGATTGGTCACCTTGGTCATCTGCACCGCGATGATCTGGATCAGCCGGTTCTCCGATGGCGGCACCGGCTGGAGCGCGGTGACATCCTTGATCCGCGCGCCCAGCAGTTGCGTGCCGATCGATCCGACCGAGGCCGAATCACCCTCGGTCAGCGGCGCCCCGTCCTGCCGTGCGAACACGATGATCGCCGCGGGCGCCGAGCTCTGCGGAAACGCCTCCTGCTGCATCTCCAACGCCTGGATGGACTCGTAATGCGAAGGCAGGAAAGCGGATTGATCGGTCGTCGATTTGAGTTCCGGCGCCGAGGCCACTACCGCGATGGCGAGCAGCACCCACAGGCCGATCACCTTCCACGGATTGTGGACCACCACGGCCCCCAGTCGTGCGAACATCTGCGAAGAAATCCTTTCCGGATTCGTAACTACGGGGGGTAATTCAGATTTCGAGGTCTTGGGAAGCCGGGTTCTCCGCCACGTCGACGACCGTCCGGTAGATGTGCTCCGGAATCCGGCCCTCCAGCTCGGCGGGCGTATTTACGATCTCCACCGTGTAATCACCCCACTCGCGCTCCTGGCCGGTGAACCCGAGCAGGACACGCCAGCTCTTCCAGTCGGTCCAGTCGGTCGCCGCCGCCATCTCGCGCCAGTTCGATTCCTGCCGATGCACCACGAACTTCCCCTTGCGGCTCACGTAAACCCGCACCACGTCCACCCCGACCTCGGTGTACTCCCGCGATTCCCCGAGCAGCCTGCCGAAGAAGCGCTGCCTACGCGCACCGCCCGGCCCGACCTGCAGCACGATCTCACGGAAGTTCTCCACTCCACCCGCCTCGGTGTCCTTCTTCGCAAAGGTGACGCGCCCGGTCAGCTCGTCGATAGCATCCGCACTGGTCAGCTTGTTCGAATCGCTGGTCATGACATTTCCCCGTTTCATAGATCAATACGCATACAAGCATGCGTCTACCGCCAACGGCCCCTTCTCGGATCCCGCTGCGCCGGTGTCGATTTGACGTTGTCCGCGCTGCCTATCTCGCAACGCCGGCCGACTCACTATAAGTAGATGTATACGTATAACGCAAGATCTGTCCGCTCAGTCCGCGACGAGGTCATGGAGGTTGGACGATGACGACACCTGCATGCCCTTGCTCGCCAGGCACAGAGACTTGCTGCCCTGATGCGAAGATGGCGGGGTGCGGGTACTCGTGACTGGTGCGAATGGCTACCTCGGCCGGGCGGTCGCCGTGGCGCTCGACAGAGCCGGACACGAACCGATCGCGATGGTGCGCACAGCCGATTCATCGATCCGCACGGCAACGCGAGTCGCCGATGTGCTCGATGAGGCCGACCTCAGAGAAGCGCTCGCCGGGGTCGAGGCGGTATGCCATCTCGCAGGACTCACTCGTGCCCGGGAGTCGCAAGCCGATCCGCTCCGCTATTTTCGCGTAAACGCCAGTGGGACAATCACACTGCTCGCAGCGATGGCCGCCGCCGATGTGCCGCGCATCGTCTTCGCGTCGACCGGGTCGATATATGGAACTCCAGAGCGCCAGCCGATGACGGAGGATTTACCCGACACGCCCCCGCATCCGTACGCGGCGAGCAAGCTCGCGGCCGAACTGGCGATCCAGGCGCAGGCACAAACCGGGGGCCTGTCAGCTGTCGTGCTACGCCTGCTGAACGTGGCGGGCGGCAGCGACCCCGACCCCACGCGACTGATTCCTCGGGCACTGGCTGCCGCAAGGGATCGATCCACGTTGGAAATCAACGGCGATGGCCGCACGATCCGGGACTACCTGCACATCATCGACGCTGCCGCGGCTTTCGTCGCTTGCGTCGAGAACATGCCGCCCTTGGGCAGGGCCACGCGGTACAACATCGGTAGCGGCCACGGCACGAGCATTCTCGACGTCGTCACAGCCGTCGAGCGGGTGACCGGTCACCACATCCGCATTGCGCATCGACCACCAGCATCCGAGCCCGCCGCCCTGATCAGCAACCCTTCCAAGGCAATAGCCGAATTATCTTGGTCTCCGACTCATTCCGATATCGACAGCATCGTTCGCGATACCTGGCATAACCTGAAACGACAGGAAGCGGGAGACCTGTGATCTGAAGAACCGGATCCCCTTACACCGAGACCGACTCGAAATAGTCCGAAATGTTCGCCGTCATTCACGCCCCACCAGTGCGTGAATTGCCTTCACAACCGCCTCTGCATCAGTTAGGTCCTCGAGTATCAGGTCAGCGCCGACCAGGTCCGATGCGGGCGTGCCGCCGTAACGCCCACAGCTCAAACGTTCCAACAGGTCCTCCGGGGACTAAGCGAGCCGGTTCGAGGTGAGCAGTCGTGAGCGCGTGGAATGTGGTCTGGAGCGTTGGCGCAATCCTCGCCACGAGCGCTGTGGCAATCACCGCGATCGGGTGCATATGGCCCAATAGCAAGAGGTGCAAGCCCACTACCGCGCGACGCCACGCCCGAACCCGCCGCGCCCTGCAGCCAGTCCAGTGGCCGCAAGCGTGGACATGCGCCCCGCCCACACGCCCGCTCACCCTCACCGAAGCTCATCACGCAATGCAGCTTCACCGCGAACATACCTGTGCCCGAAAGCAAGCCGCGTTCGCCACACTCGTCGCCGCTGGACGCGCAACGCCGGATTCGGGACGCCAACACCGCCCGTGGGAGCCGAGTGATCGACCCGCTCGGGCCTCCCGGATCAGTCGACACCCCGAGCAGTTCTTCCACGGCGCCGCTCGAGGTATGCCCGGATTGCGTCACGAGTGATTTCGTGCTTTGAGCGGCCCTCGGAATCAGCTTGCGCGTCGAGCGCCGCCTCTTCATCTTTCGGCAATCGCATGGTCCAAGCCATACCGCAATGGTGCCGGAAGCGATGCCACAGTGCTGAACAATCGAGACCCGCGCTCCGGCACCACATCCCGTTCGGGTGCATTACCGGAATGACAAAGGCCCGCCTCCCGAAACGGGAAGCGGGCCTTCGTTGTTCGACTTGTCAGCCGTGGAGCAGGCTTACTTCGCCTTCTCCAGGACCTCGACCAGCCTCCAGCGCTTGGTGGCCGACAGCGGACGGGTCTCCATCAGCTGGACGCGGTCGCCGATGCCGGCGATCTCGTTCTCGTCGTGCGCCTTCACCTTGGAGGTGGTGCGGATGATCTTGCCGTAGAGCGGGTGCCGGTTACGGTCTTCCAGCTCGACGACGATCGTCTTGTTCATCTTGTCCGAGACAACGTAACCGACACGCACCTTGCGGGTGCCGCGCTGCCCTTCTACTTTGTCGCTCATGCGGCATCTCCCTTGCCAGCGGGTCCGGTGGCCAGACCGAGCTCACGCTCACGCATGACCGTGTAGATGCGCGCGATCTCGTGACGGACGACGCGCAGACGACGGTTGTTGTCCAGCTGACCCGTCGCCATCTGGAAGCGCAGGTTGAACAGCTCTTCCTTGGATTCGCGCAGCTTGGCCACCAACTCGTCTTCGGTGAGCTCGCGGAGCTCTGCGGCCGGTGTTCCGGTAGCCATCAGAACTGCTCCTCCCTGGTCACGATCCTGCACTTCATCGGGAGCTTGTGCATCGCGCGGCGCAGCGCCTCACGAGCGGTCTCCTCGTTCGGGTAGCTCATCTCGAACATGACCCGACCCGGCTTCACGTTCGCGACCCACCACTCCGGCGAACCCTTACCCGAACCCATACGGGTCTCGGCGGGCTTCTTGGTCAGCGGACGATCCGGGTAGATGTTGATCCAGATCTTGCCGCCACGGCGGATGTGGCGAGTCATCGCGATACGCGCCGACTCGATCTGCCGGTTGGTGACGTAGGCCGGCTCCAGCGCCTGGATGCCGTACTCGCCGAACGCCACCGAGGTGCCGCCCTTGGCCATGCCGGAACGGCCCGGGTGATGCTGCTTGCGGTGCTTCACCTTACGAGGCATCAGCATGCGTCAGCCCTCCTGTGTCTTCTCTGCCGGAGCGTCGGCCACCGCGGTGGCGGCACGCCCGGCCTCGGTGCTGGTCGCCGTGGTGCCGGCGGAACCGGACCGACGCGGACGGCTCGGCCGCTCCCGGCGCGGACGCTCGGGCGCGGCGGCAGCGGCGGCCAGCTCACGCTTGCCACCGACGATGTCGCCCTTGTAGATCCAGACCTTCACGCCGATGCGACCGAAGGTGGTCTTGGCCTCGTAGAGGCCGTAGTCGATGTCGGCGCGCAGCGTGTGCAGCGGCACCCGACCCTCGCGGTAGAACTCCGAGCGCGACATTTCCGCGCCACCGAGGCGGCCCGAGCACTGCACACGGATGCCCTTGACGTTCGGCGAACGCATGGCCGACTGGATGGCCTTGCGCATCGCGCGACGGAACGCCACACGGTTGGACAGCTGCTCCGCGACGGCCTGGGCGACCAGCTGCGCATCCGACTCGGGGTTCTTGACCTCGAGGATGTTCAGCTGCACCTGCTTGCCGGTGAGCTTCTCCAGCTCGGCGCGGATGCGGTCGGCCTCGGCGCCGCGGCGGCCGATCACGATGCCGGGACGCGCGGTGTGGATGTCCACCCGAACGCGGTCACGGGTGCGCTCGATCTCGACCTTCGAGATGCCCGCCCGCTCCATGCCGGTGGCCAGCAGCTTGCGGATCGCGACGTCTTCCTTCACGTAGTCCGCGTACTGCTTGTCCGCGTACCAACGCGACTTCCAGTCGGTGGTGATACCGAGGCGGAAGCCATGGGGGTTGATCTTCTGTCCCATTACTTTGCCCCTCCCTTCCGGCGGTTACGAGTGGATCCACCGGCGGTGGGGATGCTCTCGACCTCGATGGTGATGTGGCTGGTGCGCTTGCGAATGCGGAACGCGCGGCCCTGGGCACGCGGCTGGAACCGCTTCATGGTGGCGCCCTCGTCGACGTAAGCCGTCGAGATGACCAGCGTGGCCGGGTTCAGGCCGAGGTTGTTCTCGGCGTTGGCCGCGGCGCTGGCGACGACCTTGGCGACCGGCTCGCTCGCGGCCTGGGGCGCGAACTTCAGCAGGGCGAGGGCGTCCTCGACGCGCTTGCCGCGGACCAGGTCCACGACACGGCGTGCCTTCATCGGGGTGACGCGAACGTACTTGGCGGTCGCGCGCGCAGTCGGGTTCTGAGTCTCAGTCGTCATCGCCGCTTGCTCTTCCGGTCTTCCTTGACGTGGCTCTTGAACGTCCTGGTCGGCGCGAACTCACCGAGCTTGTGCCCGACCATGGACTCCGAGACGAACACCGGCACGTGCTTGCGGCCGTCGTGGACGGCGAAGGTGTGCCCGATGAAATCGGGGATGATGGTCGAACGACGCGACCAGGTCTTGATGACCTGCTTGGTGTTCTTCTCGTTCTGCACGTCCACCTTCTTCAGGAGGTGGTCGTCGACAAACGGGCCTTTCTTGAGGCTGCGTGGCATTTCTTACCTCCTCCTTCAGCGCTTCTTGCCGGTCTTGCGACGGCGGACGATGAGCTTGTCGCTCGGACGGTTGGGCTTGCGGGTGCGGCCTTCCGGCTGACCCCACGGCGAGACCGGGTGGCGACCACCGGAGGTCTTGCCCTCACCACCACCATGCGGGTGGTCGACCGGGTTCATGACGACACCACGGACCGTGGGGCGGCGGCCCTTCCAGCGCATGCGGCCGGCCTTGCCCCAGTTGATGTTCGACTGCTCGGCGTTGCCGACCTCGCCGACGGTGGCGCGGCAGCGCACGTCGACGCGGCGGATCTCACCGGAGGGCATACGCAGCGTGGCGTACGGCCCTTCCTTGCCCAGCAGCTGGATGCTCATCCCGGCGGAACGGGCCAGCTTGGCCCCGCCGCCCGGACGCAGCTCCACCGCGTGGATCGTGGTACCGGTCGGGATGTTGCGCAGCGGCAGGTTGTTGCCCGGCTTGATGTCGGCCGTCGGGCCGGACTCGATGCGGGTGCCCTGCGTCACGCCCTTGGGGGCGATGATGTAGCGCTTCTCGCCGTCCACGAAGTGCAGCAGCGCGATGTTCGCGGTCCGGTTCGGGTCGTACTCGATGTGCGCGACCTTGGCCGGGATGCCGTCCTTGTCCAGGCGACGGAAGTCGATCAGACGGTAGGCACGCTTGTGACCGCCACCCCGGTGGCGGGTGGTGATCCGGCCGTGGGCGTTGCGGCCGCCGGACTTGCTCAGCGGGCGCAGCAGCGACTTCTCCGGGGTCGACCGGGTGATCTCGGCGAAGTCCGAGACGCTGGCGCCACGACGGCCCGGCGTTGTCGGCTTGTACTTACGGATTGCCATGAGTTCTTCTCTGCTTTCTGGAGCCCCAGGCGCTTACGCGACCGGGCCTCCGAAGATCTCGATGGGCTTGCTGTCGGCCGAGATGGTCACGAGCGCGCGCTTGGTGTTCTTGCGCTTGCCGTAACCGAAGCGGGTCCGCTTGCGCTTGCCCTGACGGTTGGCGGTGTTGACGCTGGTCACCTTCACACCGAAGACCTTCTCCACGGCGATCTTGATCTGCGTCTTGTTGGAGTCCGGGTGCACCAGGAAGGTGTAGGTGCCTTCCTCGATCAGTCCGTAGGACTTCTCGGAGATGACCGGCGCCAGCAGAATGTCGCGGGGGTCGGCGATGGTGGTCACTTGCTCTCCTCCTGTGCAGCCTCGGCCGGGCCGTGCACGAACGCGTTGAGCGCCTCGACGCTGAACACCACGTCGTCGCTGTTGAGCACGTCGTAGGTGTTGAGCTGGTCCGGGGCGATCGGGTGCACGTTCTGCAGGTTCGCCAGGCTCTTCCACGCGGCGACGTCCTCGCGGCCGACCACGACCAGGAACTTCTTGCGGTCCGACAGCTCGGCCAGGAAGGTCTTGGCGGTCTTGGTGGACGGGGTCTGGCCCGCCACCAGTTCGGTGATCACGTGGATGCGCTCGTTGCGGGCCCGGTCGGACAGGGCGCCACGCAGGGCGGCCGCCTTCATCTTCTTGGGCAGGCGCTGGCTGTAGTCGCGCGGCTGCGGACCGTGCACGGTGCCACCGCCGTTGAACTGGGGCGCGCGGGTCGAACCCTGGCGGGCGCGGCCGGTGCCCTTCTGCCGGTACGGCTTCTTGCCGCCACCACGAACCTGGCCACGGGTCTTGGTCGCGTGGGTGCCCTGGCGGGCCGCGGCCTGCTGGGCCACGACGACCTGGTGCATCAGCGCGATGTTGGCGGTCACGTCGAAGATCTCCGCGGGGAGGTCGACGGTGCCGTTGGTCTTGCCGCCGATCTCCTTGACCGGCAGCGTCAGGTTGGCCTTCTTCTCGAGGCTGGTCATGCGTGCGCACCACCCTTCACGGCGCTCTTGACGATCACGACGCCGCCCTTGCGACCCGGGATCGCTCCCTTGATCAGCAGCAGGCCGTTCTCGGCGTCCACCTTGTGCACCGACAGGTTCTGCGTGGTGACCCGGTCGTTACCCATCCGGCCCGACATGCGCATGCCCTTGAACACGCGGCCGGGGGTGGCGCAGCCACCGATCGAACCCGGGCGGCGGTGCACGGCCTGCGCACCGTGCGAGGCGCCCTGACCACGGAAACCGTGGCGCTTCATGGTGCCCGCGAAGCCCTTGCCCTTGCTGGTGCCGGTGACGTCGACGTAGCTGCCCTCTTCGAACACGTCGGCGCTGATCTCCTGGCCGACCTCGAAGGTGGAGGCATCCGCGACCCGGATCTCGGCGACGTGGCGGCGGGGAGTGACACCGGCCTTGGCGAACTGGCCGGAGACCGGCTTGTTCACCTTGCGCGGGTCGATGGCGCCGAAAGCGACCTGGACGGCGCTGTAGCCGTCGCGCTCCACGGTGCGGATCTGGGTGACGACGTTCGGCCCGGCCTTGATGACGGTCACGGGAACGACGCGGTTGTTGTCGTCGAAGACCTGGGTCATGCCGAGCTTGGTGCCCAGGATGCCGGCGGCCGGCCTGCTCTTGTTGTCAGTCATTTCTCGAGTCCCCGTCACTGAATGTTGACGTCGACGCTGGCCGGCAGGTCGATGCGCATGAGCGCGTCCACCGTCTTCGGCGTCGGGTCGAGGATGTCGATAAGGCGCTTGTGCGTCCGCATCTCGAAGTGCTCGCGCGAGTCCTTGTACTTGTGCGGCGAACGGATGACGCAGTACACGTTCTTCTCGGTCGGCAACGGCACCGGGCCGACGACGCGTGCCCCGGTGCGGGTCACCGTCTCCACGATCTTGCGCGCCGATGCGTCGATCGCCTCGTGGTCATAGGCCTTGAGCCTGATGCGGATCTTTTGTCCCGCCACGCTAAGTGTCCTTTTCTCCGCTTTCCTTCGTGGTCCGTAAGCCGGCTAGCCAGCCATCTGGACCACCCTCATTTGCACAGCCCGAACACACGAAGACGTCCCAGCCCGAGTAAGTCCGAGCCCCTCGAGACCACGACCGGGCATGCCCGATCCTCGCCGCTGTTCATCTGTCATGGTTCTCCGGTCCACGCGGTCGGGCGTGTCGCCCGTCCGCTCATTCCTCGGCTCCGGATCGCAAAGCATCTCAGGCCTGGAACACTGTCCCGGACGTACCCACGCCAGAAACCCGGCGAGGTACACGATGGGGTACTGCTCGCCCCGCCCAGCCACCCGTTTCCCAGGGGATACGGACACGGCCCGGTGCAGGGCAACCCGAACAGTATGCCCGACGCCCCCTCGACACTTCAAATCAGGTGCGCAACGAGAACTTACTTGCGAGTAAGATACCGCCCATGACGAACGAGACCGCGACCTTTCGCGGCTGGAAGAAGCTGCCGGACAACCGGCTGGGGCACGCCCTGTTCTCGCTGGGGATGGTGGCCCGGGTGCCGTACTTCGGCACGGTGCTGCCGAACGTGGTCCGGCTCGAACCGGGACTGTGCGAGGTGACCTCGCCGAAATGGTTCGGCATCCACAACCATCTGGGCACGTTTCATGCCATCGCGGCGTGCAACTTGGCCGAGGTCGCGATGGGCATGCTGAGCGAGGCGACCGTGCCGGCGACACACCGGTGGATTCCGAAGGCGATGAACGTGCAGTACCTGGCCAAGGCGGAGACCGGTCTGCGCGCCGTCGCGAAGCTGGCCGAGGTGCCCGACTTCGCGACCTTCACCGAAGGCCGCGAGCTGGTGGTGCCGGTGTCTATCTACGACAAGCACGGCCTGGAGGTCGTACACGCCGACATCACCACCTGGGTCACGCCCAAGTAGGGCGACCACTCAGCACGGCAGCGGCCGCGTGTCGTCGGCGAGTGCCGAGAGAACGGCGGCGGCGGTGCGCGGGTCCGACAGCAATCCGCTGTGGTTGGCGGTGTTGCCGGGGCAGCCGTCCTGGAGCCAGATGTTGCGGTCGCCCTCGGCGGGGGCGGCGAGCAGGGCGGTGTCCTGCGGGGTGATCACTTCGTCGGCGCGGGAGGCGAGGGCCGTGTACCTGAGACCGGGCACGGTCTCGCCTCCCGCGTTCAGCCGGTTCAGCAGCGGTGACCCGACCACCTGCTGCTGTCCCGGAGTTCCGTAGACCTGGGCGGCGATCTGCGCGTTGCCCAAGCCGAGCGACGCCAGGTCCGGATAGGTGCCGCGCAACCCGGCCCACGTCGAACCGCGATAGGGCGTTCCCATGGTCACCACCTGCGACACCGCATCCGCGCCGCGCGCTCGCAGGTATTGCCGGATCACGGTGCCCCCGGTGGAATGCCCCACCAGCGCCACCCGGCTCGCCCCGGTCGCGCTCCGCACCGCTTCCACCACGTCGGCGAGTTCCGCGGCCATCCGATCGATGTCGGCCACGCCGTAGACCACCCGCCCCAGCAACGCGGCGCCGATCGGCCCCATGCCGGTCGAGCTGGAACCGGTCTGGCCGCTCACCGCGTCGACAACCGCAGGCGCCGCACCGAGATTCGCGGCGAACACGCAGTGCCCCTCAGCCCGCAGCGCGGGTGCGAGCAACAGGAAGCTGCGGACGGCATCGGTTCCCGACCCGTGCAACAGCACCACCGGCTCGGGCCGCGCATGCGTGGGACGGCAGGACCAATCGTTGGCGCCGTCCAGCGGTGGCAGCTGCGGCGCGGCGACCGCGTTCGGCATGTGCAGCACTACCGTGCAGGCGGCGGCGAGCAGCAGGCCGGCGATCCGCGCGGCGTATGAGCGAATAGTCATCCCGAAGTCCCGCGGATCAGATTCCCAGTGGGGCGGCCAGCGTGGGCCACGAGTCCTTCAGCGCGTCTTCCCAATAGCCCCAGGTATGGGTGCCTTCCGGCCGGAAGTTGTATCGCGCGGGAATTCCCAGGCTGTCCAGCCGGGACTTCATATTCTGCGAGCAATAATTGGTCGCTGCCTCGATGACCCCGCCGAGCACGATCTGATTCGAGAAACCCCACGCGCCGGGCAGCGAGTATTTTCCGCCGTATACGTCGTAGACACCGGGAAGCCCATTTCCGCTGGAGATGTAGATCGATTTCCCGCGCAGCCCCTCCGCTTGCACGTAGGGATCGTTGGCTCGCCACTGCGGGTCGTCTGCGGGACCCCACATGTTGTCCATCTCGGCCCATCCCCACTCCTCGACGGTGAGCCGGATGAACTCACGACCCACCGGGTCGCTCGTCTGCGCGCAACCGCTGTAGGCCGCGACGCTGGAGAACAGGTCACCGGTGGTCGCGGCGAGCGCCAGCGTCGTGGTGCCCGACATCGAGAAGCCCGCCACCGCGTTGCGTCCGCTGGTCCCGAGATACGCGTTGATCAGCGGCGGCAGCTCGCTGCTCAGGAACGTCTTCCATTTCTGGCGCCCCAGCCTCGGGTCGTCCTTCTGCCAGTCCGCGTAGTAGCTGAACATCCCGCCGATCGGCGTGACCGCGTGCACGTTCTTGTCCGAGAGGAATTGCATCGCATCGGTTTTGGTGGCCCAGGTGGAGCCATCGCTGCCGCCCCCCGCACCGAGCAGCAGGTACAGCACCGGGCGCGGCACACTGGTATCCGCGGCGCGCTGCACCTCGACCGGAATGTCGAGATCCATGGCGGCGGAACGCACCGTCAAGGTCAGAGCGCGATCGCTGTGCTCCTGCACGGAAACGATAGAAGACTCCGCGGGTGCCGCGTCTGCCTGCGCCGGTACGACCGCCGACGCTGCCGCGCCGACGGTGGCGGCGAACAGCACGAGCCAGCGGAGGTGGCTTCCTCTCATGATGCCCCTTATCCACAATCCCGGAATGCCTCGCATTCCGAGCTCAGGCTATGGTGCGCCGCAAGGCATTTCATGACTGAAGTTGCTGGGCCACTGATTCTGGGGGCACACGCGAAATGGAATTCGCGTCGAGACGAGCACCGTTTTGTGACGGATATCGCGAGACCCGAATTCCTTGGGCTCGCGCGATCGGAATAGTTGCGCTGTCGTCCGCCCAGCGGATTGAATGCCCCTATGGGTGTCAGCGCGGTCCGGGAAGTCGATGTGTGCGTGGTCGGACTCGGCCCGGCCGGGCGGGCCCTGGCCCACCGCGCACTGCGGGCCGGACTGTCGGTGACCGCGATCGATCCGCGTCCCGACCGCTTGTGGCCGCCCACCTTCTCCTGCTGGGTGGACGAGTTGCCGGATTGGCTGCCGTCGGGCGCCATCGCGACCACGATCCCGGCGCCGACGGTCTGGACGAAAACCGAGCATCGCATCGACCGGCCGTACTGCGTGCTGTCCAAACCCGGTCTGCGCGCAGCGCTCCCGCTCGACGACGCCACCGTCATCGCGGGCCGCGCCACCCGGGTAGACGCCCATGAGGTGGAGCTCACCGACGGTGCCGTGCACACGGCGGCAGCGGTATTCGACACCCGTGGGCTGCCCACCCTCGGACGCCGCAGGGCCGCGAGCGCGCACGGGATCTTCGTCGCCGCCGAGACAGCCGCGCCGATGGTCTCCGACGGCGAGGGTCTACTGCTGGACTGGCGGCCGGAGAACGGCGCGGGTCCCGACGAGCCGCCGTCGTTCCTCTACGCGGTGCCGCTCGGCGACGGCACGGTGATCTTCGAAGAGACCAGCCTCGGCCTGCGCGGCGGCATGCCGCAGCACGAACTGCGCAAACGCACGCTCAACCGCCTCGCCGCGCACGGCATCCGGCTCACCGGCGTCGAACCGAGCGAGGCGGCGCACTATCCGCTCGACCAGCCGCCGCCGCGGAAAGGCGAGGCGGGGGCGATTCCGTTCGGTTCGCGCGGCGGCATGATGCACCCGTGCACCGGCTACAGCGTGGCCGACTCGCTCGCGCTGGCCGACACCGCGATCGCCGCACTGCGCCAGGGCCGCGACCCGATCGCCGCACTGTGGCCGCGGCGGGCACGACTCGTGTACTGGATGCGGATGCGTGGCTTGTACGGCCTGGGCAGACTGACCACTGAACAGTCCATTGCCATGTTCGACGCCTTCTTCAGCGCCTCCCCGCGCCGCCAGCGCGCTCTGCTGTCCGCGCACGACGACTACACCGCCCTCGGCGCCGTGTTGTTCAACACGGTCGCGCGCACCTGGCCGTTCCGCTGGCGCTACGACCTGGTCGGCTGGACCAACCGGAATCGCTGGCTGGATTACGACTTCGATCAGGCGCCGGTCTCGGCCGCGCGCCGGTAGCCGCGGATCGCGGGATAGGCGAACACCACCGTCAGCCCGATCACCCAGGCGAGCGTCTTCAGCAGCGGTTCGGCCACCGGGCCGCCGTAGGACAGACCCTTCATCGCGTCGATGGCGCAGCTCATCGGCTGGTTGCCGACGACGTCCTGCAGCCACACCGGGTAGACGAACGTCGGGACGAATCCGGAGTTGAAGAACATCAGCAAGGTGGTGATCAGGCCGATGGCGTTCACCAGCATCACCCCTTCCGACATCGTCGCCACCGCGGTGACCAGCACCGCGAACGCCACACCGAACAGCACCGGAATGCCGATCAGCGCCAGCGCCGCCAGCGGCCCCTGATCGAAGCGGAAGCCGATGGTGAAGCCCACCGCGATCACGAACAGCGTGGTGACCAGCACCCGGATCGCCTCGGCGAGCAACCGCCCGGTCAAGCCCGCCGCGCGATGGACCGGCATGGTCCAGAACCGGCCGAGCAGTCCGGTGAGCTTCTCCATCTTGAAGCCGAGCGCGCTGACCACCGCACCGGACATGGCCGCGACCAGCGTGATCATCGGAACGGTTCCGTAGACGCTCGGCTGGCCGGTGGCCAGGCTGATCGAGTCGCCGAGCACGATGCGGAACATCAGCAGGGTGAGTGCCGGATAGAGCAGCGTCTGGATCGTCGTCGCCGGATCGCGCGCCCACACCCGCAGCAGTCGCCCGCACTGGATCACGCTCTGCGTGGCCCAGTTGCGGACCGAACCCTCCGGGCGCGCCGCCACCTCGGGCAGCGCCGACGGACCGAGCCGCTCGGCGTCGCCCGCGGGCACCACGGTCGTCTGCACAGAACTCATGACCGCCTCACACTCGCCCAGATCGCCAACGGAACGAACGCCAACGCCAGCCCGATCACCCAGACCAGCGGCACCCACAACACCTGCCAGCTCACGCCGTCCGCCGCCATATCGCGCAGGGCGAAGGAGAACTGGGATATCGGCTGGTTGCGCACGAACGGACGGATCCACTCCGGGAAGCTGCGTTCGGGCACGAACCCGCAGGAGAGCATGCCGAAGATCAGCGTCGGCAGGGTCAGCGCCTGGCTCAGCGACTCCGGGCTCTTGGTCAGGCTGCCGAGCGCGTCGGCGCCGATCGCCAGCACCGTGCCGATGGCCAGGGAGAAGACGCAGAACAGCACCGCCTGGCCGAAACCAGCGACGAAGCGGAATCCGATGATGTGCCCGAAGAGCACCGCCGCGGCGAGCGAGGTGACCGACCGGACCAGCCCGGCGCTGATGCGCGCGGAGAACGGCACCAGCGTGCCGATCGGCATGGTCTGCAATCGGGTGCTCAGCCCGGTCATCGCCTCGAACGCGGCCACCTGCGCGTTCGACATCATCGTGAAGGCCATGGTCTGCAGCACGATGATCGGCATGACGTACTGCGCGTAGTCGACGCCCTGGAACTTCATCACGTAACGCAGCGGCAGGTAGAAGCCGACGGTGAAGACCAGCGGCGTGACCACCGCGGCGATCAGCTCGCCTTTGGTGGCCATGGTGCGGACGATGCGGCCGGTCAGCGCGCGCCACTGCGCGAAGGCCGACGGCCGCGCCACGGGTAGGCCGGCGAACAGCGCCGCGGCGGCCGGTGCACTTTCCGGGGCGGTCGCAGCGGTCACGCGTGACCGCCCGAGTGGCCGGTGATGGACAGGAACACGTCATCGAGCGAGGGGCGGCGCAACGCGATGTCGGCCAGCTCAACGCCAGCGCTGTCGAGCCTGCGCAGCGCCTCGGTCAGCGTCACCGCGCCCTCGGGCGCCGGGATGGACAGCCGATCGCCGCCGTTCAGATCGGCCATGACCGCGGGCGGCACCAGGTCGCCGAGCGCGTACGCGGCGGTGCGCAGCTTGGTCGGGTCCAGTGGGACCACTTCGCAGTAGCTGCCGCCGGTCTTCTCCTTGAGTTCGTCGGCGGTGCCCTCGGCGATCACCGTGCCCTTGTCGATCACGATGATGTTGTCGCTGAGCACGTCGGCTTCCTCGAGGTACTGCGTGGTCAGCAGCACGGTGATGCCTTGCTCTTTGAGCGCGGTCACCAGATCCCAGACGCCCTGGCGGCTGCGCGGGTCGAGGCCGGTGGTCGGCTCGTCGAGGAACACCACCTCGGGACGAACGACCAGGCCGCAGGCGATGTCGACACGGCGGCGCATGCCACCCGAGTAGTGGCGCACCGCACGGCGGCCCGCGCTCACCAGATCGAATTCCTCGAGCAATGTGTCGGCGCGCTTGCGGGCCGCGGACTTGCCCAGGCCCATAAGCCTGCCGAACAGCTCCAGGTTCTCCCGCCCGGAGAGATTCTCGTCCAGCGCCGCGTACTGCCCGGTCATCATGATCGATCGGCGCACGCCCGCCGGGTCCTTCAGCACGTCGTGCCCGGCCACCTCGGCGGTGCCGGAGTCGGGGCGCAACAGGGTGGCGAGAACCTTCACCGTGGTCGTCTTGCCGGCGCCGTTGGGGCCGAGGATGCCGAGGACGGAGGCGCGCTCGGCGACGAAGCTGATGCCCTGCAGCGCATGCACGTCGCCGAATGACTTGCGGACGTCCGCTACCCGGACCGCTGGCTCACCCGCACGCGAATCTGCTTGGTTGGAACTCGGCATCAACTCTCCACTATCGGCCGGTGCGGCGACGAGGTCGCCCGAGCGCATGCTGCGCTCGGATTGGTCATACGTCGCGCTCGGCGTGATGTTACCGGCCCGCTCGCCGCGGCTTTCGCGTCGCGCGGATACATAAGGGCGCAGCCGGTCCGTAGCCCGCGCCGGGCCGGGCAAAGGCAGAGCCGGCCGCGGAAAGAGACGCGGGCGGACGAAATCCGACCTCAGCCTGCGCGGGGCCGAGGTCAGGCGACATAGCCACCCTTCCGGCGCCGATTAATTGTGTCCTTACTCACATTTCCCGCTCCTGGTTCGTCGCGCAAGGGATCGACGCTGGTGAGGGCGATCCGGGGCGTCCAGGCGGTGACGACCGAGCCTTGTCGGCCCGCCGCGCCTGCCCATAGTCTGCTTTGTGGGGGACCACACTCACTCGTCCGCGGCTGTGCCCCGCTGAGCGGTCCGCACGCTGGTTTCGACACTGCGAGAGGTGATCATGGCCGAGTCCGCGCAGCCATGGGTGGCGGCGCGTCCGGGAGGAACGGGCCGAACGAACGTGCTCACGTCCTACGATCCGCGCACCGGCGAGGTCGTCGGCAACTACGCGGTGATGGGCACCGGCGAACTGAACCGCGCCGTGCGCAACGCCCGCGCCGCCGAAAAGTGGTGGGCCGATCTGGGTTTCAACACTCGCAGGCGCTGGCTGCTGGATTGGAAACGCGATATCGCCCGCCGCTCGGGCGAATTGGTCGCCTTGCTGTGCGAAGAGACCGGGAAGCCAGAGGTCGACGCCGCGATCGAGGTGATGCTCGCGGTGGAGAACCTGGATTGGGCCGCGCGCAACGCCGCCCGGGCGCTGGACCGGCGGCGCATCGGTTCCAGCTGGCTCAGCCGCAATCAGCGGGCCTCGGTCGGCTACCTGCCGCTGGGCGTGGTCGGGGTGCTCGGGCCGTGGAACAACCCGGTGTTCACCCCGATGGGTTCGATCGCCTATGCGATGGCGGCGGGCAACGCGGTGGTGTTCAAGCCGCACGAGCTCACCACCGGCGTCGGAGTGTGGCTGGCGGACAGCTGGGCACGGCTGGCGCCGAATCAACCGGTGCTGCAGGTGGTTACCGGCGACAGCGCGACCGGCACGGCGCTGTGCCGGGCCAAGGTCGACAAGATCGCCTACGCCGGCCCGGAGGCGGGCGCCCGCGAGGTGATCGCGGCGTGCGCGCGGACCATGACGCCGGTCGTCGTCGAGCGCACCGGCAAGGGCAGCATGGTCGTGCACGTGGACGCGAAACTCGACGACGCCGCCGAGGCCGCGGTGTTCGGCGCGATGGCCAACGCCGGGCAGAACGCCACCGGCATCCAGCGGGCCTACGTCGCCCAGTCGGTCTACGACCGCTTTCTGGAACTGGTCGTGGACCAGGCCCGCAGGCTGCGGCCGGGCGCGGACCGGAAGGCGTCCTACGGCCCGATGATCATGGAGTCACAGGTCGACGTGGTACGCAGGCAGGTGCGCGACGCGGTGGCCCGCGGCGGACGCGCCGTGGTCGGCGGGCTGGACTCGATCCGCGAGCCCTACATCGAGCCGATCGTGCTGGCCGAGGTGCCGGAGGAGAGCAGCGCCATCACCGGCGAGGGCATCGGCCCGGTGCTCATCGTGAACAAGGTGGCGAGCATGGAGGACGCCGCCGAACGGATCAACGCGGTCGGCACCGACGTCGCCGTGTCGGTGTTCACCAGGGACGTGCACGAGATCGAAGCGTTCGCCGAGCGGCTGCGGGTCGGCGTGGTGACGATCAATTCCTCCACCGCCTACGCGGGCATCCCCGCCTTGCCGTTCGGCGGTGTGGGCGAGTACGGGCAAGGCCACAGCCACGGCGACCAGGGCCTGCGCGAGTTCAGCAGGACGCTGGCCATCGCGCGGAAGCGATACCAGGCACCGGTGAACCTGTCCACGTTCGACCGGCACCCGCGCCACCTGCGTCTGGCCAGAACGATCTTCCGGATCCGGCACGCACGCACCTGAGCGGCGGGCTCAGCCGAGCAGCACCGCGTCCATCAGCGCCGTCACGCGCGCGAGTTGGGCTGGGCGGGAATCGAAGCGGATCAGCCTGCCGACATCGATCACTTGACCGATGGCGGCGTGCACGCGGAAACGCGCCTCCACCGGATCTCCGTCGAGCAAGTTGGCCCACTCCAGCACGTTCTGCCGCTGGATGGCGCGCAGCTTGTGCTGTTCGGACTGCGGCAGATTGCTGAACTCGGCGTAGTAGACCGGCATGATCTCCGGCATCGCGAAGCTGAGCTTGGCGTAGCGGTCGGCCAGGCGCCGAGCCGCGTCTTCCCGGCTGGTCGCCTCGGCCAGCGCCTCGGTGATCGCGATGGCCAGCCGGTCGCCGGTGCGGTAGAAAGCCGCGGCGAGTAGGTCGGACTTGCTCGCGAAGTACCGGTACACGCTGGAGGCGTTGATCCCGACGGCGGCGCCGATCTCCTCGATGCTCGCCTCGTGGTAGCCCTGGCGGCCGAAGATCCGGATCGCCTCGGTGAGCAGCTGTTCGCGCTTCGAGGTCACCGGGATGCCGCGGACAGGCTGACCATCCTCCGGTTCGGTTGGTCCGGCGGGCAGTTCGGTCCGCAGGATCGCCCAGGCCAGCTCGTGCAGCAGGGGAAGCAGTCTGGCACTCGACAGCGCGGTGCGGTGCGCTGCGATACTCGCGATCGCGCTGAGCACGCCCGCGGCCAGCATCGCCACGTCCGCGGGCGGCGCGGCGGGCCGCAGCAGCGCGATCGGCGCGGCGAGCGTGTTGTTCAGGTCGTCGTAGATCCGCTTGATCCGGACGCGGTCGTCGCGTTCGAGATAGCGCCGTTCCCAGCGGTAGAGCCCGGCTTCGCGGCGGATCTCGATGGTGTGCTCGCTGATCGCGCGGATCAGCCCGTCCAAGCGCTGCGCGGGGTCCAACCGTGCGTCGTCGGCGGTCTGGGCGACGGTGAGCAGATGCCGTGCGCCCTCCTCGGCGGCCGCGACCAGCAGCGCGTACTTGTTCGTGAAATGCCGATACAGCGCGGGGCCGGAGATCCCGACCTCCGCGGCGATCTCGTCCACACCCACCGGGTAGTACCCGCGTTCGCTGAACGCTCGCGCGGCCGCCCGGATGATCTGGACCTTGCGGTCCTTGGGGCGGCGGCGGACCTGCGGTGCGCCCTGCGCGCCCGCCCTGCTTCCCGGGTCGGGCCGCGCGGGAGCGAGACCGATCTCGCTGCGATCCGCGACCATGCACCTCTCCGTTTCTCCGGCGGCGCTGGTTGACAGCGCCCGACAATCGACCCTAAGTTAACCACAATTCGCAAAGTTAACCACTATTCATGGCCGACGGACTGCCGAATTCCAGCGTAGGAGCGAACATGAGCAACACCGATTCCGCGGATGCCGCCGATGTGCCTGCGGCCGCCACGGGGTTCACGGCGGTCACGGACGGCAAGGTGCTCCGCGTCACGATCACCAAGCCGAAGCGCAAGAACGCCATCGATTACGACACGATGGTGGCGCTCGGGGACGTCTTCCTCGCCGCTGCCGAGGACCGCGCGGTGCGTGTGATCGTCCTGACCGGCGAGGGCGGCGACTTCTGCACCGGCGCCGATCTGTCGGCGAGCGTGGACGAGGCGCGCCGCGGCATCACCTCGGACATGGTGATGGATGCGGCGAACCGGCTGGTGCGCGCCATCGTCGACGCGCCGGTGCCGGTGATCGCACGCATCCGGGGCGCCGCGGCGGGCGTGGGCGTCGGCATCGCGCTGGCCGCCGACCTGGTCTACGCCAGCGAGGATTCCTACCTGCTGCTGGCTTTCATCAACATCGGCTTGATGCCCGACGGCGGCGCGGCCGCGCTGGTCGCCGCGGCGGCAGGCCGCCCGCTTGCCGCGCGGATGGCGCTGCTCGGTGAGCGCCTGCCCGCTCCTGCCGCCAGGGCCGCCGGATTGTGCACGGCGGTCGTTCCCGACAACGAACTCGACGACGCGGTCGCGGAGGCCGTCGCGAAGATTGCCGCGGGGCCGCGCCGGGCGCTGGAATTGACCAAGCAAGCGCTGAACCAGGCCACGCTGACCGCGCTGGACGCGGCGCTGGCCGCCGAAAAGGCCGGGCAGACCGAGTTGTTGCGGTCCCCGGATTTCGCCGAGGGCGCCACGGCGATGCTCACCAAGCGCAAACCCGTCTTCGCCGACTGATCGGGCCGCCGCGACGAAGGCGGCGACAGGCGACTATGTTCATCGGCTATGACTTACCTGGTTACCGGGGCAACTGGGTTCATCGGTCGGTTCCTCATCCCCGAGCTCCTGAAACGCGAGGGTGACATCCATGTACTGGTCCGGCCGGGTGACGCCTCGGCCGACCGGTTCGCCTGCTGTGCGCAGGAATGGGCGGGCGGCGACCGCGTCCGCTTGGTGTGCGGCGATCTCGGCGCACCCGGGCTCGGCATCGACCCCGCCTGGCTGGCGCGGCATCGCGGCGGCATCGAGCACGTCTTCCACTTGGCGGCCGGCTACGACCTGACCGAGCGCGGCGACGAAACCCGGCATCTGGTCGACGTCGCCGAGGAGCTGAACGCCGATCTGCTGCACCATGTCTCGACCGTGGAGGTGGCCGGGTCCAGCGAGGGCCTGTTCACCGAGGACATGTTCGACCACGGTCAGTCGCTGGCCACGCCGATGCAGCGTGCCGAATTCGAGGCCGAGCGGATCGTGCGGGAGTCCTCCCTGCGCTGGCGCATCTATCGTCCGTCGATCGTGATCGGCCATTCCAGGACCGGCGAAATCGATCGCATCGATGGGCCGTACTACTTCTTCCGGCTGCTGCGGATGGGCGCGCAACTGCCCAGGCTCCTGCCGGTGCTGGTGCCCAAGCTGGGCGAGACCAACATGGTCCCGGTCGATTTCGTCGCGCGTGCCCTGGACCACATCGCGCACCAGCCCGGCTCGGACAAGACCACCTACCACCTGGTCGACCCGCGCAGGCAGAGCGCGGTCGAGGCGCTGAACCTGTTCGCCGATGAGGCGGGCGCGCCGCACCTGGTCGAGGTGATGCCCAAACGCAGCCTCGACATGATGCTGCGCGTCCCCGGCGCCAACTGGCTGCTGCCCCGCGTCGGCGTCCCGCTGGATGTCCTGGCGCACAGCGAGTTCACCTGCTGGTTCGACTGCCGCCACACCAGTGCGGCGCTCGCGGGCAGCGATATCAAGGTTCCGCCGCTGGACGCCTACGCGCCGCGGATCTGGAAGTACTGGATCGAGAACTGGGTCTGATCCGCGCTTCCGGCCAGGATGAGGGCCACTGGTGAAGCGCGCCAAGGGAATCGCCGAAAAGCCGACCGCCTGGTCGCCCCAGGTGGGCGACCAGGCGGTCGGAAGGGCTGCGCCGGGTGATCCGGATCGGGTCAGCGGCTCAGATGCCGAGGCCGCTCGCGAGCACCGGCCACGAGAGCTGGAACTCGTCGCGCCAGTAACCCCACGAGTGGGTGCCGGAGTTGCGGAAGTTGTACGTGGCCGGGATACCCAGCTGGTCCAGCTTGGTCTTCAGGTTGTGCGTGCAGTAGTTGGTGCCCGCCTCGATCACGCCGCCGATGATGATCTGGTTGGCCAGACCGTAGGGGCCGGGCAGGGCGTACTGGCCGTTCAGCGTGTCGTGCTGGCCGGGCAGGCCGTTGCCGGTGGAGATGTAGAGCCCGAGCCCGCGCAGTCCCTCGGCGTTCACGTACGGGTCGTTGGCCACCCACTCCGGCCCGCCCTCAGGACCCCACATGTTCTCGGTGTTGCCGCCGCCCCAGGTCTCCACGGTCAGCTTCACGAACCGCGCGCCGACCGGGTCACTGGTCTGCGCGCAGCCGCTGTAGGCCGCGGCGGCCTTGTACAAGCCCGGCTTGTAGATCGGCAGCGCGAGCACCGTAGTGCCCGAGGTGGACAGGCCCGCGATGGCGTTCACGCCATTGGTGCCGAGCGCGCCATCGATCAGCGGCGGAAGCTCCTCGGTGAAGAAGGTCTTCCACTTGTTGCGGCCCAGTACCGGATCGTCCTTGATCCAGTCGGTGTAGTAGCTCCACTTGCCGCCGATCGGCTGGATCACGTTGACGTTCTTGTCCGACAGGAACTGCAGCGCGTCGGTCCTGGCCTGCCACGAGGCGTCGTCCTCGCCGCCGCCCGCGCCGTTGAGCAGGTACAGCGTCGGGCGCGGCACGGACGCGTCGGCCGGGCGCTGGACATCGATGATGATCTTCTCGTCCATGGCCGCCGAGTAGACGTACAGCCGGATGCTGCGCGAGTCCTTGTACTCGGCCTTGGTGATACGCGAACCGTCCGGGGCGACCGGGTTGCCCAGCAGGGTTTTCGAATCGATGATCGGATCAGCTGTCGCACTGGACGCGCCGAGACCGGTCATCACTCCCGCGAGCACTGCCGTTGCCGCGATCGCTGCCGCGGCACGCAGGCCGCCGCGCCGGGTCTGTCGACGTATCAATTTCGCACCTTCGCTTCGTCTCGAGATTCGCTCTGCATGCCCCACGCGCCGGGGTGGAGCCCTGGAACACCACGCCGACCATACGGCCTATGTAGTCGTGACAACAGGGGACATTGTTACCGCACCGTTGCCCCATCATGCCCGAACCGATTCGATTCGATCATGACCGGCCCAGGTTCGGTGGGGTTTCCCACCCTGGGGGATGAAGTAGTTCGGACAATCGGGGGCCGATCTGCGCCAAAGCTTCCGGAGCAGTCATCTGGTCGTGCGCGACGCCGACTGGATGATCGTCGACCGGACCGTCGACGTACGGTTGCCAGCCGGCCGCCGCGGTGTCGTGCCCGGCCGCGCTGAAGTAGTGCAGGCGACCACGGAAGACCTGCGGCCGGTGTTCGGCGATCAGCTCGGCCGAGCGCACCGCGCTGCGGTAGATCCGGCGCACCCGCTCGGGTGTGAGCACCGCCATGTCCGGGGGGATCGTGGCGTGCAAAGCGGCCAGCGCGTCCTCGCTCAGTTCGTGGATGTCGCCGTGGCCGGGCAGCAGGGCGTCCGCGCCGATGCCGAGCTCGGCCAGCGCCTCGCGGATCGCCGCCCGGAAGTCGGTGACGTCGATGTCCGGGTGGCTGTCCAGCATGGTAAGCAGCCCGATCTCCTCGCCGGCGGCCTGCAACTGGGTCGCCACGGCGTGCGCCAGCACACCCCCGAGCGACCAGCCGAGCAGCCGGTAGGGCCCGTGCGGCTGCACCGCGCGGATCTCGGCCACGTAGCGGCGCGCCATCTCGGTCAGCGACGCAGGCAGGTAGCCGTCTTCGGTCAGCGCGGGCGATTGCAGGCCGAAGATCGGCGTGCTCGCGGGCACGTAGCGGGCCAGACCCGCGTAACACCAGGACAATCCGTACATCGGGTGCAGGCAGAACAGCGGCTGGGCCGCGGCCACGTCGTGCGGCACCATCGTCCGGATCGGCAGCAGCACCTCGAGCGCGGCGTTCGAATCCAGGTCGTAGTCGTGGTCGTCGGCCAGCGCCGCGAGGATGCGGGCGGCCAGTGACGCCGGGGTCGAATCGGTAAAGAACCACTGCACCCGCACCTCGGCGCCGCTGAGCGCGCGCAGCCTGCTGGCCGCGCGCGTCGCGACCAGCGAGTTGCCGCCCAGCTCGAAGAAGTCGTCGTCCATGCCGACGCGGCGTCCGTCGCGGAGGTCGAGCACCTCGCCGAACACGTCGAGCACGGTGCGCTCCAGCGGCGTGCTCGGCGCGCGATAGGGACGCGCCGCCGGCGGCGGCACGGGCAGCGCCTTGCGGTCGAGTTTGCCGCTGGCGTTCAGCGGGAGCTCATGGAGCGCGACCACCGCCGAGGGCACCATGTAGGACGGCAGCGCGCCGCGCGCGTGCAGCAGCAGTGCCGCCTCGTCGATGGTCTCACCCGGCACCGGGACCACGTACGCGACCAGCCGGTCCCCGGTCGCGCCGCGCACCAGCGATACCGCCGCGTGCCGCACCCCCGGGTGGGCGACCAGCACGGTCTCGATCTCGCCCAGCTCCACCCGCTGGCCCCGCAGTTTGACCTGGAAATCACTGCGACCCAGATACTCCAGAGCTCCGCCACGCCAGCGCACGATGTCACCGGTGCGGTAGAGCCGGGTCCCGCCGGTATGGGCGACGAAACGCTCGGCAGTGAGGGCCGCGGCGCCGAGATAGCCACGAGCCAGCTGCACACCCCCGACATACAGCTCGCCCGCCGCCCCCGGCGGTACCGGCCGCAACTGCCGGTCGAGCACGTGCACGCGGGTGTTCGCCACCGGCACGCCGATCGGGATCGCCACCACGGCGGTGTCGCGCACCGGATGATCCGTGACCACGGTGGCTTCGGCGGGGCCGTACCAATTGATCAGGGCCACACCGGGTGCGGCGGCGGCGAAGGACGCCGCTGTCTCGCCGGACAGCGCCTCGCCCGCGGCGAACACCCGCCGCAGCGACGGGTACTCCATGGCCGGGTTGGCCACCGGGTCGAGGAAGGCCTCCAGCATCGAGGGAACGAAATGCACTGTGGTGACGGCGTTCTCATTGATGACCCGGGCCAGGTAGGCCGGGTCGCGGTGACCGTCGGGCTCGGCGATGACGATCGCGGCACCGGTCTGCAAGGGCCAGAACAACTCCCACGTGGAGATGTCGAAGGTGATCGGCGTCTTGTGCAGCACCACGTCGCCGCCGGCGTGCGGATAGGCCAGCTGGGCCCAGCGGAACTGGTTGACCATCTGCCGGTGCGTGATCATGACGCCCTTCGGGCGACCGGTGGAGCCCGAGGTGTGGATGACGTAGGCGACGGTGTCCGGGTGGACGTACTCCTGCGGCCAAGGTCCCTGGTAGGGAGCCAGATACAGGGTGTCGACGGCGACCACCGGAATGCCGGTCGCGGTGTCGAACCCGTCGGCGGTGGTGGTCAGCGCGCAGATCGGAGCGGCGCTGTCGAGCACGTACTCGCTGCGCTCGGCCGGATGGTCCGGATCGATCGGCAGGTAGCCGCCACCGGTCCGCAGCACCGCGTAGATCGCGACGACCAGGTCGATGCCGCGCCGCATGGCCACAGCGACCAGCGTCTCCGGACCGACGCCCCAGCGCATCAGCTCGACCGCCAGCGACCGTGCGCGCGAGTCGAGTTCGGCGTAGCTGAGGGTGACATCGCCGTAGCGCACCGCGGGCGCGTCCGGCGTGCGGGCCACCTGTGCGTCGAACAGCGACAGCAGCGTCGCGTCGTCGAGCAGTTGCGGCACGTCGGTGGCGTTGCGCGCCGCAAGCTCCGCGCGCTCGTCGTCGAGCAGCACGTCGATCTCGCCGACCCGCGCCTGCGGCGTGGTCACGAAGCGGCCGATCAGCGCCGACAGCCGCTGCGCCAGAGTCAGTGCCGCGGGTTCGTCGAACAGGTCGCGCAGGTACTTCACCGAGACGCGCAGCTGACTGTCGAGCACCACCATCACGGTGAGCGGGTAATGGGTGCCGTTGACCGCGCCGACGCCGCTGACGCTCATGCCGTCGATGTCGCTGGCTCGGTCCAGTCCCTCCCGGTCCACGGGGAAGGATTCGAACACCACGAGCGAGTCGAACAACCCTTCCACGCCGATCGCGTCCTGGATATCGCTGAGGCCCAAGTAGTGGTGGTCCAGCAGCGCGGCTTGCTCGGCCTGCAACTGACGCAGCAATCCGCCGAGGGTCAGGGTCGCTCCCAGTCGCACCCGTACCGGGATCGCGTTGAGGAACAGGCCGACCATCGCCTCGACGCCGTCCAGCTGCGGCGGACGCCCGGACACGGTGGCGCCGAAGACCACGTCGTCCCGATCGACGCTGCGGCCGATCAGCAGACCCCACGCCGCTTGCACCACGGTGTTGACCGTGACGCCGAGACCCGAAGCGAGCCGGGTCAGCGCGGTGGTATCGGCCTGGGACAGTTCGAAACCGACCTCGCCGACACCCGCGGAGATCTCACGTCCCGGGTCCACCGGCGCCAGTGGTGTCGGCTCGGTGATACCGGCCAAGGCGGTGCGCCATGCCGCGCGCGCCGCCTCCGCGTCCTGCGCCACCAGCCAGGCCAGGTAGTCGCGGTAGGACGGCACCGTCGGCAGGTGCCGCGAGTTGCCGCCCAGCGCGTACAGCGTCAGCAGGTCCTTCATCAACAGCGGCATGGACCAGCCGTCGATCAGGATGTGGTGGCTGGTCACCAGCAGGTGGTAGGCGCCCGCGGCGGAACGGATCAGCGCGAACCGCAGCAGCGGCGCGGTCCGCATGTCGAAATGGTCGGCCAGATCGGCCGCCTTGATCCGCTCCAGCTCAGCTGTGGCCGCGGCGGGTTCCAGCTGCCGCAGATCGATGAGCCGCCACGGCACCTCCAGCGAACCCTGCACGATCTGCACGGGATTGCCCTCGCTGTCGTCGGCGAAGGCGACGCGCAGGTTGTCGTGCCGATCCAGCACGGCTTGCGCGGCGGCGTGCATCCGGCGGGCGTCCACCGCGCCGCTGAGTTCGAGCACGAACTGGGTGGTGTAGACGTCCACCGAGGACTCCGCGAGCAGGGCGTGGAACAGCATGCCCGATTGCAGCGGCGTGACCGGCCAGGCGTCCGACAGGTCCGGGTAGGCGCGGGTGAACCGGTCGATGTCGGGCTGCTTCAGCCGCACCAGCGGGAAGTCCGATGGCGTGAATCCGCCCGCGTCGGGGCGCAATCCATGCTCGGCGAGGCCGCCGAGCGCGCGAATCCAATGCTCGGCGAAGACCTTCGCGTCCTCGCCGCGGAACGCCGCGGCGGCGAAATCGAACCGGGCCAGCAGGCCGTCGTCGGTGGCGTCGACGGTCAGCACGAGCAGCAGGTCGTCGGACGGGAGATCGGTGTGCACCCGGGCCGGGCGCAGATCCCGGTAGCGCAGCGCGAACCGGCCGCGGCCGAGTCCGCGCAGCTCGGCGGCCGTGTCGGCGTTGAGGTAGCGCAGCAGACCGTAGCCGACGCCACGTGCGGGCACCGACCGGCGGAGCTCCTTGATCTGCGCGATCGCGGTGCCCGCGGCGGGGCCGCCGATCAGGGCGTCTTCGATGTCGATCCTGGTCAGCCGCAATGGCAGCGGATACTCGGTGACGAAGCCGCCCACCATGCTCTCCGCGTCGGCGTGGGTGGCCGCGCGGCCGTCGGCGGGCAGACGCACGACCGAACCGATCGCGCGCGTCACGGTCTCGCCCGCGGAGGTGCGCAGCGCCAGGGCCAGCGCGGTGAGCAGGATGTCCGCCACCCCGGTGTGATAGGCCTCGGCCGCGGCGGCGACGGCCTCCGCCCCCTCCGCGGTGATGGTGAGCGAAACCCGGCTGCGTGCGCTCAGATCCCGTCCATCGGCACCCGCGCCTTCCGGAATGGTGCCCAGAGCCCGCCGCCACCAGTCCATTTCGGCAACCGTGGCCGGATCGTGCGCCCTGGCCGACAACGCGCGAATGACCATGCCGAGGCCGGATTCCGGCGCAGCGGGCGCCGCGTGGCGGGCCCGGTTCCAGCTCCCGGTGAGCTGGTCGACGATGACGCGCCAGGAGACGTCGTCGACCACGAGGCTGCCGGCCACCACGATGAGCGTCGAGCGAGCCTCGGGACCGCCCGTGAGCACGAAGTGGATGTTGCGGCCCTGTTCCGGGTCCAGCGCCGCCGCGGCCGCCTGCACCACGTCGTCGATCGGCAGCGAGGTCTCGCCGTGCCGCGGGTCCAGCCTGCGGAACGCCTCGCCGGTGCGCTCGGCGACCGGGGGGATACGCAGCATCGGCACGCCGTCGGCGTACTCCACCCGCACCCACAGCATCGGATGCTGGTCGAGCAAGGCGGCCACCGCGCCGCGCACCGTCTCGGCAGAGCAGGTCTCCGGGACGTCGAGGGCGATGGCCCGCACCTCGATGCCCTCGTCCAGCATGCGCGCCGCCTCCGCGGTGAGCGGTAGGTCGCCTGCCTCGTCACCGGGGCCGCCCTCGACCGCGGCGGCGCGGGCCAGCGCGGCGACCGTCCTGCACTCGAAGACGTCGCGCGGCGTGAACGTGACGCCGCGGGCGCGTGCGCGGGAGACCACCTGGATGGACACGATGCTGTCGCCGCCGAGGGCGAAGAAGTCGTCGTCCAGACCGACTCGTTCGACGCCGACCACTTCGCCGATCACCTCGGCGATCACCACTTCTGCCGGGGTCAGCGGCGCGCGGTAGGCGCGGGTCTCCAGTGCCGGTTGCGGCAGCGCCTTGCGGTCCAGCTTGCCGACCGGCGTCAGCGGGATGGCGTCGAGCACCATGATCGCCGCGGGCACCATGTACTCCGGCAGCGTGCGCCCGATCCGGTCGGTCAGCGCGGCCGGATCGACCGTCGCTCCCTTGGCCGGGAGCACGTACGAGACCAGAATCGTCGCGCCGGAATTCGATTCGCGTCCGAGCGTGACCGCGAAGTCGACTTCGGGCTGAGCGGCCAGCGCGGCGTCGATCTCCCCGAGCTCGATGCGGAAGCCGCGCACCTTCACCTGGAAGTCGTTGCGGCCCATGTACTCCACGACGGGCACGCCCTCGCCCCGACGCCAGCGCACCAGATCGCCGGTGCGGTACAGGCGCTCGCCGGGCGCGCCGTACGGATCGGCGACGAACCGCGCGGCGGTGAGTCCCGCACGCGCGTGGTAACCGCGGGCGAGCTGGATGCCGCCCAGATACAGTTCGCCCGCCACGCCTTCCGGCACCGGACGGAGCCTGCTGTCGAGCACCAGCGACCGCATACCGCGGATCGGACCGCCGATGGTGACCGGGTCGCCGGGCCGCAGCGGGTCGCTGATATTGGTCATGATGGTGGTCTCGGTGGGCCCGTAGCCGTTATGGAAAGCGCGCTCCGCTGCCCCGGTCCACTTGGCCGCCAGGTCGGCGGGCACCGCTTCGCCGCCCGCCACGATCACCCGCATGCCCGCCAGCGCGTCCGGGTCGAGCGAGGTGAGCACGGACGGGGTGAGGAAGGCGTGTGTTACGCCCTCGCCGCGAATCAACCCGGCAAGCTCCTCGCCGCCGAACGTCAGCGGCGGCGCCACCACGAGCGCGCCCGCGGAACCGAGCGCGAGCAGCAGTTCCAGCATCGACGCGTCGAACGACGGGGACGCGAACGCCAGTGCGCGCGTGGTCCGGTCGAGCCGATAGCGCTGCACCTGCTCGGCGCTGAAGTTGGCCAGGCCCGCGTGGGTGACGACGACGCCCTTGGGCAGACCGGTGGAGCCGGAGGTGTAGATGACGTACGCGGCGTTCTCGGCGCGCAGCGGCCCGCGCAGCTCAGCGGGCCGCAGCGGCTGGTCCGGCCGCACCGCGACGTCGAAGGTGAAGTCGTGATCGTCCAGCGCGACCCAGGCGCCGCGGGCCAAGGCGGGCAGGTTGGCCAGCTCGGCGGTCAGCGTCACGCCCAGCGCGACACCGGAATCCGCGACCATGTGCGCGATGCGGTCGGCAGGATAGGTCGGATCGATCGGGACGAACGCGGCGCCGGTCTTCGCGACCGCCCACAGCGCGAGCATGTATTCGCCCGAACGCCGGATCGCGATGGCTACCGCCACGTCCGGTCCCGCGCCGCGGTCGATCAGCGCGCGCGCCAATTGCGCGGAGGCGGCGTCGACTTCGGCGTAGCTGAAGCTGCGGCCCCCCGCGACCACGGCGACGCCGGTCGGGTTCGCGGCGACAGCGGCGGCCATCAGGTCCGGCAGGGTGCTCGGCGGCACCGCGGGCCCGCCGGTGCGCGTGATCAGGTCGACGCGCTCGGAGTCGTCCAGGATCTCCAGATCGCCGACGGCGGTGCCCGGGTGCCGCGCGACGGCGGCGAGCACGCGGCGGAACCGGCGGCCGAACTCGACGACCGTTCGCTCATCGAAGAGATCACGGGCGTAGGTGAATTCGGCGGCGAGACCGGCCTCGGCGCCCGCCTCGGTGCGCTGCTCGCGCACGGTGAGCAGCAGGTCGAACTTGGCGGTGTCGGCGACCGGGTCGAGCGCGGTGAAGCTGAGGCCGGGCAATTCGAAACTGGTGACCGCGAGGTTCTCGAACGACAGCGCCACCTGGAACAGCGGATGGCGGCCCGCCGAGCGCTCCGGGTCCAGCGCCTCGACCAACCGCTCGAACGGGATGTCAGCGTTGGCGAAGGCGCGCAGATCGGTTTCCCGGTTGGCGGCCAGCAACTCGGTGAAGTCCAGGCCGGGCGCGACCCGGGTGCGCAGCACCAGGGTGTTGACGAACATGCCGATCAGATCATCGAGTTCGGCTTCGCCGCGGCCCGCGACGGGGGTGCCGATGACGATGTCGTCGGTGCACGACAAGCGAGACAAGAAGATGGCGAACGCGGTGTGCACGACCATGAACAGCGTGGCGTTGTGCTGTCTGGCCAGCTCCACCAGTGCGGCGTGCACGTCCGCGTCGACGACGAAATCGGTCTTGCCGCCCGCGAAAGACTGGGCGGGCGGACGGGGGCGGTCCGCAGGCAGGTTCAGCTCGTCGGGCAGGTCGGCGAGTTCCGTTGTCCAATAGGACAATTGCGCACCGGCGAGCGAGTCGGGGTCCTCGTCGGTGCCGAGCACCTCGCGCTGCCACAGAGCGTAGTCGGCGTACTGGATCGGCAGCGGCGCCCAGGACGGCGCCTCGCCCCCGCCGCGCGCCGCGTAGGCCACCATCAGGTCCCTGGTCAGCGGGCCCATCGACCAGCCGTCCGCGCTGATGTGATGCGCGACGAACACCAGCACATACTCGGTGCCCGCGAGCTGGAACAGCTTGGCGCGGAAGGGCACCTCGCTGGTCACGTCGAAACCGGCCGCGACGATCCGTTGCACTTCGTTGGCGACGTGCTCGTCGCCGATCTGCGCCGGAGCCAGATCCACCGGCACGTCGTACGGCGCGAGCACCTGCTGCACCGGGCCGTCCGGCGTCTGCGGGTAGATCGTGCGCAGGATCTCGTGGCGCGCGACGATATCCGCCACCGCCTGCTGCAACGCGACGACGTCGAGGTCACCGGACAGGCGGATCGCGGCCGGGATGTTGTAGACCGAGGCCGAGGTGTCGAACTGGTTGAGGAACCACATGCGCTGCTGCGCGAACGACAGCGGGATGCGATCGGGACGTTGCCCGGCGACCAGCGGGGTGCGTTTGCGCTCCCCCGCGTCCCGTTCGACCTTGACCGCCAATCCGGCGACAGTGGACGCCTCGAACAGGACCCGCACCGGCACCCGGGCGTCCAGCGCCGCGCCGATCCGGGCGGCGACCTGCGTCGCGAGCAACGAGTTACCGCCGAGCGCGAAGAAATCGTCGTCCGCGCCGACCCGTTCGACGCCCAGCACTTCGGCGTAGACCGCGGCGACGATCTCCTCGATCGGCGTCGACGGCGCACGGAAAGCCTGAACCTCGAACTCCGGCTCCGGCAACGCCTTACGATCCAGCTTGCCGTTGACGTTCAACGGCAACGCATCCAGCACCACGAACGCCGACGGCACCATGTACGACGGCAAACCAGCCGACAGCGCGGACTTGACCGCGGCCATGTCTACGTCGCCGTCGGCCGAGACCAGATACGCCACCAGGCGATCACCGGTCTTGGGATCGGACTTCGCGACTACCGCTGCCTGCGCGATCACCGGCAAGGCCAACAGCGCGGCCTCGATCTCACCCAGCTCGATCCGGAATCCACGAATCTTCACCTGGAAGTCCGAACGACCCCGATACTCCAGCTCACCATCGGCATTCCAAGCCACCAGGTCACCGGTGCGATACATCCGCGCACCCGGCTCGAACGGATTCGCCACAAAACGATCCGCCGTCAAATCCGCACGACCGAAGTAACCACGCGCCAACTGCGCACCAGCCAAATACAACTCACCCGAAACACCCACCGGAACCGGACGCAAACGCCCATCCAGCACATAAACCCGGCTGTTCCACTCCGGCACACCGATCGGCACCAACGTCTCATCGGCAAGCGTGACCCGGTGGCTGGTGATCGACACCGCCGCCTCGGTCGGGCCGTACAAATTGAACAGCTCCGTGCCGGGGTGCTCGCGCAGGAAACGCTGCGCTACCGCGCCCGGCAGAGCTTCACCGATCGCCAGCACCCGTCGCGGCGACCAGCCGGCCGAAGCGTCACCCACGGCCGCCCGGTGCACCAGCAGCGCATCGAGCATCGACGGCACCACATGCAACGTCGTGACGGATTCCCGCGCCATCAGCTCGTTGAGGTACGCCGGGTCCCGATGACCATCCGGCGCCGCGATGACCAGCCGCCCACCGCACACGGCGGCCGACCAGAACTCCCACACCGACAAGTCGAACGTCGCCGCCGTCTTGAGCAGCACCGCGTCGTCGGGTGCCAGCCCGAATGCGCTGGATTTCCACAGCATTTGGTTGACGGCGGCGGCGTGCGGCACGGCGACACCCTTCGGGCGGCCGGTCGAACCCGACGTGAAGATGACGTACGCCGTGTTCTCCGGCCGCAGCGGAGCGACCCGCTCGCTGTCGGTGATCGGCCCGCTCGCCACTTCCCTCAGCTCGAGCTCTTCCAGCCGCACCACGGGGGCGACAGCGGTTTCGAACTCGGCATCGGTCAGCACGCACACAGGCTGAGCAGTCGCCAGGACGTACTCGTTCCGGTCCGCGGCTCGGCCGGGGTCGACCGGCACGTACGCGCCACCGGCCTCCGACACCGCGTACATCGCCACGACCAGGTCTATCGATCGATGGAATGCCAGCGCCACCCGGGATTCGGGGCCGACGCCCACCGAGATCAAGTAGCGGGCGAGGCGGTTCACCCGCGCCCCCAGCTCGGCGTAGCTCAGCTGCGTGCGTCCGCCCCCGGGCCGGTCCGCGACGAGTGCGACCGCTCCGGGCGCCGCCGCGATCGATCGCCGCAGCAGCAATCCCAGCGTCGCGGCAGGTTCCACCGGGTGTGTCGTGTCGTTCCATCCAGCGAGGTCGGTGCGCTCGGTGTCGGCGAGGATGTCGATATCCCCGACCGGCACCGTCGCGTCGGCGACCACGGCGGACAGAACTCGCGATAGTCGGTCGGCGAATCCCTGCACCGTTCTCGCGTCGAAAAGGTCTGTCGCATAGGTGAGGAATCCACCGATACCGGCGGGCGCACCCGACTCGTCATACGCATCGCCGACGATCAAATGCAGATCGAACTGCGACACAGCCAAATCGGCATCGACGCCGGCCACCGTCAAACCGGGCAGCTCCAACGCGGTACGCGCGACATTCTGGAACGACAGTCCCACCTGGAACAACGGATGACGCGCCGTGGACCGCGGCGGATCGAGCACCTCCACCAACCGCTCGAACGGCACGTCGGCGTGGGCGAACGCCTCGAGATCGATATCCCGCTGCCGCGCGAGAATGTCCGCGAACGAGTCGCCGCCGTCGACCCGGGAGCGGAACACCACCGTGTTGACGAACATGCCGATCAAATCATCGAGCTCACGCTCACCACGCCCGGCGACCGGTGTGCCGACCGCGATGTCGTCCGAGCCGGACAGCCGGGCCAGCAACACCGCGAATGCCGTGTGCACCACCATGAACAACGTGGCGCCGTGCGCACGGGCGAGTTCGACCAGTCCGGCGTGTGTCGCCGCGTCGATCCCGACGTCCACCCGCGCGCCTGCCAGCGACGCAACGGCCGGACGGGGGCGATCGGCGGGCAACTCCAGCAAGTCGGGCAGATCGGCCAACTGGGCCCGCCAGAATCCGATCTGCTGGGCGGCGATCGACTCCGGATCCGATTCCTCGCCCAACACCGCACGCTGCCACAACGCATAGTCCGCGTACTGCACCCGCAGCGGCGACCACCCCGGCGCCTCACCCGAGGTTCGCGCCGCATAAGCGGTCATCACATCCCGCACCAGCGGACCCATCGACGACGCGTCGGCGGCAATGTGATGCACGACCACAGCCAGCACGTATTCGTTCGGCGTATCGGTGATTTCCAGCAGCCGCACACGCACCGGCACTTCGGCCGTCACATCGAAGGGTGTGGCTGCGAGCGCATAGACCTCGCGCGCGACCCCGGTGGCCGCCACCGGGTGCGCGGCGACGTCCAGCGTCACCTGTCCGGCGGCGAGCACCACCTGGACCGGACCATCCGTGGTCTCCGGGTACACGGTCCGCAGCACTTCGTGCCGCGCGACCACGTCATGCAGCGCCGCGCCCAGCGCCCGCACGTCCAGCTCACCGGTCAACCGCAACGCGAACGGCAAGTTGTATGCGGCCGAACCGATCCGGTCCCCGGCGTCCGCGGACTGATCGAAGCGATTCAGGAACCACATCCGCCGCTGCGCCAACGACAACGGCAACCGCTCCGGCCGCGCGATACTGCCGAGCTCGACACCGCGCTCGCCATGTGTCCGCGACTCGATCGCCGCCGCCAGCGCCGCGACCGTCGGCGTCTCGAACAACGCTCGCACCGGCACCCTGGCACCCACCGCCGCACCCAACCGGGCCACTACCCGGGTGGCGACCAGCGAATTGCCACCGAGCGCGAAGAAATCGTCATCGGCGCCCACTCGACCCAACCCCAGCACCTCGCCGAACACACCCGCCACGATCTCCTCGACGGGCGTGACGGGCGCACGGAATTCGCGTGCGGTGAAAGCGGGTTCGGGCAACGCCTTGCGGTCCAGCTTGCCGCTGGGGTTCAGCGGGAACTCCGCCAGCGCCACGATCGCGGCCGGAACCATATAGGTGGGCAGTATGTCACCGATCGCCGCGAGCAATCCGGCCTGTTCGATCGATTCGCCGGGCGAAGGGACCACGTAGGCCACCAACTGGTCACCCAGCGACGAAGGCGCGACCACCGCTACCGCCTGGCTCACCGACGGCTGCGCCAGCAACGCCGTCTCGATCTCGCCCAGCTCGATCCGCTGACCACGGAACTTGACCTGGAAATCGGTCCGGCCGAGGTAGTCCAGGCGCGGCGGCAGCTCCTCGGTCGCGGCGCGCCAGACCACCAGATCGCCAGTCCGGTACATCCGCTCGCCGAAGGCGAACGGGTTGGCCACGAACCGGTCCGCGGTGAGGTCGGGACGACGCACATAACCGCGGGCCAATTGATCACCGGCGAGGTAGAGCTCGCCCGGAACACCCGCTGGCACCGGTTGCAGGCGTGAATCCAGCACGTATACCTGAGTGTTCCACTGCGGCACACCGATCGGAACGGACCGCTTGTCGCCGGCCATGGCGGGCCAGTAGGTGACCGACACCGCCGCCTCGGTCGGGCCGTAGAGATTGTGCACCGCCGCGTCCGACATCGCCCGCACAGCGGCAACGGTTTCCGGCGGCAGCGCCTCGCCGATCGCGAAGATGTCCCGCAAGCTGGGGCAGGAACCGGGCGCGGTGTGCGCGGCGAACACCGTCAGCATGGAGGGCACGAAATCGGTGACCGTCACGCCCTGTGCGGCAATGGTTTCCGCGACGTACACCGGATCGCGATGCCCATCGTGCGTCGCCAGGACGAGCTTCGCCCCCACGCGCAACGGCATGAAGTAGCCCCACAACGACACGTCGAACGTGGTTGCCGTCTTCTGCAGGTACACATCATCGGGATCGAGCGGATAGGCCGCCAGCATCCAGCTGATCTGATTCTGGATCGCGTGGTGGGAAATCGCGACGCCCTTGGGGCGGCCGGTCGAGCCCGACGTGAAGATCACGTATGCCGGATGGTGCGGCAACAGCGGACGCACCAATTCCTCGTCGCGCACCGGCGAATCGTCGAATCGATCCGGATTCACGGCGTCCAAGAGCAATACCGCGGTGCCTTCGGGGACGTCGACCGCGTCGGCGGAGGTGGTGAGCACGCAGACGGGCTGCGCCGTCTCGAGAATGTGCGCGATGCGTTCGGCTGGATGGTCCGGATCCAGCGGCACGTACGCCCCGCCCGCCGTCACGATCGCGTACATCCCGACTACGAGATCCAGCGACCGGCGAACCGCCAAACCCACCAGCGACTCCGCACCGACGCCCTGCGAAATCAGCAATCTGGCCAGACGGTTCACCCGCGCGTCGAACTCCCGATAGGTGAGCTCGGCGCCCTCGCAGACGACCGCGACCTCGCCCGCATACGCGTCCACGATGCGCCGATAGCCGTCCAGCAAAAGTTCTTCCGGCACCGGATACCGGGTGTTGTTCCACTCGCGCAGCATCCGCTCGCGCTCGGCGGGAGCCAGCAGATCGATAGCGCCGATCGGCTGATCCGGTTCCGCGGCGACGGCGGCGAGCAACCACTCCAGCCGCCAGGCGAACTCGGCGATCGTCGCCTCGTCGAACAGGTCGGTGGCGTAGGTGAACATCGCTGTGAACCCCGTAGCGCCGCCCGCACCGCTCGGCACCACCGTCAATTGCAGATCGAATTTCGCGACCGCACCGCCGAATTCCACCGAGCGCGCCGACAACCCGGGTAGATCGATCTCCGGCTTGGTCATGTTCTGGAAGAACAGCGCCACCTGGAACAGCGGGTGGTGCGCCTGCGACCGCACCGGGTCCAGCACCTCGACCAGCCGCTCGAACGGCAGCTCGGCATGCGAGAACGCCGCCAGATCAGATGCTTTCGCTTGCTCGAGCAGCGTGCGGAAGGACGCGCCCAGGTCGATCCGGGTGCGCAGCACCAGCGTGTTGACGAACATGCCGATCAGTCCGTCGAGTTCCCGCTCGCCACGACCGGCGACGGGCGTGCCGATGGTGATGTCGTCGGTGCCGGTGAGCCGGGCGAGCAGCACCGCGAACGCGCTGTGCAGCACCATGAACTCCGAGGCGCCCGCGCTGTGTGCCAGTTCGGCGAGTCCGTGGTGCACCGAAGCGTCCACCGCGAAGGTGTACTCCGCGCCCTGCCCGGACGCGACGGGCGGGCGCGGACGGTCCGAGGGTAGGTCGATCCGGTCCGGAATGCCCGCCAGGGCGCGACGCCAGTACGCGATCTGCGCGGCCGCGACCGAATCCGGGTCGTTCTCGTCGCCGAGCACGGCGCGCTGCCAGAGCGTGTAGTCCGCGTACTGCACCGGCAGCGGAGCCCACGCCGGCTTCGCCCTGTTGCGCCGGGAAAGGAACGCGCTGAGCAGATCCCGCAGGAACGGCGCGACCGAGGCGCCGTCGGCGGCGATGTGGTGCACCACCACGACGATCACGTGGTCGTCCGGCGCGAGTTCGGCCAGCGCGATGCGCAGCGGCACCTCGGCGGCGACATCGAAACCGGTCAGCGCCAGTCCGCGCAGCCAGTCGGGCAATTCGTGCTCGGCGAGCGGTTTCGGCGCGAGGTCGGGGACGGCGCGAGCCGCGGGCACGACCACCTGATAGCCGGTGCCGTCCACCGCCGGATACATCGTCCGCAACGTCTCATGACGCTCGATCACATCCGCGACCGCCGCCTGCAACGCCGCCACGTCCAACACACCGGACAACCGCACCGCGAACGGAATATTGTTCGCCGCCGAATCAGTGTCGAACTGATTCAAGAACCACATCCGCTGCTGCGCGGGCGACAACGGCACTCGCTCCGGGCGCTCCACCGCCACCAGCGCACGCCGGTCCCCGGCACCCTTCATCGGCTCCAGCCGCGCGGCGAGCCCGGCGACGGTGGGAGTCTCGAAGACCAGCCGGGCGGGTACCCGCGCCGCGATGGCGGCCCCGATCCGGGCCGCGACCTGCGTCGCGATCAGCGAATTGCCGCCGAGTTCGAAGAAGTCGTCGTCCGCGCCGACCGGTGCACCCGGGCCGAGCAGTTCGCCGAACACCTCGGCCACCAGCTCTTCCAGCGGGCCGACCGGCGCGCGGTACACCTTGGTCTGCAGACGCGGCACCGGCAGCGCCGCGCGGTCCAGCTTGCCCACCGGCGTCAGCGGGATCTTCTCCAGCACCATGACCACCGTCGGCACCATGTGCGCGGGCAGGCTCCGCTCGGCGAAGGCGGCCAGTTCGGCCGCGTCGGCGACCATCCCGGGCGCGGCGTGCACGTAGGAGACGAGGATCGTGGCGCCGCTGTCCAGGTCGTGCCCGACGGTGACGGCGAAGTCGACGCTCTCGTGCGCGGCCAGCACCGCGTCGATCTCACCCAGCTCGATGCGAAAACCGCGGATCTTGACCTGGAAGTCATTGCGACCCAGATACTCCAACTCGCCGTTCGGCGTCCAGCGCACCAGGTCGCCGGTGCGATAGAGCCGCGAACCGTTCGGGTCGAACGGGTTGGCCACGAAGCGGGACGCGGTCAGCCCGGGTCGTTCGTGGTAGCCGCGGGCCAGCTGGGCGCCGGTGATGTACAGCTCGCCGACCACGCCGCTCGGGACGGGGGCCAGGCGTTCGTCCAGCACGTATTCGGTGACGGCCCGGATCGGCGCACCGATGGTCACCGGCTCTCCCGGTACCAGCGGCGCGCTGATATTGGTCATGATCGTGGTCTCGGTCGGCCCGTACCCGTTGCAGAACTCGCGGGTCCGCCCACCGGAGACCGGCAGCACCCAGCGCCGTACCAGTTCGGCCGGGCACGCCTCGCCACCGGCGACCACCACGCGCAACTCGTCGAGCCCGGCCGGGTCCACCGAGGCGAGCGCGGCGGGCGTGACGAAGGCGTGCGTGACCGCCTCCCTGCGCACCAGGCACGCGAGCTCCTCGCCGCCGAACACGGTGGGGGAAGCGACCACCATCGTGGCCGCGCCCCCCAGCGCGAGCAGCAGTTCCAGCACTGACGCGTCGAACGAGGGCGACGCGAAATGCAATGTCCGCGACGCGCTGGTCACCCGGTATCGGTCCCGCTGCTCCGCGCAGAAACTCGCCAGCCCCGCCTGGGTGACGACCACGCCCTTCGGCTTGCCGGTGGACCCGGAGGTGTAGATGACGTAGGCGGGATGTTCCGCCCGGAGCGGGCGCACCCGGTCGGTGTAGGTCACCGGGTCGGCCGGAAACTCCTCCAGCCGCCGCGCGCACTCGGCGGTGTCGATGGACAGCCACTCGACCTGGTCCGGTAGGTCGGCGCGGACCTCGTCGACGGCCAGCCCGAAGACCGCGCCCGAGTCGACGATCATGTGCTCCACGCGATCGGCCGGGTAGTTCGGATCGACCGGGACGAATCCCGCGCCCGTCTTCGCGACCGCCCAGACCGCGACCACGGAGTCGGTCGACCGCGGTATCCCGATCGCGACCAGGTCCTCGGGGCCGACGCCGCGATCGATCAGCAGCCGGGCCAGGCGGGTGGACCGCTCGTCCAGCTCGGCGTAGCTCAGCGTGGCCAGCGTCGCCGCGGCGTCGGCGTAGATCACGGCGGTGCCGCTCGGGTTGGCCTCCACCGCGGTGGCCATGAGCTGCGGCAGCGTGGTGACGCGGGGGCGGCGGGTCCGGGTCGGGCGCACACGGGCCGGGCGGGTCATGCGCGCACCGCTCCCGCAGTCTCGTCACACCGCTGCCGGACCGCCCGAACCATGGAGATGCCTCACCCTGTCTGTTGTTGCCACGCACCCCCCGCCCTGATGATCATCGAACGCGCGCATGCCGATCGTTACCGAATCCGCCGCGGCACGGCCGAGCGCGACCATGAGTTGCCGGAGCGCGGGCGAGTGCTTGCGACGATTATTCCCTCCCGACGCGGGATTGGTGTCGCGAAGCCGCGAGGACCGGGCCCGGCAGTGGCCCGGCCCGGTGGCGGGGGCGCCGTCCGGGCTACTCCGGCGGGTCGAGCAGACCGGCGAGCTGGGGACCGATCTCGGCAAGCGCCTCGGGAGACGCCATTTGCTGATGATTCGCGTTGATCGGCCTATCGACGATATCCCCAGCAACATAGGGCTGCCATTGGGTCGCTGCCGCCCGCAGATCGGCTTCGGTCTGGCCCGGGCCTCCGATGCCGGCGCTGAAGTATTCGAGCGTGCCGCGGTACACCGCGGGGCGGTGTTCGGCGATCAGCTCGACCGAGCGCACCGCGCTGCGGTAGATCCGCCGCAGCCGATCCTTGGTAAGCACGGCCAGCTCGGGCGGAATCGACGCGTGCAACGAATCCAGTGCCTCCTCGCTGAGCTCGTGGATGTCGCCCTCCGCGGAGATCGCGTCCCCGCCGATTCCGATCTCGGCCAAGCCCTGACGGATCGTGCCGCGGAAATCGGAGACATCCAGATCCGGGTAGCTGTCCAGCATGGCCAGCAGCGCCACCTGTTCGCCTGCCGCCTGCAGCTCGGTCGCCACCGCGTGGGCCACCACCCCACCCAACGACCAGCCCAGCAGCCGGTACGGTCCCTCGGGCTGCACGGCCCGGATCTCGGCGGCGTAGCGGCGAGCCATCTCGGTGACGGAGCCGGGCAGGTACCCGTCTTCGGACAGGGCAGGCGACTGGATGCCGAGAACGGGCTGTTCGGCGGGCAGGAACCGGGCCAGGCCCACATAACTCCACGACAGTCCGTACATCGGGTGCAGGCAGAACAGTGGATCCGCCGTCCCCTCCGCCCGAATCGGCAGCAGCACCCCGAGCCCGTCGTCCGGATCGGGGCCGAAGTCGTAGCCCTGGGCGATCGCCGTCTCGATCCGTGCGCTGAGCCCCGCGACGGTCGAATCGGTGAAGAACCACTGCACCCGGACCTCGGCGCCGGTCACGCGCCGCAACCGGCTCACCGCCTGCGTCGCGACCAGGGAATTGCCGCCGAGACCGAAGAAGTCGTCGTCGAGACCGACTTCCGCGACGTCCAGCACCTCGCCGAACACCCGGGCCACCGCCTGTTCCAGCGGAGTGACCGGAGCACGGAACCGCGCCTGCCCGAGCACCGGTTTCGGCAGCGCCGCCCGGTCGAGCTTGCCGTTCGCGTTCAACGGAAGCGCGGTCAGTTCGATGACCGTGGACGGCACCATGTACGACGGCAGTTCCGCCGCGAGGGCCGCGCCGAGGCGCTGGGTGTCGATGGCGCCGTCGGCCCCGACGACATAGGCGACGAGACGATCTCCCGCGCTCGGATCCGTATGGGCGACCACCGCGGCGGCCGCGACCGCGTCCTGGCGCAGCAGCGCGGCCTCGATCTCACCCAGCTCGATCCGGAATCCACGAATCTTCACCTGGAAGTCCGTACGACCCCGATACTCCAGCTCACCATCGGCATTCCAGGCCACCAGGTCACCGGTGCGATACATCCGCGCACCCGGCTCGAACGGATTCGCCACAAAACGATCCGCCGTCAAATCCGCACGACCGAAGTAACCACGCGCCAACTGCGCACCAGCCAAATACAACTCACCCGAAACACCCACCGGAACCGGACGCAAACGCCCATCCAGCACATAAACCCGGCTGTTCCACTCCGGCACACCGATCGGCACCGACACCTCGTCAGCCGCGGTAACCCGGTGGCTGGTGATCGACACCGCCGCCTCGGTCGGGCCGTACAAATTGAACAGCTCCGCTTTCGGATTCACGATCTGGAAGCGCTTCGCCGTCTCGGCGGGCAACGCCTCGCCGATAGCCAGCACTCGCCGCAGAGTGGGAAGCGGAGTGTCGGTATCCGCGTTGGCGAGCAACGCGTCGAGCATGGACGGCACCACATGCAACGTGGTCACCGCTTCGCGAGTCATCAGCTCGTTCAGGTACGCGGGATCGCGATGCCCGTCAGGCGAAGCGAGCACCAAACGGCCCCGGCATACCGCCGCGGACCAGAACTCCCACACCGACAGGTCGAACGTCGCTGCCGTCTTCAGCAAGATCGCGTCATCGTCGACGAGATCGAACTCGAACGACTTCCACAGCAACTGATTCACAATCGCGCCGTGCGACACCGCGACGCCCTTGGGGCGACCGGTCGAACCCGACGTGAAGATCACATAAGCGGTGTTCTCCGGACGCAACGGCGTCAGCCGCTCGGCATCGGTGACCGGTGCGGTGGATAGCTCGGTGAGGTCGAGTTCCTCCAGTCGCACCACGGGCGCGGTATCGGAGGCGAAGGCAGCCGAAGCATCGGTCAGCACGCACACCGGTGCCGCCGTTTCGAGGATGTAGCCGGTCCGATCGGCGGGCTGGTCCGGGTCCACCGGCACATACGCACCACCGGCCCGCACCACCGCATACATCGCCACAACAAGGTCCACCGACCGGCGCAAAGCGAGCGCCACCCGAGATTCCGGGCCGACGCCTTCCGCGATGAGATGGCGGGCCAAACGGTTGACGCGTGCGTCCAGCTCCGCGTACGTCAGCTCCTGCCGGCTTTCGTCCGAGTCCTGGGCGTCGGCGACCAGCGCGACGGCATCCGGCGCGGCCGCGACGGCGGAATCCAACAGCGCCGCGAGCGTCGTCGCGGCCGACGCGGAGCTGCCGAGCAGCACCGCCGGATCGAGCGCGCGGTCGGTGGCGTTCCACACCGACAGCACTTCGATCCGCTCGGCCGTATCGAGAATCTCGATATCCCCGACCGGTGTCGTCGCGTCCGCCACGACGGCCGCCAGAATGCGCGACAAACGCTCGGCGAAGCCCCGCACCGTTCCGGCGTCGAAAAGGTCCGTGGCGTAAGTGAAGTAGCCGCCGATCCCGGCCGCGTCACCGGCCTCGTCGTAGGTGTCACTGACGATCAGGTGCAGATCGAACTGCGACACATTCAGATCCGCTTCCACCCCGGCGATCGTCAAGCCGGGCAATTCCAGCGCGGTGCGTGCCACGTTCTGGAACGACAGACCCACCTGGAACAGCGGATGATGCGCGGTCGAGCGACGCGGGTTGAGCACTTCCACCAAGCGCTCGAACGGAATATCGGCATTCGCGAACGCCTGCAGATCGGTTTCCCGTTGCCGCGCCAATACCTCGGTGAACGAGTCACCACCGGACAGGCGCGTCCGGAACACCACGGTATTGACGAACATACCGATGAGATCGTCGAGTTCACGTTCACCGCGACCCGCTACCGGAGTGCCGATCGCGATATCCCCGGAACCCGACAGCCGCGCGAGCAGTACCGCGAGCGCGGTGTGCACGACCATGAAGAGTGTGGCGCCGTTGGCGCGTGCCAGTCGCACGAGGCCGGCGTGCGTGGCGGCATCCACCGAGACCTCCACCCGTCCACCGGCCAGCGATGCCACAGCGGGCCTGGGCCGGTCGGTGGGCAGCTCCAGCAGGTCGGGAAGGTCGGCGAGGTGTTCGCGCCAGTACGCGATCTGCTGCGCGGCGATGGACTCGGGATCGGATTCGTCGCCGAGCACGGCGCGCTGCCAGAGCGCGTAGTCGGCGTACTGGACCGGCAGTGGTGTCCACGCCGGGGCGGAAGCCGCGGTGCGCGCGGCATAGGCCACCATCACATCGCGCACCAGCGGCCCCATCGACGAGGCGTCGGCGGCGATGTGGTGCACGACGACAGCGAGGACGTACTCCGGTGTCGACCCGGGCACGCGTCCATCGATCTCCAGCAGCCGCACCCGGAGCGGCACTTCTGAGGTCACGTCGAACGGCGTCGAGGCGAGCGCGTACACAGCCGTCGCGATCTCGGATTCGGTTACCAGCTCCGGCGCGACGTCCAACGTCACCTGTCCGGCGGGCAGGACGACCTGCACGGGACCGTCTGCGGTTTCCGGGTACACCGTGCGCAGCACTTCATGCCGCGCCACCACGTCATCGAGCGCCGCGGCCAGCGCCGTCACGTCGAGCAGCCCGGCGAGCCGAAGCGCGAACGGCAGGTTGTATGCCGCCGAGCCCGTTGCCGCCGCGCGATCGTCATCGACCTGATCGAACCGGTTCAGGAACCACATCCGCCGTTGCGCCAACGACAGCGGCAACCGCTCCGGCCGGACGAGGCTGCCCAGTTCCACACGACGGTTGGCGTGCGTGTGCGACTCGATCGCCGTCGCCAAGTCCGTCACGGTCGAGGTCTCGAACAGCGTCCGCACCGGAATGCGGGCACCCACCGCGGCACCCAACCGCGCCACCACCTGCGTGGCGACCAGGGAGTTGCCGCCGAGTGCGAAGAAATCGTCGTCGGCGCCGACCCGGCTCAGACCGAGGACCTCACCGAAGACACCGGCGACGATCTCTTCCACCGGAGTTGCCGCGGCACGGAATTCGCGAGTGCCGAAGGTCGGCTCCGGCAGCGCCTTACGATCCAGCTTGCCGCTCGGGTTCAACGGGAAAGCGTCCAACACGACGACCGTGGCCGGAACCATGTAAGCCGGAAGGGTTTCACCGACATCGGCCAGCAATTCCGACGGCTCCACCGACCGCCCCGGTGCGGGAACCGCATACGCGACCAGCTGATCACCCAACGCCGACGGCGCCACCAGCGCGACCGCCTGACTCACCGAAGGCTGTGCCAGCAACGCGGTCTCGATCTCACCCAGCTCGATCCGCTGGCCACGGAACTTCACCTGGAAATCGGTGCGACCGAGGTAATCGAGCCGCTGCGGCATATCCCCGGCAGGCGCACGCCACACCACCAGGTCACCGGTCCGGTACATCCGCGCACCGGTGCCGAACGGATTGGCGACGAACCGGTCCGCGGTCAGATCCGGACGGCGCACATACCCGCGAGCAAGCTGGTCACCGGCCAGATACAGCTCCCCCGCCACGCCCGCCGGGACCGGACGCAACCGCGCGTCCAGCACATACACCTGCGTGTTCCACTGCGGAAGCCCGATCGGCACCGAGCGCTCGTCCGTACCGCGGGCGGGCCAGTAGGTCACCGACACCGCGGCCTCGGTCGGCCCGTACAGGTTGTGCACCCTGGCATCGGATACGGCGTTGACGGCGGCCACCGTCTCCGGCGGCAATGCCTCACCGATCACGAAGATATGCGCCAGACTCGGGCACGCACCCGGCGCGGTGTGCGCGGCGAATACCGTCAGCATCGACGGCACGAAATCGGTGACCGTCACGCCATGCGCGGCAATCGTTTCCGCGACGTAGGCCGGGTCCCGGTGCCCATCGGGCGTGGCCACGACCAGTTTCGCCCCGACACGCAACGGCATGAAGAAGCCCCACAGCGATACGTCGAACGTCGTCGCGGTCTTCTGCAGATACACGTCATCGGGACCCAGCGGATACTCGGCCAGCATCCACTCGATCTGGTTGTTGATCGCCGCATGCGAAACGGCGACTCCCTTGGGTCTGCCTGTCGAACCCGAAGTGAAGATGACATACGCAGGGTGCTGCGGCAGGACCGGTCGTAGCAGCTCCTCCGCGCGCAGCGGAGCACTGTCGAGGTGATCCAGCTCCAAGGCGTCGACATGGAGCAGCGCGGTGCCAGGCTGAGCAATCAGTGCATCCTCAGTCCTCGTCACCACGCATGCGGGCTGTGCCGTATCGAGAATGTGCGCGATCCGGTCCGCGGGATGATCGGGATCCAGCGGCACATAGGCGCCACCAGCCGTCACGATCGCGTAGATGCCGACCACCAGATCCACCGAGCGCCGTATCGCCAGGCCTACCAGCGATTCCGCACCCACACCCTGCGAGATCAGCAGCCGGGCTAGCCGGTTGACGCGCTCATCGAACTCACGGTAAGTCAGCGAGACGCCCTCGTACACCAGCGCGACGGCATCCGGGTGAGCGGCCACCGCACGGCGGTAACCATCCAGCAGCAGCTCGGCGGCGACCGGATGGCCGGTGTCGTTCCAGTCGAGCAGAATCCGTTCCCGCTCGGCCGAGGCCAGCAGATCCAGATCGCCGATGACCTGTGCCGGATCCGTCGCCACGGCAGCCAGCAGCCGCCGCAATCGCCCCGCGAATTCCGCGATCGTCGATTCGTCGAACAGATCGGTGGCATAGGTGAACATCGCCGACAGCCCCGCCGCTGCGTCGCCGTCCTGGCGCGGCACCACAGTCAGCTGGAGATCGAATTTGGCCTGAGCGCCACCGAGCTCGACGGCAGACGCCGTCAGGCCGGGCAACTCCAACCGGGGCGCCTGAATGTTCTGGAAAAACAGCGCGACCTGGAACAGCGGGTGATGCGCTTGCGACCGAACCGGATCGAGCACCTCCACCAGTCGCTCGAACGGCAACTCGGCGTGCGAGAGCGCCGCCAGGTCGGTCTCCTTGGTGGCCGCGAGCAACTCGGCGAACGAGCTGCTCGCATCGACCCTGGTGCGCAGTACCAGCGTGTTGACGAACATGCCGATCAGCTCATCGAGTTCACGCTCGCCGCGCCCGGCGACCGGCGTGCCGATGGTGACGTCGTCGCTACCCGACAACCGGCCGAGCAGCACCGCGAAAGCGGCGTGTACCACCATGAACAGCGAGGCGCCCGTGCGGTGCGCCAGCTCGGTCAGCTCGGCGTGGACCTCGGCCGGGATCTCGAACGAGAACTCCGCACCCCGGCCGGACGCGACGGTCGGGCGAGGCCGGTCCGCGGGCAGATCCAATCGGTCCGGGATGCCCTGCAACGCTTGACGCCAGTAGTCGATTTGGGTGGCGGCCACGGATTCGGGATCGGACTCGTCACCGAGGACCGCGCGCTGCCACAGCGTGTAATCCGCGTACTGCACCGGCAGTGGTTCCCAGCTCGGCGCCGCACCGTCGACCCGGGCCAGGTACGCGGTCATCAGATCCCGGACCATCGGCGCGATAGACGCGCCGTCGGCGGCGATGTGGTGCACCACGACAGCGAGGACGTGTTCGGCGGTGTGCGCGGGGCTGCCTACGGGATCCGCGCTCGGCGCCAGTTCGGCGAGGGCGATCCGCAACGGGACCTGCGCGGTCACGTCGAAACCGGCCGACGCGACCTGGAGCAGCCAGTCCGCGAGTTCGGCCTCCGCCATCGCCTGCGGCACAAGGTTCGGAACCGCCCGCTCGGCGGGGAGAATCTGCTGATAACCGGTGCCGTCGAGCGCCGGATACACGGTGCGCAGCGTCTCGTGGCGATCGACCAGATCGGCGACCGCCGCCTGCAAGGCCGTCACGTCCAACGCTCCGGACAGCCGGACGGCGAACGGGATATTGTTCGCCGCCGACGCCGGATCGAACTGGTTGAGGAACCACATCCGCTGTTGCGCCAGCGACAGCGGGATCGGTTGCGACGTCTCGCCTTCGCGCGGCACCGGAACCAGCGCGCGACGCCCGCCCGTGCCCTGGAGCGACGCCAGTAGCGCCGCGAGTGCGGCGACCGTGGATGCCTCGAAGATCACCCGAGCGGGCATGCGCGTGTCGAGTGCCGCGCCGAGCCGGGCGATCATCTGGGTGGCCAACAGCGAGTTGCCGCCCAAATCGAAGAAGTCGTCGTCGGCGCCGACCGGGCGGTCCGCACGCACACCCAGCACTTCGGCGAATGTCGTCGCGACGAGTTGCTCGACGGGAGTGGACGGTGCGCGGAATTCGCGTTCCCGGACAACCGGTTCGGGCAGCGCGCGGCGATCCAGCTTGCCGTTCGGGCTCAGCGGCAACGCCTCCAGCACCACGATCGCCGTTGGCACCATGTACGCGGGCAGCCGCGCGGCCAGATGGTTCCGCAACTCGTCCAGGTACGACTGGTCGTCACCGATGTCATCAGGTAGCGGCGCGGGCACGACGTAAGCGACCAGCTGATCGCCCAGCCGCTCGTCGGACCTGACGATCGCCACGGCCTGCGCTACCGAATCGTGTACCCGCAACGCGGATTCGATTTCGCCCAGCTCGATCCGCAAACCACGCAGCTTGACCTGGAAATCGGTGCGGCCGATAAAGGTGAGCGAACCGGTCGAGTCGGCGCTGACCAGGTCGCCGGTGCGGTACATCCGGCTGCCCGGCGCACCGAACGGGTTGGCCACGAATCGATCCGCGGTCAGATCGGAACGGCCGAAGTAGCCGCGCGCCAATTGCGCACCGGCTAGGTACAACTCGCCCGCGACACCCGAGGGCACCGGATGCAGCCGTGAATCGAGCACGTACGCCTGGGTATTCGACACGGGCAGGCCGATCGGGACCGCACCGGCCACGTCTTCGGCCACCGGGGCGTGGGTGGCGTGGACGGTGAATTCCGTCGGACCGTACAGGTTGTACAGCGCAGCCGAGCTCACCCGCCGGATCGCCTCCACAGCGTCGGAGGTGAACGCCTCGCCCGCGATGAGTAGCGCACGCAGCGAGCCGAGATCGGCGCTGCCCGCCGCGGCGGCGCTGCCCGCGAAGACGGTCAGCATCGATGGCACGAACGAAGTCATGGTGATGCGCTCCGCCGCGATCACCTCGGCCAGATATGCCGGATCCCGGTGCCCGTCCGGGCTCGCCACAACCATCCGGCCACCGGTGGTCAGCGGACCGAACAACTCCCAGACCGAGACGTCGAACGTCGCGGGCGTCTTGAACAGCACCACATCGTCGACACCGATCCCGTACTCGCTGGTTATCCAGCGAATCTGGTTGACCGCCGCGGCATGCGGAACCGCGACGCCCTTCGGGCGGCCGGTCGAGCCGGAGGTGAAGATCACGTAAGCCGGGTGCGCTGGACGCAGCGGCGCGATCCGCTCCGCGTCGACCACCGGCTCACTCGAATAACCGGACAAATCCAGTTCGTCCAACGACAGGGTCTGCACTCCGGCGCCGTCGAAATCGTCGCGGGACGTGGTCAGCACGCACACCGGCGCCGCCGACTCGAGCACGTACCTGATTCGCTCGATCGGCTGATCGAGATCGAGCGGGACATACCCCGCGCCCGCCTCGTGCACCGCGTACATGGCGACGACCAGGTCCACGGAGCGTCGCATCCCCAGCGCGACAAGCTTTTCCGGAGAGACACCCGCATCGATCAGCCGCCGCGCCAACCGATGCACCCGGTCGGCGAACTCGGCGTAGGTCAGGGATTTCCCACCGGGAACGGACCCGTCGACAATCGCGACCTGCTCGGGGGACGCCGATACCTGGGCCTGGAACAGATCGACGAGGGTAGCCGCCGAGTCGACGGTCTCGGCCTGCTCCCGGCCGTTGAAGAACAGACGGGCGGCACCGCCCGCGATGGGTCGTACCCAGTGCCGCACCAGATCCGGCGGGCTCGGTCGGCCGGTGGCCACGACTACGCGCAGCTCATCCAATTCGGCCGGGTCCAGGGCGGCGAGTGTCGCGGGCGCACCGAACAGATGCGTCACATGTTCCCGCCGCAGCAGCTCCGCGAGCCCCGCACCATCGAATCCGGGAGCCACGACGATCGTCGCCGCGCTGCTCACGGCGAGCAGCAGCTCGAGCACCAACTGGTCGGGCGACGGCGCGGCGAAGTGCAGGGTGCGCGCCTGTGGCGTCAGCCGGTAGCGCTCCCGCTGCTCATCACAGAAAGCGGACAATCCGGCCTGGGTGACAACCGTCCGCTCCGCGTGACCGCTCGAATTACGCTGGTAGACCACATACGCCGGATGCTCGCCCTGCAACGGACGCACCCGATCGATATGGGTCACGGCATCCGCGGGGTAATTCCGCAGCGCGCGTTCGAACTCCGGGTCGTCGACGGCGAGCCACGTCACCTGCCCAGGCAGCCGGTCACGCACGGCCCCGACTGTGAGCCCCGACACCACGCCGGGATCGGACACCATACGCTCGACCAGGTCCGGCGAATCGTCCGGATCCACCGGCACGAAGCCGGCGCCGGTCTTCGCCACCGCCCACAGTGCCACCACGGAGTCGACCGAGCGCGGAATGCTCACGGCGACAAAGTCTTCGGGACCGACGCCGCGTTCGAGCAGCAACCGAGCAAGCCGCGTCGAGCGGGAATCCAACTCGGCGTAGCTGATTCGCGCCGCCGACTGCGTCGCGACATCAGTGCGTCCGCCGACTCGGTCGGCGGCCTGTACGACAGCGATGCCGTCCGGGTTCGTTTCCACCGCCATGGCCAGCAACTGCGGCAATGTGGTCACCCGCGGCCGCCGGGTCCGGTTGGGCCGCACACGTGCCGGGCGGGTCATTCGGGTGCCCCTACGCCAGTGGAAGTGCACGGTGTGTCGGCTACCCGAAACAATGAAGTATCCCTCACTACTATCTGGTCTAGCTGTCTTTCCGCCCAGCGTGGCAGCACTGTGCCACCGCGCACCGTCGCTGCGGCGCGCCCGCCGCTATCGCGGCGGCATCGGTGGCGGCGCTATTCGGCCCCGTCCGACACGATACCCACCGCGATGGTTGCTCAACCGTGCCTGGGAAGGACGGGATTCACCCGACATCGCCGGATACCGGGTTCCCGAGGAGCTCCGGGACCGCGACCACCTGCAGCGCACTCCGGGCTATCGGTGCGGGCACCGAATAGCCCTCGTCGAGCACCACGGCCCGCAGGTCTTCCAACTCGGCCGGGTCGATCGCGGCGAGATCGGTTGCATCGGTGAACAGGTGGGTCACCCACTCCTCCGCGAGCAACGCCTGCGGCCCATCCGCCGATTCCATGTCCGCGACCACGACCGAAGCGCCCGCGCTGCCCGCGGCCACCACCTCGAGCACGGCGGCCACCGACTCCGGGCCGCCATACCGGAAGGTGCGCGATTCGAAGGTCAGACCGGTACGAGCGGACAATCGAGCCGCCGCGGCCGCCAGCGCGTCATAGGACAGTGCGAAGCCATACCCCTCGGTGGGCGGCATCCCCGTCGGCACGACGGCCGGATCGTCTCCGCGCAGCGTGCGTATCCGGTTCGCGTACGTGACCGGTCTCGGCGATTGGGCGTCGATCTCGGCGATCACGGCAGGATCGTCGAACGCCAGCCAGTCGACACTGCCGGTGGCCGATGCGGAACCCGCCTGACGCACGACATCGGCCGCGGCGACCAGCCCCACCTTGACCTCCAGTTCACCGGGCAGCGCCGCGTCGACCGAGGACACCGGCACCAGCGCGGCGCCGGTCTCGAGCACCGCCCAGATGGCCACCATCGCGTCGACACCGCGATCCAGGCGGATCGCCACCCCGGTTCCGGGCCCGCAGCCGCGCGCGATCAGCGCCCGGGCCAACCGCGACGTCCGGGCGTGGATGTCCTGGTACGACAACGCCTCCTCGCCCGACACGACGGCGGGCCCGTCCGGATCGTCCTCGACCGCGACGGCGAACAGCCGGGTCAGCGTGGTGCCCGCGGTCGGTGCCGCGGTCTCGGCCTCAGCCACGGTCGTCGTCTGCGGTGTGGCGAAGACGCGATTGCGCTCCTCCGCATCGAGGATGTCGATATCGCCGACACATACCTCCGGGTCGGCGACCACCGAAGTGAGGATGCGCTCCAACCTGCGTCCGAATGCCTGCGCGGTCGACTCGTCGAGAACGTCGGTCGCATAGGTGATCACGGTGACCAGATCGCCGAACGAGCCGTCCGCGTGATGCCGCGGTTCGACGGTCACTTGCAGATCGAATTTCGCCGCGGCCGCGCCGGCGTCCAAAGCCGCCACCGTCAGGCCGGGCAGCTCCAGGGTCGGCTGCTCGGCGTTCTGGAACGAGAGCATCACCTGGAACAGCGGGCTGTGCGAGGTGGTGCGTCCCGGGACGACCTTCTCCACCACGCGCTCGAACGGGATGTCCGCGTTGGCGAAAGCGGCCAGATCGATCCGGCGGGCCTGATCGATCAGCTCGGCGAAGCTACCCCCGGAATCGACCGCGGTGCGCAGCGTCAGGGTGTTGACGAACATGCCGACCAGATCATCGAGCACGCGTTCGCCGCGGCCCGCGATCGGCGTGCCGATGGCCACGTCGGAGTCGCCGGACAACCGGGCCAGCAGCACCGCCAGCGCCGCGTGCACGACCATGAACAACGTCGAATTGCGCTCGCGCGCCAGCTTGGCCAGCGCCTCGTGCAGCTCGGGCGCGATGGCGAATCCGGTGTTGGCTCCGCGCATCGTCGGCACCGCGGGCCGCGGACGGTCCAGCGGCAGATGCAATTCGCCGGAAAGCCCGGCGAGTTGGTCGCGCCAGTACGCCAACTGCCGTGCGGCCACCGAGTTCTCGTCGTCGTCGGTGCCGATGACGGCGCGCTGCCAGATCGCGAAGTCCGCGTACTGCACCTCCAGCGGCGACCAGCGCGGCGAGTTGCCGCGGACCCTGGCCATATAGGCGGTCATCAGGTCGCGGGCAAGCGGGGCCATCGAGGCGCCGTCGGCGGCGATGTGGTGCGCGACCATGGCCAGCAGGTGCTCGTCCGGCCCGGACTCCAGCAGCAGGGCGCGCACCGGAACCTCTTCGGTCACATCGAATCCGGTGTGCATCAGCTCGGTGATCCGGCCGATCGGGTCGTCGGTGGCAGCCACATCGAGGCCACCGGGCTGTGCCTCGGCTACGGACAGGATCTCCTGGTACGGCAGCCCGCCCGGCCCGCTCGCCGGGTAACGCGTGCGCAGCGATTCGTGCCGCTCCAGCACATCCGCCAAGGCGTAGCGCAGCGCGGACACGTCCAGCGCACCGGTCAGCCGGATCGCCAGCGGAATGTTGTAGGCGGGCGAAGCGGGATCGAACTGGTTGAGCACCCACATCCGCTGCTGCGCCAGCGACAGCGGCACCTGCTCCACTCGCTCGGCGCGGACCAGCGGCGGTCGCTGCGCGCCACCGGCGCCGGGCACCACACGGGCGGCCAGCGCGGCGACCGTCGGAGCCTCGAACAGTTCGCGCACCGCGACATTCGCGTCCAGCGCCTCGTTGATCCGCGCGACCACCCGGGTGGCCAGCAGCGAGTTGCCGCCGAGCGCGAAGAAGTCGTCGTCCAGACCGACCTCGGCAGCGCCGAGCAGTCCCGCGAACACCTCCGCCACCGCCTGCTCGACCGGCGAACTCGGCGCACGGAACGACGCCGCGCCGACGAACTCCGGTGCGGGCAGGGCCCTGCGGTCCAGTTTGCCGTTCGGCGTGAGCGGCAGGGCGTCCAGCGCCACGACGGCGTCGGGAACCATGTAGCCGGTCAGGAACTCCGACACCTGGGCACGCAGCACACTCGAGTCGAGCGTGCCGCCGGTGTCGGGCACCACGTAACCGATCAGGCGATCACCCGCGTGCTCGTCCGAGCGGACCAGCACCACGGCCTGGCTCACGCCGGGGCAGCGCAGCAGCGCCGACTCGATCTCGCCGAGCTCGATGCGGAAGCCGCGCAGCTGCACCTGCTGGTCGCCGCGCCCCGCGTACTCCAGGGTGGCCTGGCCACCGAATCCGACCCAGCGGCCGATATCGCCCGTACGATACATCCGGGATCCCGGCACGCCGAACGGATTCGCGACGAAGCGCGCTGCGGCGAGTCCGGGACGGCCGAGGTAGCCGCGGGACAGCTGGGCGCCCGCGACATAGATCTCGCCCGCGACACCGACCGGAGCCGGGTTGAGGCGGGCGTCGAGGACATAGGCGTCCAGGCCGGGCAGCGCGCGGCCGATTACGCTCGCCGCGTTGTCCACCATCTGCTCGTCCAGCGACAGGAACGAGACGTGCACCGTGGTCTCGGTGATGCCGTACATGTTCACCAGCCACGGCGAGTCCACCGGATGACGCTCGTACCAGCGCCGCAACTGACGCAGATCCAGAGCTTCGCCGCCGAACACCACATAGCGCAGCGCGAGCTTGCCCTGGTCGTGCGGATGCGCGGCCCGATCGGCCTCGGCGAGCTGGTAGAACGCCGACGGAGTCTGGTTGAGCACGGTGACCTGTTCGCGAATCAAGAGCTCGCGGAACTGCTCCGGCGACCGGGAGGTCAGGTAGTCGACCACCACCACGGCGCCGCCGTTGGCCAGCGCGCACCACAGCTCCCACACCGAGAAGTCGAACGCGAACGAATGGAACAACGTCCACACGTCGGTCTCGTCGAACTCGAACAGCAGCTGGGTGTTGGCGAACAATTCGACGACGTTGCGGTGCGTGACGCCGACGCCTTTGGGCACGCCGGTGGACCCGGAGGTGTAGATGACGTACGCCAGGTTGTCCGGACGCAGCGGCGCGATGCGCTCGGCGTCGCGGATGCGGTCGTCATCGAACGCGGTGCTCGCCGCGAGGATGTCTTCCAGCAGGAGCACCGGAATAGTGCCCGCCGGCAGCGCTTCCCGCTCGGCGGCGGTGGTGAGGATGCAGGTGGGGGCGGCATCGGCGAGCATGAACTCCAGCCGCTGCACCGGATAGGTGGTGTCGATCGGCAGGTACGCCACACCGGCGGTGAGCACCGCCAGCAGCGCGACGGGCAGTTCCGCGCTGCGCGGGACCGCGACGGCCACCAGCGATTCCGGGCCCGCGCCCTGCGCGATCAACGCACGGGCCACCCGATTCGCGCTGCGCTGCAGATCATCGAAAGATAGTGTGGTGTCGCCGAAACGGATCGCGTCCGCGTTGGGCCGCCTGCGCGCCTGCGCGCCGATCAGGTCCACCAGGGTCACGTCGGGCACCGCGGCGCCGGGGGTGCTCCACTCGTGCAGCACGAGTTCGCGCTCGCCGGGGGCCAGCACATCGATATCGCCGACGGTCACCGTGGCGTCGAAGGCCACCGCGCGCAGGATCCGGCTGAAGCGATCGGCGAAGTCCTGCACGGTCGCCTCGTCGAACAGGTCGGTGGCGTAAGTGAAGGCCGCCGACATGCCCTGCGCGGCGCCGTGCCGGTCGATGTTCTCCACCAGCGCCAGCTGCAGGTCGAACTTCGCCAGCGGCACCGCGAGGTCCACCGCGGACACCGAAAGCCCGGGCAGCTCCAGCTCGGTGCGGGCCAGGTTCTGGAAGGTCAGCATCACCTGGAACAGCGGGTGACGCGCGGCCGACCGCGCCGGGTCGAGCAGCTCGACCAGCCGCTCGAACGGAACGTCGGCATGGCCGAACGCCTCGACATCGATGGCGCGCACCTCGCGCAGCAGCTCGTCGAATCGCGCGCCGGGATCGATCTCGGTGCGCAGCACCAGCGTGTTGACGAACATGCCGATCAGGTCGTCCAAGGCCGCCTCGCCTCGGCCCGCCACCGGAGTGCCGATGGCGATGTCCCTGGTGCCGGACAAACGAGACAGCAGGACAGCCAATGCCGCGTGCACCACCATGAACAACGTCGAATTATGGTGCTGCGCGAGATGGCTCAGCGCGGCGTGCACCTCGGCGTCGATCTCGAAGCCGAGCGTGGCGCCGCGATGGGACGCGACCGCGGGACGCGGCCGATCCGCGGGAAGCTCCAATTGCTCGGGTAGCGCGGCCAATTCGGTGCGCCAGAAGGCGATCTGCTGCGCCAGTACCGAATCCGGGTCGTCTTCGGCGCCGAGGATCTCGCGCTGCCAGATGGCGAAGTCGGCGTACTGCACCTCGAGCGCGGGCCATTCCGGCACGCCGCCGCGCATCCGATCCACGTAGGCACTCATCAGGTCGCGGGTCAGCGGCCCCATGGAGAAGCCGTCGCCCGCGATGTGGTGCACCACGCAGATCAGCACGTGCTCGGTCTCGCTCAGCGCGAGCAAGCGCACCCGCACGGGCGGCGCGACCGTGACGTCGAAACCCTCGGTCACCGCTGCCGCGACGAGCGCGGGCACCTCGGACTCCCCGGCTTGCTCGACCGTGAGCTCGGGCAGGGCCCGCGGATCGGACGCGGGCAGCACGAACTGGTAGCCCTCGCCGTCGACCTCCGGGTACAGGGTGCGCAGCACCTCGTGCCGCTCGGCGAGATCGTGCACCGCGGCGTGCAGCGCCTCGACGTCGAGCCGGCCCGATAGTCGCACCGCGGCCGGAATGTTGTTGACCGCGCTGGCCGGATCGAACCGGTTCAGGAACCACATGCGCTGCTGGGCGTAGGACAGCGGCACCCGCTCCGGCCGCGGCTGCGCGTGCAGCGCCTGGCCTGCGGCCGAACCCGCGTGCTGCTCCACGCGGGCGGCGAGCGCGGCGACGGTGGTCGCCTCGAACAGCAACTGCACCGGCACGCGCAGATCCAGCGCCGATCCGATGCGCGCGGCGGCCTGCGCGGCCAGCAGCGAGTTGCCGCCGAGCTCGAAGAAGTCGTCGTCCGCGCCGACGCGGCCGTCCTCCTCGGGCACCAGCAGCGCGGCGAACACGTCCGCGACGATCTCCTCGACCGGCGTGGACGGCGCGCGGAACACACGCGCGGCGAAGACGGGCTCGGGCAGCGCCGCGCGGTCGAGTTTGCCGACCGGCGTCAGCGGGATCTCGTCCAGCACCATGATGGACGCGGGAATCATGTACGCGGGCAACGTCTCACCGAGGAACTCGGCGAGTGCGTCGGTGTCCACGCCGGCTCCCGACCGCGGCAGGACGTACGACACCAGCGCGGTCGCGCCCGAGGGCAGCGCCTTGCCGAGGGTGGCCGCGAAATCGATGTCCGGGTGGCTGGTGAGCGCGTTGTCGATCTCGCCGAGCTCGATGCGGAAACCCCGGATCTTCACCTGGAAGTCCGAGCGTCCGAGGTATTCGATGGCGCCGCCGTCCAGGCCCCCGGATTCCGTGCGGCGCACCAGGTCTCCGGTGCGGTAGAGCCGCGCGCCCGGGTTGCCGGTGTCGGCGCCGAACGGGCTGGCGACGAACCGCTCCGCGGTCAGCCCCGGCCGTCCGAGATAGCCCTGCGCCAGCGCCGGACCCGACAGGTACAGCTCGCCGACCACTCCGGCCGGCACCGGCCGCAACCGCGAATCGAGGACGAACGCACCGACTCCCGGGATGGGCGTGCCGATGGTGATGGGCTCGCCCGGCGCCATCGGCGGCGTGCTGGTGGCGAGAATGGTCGCCTCGGTAGGCCCGTAGCCGTTGTAGAACTCGCGTTCACCGGCCCAGCGGCCGACGAGTTCCGGACCGAACTTGTCACCGGCCACCACAACGGCTTGCAGATCGTCCAGCCCGGCCGGATCCACCGATTCCAGGGCGCCGGGAGTGATGAGCATGTGCGTGACGCGCTCGCGCCGCAGCAGATCCGCCAGTTCGAAGCCGCCGAACACCGTCGGCGGCGCGATCACCAGCGTTGCGCCGGAGGAGAAGGCCAGCAGCAGTTCGAGCACCGAGACATCGAAGTTCGGCGAGCAGACGTGCAGTACCCGCGAGTCCTCGGTCACCCCGTAGTGCTCGCGCTCCGCGGCCACCAGCCCCGCCAGGCCGCTGTGCGTGACCACGACGCCCTTGGGCTTCCCGGTCGATCCGGAGGTGTAGATCACATAGGCCGGGTGCCGCTCGTCCAGTGGGCGAACCCGGTCGGTGTAGGAGATGGGATGCCCGGGGCGCGCGGCGATCCGCGCGGACAGCACCGGGTCGTCCAGCTCGACCCAGTACGCGCCGGTGCCGAGCACCGGGCGATGCGCCGAGATGGTGAGACCAACGGTCGCGCCGGAATCGGCGACGATGTGGTTGATCCGGTCGGTGGGGTAGGTGGGATCCACCGGCACGTAGGCCGCGCCCGTCTTCGCGATCGCCCAGACCGCGAGCACCGACTCCACACTGCGCGAGATCCCGATGGCGACCACGTCGCCCGGCCCGACACCGCGTTCGATCAGTTCCCGGGCCAGCCGAGAGGACGCCGCGTCCAGTTCGGCGTAGGTGAGTTCCTGATCGTCGTCCTGGTCGCCCGTGGGGTTGAACCGGATCGCGACCTCGCTGGCGGCGGACTCGACGGCTGCGGTGAGCAGCTGACCGAAGAGGGGACTGCCCGACCTGCGACGACGGCTACCCCGAGTGGAGCGACGGGCGGTTTCCATTCGAGTGCATTCACCTCTCGCATCGAGCCAAGACCAGGGCATATCCGGGCCGAGGGTCTGTTTTTCGGGCCCAGCGCGGTCCGAGCAATCATATAAGGGACTGATCGGTAACCCCGCGCGCCGTATTTCGTCGCCGCGGCTGCCGCGCGTGCGGTCCGCGCCTCTTCTACGTTCGTCTGTCCTCTCGTCGGACACCGTCGATCCCCCGGATGCGGTGTTGTGCCTGATGCCTGTCGTTATATCGGCGCTGGGCCGGTCATGTTGCAGGCGAATCCGCAGCGGTGAAGTTGTTCACAACCATCCCCGCCGCGTGGCCTGCACCCCCGCCTGGAATCTGGTGCTCGCGCCGAGCCGCTCCAGCAGCCGGGCGGTGCGGCGGACCACCGTGCGCCGCGACATCCCGAGCCTGCGTGCGATGGTGTCGTCGGTGGCGCCCAGTCCCATCAGCGTCAGGATCGCCCGGTCCCGTTCGTCCAGCGCCTCCGCGGACGGATTCACCGAGATCGGCGCGGCCATCGCCCACAGCACGTCGAAGGTCTTGATCAGCAGTTCCAGCGCGGGGGATCCGGTGAAGCGCAATCCCATCGGATCGGGCCTGCGTTCGTCGGCGTGCAGCACCAGGCTGGCCCGCTCGTCGTCGCTGATGATCAGCTTGAACGGCGGCTCGGGCAGTGTTCTGGCCTGTGCCCCACTGGCATTGGTGGACAGCGCGTGGCGCAGGCGTTCGGGGTCCTGGTAGACGGTGTCCTGATACAGCGTCTGGTAACGAATGCCTTCGCCGAGCCTGGCCCGTTTGAGCTGGAACAACTGCCGCTCGCGTTCCGGATCGCTCAAATAGGGTCCGCGTTCGATCAGCTTGACGCAGCTGCGCGCGCCGGTCTGCATCTCCTCGAAATCCGCGAGCATCTCCAGCCGCTCGTACACCGGCACCACGGCGCCGTTACCGCGCGGCGAGCGACGCACCGAACGGAAGGTCTCGCTCAGTCGCGCCGCGGCGGCATGCATCTGGTTGATGTCTTGCTGCCTGCGCCGCGCCTCGGCCTCGGACAACGATTCCGGTGCGTGCGCGTCCCAGACCGTGCCGCCGTCGGGCGACTCGATGCGGACCGCGGCGCGTAACTCACACAACACATCCAACGAGTCGGCCGCGAGGTCTTCCGAAACGCCCAGGTACTGCGCGATATCGGCGAGACGCGATCGCGGATGGTGCACCAGCACGGCGTAAGTACGGCCGTGCGGTGACCCAGGCTCGAAGATGTCGCCCAGCTCGATCACGGCCCGAGCCTAATCGGCGCTGTCGGACGTAGTACGGGTTCAACCCGCGCATGGCGCACAGTGCCTCGCGCCTCGTCCGGGCGCGAAGGGCGCCACGGCGCGCAACCGTGCGATCGTCGGAATATCAAGCCGGAGAGGGGAAGTCAGTGCGCCGACGGACCCCAGTGCATCGGCACGCCCTTGGCGGACAGATACGGCAGCGGGTCGATCTTGGTGCCGGCCCGATCCCAGATCTCCAGGTGCAGATGCGGACCGGTGGACTGACCGCGGTTGCCGACGGTGGCGATCACGTCGCCCGCGTTCACTCGCTGGCCCTCGTGCACGAACATCTCGTTCACGTGGCCGTAGACCGCGGTGGTGCCGTCGTCCTGCAGCACCCGCACCCACAGGCCGAACCCGGAGGCAGGTCCCGCTTCGATCACGGTGCCACTGCTCACCGAATGGATCGGGGCGCCGAGCGCGTCGGCGAAGTCGAGGCCGTAGTGCATGGCCCCCCAGCGGCTGCCGAAGCCGGAGCTGATCGCGCCGCCCACCGGGCGCACCGCCGACGGCGGCGCGACCTGCTGCTGCACACCGCGGAGGGCCTCCTCGGCCTGGGCCAGCGGCGCGGAGATCTCGGGCGGGAGGTTCGGGATGCCGAACGGGGCGGCGACCGGCGCCGCGATCTCGGTGGCGGCGACCGGGGCGGCCTCGGGCGCGGGCGCGGCTTCGGCGACCGGAGCAGCGGCCGCCTTCGCCTCCGCGACCGGAACAATGCCGGTGCCCTTGACCGTGGTGGGCGCGGCAGCCGACTCCTTGTCGGCGTCGTGCGCACCGGGCAGCAGCGGGGCCGCGTAGGCGAGGGCCGGGGCGACCTGGCTGGCGGCGCCGATCAGAGCGCCGGTGGCGACCGCGGCGCTCGCGGCGGCCTTGACGCGCTCGGCTGCGGACGGCTCAGCGCGGTGCCGCGTCGGCCGGTTCGGGGCGCCGCCCTCGCCGAGGAGGCTGTGGACGGTAATGGAACTGGGGCCTACACGGTGCTGCGACAAAGCTGGTCCTCGGTCGACGTACAGGGTCCGGATGCCGGGGCCCGGGACCGAACCGGTTTAATAACGATTCGATGACGCCGGTGGATAACGGTTTGGCATCCGTTGTGATGGGAACTCTACCTCGTCGTGACCATTCCGCAACCTTCGGTGGCGAATTCGCAGGTGAGGCACGGGTCACACGTCCAGATGGGCGAGACTTGAGCCGTGATCCTCGACCATTTGGACGTCCCGATCGTGCTCGCTCCGATGGCGGGCGGCCCCTCCACTCCCGAGCTGACCGCGGCGGTCGCCGAGGCGGGCGGCTTCGGACAGCTGGCCGCCGGTTATCTGAGCGCCGCCGATACCGCCGCGCGGATCACGGCGACCCGCGCCGCGACCGCCGAGCCGTTCGGCGTGAACCTCTTCGTGCCCGGCCCCGCGACACCGGCCGCCGACCTGGCGGATTATCTCGCCGAACTCGGCGCCGACCATGAACTCGGAGACGCGAGGTTCGACACCGACGACTGGGACGCCAAACTCGACCTGCTCGTCGCCGACCCGGTCGCGGCCGTGTCGTTCACCTTCGGCTGCCCGAGCGCCGCGGAGATCGCCCGGCTGCACGCCGTCGGCTCCGAGGTCTGGGTGACCGTCACCGCGCCCGGCGAGGCGCGCGTCGCGGTGGACGCGGGCGCCGACGTGCTCATCGCCCAGGGCGCGGAGGCGGGCGGGCACCGCGCGAGTTTCGTGGATCGACCGGCCGACGACGCGACCGATCCGCTCGGCCTGCTGGCGCTGCTGCAGCTGCTGGCCGCCGCCGCGGATCGGCCGCTGGTGGCCACCGGCGGCATCGCCACGGGCGCGGGCATCGCCGCGGCGCTCGCGGCGGGCGCCGCGGCCGCCCAGCTGGGCACCGTGTTCCTACGCTGCCCCGAGGCCGGCACCAATCCGGTGCATCGCACCGCCATCACCGCGGACACTCCGACGATGCTCACCCGGGCTTTCACCGGACGCAGGGCGCGCGGGCTGCGCAACCGATTCCTGCTCGAGCACACCGCCACCGCACCGGCCGGGTACCCCGAGATCCACTACGCCACCGCGCCGTTGCGGGCCGCGGCACGGGCGGCGGGGAATGCCGACGAAGTCAACCTCTGGGCTGGTCAAACCCATGCGCTGGCACCGGAAGCGCCGGCGGGCGACCTGGTCCGCACACTGGCCGCCGAAACGAAAACCGCACTGGAAAAAGCGCTTTCGCGCCGAATCCAGTGTTGTTGACAACGACTTTCGATTAGACTCGGGTCGCATCGCATCACGTCCAGCACTGGAGGAGAGCGTTATGTCCCTCGATGTCCCCACCGCCCTACTCGAACGCGCCGAGCGCGGCGAGGTCGACGACGCCGACTTCGTCGAGGTCGTGCGCAATTCGCTGCCCTACGCCTGGGAGGTCGTCAGCCGGGTGGCCGGTGAACTTCGTTCCGGCGCCGCGGAATTCGCTGACAACACGGTCGCGCCGCCGGACGAGGTAGCCCGCGGCCAGCTGCTGCGCGCCATGGCTTCCGACGCCATCCGCGGCGGACTCGAGCGGCACTTCGGGGTGAAGCTCGCCTTCCAGAACTGCCACCGGGTTGCGGCGTTCCCGCTGTCCGCGGTCGGCGGCGACACCTACACCACCTTCATCGGCACCAGGGCGCAACTGCTCAACCAGAGCCCCGAACTGCGCAACTGCTGATCGACGCGAACCGAACACCCGGCGCGGCAACCGTTTCGGTCCGCACCGGGTGTTCGCGCGAAGAGGTCCGCCATGCCCGCGCGTCGCCATCGTTCCCAGCCGCGATGCGCGCGTAGGGTGAACCGCCATGAGCAGCAACGATCTTCGGGATGAGGTCGAAGCCAGGCTAGCGCCGTGGCAGCACCAGCTCGGGGCGGACCGCGCCGCCTACACCAATCACGTACTGCGCGTCTTGGCGCTGTGCGATCTGCTAGCCGCCGACCAGCAACCCCGGCCGAGCACTCGCGAGGAGTACCTGACCGCGGCCACTCTGCACGATATCGGCATCTGGGCCGCGGGCACCCTCGACTATCTGGCCCCCTCCTGCGACCTGGCTCGAGCCTGGCTGTCGAGCATCGACCGCGCCGACTTGACCGGCCTGGTCGTATCGATGATCGACGAGCACCACCGGATTCGTCCCGCCGGTCCGCCGCACGACCCGGTCGAGATCTTCCGCCGCGCTGACGCCATCGACGTCGAACGCGGGCTGCTCGGCCGGTTCGGCGTCTCCCGCCGCGCCTACCGCGACCTGGCGAATCGCTATCCCAACCACGGCTTTCATCGCGCGCTGGTGCGTCTGGCCGTGCGGCGGTTGCGGACCGACCCCACGTCACCACTGCCGATGGTGAAGTGGTGACGCGGGCCGGTCACCGAGAGCAAGCGCTCAGCCGAGGGTGGTGACGTCGAGGTCGCCGTCGGCGTACTGGCTGCGCAGCCGCTTCTTGTCGAACTTGCCCACGCTGGTCTTGGGCACCTCCGCGATGAAGGTCCAGCGTTCGGGCAACTGCCATTTGGCGAACTTGTCGGCGAGGAACTCGCGCAGCTCTTCCGGTTTCGCCTCGGCGCCCTCGGCGAGCACCACCGCCACCAGCGGGCGCTCGTCCCACTTCTGGTCCGGCACACCGATCACGGCTGCCTCGGCGACCGCGGGATGGCCGATCACGGCGTTCTCCAGGTCCACCGACGAGATCCATTCACCACCGGACTTGATCACGTCCTTGGAGCGGTCGACCAGGGTGAGGAACCCGTCGGGGGTGATCTTGCCGACGTCGCCGGTGCGCAGCCAGCCGTCGTGGAACTTCTCCGGGTCCACCGCCGTGCCGTCGGGCGAGTAGTAGGAGCCGGTGATCCACGGACCGCGCACTTCCAGCTCGCCGAGGGCTTCCCCGTCGTTGGGCACCACGCCGTCGTCGCCGACCAGGCGGGCCTGCACCCCGGCCGGGAACCGGCCCTGGGTCACCCGGTAGGTCCACTTCTGCTCGTCGGTGACCGCGGTCGCCGGCGGATGGGCGACGCTGCCCAGCGGCGAGGTCTCGGTCATGCCCCACGCGTGCAGCACCCGCACCCCGTGGCGGTCGGCGAAGGTGTGCATCATCGACGGCGGCACCGCCGAACCACCCACCACCACCGCACGCAGATGCGTGATGTCCTGCGGATTCGCCGCCAGCGCCGCGAGCACGCCACCCCAGATCGTCGGCACCGCCGCGGCGAAGGACGGCTTCTGCGCGGCCATGCACTCCAGCAGCGGACCCGGCTGCAGGAACCGGTCGGGCATGAGCAGATTCGCCCCCGACATCAGCGCCGCGTACGGCAGTCCCCACGCATTCGCGTGGAACAGCGGCACGATGGCCAGGATGGAGTCGGTTTCGAACAGGCCCATCCCGTTGTTCGCGCTGACCTGCATCGCGTGCAGCCAGTTGGAGCGGTGCGAGTACACCACGCCCTTCGGGTCGCCCGTGGTGCCCGAGGTGTAGCACATGGCGGCGGCCGAGCGCTCGTCGATCACGGGAAAGTCGTAGGTGTCCGGTTGCGCGGCCAGCAGTTCGGGGTAGGAGTGCACCTGCACGCCCTCGGGGGCCTCCAGTGTGGCCGCGTCACCGTTGACCACGATCACGTGCCGGACCGTGGTCAGATGCGGCAGGATCTGGGCGAACAGCGGCACCAGCGTGCCGTCCACCAGCACCACCTGGTCTTCGGCGTGATTGGCCACGTAGACGACCTGTTCGGGGAACAGCCTGATGTTCAGCGCATGCAGCACCGCGCCCATCGCCGGCACCGCGATATAGGCGACCAGGTGCTCGTTGTTGTTCCACATGAACGTGCCGACCCGATCGCCGACCCCGATTCCCAACCCGCGCAGCGCGTTCGCCAACCGCGCCGACTCGGTGCCGACCTCGCGGTAGGTCATGGTGCGCACGCCGGTACCGGTCCAGGTGGACACGGTGGAATCCCCGGCGAACGTCGATGCGTAGCGCAGCAACGTCGCCAGCGACAAAGGCTCGTCCTGCATAGTGCTGAACATCGGAACTCCTCTATTTCTCCAATGACTTCCGCTCAGAAAGCCAGGTCTGTATCGGCCACCTTCGGGGTCTCCGACGTGATCCCGTAGAGCAAGCCGATCCAGCGGATCACTTCGGGATACAGAATCGGTTTGCCGCTGGTGAGCACGGCACACGTCAGCGCACGCTCGGGGTCGGCCCAGGCGACGTTGTTGGTGAAACCCAGATGACCGAAGGCGCGCGTGGTGTCGGGCCCGAACAGGCTGAATACCCGGCCGCCGAGCATCGGCCCGTACCCGAAGCCGAAATTCATGCCCAGCGTGAGATCGGGCTCGATCCGGGACTGTGGGACGAGCGCCGCGGCGATGGTGTCCGGCCGCATCACGTGCACGCCGTCGAGTTCGCCACCGCGGCGGAAGATCTCGTAGAAACGGGTGAACTCCACCGCGGTGCTGACCAGGTTGGCGGCGGGTGCGATGACGCTCAGATAGGCCGGATCGTTGCCGGTCTCGACGGCCTCGGCGAAGCTGACGCCCAGCAGCCGGTCCATGGCATTGGACAGCGGCGGCATCGGCGGCATCCCGGTCGGATAGTTGTGCGCGAGCTTGGGGAAATCCTCCGGCGACACCCCGTAATTGGTCCACCGGAAACCCAGCGGACGCAGGATCTCCTCGGCCAGAACGGTGCGGATGTCCTTGCCGGTCGCGCGGTGCACCACCTCGCCCAGGATGAAACCGCCCGAGAGCGCGTGATACGACTGGAAGCGGCCGGGCGGCGCGGACGGGCGCACCGCGCACAGATTCCGCACCAGCCGTTCCCGATCCGCGACCGCTTCGGCGGTGAGCGCCTCCCTCGGCAGGCTCGCGACGCCGGACCGGTGCGCGAGCACCTGCCCGATCGTGATGGATTCTTTTCCATGACATCCGTATTCGGGGATGTAGCGGCTGACCGGCGCGTGCAACTCGAGCAGTCCACGCTCGACGAGTAGGTGCACGACGAAAGCCGTGACGCCTTTGGACGCGGAGTAGGTGACGAACGGGGTGCGCGTGTCCACGAGAACCTTCGGCGCATCGCGCCCGTCGCCGGGACCGTTGCCGTGCGCGTGACCGAGAGCCCGATCGAAGACGACTTGCCCGTGCCTGCGCACGCACACCTGGATGGCGGGGTGGACACCGCTGCGGTACACCAGCCGCATCCGCCGCCAGATGCGCTCGGCGTAGTCGGGCGCCAGGCCGACCTCGGTCGGCGCCACCTCGGCGCCGATCGACGCGACGGAGTCGAGATCTTCCGGGATGGGACTGCGTCGCACCAGGTCGGGCAGCTTCGGAAGGGTTGGCACGCGCGCGAGCATGGTTCAGTACACACCGACCATGAGCCACATCACACCGGGGATGCTACCCAACGGTAAGCCGCACCGGGCAAGCCCCGGAGGATTCCCCGAAACCACCTGTCCGACGGCGGATGCCCTCAGTTCCGGCTGGTCAGCCCTGCCGCCGCGACCTCCGTGACGGACATTCTCGATCCGGACTGGTGAACTCCGCGCCATCTCGGTGGCGGATACTGTCGATCCAGACTGGTGAACTCCGCGCCATCTCGGTGGCGGATACTCTCGGTCCCGGCTGGTCAGCTTTTCCGCCACCTCGGTGGCGGATGCGCCTCGTCCCGGCTTTCACTTCGGCACCGCGACCTGGCCGGCGGATTCGCGTTGGTTCCAGCTATGAGCTCGGCACCGCCACCTCGGCATGCGCCGGATACGCATGGACCACCGCGGTATTCAGCTTCGGCATCACATGGGTGAGCGTGTGCTCGGCATCGTGCGCGACCCGGTGGGCGTCCGCGAGCGTGATGGTCGGCGCCACGTCCAGCTCCACGTCGGCATGCAGGCGATGCCCGATCCAGCGCATCCGCAGGCTGCGCACGCCTTGCACGCCCGGCTCGGCGGCCAGTGCCCGCTCGGCCGCGAGGACCAGCTCCGGATCCACCGCGTCCATCAACCTGCGCAGCACGTCCCGCGCCGCGGTCCGCAAGACCGCGAGGATCGCGACGGTGATCAGCAGACCGATGATCGGGTCCGCCAGCGGGAACCCCAAGGCCACTCCCCCGGCGCCGAGTAGCACAGCCAGCGAGGTGAACCCGTCGGTGCGTGCATGCAGACCGTCGGCGACCAGCGCCGCCGAGCCGATCCGCCGCCCCACCCGGATCCGGTACAGCGCGACCGTCTCATTGCCGAGGAACCCGATCAGTCCCGCCGCGGCGACCCAGCCGAGATGGTCGATCGGCACCGGATCGAGCATCCTGCGGACCGACTCGTATCCCGCGATCAGAGCCGACAAGGCGATCATCGCGACGACGAAGAGCCCCGCCAGGTCCTCCGCCCTGCCGAACCCGTAGGTGTAGCGCCGGGTCGCCGCCTTGCGTCCGAGCGCGAACGCGATCCACAGCGGCACGGCGGTCAGCGCGTCGGAGAAGTTGTGCACGGTGTCGGCCGCCAGCGCCACTGAACCGGACACGGCGACGATCAGCAGTTGGAGCACCGCCGTGCACCCCAGCACCACCAGACTGAGTTTGACCGCGCGGATGCCGATCGCACTGGCCTCGAGCGCGTCGTCCATGCTGTCGGCGGCGTCGTGGCTGTGCGGGACGAAGATTTCGCGCAGTGCGCCGAGCAGGCCCGTCCGGCGCTCGTGATGGTGACCGGCGTGGCGGTGCTGGTGCCGATGGCTGCCGTGCTGGTGCCGGTGTTCGCGCAGGTGCGCATCCGGTGCGCGGCGGCGACCGGTCCCCTCGCTCGCCGTGACGCGCGCTCCGGCAGCATGTTTCGCCCAGCTCATGACGCGTCCGCCTCGCCGTGGCGGGGCAGTTCGCGCACCGCGCCCGCCCCGCGATGGTGTGCCGGAACGCCAGGGCCCGCATGCTCGGCGTTGTACACCGCGTCCACCACCAATTGCCGGATGTGCTCGTTCTCCAAGCGGTAGAAGATCGTCGTGCCCGACCTGCGGGTGTTCACCAGGCGCGCCATCCGCAGTTTCGCCAAATGCTGCGACACCGAGGCGGCGGGCTTGCCGACCTGTCCGGCCAGGTCGGTCACCGACAGTTCGCGGTCGACCAGCGCCCACAGCACCTGCACGCGGGTCGGGTCGGCCAGCATCCGGAACACCTCGACAACCAGCCCGACCTGGTCCTCGGCGAGCAGGGGCCGCATTTCCTGGTTATCTGCATTCATACGCAGATATTAGAACAGACGGGGGTCCCGGTACAGCGCCGCGTCCAGGCCGGCGTGCCGGCGACACCCCCTGCGTCGCCGCCGACACACCGGTCGACCCCGATCCGAACAGCTTTGTTCTAGCCGAGTGTGGCGCTACTGCGCCAGCCGATCGCGTGGATATCACCCGAATGAGACAAACCAATTTCTCAGGTGCACGGGCGGTTTCGGTTCTCGCCCACCAGCTACCCGGTTGACCAGCACGAACACTGCGGCGCCAGACGGAAATCCGGGTGCGTGCTGCACACACAGCTGCACGTGCAAGCGGAACGTGCGAGTGCCCCCGGCATCTCGACCGCACGCCAATCGCGGGCACTTCACCGATGCGATCCGGCCATTGTGCACTGAATGGTGCGCACACGCGGCCATCTTCGTCCGAATCGTGGTGATCGGCCGGTTTCGCTGCCACCCGCGCTTCGTATGCGTTCGACGCCCGGCGCAAGGCATTGCACACGGTATACATCCCGGGCATAAGCCTCCAGCGCCCACGCCGCTCGCCCGCCGCGACCCTGGCCCCGGTCAGGTGAATTGCCGCAAAGCCGGACGACACCGCCTGGCGAGCACCGCCTCGGAGGACGAGCACGCGCGGGGATAACGCGCGGTTACTGTGAACCACGAGAAGCGCACCGAGCGACCGGGAGTAGATCAATGCCAGTGGACCGTATGCTGCCCACCCCGGAGGCCCGGGATCTGCTCGAGCTGACCCGCGACATCGCCGACAAGGTGCTCGAACCGCGGGTAGCCGAGTGCGAGAAGACCGGCATCTTCCCTGAGGGCGTTTTCCCCGCACTCGGTGCCGCCGGACTGCTCAGCCTGCCGTATCCGGAGGAATTCGGCGGCGGCGATCAGCCCTACGAGGTGTACTTGCAGGTGCTCGAGGAGCTTGCCGCGCGCTGGGCCGCGGTCGCCGTGGCGGTCAGCGTGCACAGCCTGTCGTGTCATCCGCTGTTCAACTTCGGCTCCGACGAGCAGAAGCAGCGCTGGCTGGCCGGGATGCTGTCCGGCGAAACCATCGGGGCCTACAGTCTGTCGGAACCGCACGCGGGCTCCGACGCGGCCGCGCTGCGCTGCCGCGCCACCCCGGTCGAGGGCGGCTATCGGATCAACGGCGCCAAAGCCTGGATCACCAACGGCGGCCGTGCCGACTTCTACACCCTGTTCGCCCGCACCGGCGAAGGCTCCCGGGGCATCTCCTGCTTCCTGGTGCCCGGCGATACCGAAGGACTCGGCTTCGGCAAGCCCGAGGAGAAGATGGGCCTGCGCGCGGTACCGACCACCACCGCCGCCTACGACGACGCGTTCCTGCCCGCCGAACGCCGCATCGGCGCGGAGGGCCAGGGACTTTCGATCGCCTTCAGCGCACTGGACTCCGGCCGTCTCGGCATCGCGGCAGTCGCCACCGGCTTGGCGCAGCGCGCCCTCGACGAGGCCGTGGCCTACGCGAAGGAGCGCGAAGCATTCGGCCGTCACATCATCGATCACCAGGGCCTCGGGTTCGTCCTCGCCGACATGGCCGCCGCCGTCGATTCCGCACGCGCCACGTATATCGACGCGGCGCGCCGCCGGGACCGAGGGCTGCCGTACTCCCGCCAGGCCAGTGTGGCCAAGCTCGTCGCCACCGACGCCGCCATGAAGGTCACCACCGACGCCGTGCAGGTGTTCGGCGGCTACGGCTACACCCAGGACTTCCCCGTCGAGCGCTACATGCGCGAGGCCAAGGTGATGCAGATCTTCGAGGGCACCAACCAGATCCAGCGCATGGTCATCGCGCGCCAGCTCGCCGGGAACTAACCGCCCGAGGTGGCCGAAAATGCCAATCGCGTGACCGCGGATGTCTTCGGCCTGCGAGTACTCCGCCGTACTCTCGGTGCATGACCTCGCCGTCCATCATCATCATCGGAGCCGGATTCGCCGGACTCGGCATGGCACTGGAACTGCGGCGTGCCGGGCTGGACACGTTCACCATCCTCGAGCGCGCCGACGACCTGGGCGGCGTATGGCGCGAGAACACCTACCCCGGCGCGGCCTGTGACGTGCCCTCGCCGCTGTACTCCTGGTCCTACGAACCGAAATCCGACTGGCCGCGGCGGTTCTCCGAACAGCGCGACATCCACGAGTACATGCGCGGCGTCGCCGACAAGTACGGCCTGCATCCATTCATCCGCTTCGGCGCCGAGGTGACCGACGCGGAATTCGACGAGCACAGCGGCCAGTGGACCGTGCGCACTGCCGACGGTTCGCAGCTGTCCGCCGACATCCTCATCCCCGCCGTCGGCCAGCTGTCGCGTCCTGCCATGCCGAACATTCCCGGCATCGATACCTTCACCGGACCCGCGTTCCACTCCGCCGAGTGGAACCACGAGGTCGACCTCACCGGCAAGCGCATCGCCTGCATCGGCACCGGAGCAAGCGCGATCCAGTTCATCCCGCGTATCCAGCCGCGGGCCGCCCACCTCACGCTGTTCCAACGCTCGGCGGCCTGGGTGCTGCCGAAGGCAGATGTCGAGTACAGCTCCTGGCACCATGCGCTGTTCAAGTACTTCCCACCCAGCCGGATCGCGGAGCGCTTCGCCATCTGGTCGTTTTTCGAAGTGCTCGCGCTCGCGCTGACCGACATCCCGGCGATCAAGACACCGGTGATCGGGTTGGCCGACCGGCACCGGGCCAAGCAGGTCCCCGATCCCGAGCTGCGCGCGAAACTGACGCCCGACTACGCGGCGGGCTGCAAGCGCGGCCTGTTCTCCAACGACTACTTTCCCGCGCTGGCGCAGCCGAACGTCACCGTGGAGACCACGGCCATCGAGGAGATCACCCCGACCGGTATCCGCACCGCCGACGGCGTCGAGCACGAGGTGGACGTCATCGTCTACGGCACCGGGTTCAAGGGCACCGAGTTCCTCGCGCCGATGAACATCTACGGCCTCGACGGGCGCAAGCTGGCCGATGTGTGGGGCGCCGCCGGAGCCCGCGCCTACCTCGGCGTCTCCGTGCCACGGTTCCCGAACCTGTTCATGATGTACGGCCCGAACACCAACGTAGGCTCCGGCTCGATCATCTACATGCTGGAATCCCAGGCCCGCTACATCCGCCAGGTCGTCCGGTACCTCACCGACCGCCCAGGCCGCTCCCTCGCCGCCCGCCCCAGCATCGAGCAGCGCTGGGACGACTGGCTCCAGCACCGCCTGAAAGACACCCCGTGGAATTTCTGCACCAGCTGGTACCGCAACGCCGCCGGACGGATCACCAACAACTGGCCCGGCGCCACCGTGCTCTACCGCTGGAAAACAAGGACGTTCGACCCGTCCGACTACGACGAGACGCAGGCGCCTGCGCACTCGGCATAACCTCGGCAATTCGCCAGTAAACTGGCATTTATCCGGGGTCGAGCGGAGGTGTGCCGTGCGGTGGCTGCTGATCGTCGTGGTGATCGTTGTGCTGGTCGCCTTGCTGGTATGGCTGGCGCAACGGAGCAAGCAGCGCTCAGCTATCGAACTGGCCGACGCGCTCGCCGATGCCAGGCAGGTGAACGAGCGACTCGGCGGCCAGGTCTACAGCCTTACCGGCGGCAACGAGGCGGCGACCCAGGCACTGGCCGACGCCTCCGAGCGACATCTCGCCGCAGGAGCGCAACTCGATCGGGCCAGCACTCCCGCACAGGCACGGCTGGCCAAACAGACCGCACTGGAAGGGCTCTACTACATCAGGGCCGCGCGCACCGCGATGAGCATGGACCCCGGTCCCGCGATCGCCGCACTCGACGGCCAGGACATCGCCGGGCAGGTCAGCGAGAAGCGCGTAGTCCGGTACGAGGGCAGACAGATCGCGGCCTCACCCGAGCCCTCGCCGGCAACGCCGAACTACTACCCCGGCGGCCGCGTCGCCGGACGACCGATTCCCGCGGGTTGGTACTCCGAACCCTGGTGGAAGCCCGCGCTGATCGGCGGCGCCTGGGGCCTCGGCTCAGCACTGCTGTTCACGTCCCTGTTCTCCGGAATGTCCGGCGTCGGGTACGACGCCCACGGGTTCGAGAGCGGATACGGCGAGGGATACCAGGACGGTCTGGCCGCTGACCACGGCGGTCCCGACCAGGGTGGCGACTACTCCGGCGGCACCGACGGCGGTGGTTTCGATAGCGGAGGCTTCGACGGCGGCGGAGGCTTCGACGGCGGCTTCTGATCCGCCTCCAGCAACTCCCCACGACAGCGATGCGGACTCCCAGCCCTCGACCCGGTAGACTGCGGACGTCCCGGGTAGGCACACCGCCCACCACAACCAGCCTTCGTAGCTCAGGGGATAGAGCACCGCTCTCCTAAAGCGGGTGTCGCAGGTTCGAATCCTGCCGAGGGCACCAACCTGAGACAGTCATTTCCGCAGGTCAGAGCGATTTTTCGCGTTGCAGGTTCGATTCCTCAGGGGCACTATTCGTCGTTCATGCGCGATTTCGCGCGCACACTGAAGACGCGCAGGTCAAACGACTGGTCTGGTACAAACCTCTAGCAGCACGAGACCGGGAACCGAGTCGGCAGCGCGCTGGATTCAACACCGGTCGACTTCGCAGTGATCCGCTTGCCATTTCAACAGTGCGGCAAGCGCCTTCGCCTGGGCGGCGGCAATGCGTTCGCCTTCCGCACCGCCGACATATTGAACCTCGAAAGACCACCCCGAACCCACTGCGTCTACAGCTTGCTCGCCAGCTAATCCGACCTCGCCATCACTCGATCCGGCAACTGCACGACTGCTGTCTCCACCCGCGGCGGCCACCGTGCCCCGACCCACCGACACGTCCAACTCGGACATCACTGAGTCGGCGGGATTGACCCCATTGTCGCCAGCCACCCGAGAGATTCTCGACCAGATCACACCCCAGTTCTGGCAGGCGCGCGGATGGATGCCGATCCGCCCCGAAGCGGAAAGGGCGGGCCCTCCACAGCACCCCTCTGTACAGTCCACGACCAACCAAGCAGCGCGTACGAAACACCTTCTGTTACCGCGAAATTCGAACTGAAATCTGCAAGAGTCGCCGCCCATCGACATCCACCGCGATGCAGTCGATCCGGTCGCCGCTGGCCACAGCGGCCGGTAATCTACTCGGGTCGCTCATATGAACGAGGCGATCGCGTGCTCCAGCATCCAGTACAGTGCGGACGAGCGTTCCCGGCTGGCCCCAATCATCGTCCTCGCGGTGCTGGACATAGGCGGCACGCATGATGTCGCCGTCTATGTACCTGTCACCAGCGAAGTTGCGTCGCCATGTCAAACGCCCTCGGCCCGGCGCGATCAGGTGAAACACCGTGTCAGTGGCCGTGACATGGGCATCACCGGCAGCGACTCCGTTCAGCGCCCCGGGGGGCGCGATGGCCCGGCAAGCCGCTCGGCAAGCCGAGTGAGGCGCAGGCGAGCGACACCGCGGTAGGCGGGTGCGAGCGTCGCGGCTAGCGGCCCGCGCTGACCGAAATCGTGCTCGACTTCCGTTCCGGAATCGCGTGATCGAATGCTCCAGTGCCCGATCTCCGTGAATCCCGGTACGTGCCAACGCATTACGATGCGACTCGACTCGATTGCCGTATAGGTCAACGTTCCGGACAGGCCGGGCCGGACGGTCAATCGGTACTCTTCATCGACCACCGGGACGGGTCGACCGCTGATTTCGAGAAACGCCGGGTTCCAATCGACCAGCGATAAGGGGTCCAGCAGGACGGCTCGTACTTCATCGGCAGTCACATCCACGAGCATCCGTGCGGATTGTTGGCTGATCACAGCTGCGCCCCCGCCCCGGTCCGCGCCGGCGGGTTCGCCAGCGCATCCGCCAGTCGAGCAGCCGCGCCAGGATCATGAGCTGGCAGCACAACGAGTCCGGGCAACCCGGCACGGAGCTCGTTGACCAGCTGCGCCGACGACCGCATCTGCCGTTTGTCGCCGACTCCGGGCAGCTCGCCCTCGGCGAGCAGACGATCATCGTAGGTGAGGTCGCCGACCATGAGCAGTGGGTGCTGCCCCGGGCGGCGCACCAGCATCGACAGCGATCCCGGGGTGTGGCCGGGAGTGCGCAGCAGCACCAGGCTGCCATCACCGAACAGGTCGTGACCACGATCGAACGGACGCAGCGCCGGTTCGGCCAGCCCCTCCGGCTCCACGTGCTTCCAGCGCAAGCCGGGAAGGTCGATGTGGTTCGGCATCAGCCCACGGGCCTCGGGCAGGGGCTTGTGCAGGGATTCCCATTCGATCCGGTCGACGACGATGTCGGAGCCGCCGAGGACCGGCAGCCCCCCGATGTGGTCCTGATGCAGATGCGACACCACCGCGGTATGGATGTCACCGAGCGAATGCCCGAGGCGGCGGATCCCCGCCGACAACGTCTGTGCCGGTTCGATGGCGAACTCGGCGAGCCGCGAGTAAACGAGCCCGTTCAGCCCGCCGGGAAAGTAGTTCGGGTCGGTGACCGAGGCACGGTCCTGGCCGGTGTCGAACAGGACGATGCCTTCCCGATGCTCGATGACGTAGGCGTTGATCGGCCGCGGGTCGGTCCAACGCCGCGAGGTGAACAGCCACACGTAGGTGTTCTTCCAGGTCGGCCCGACGTGCTCGGGGCGAATGGCGACGGTGCCGGTACTGATGACCGACACACCGGAGATGGGATCCAGGGCAGTGCTCACGATGACTCCTTCAAGAATAGATGTCGTGTAATTAGATTACACGACATCTACTATTGCGCCATAGCTGTGCTGTGATGTTCATCGCGAAGTCACCCCGACTGACGAGCCAGCGACTGGCGGAAACGCGAAGCGACCGCCGGTTTGTCACAGTCACCGCGTATGGACGCGGTGGTGCGTTACACAAACCCCACGCACTGCATCACGCCATCCGCACTGCGCGCGACACCCTTCCGGCCACCCCGTCGCTGTGGACCGCGTACCTTCACACCGGAGCGTGAGCGGTTCCAGCGGTGCCGGTCACCGCCATTGACAATTATTCACCAACGTGGACAACGCATTTCGTTCATGCGTGACGCGTCTCGAGCCGCAACCATCGAACGAGCCGAACATATCCGCTGCAGCTCGGCCCCAGGCGCCTTGATCTGCATCGTCACCTGCCGACCGATGGTTCACGCGCTGCGGCGCCATGTCAGATCGGGTACACGTCCACGATGACCAGGCGTTTTTCAGTTGCCCATGTTCTGCGTGTCCTGCCGAGTACCGGTACCTGCGACGCTCGATTGACCTGACCCCGCTGGTTCGATCAGGTGGACCGAATCACGGGGTCCAATCACGATGAAACATGCACCGTGAGATATCAATTCGAAGTCATGACCTTCGGGAAGATCGAAGCCCCGGACTTTCGGCTGGCTACCCGCTGCTGCTCACTCGTATTGCGGCACTCGCACCACGACGATGCCTGCGACGTTGTCGGGCATGTTCGATACCACACGGTCCTCATTGAAGTCGCCCGTGGTGATCTCAAGGACGTAGCCGGGCGGAGCGTGCCGCAGAGGGTTGAGCGTGTGCTCGAAGTACCTTAGACCCCAGTGCCCGGTGTCGTCGGGGACGTCGCAGAAGACCGGGCCAAGCTGGTCATGACCGCCATAGTGCTCGCTTTTGACACTCGTCGATACTGCGCTGAACTGCTCGGAGCGAGCTCTCAACACCCGGTCGATCATCGAACGGGCGACTGCTCGTGTGCCGTCCTGCCGATTCTGTAGGAAGTCCGAGAGTTCCGGTGCGAGCTGCTTCTTGAGCGCCGGTATCAGCGGTGGGCTCGCCGGGGGGCGTGTCCACATGTCCTCCAGTGCCACAGACCGCCTATAGGTCGACTCCGCGTCACTCACAAGCCGTTCGTCTGCAAGCAGGGCAGGCATCAGGGAGATGGTGCGCTTGACGCAATGGACGCATCGCCCGCTCCGGTGAACGTCTGGGCAGCGCTCCCACCTCCGGTAGTCACCTGTCCCGAGGTAAAGCGCATATACAGGCAGGAGGCCCAGCGCCGCAGCAGCGGAACGAAGCACCTCGCGTTGTGAGCGCGCCGCGCCCCTCGCTCCGTAGCCGAAGTCGAAGTTCCACTTGCTCCTCGCCACGGTCACGCGCTTCGCCTGGACGAGCATCCCGTAAGCGTCCGCGCCGTCCACCCACCACCAGACCCAGTCGGCACCACTGAGAACTTCGGCTCGCTGGGTAAACGGAACGACGGTAACTGCCCGGGAGGTGTGGGCTGTCACGATCTCAGTAATTGTCGTCTCGCTCCACCGCAGGCCCGTCCGCTCGCACGCAGCCATATGCCGAACGGCCTGAACGCGAGCCCATCTGAACGCATTCTCGACCGCCGTCATGGTCTCATCCTCCTACGCACAACCGGACAAGAGTGCACCACATCCGCCCGTCAGCTACCACCGACAGTTCCACCGCGCGACGCCCACCCATCCCCGAACAATCACCGTCCGTGGTCACGCGACAGCCCAATAGGCGTAAGACACCGCGACAATGAGATCCGGTGCGTACCCATGATGACCAGTCGTTGCCCGGTTGCCCATGGGCTGCGTGTCCATCGCCCCGGGACCGAACCACAGGGATCAGGCCAGTCTCCGTCTCCGCGTCGCTGACCGCGACACCCGATCCGTACGCAGTAGCGAAATCTGTAGGCACACGACAGGCCCAGCGTCCAGCCGGGGTGATGTATTACCCACCCGCCCTTGACCCTAGAGCCCCTCAGGAGTCGAACCACCCGGCCTGCTGCGGCACAGTACCGGCAGCTACCCTGACCAAGAAACCGCTACCGGAGATAAAAGTCGGAACCGCACCGCCACCGCGCACGACTCCGCCGTCCGCCCCGATCGGAACACAAGGATCTACGCGGTGACCACGTTAAGCTCCGAGAGCACGCCTTGGGGATCGTTGAGATAGCGATATCCCTCCACTGGGAGATTGAACTGGCCGAGCACGTTCGCCACGGCATCGCGTTCCGCTTCAGTGACCGGGATCCGGCGCTTGATCAGACTGGCGCACAGCACGTCGACGAGCATCGCCCACTCACCAACGTCGCTATAGGTCCGATAGCTGTCGACCAGGTCAGAAGGCAGACGGTCGGCGACGCTCTCGAGAAGGTCTCGCGAGTCCTTGCTCATCTTGTTGAGCCGACGGTTACGGGCTTCGATAGCTTGCGGATCCCGCTGACGCTTTCGTGCTTCTCGTGCCGCCCTGTCCGGATTCATCGCTCTCCTAGCCTATTTGATCGGGTCACCATTCGCGTCGTTCCTGACTACACCCTCGCCACCGACGGGGTAGCCGGTCACGACTGAGCCGTCAGGAGCGACGATGACTTCGATTTGGACGCCGTTGCGGGTGCCGTTGACTTTCCAGTTGCCGTTGTCCTGGAGGACTGGCGGCTGGTCCGGATTCTTCGCGACCTCGACTATTCGGTCGATGATTTTGTCGTCTTCCCAGTCATCGGTGTCAGGGAACTCGGTCTTGTTGGGCATTCCAGTCCCGGGCGCGTGCCCACCACCGTTGATGTCGTCACTCCCGTCGCCGTCGAGGATATGGATCCGTCGTTTCTGAGAAATAGTAATCTTCGCCGGGTTGGGCTTCGCCCCCTCCACCTTGTCCCACTGGTTCCCGCCACTGCCACCATCGGTCAGCTTGATCGTCATTGCCGCGATACCGTCGAGAGCGGCTTTGGTGCCGCCCTGTGAGAGGTCGGGGATGGCCGAGAACACCCCCGAGCCGGCAGAACCAACGGAAGTGACCGCCTCGTAGATGTGGATGAGGTCACTGACATGAACAGCAGTGCGGATAACCGCTGCCGCCGCCGTGACGACTTCTGTGGTCACCGCAGCGCCACCCGCGGCGGCAGGCCCAGCGGCTACACCGCCAGTTACGACGGCTAGGATCCCGACGACCGCGATCGTGACAGCTATCGATGCGGCGAGCTCCTTGTTGGCGTCGGAGACAGCCTTCTGGATGTCGGAGCGCATTTTGTCGAGAGCGTCGTAGTGTCCCTGGACCGGGCCGTATAACGCTTTCGCGGCCTGAGCCAACAGTTCCGCGGCTTTCTGCAGCGTTGACAGCTTCTCTTCGATCGCAATGATGTTCGGGTCGGTACTGTCTGCGAACTTGGCATTGATGCCCTTGATCCGGTCTGCGACCCCGGTGATGTTCGTGTGCTCGGAGAACGTTTTCCACGCCTCTGCGGCAGTGTGCAACTTGGTGACGTCCCCGTTGGGGATCTTGCCGACCTTCTCCAGTAGACCTGTGATCGGGCTGTCGATTCCGGATCCGTTGTCTCCCTGAGCGGTAGCGGGAAGATCCATCCCAGTGTCGTACAGCAGTTGGGACTCGGTTGGACGTGTCGGTTCGGTGCCGCTGGCGGTGGAGCGGTTAGCCTGCCACCAGTTGTAGCCGGTGGCGGCAAGCACATCGCCGTATCGCTGCAGTGCGTTCGCCAGGGCCGCTGTCAGTTCGACTATATCGGTGGCGTACTGGTCGTAGGCAGTGATCCATGCCTGGCACTTCTCGTGGTTGCCTGCCATTCCGCCGCACTCGTGGACCAACGTGGACAGCAACGGACCCAACGCGAGAGAGATGTCGCTGGCGAGAAGCTGGCATTTCTTTGCCGCATCGAAGTAGATGCCGGAATCGATGGTCCATCCCATGGGCGTTATGCGCCGTTGAGCATCTGCTTGTTGACCTCGGCAGCGTTGATGTACTTCGTGTGTGCCTTGCGGGCGGCGTCGCTCATGTCGCGGACGCCCTCCGCGAACTCCCGCGCGGCTGCGACCCATTTCGTATGCGCTTCGAAATAGGCCCGGCCTGCGACACTTTCCCACCCGGTACCGGTGAGTCCTGCTACCTTGTCGTCGATGTCGTCGAGGTGATCACTGATGAATCCGGCCAGGCCGGACAACCTGGCCACGATCTGGTCCAGTTGGTCGACATCGACGGTGAACTCGCTCATGGAAGCTCCAGGCTGGATGCCGAGGTGTTCAACGCTGATGCGTTGGTGCAGTCGCGCCTTTCGTAGGTTTGGGCGGAAACACCAAGCTTTTCAGCCATCTCCCTCAGCGCCGTGATGATCTGACCTCCCCCATCGCGGACCTCGGACCACCCTGCGGAGAAGTCGGTCGCTGCGCCGCCAGACCAGCCCCCGTCGAGCAAAGCCGCGACGTCCTGAGCTACGGACCGCAGGGCGGACTGCAAGGATTCCGCTAGCTCGTAGGTGTATTGCCCAACCTCTCTAACCTCCTCTGGCACAACCGAAATGCTTGCGCCGGAGGCTGAATCTCCCCCATCAGTCATGGCTGGACCGTAGCGATCACCTCCAGGGGTGTCAATCCCGCTGCGTCATGCAACGCAACACCACGTCCGACACCGCTCGCTCAACCACACGGTGTCGTACTGATCAGTGCGAGATTCTCCTACGGGTCTGCCGAAATCGCTGAATGACCTATTCCGGCGCGATAGCCATCGGCGGACCCGCTGAGAGAAGCTCGCAGCATGCCGGACCAGGCAAACGACATCCAGTCGAGCTCAACTCCACCGGTTGTCGATGCTCTTCGAAATTTCAGAGCGCTGACAGCAGGGCAGCCTTTCCGGAGAAGACCGTCCGGGATGTTGAAGGGGTTGTGCGGCTGGGTTTTTGTAACGGTTGGGGGCTGGTGGACGGCATCGGTGGTGTGGGCTGGTTTTCTAGGCGTGAGGCTGTGAGGATCGGTTTCACCATTTCGGCGGGAGGATGACGTGGCACCAGGACAGACACTGTCGCGAGTGATACTGCCGACAGCGGCCACAGCGGCGATGACCACGGGACTGGCGGTAGCGGTGAACTACGCCACCGGCGGGGATCATTCGGCCTGGACCTGGGTAGCCGTCGCCGTGCTGACGGTGGGCGTGTTCGCTGCATCACTGTGGGTCCAGCGCGGACAATCCACACCCCCACCCGGACACGAGCCCACCGTCGGTGTCGATCTGTGCAACGTGAAAGCAGGAAGAATACTGCGGGTCAAAGGAATACACGCGACCGGTACAGGGGTCAGAGCACGCCGAGTACGGTCCGGCGGTGACATGTCCTTCGAGGACATCGACACCGGCCGTAACAATCCCACACATCCATGAACGAGAAGGCACGCTGGCCCGTCGCGCCGATCTACGACTTCGACCGGGTGAAAGCCGGGCGCGATCTGTTGATCCATCACACCGACAACCGCTACGAGATCGGTGTTGTGTCAAACGGGGCACTGCTCACCGGCAGGTCGCTGTACGTGTCACAGGTGCGCGAGTTCCTCGCCCCGGTCGACGGATTGCGAGATCGGAAAGACGAACTCGATGACGTGGCCGAGTTCTGCCGCGGTGAGCAACCGTATATGTGGATCAGGGCCGAGCCGTGGGCGGGTAAATCGGCTTTGCTGTCATGGTTCACCCTGTTCCCTCCAGCCGACATGACGGTGATCGGATTCTTCATCACCGACCGCCTCGCCGATCAGAACGACCACAGCGCGTTCACCGCCGCTGTCCTGGATCAACTCGCCGTTCTGATGCCGGACCAACGAGCCCTCATCGCCGCCGCCACGGTCAACCGCGACGGGCTACGCAACGAACTCCTCACCCTCGCCGCACGCCGCGAAGCCGACGCCGGCCGACGCCTGGTGCTCGTGGTCGACGGACTGGACGAGGACACCGGCACACCACCGATTGTCACCCTGCTGCCGACACGGCCGGACCTCAACCTGCGGGTCGTCGTAGCCAGTCGTCACGGCCCCGCCCTGCCCATCCCACATGGCCACCCTCTGACAGCTACCGAGCCTTATCCGCTCACATCATCTCCATTCGCCGCCAACGTCCAAGCCAAAGCCGTCGCCGAACTCGATGCGCTGCTTCGTGGACCCGACCAACACCGTGACCTGCTCACGCTGATCACTGCCGCCAATGGCCTCACCGCATCCGAACTCACCGAACTCACCGACATGGCGCCCTACGAGATCGACGGGCTCCTGCGCGCGGTGGCCGGACGCAGTTTCCGCACCCGCACCACGACGGCACCGCCGCTGCCTGGCGGACACGGCGACCCGGTCTATGTGCTGGCTCACGAAACCCTGCAACGCACCGCCGAGGAACGACTCGGCATGCGACACCTCACCGCGGGTATGGACCGGCTCCACAGCTGGGCCGACCACTACCGAGACCGGGCATGGCCGACCGACACCCCTGACTTCCTACTGCGCCGCTACTTCTCAGTCCTCGACAGACACCACGATCTGGCGCGGATGGTCACGGCGGCGCTCGACACCGCTCGACACGATCGGATGCGTGTGCGTACAGGTGGCGATGCCACCGCGTTGAGTGAGATCCGCACGGTGCAACAACATATCTGCAACCAACCCGACCCTGACCTCCTCAGCACCGCACGCCTGGCCCGCCATCGAGATCGCCTCCACAGCCGCAACGACAACATCCCCACCCAGTTACTGATTGTGATGGCGCTCCTGGGTCAACACGACCGCGCGGAAGCCCTAGCCCACTCCTACTCCACCCCACATCAGCAGGCCGAAGCGCTCACCGCAATCATCCAGGTAGTGGCGCAGACCGATCCCGAACGCGCTGCCCGACTCACCGAACACGCCGAAACCATCGCCCACACCATCACCAACCGACGCTCCCAAGCCGCCGCGCTCGCCAAAATCGTCGCGGTGGTGGCCGGGATTGATCCCGAACGCGCCGAAGCCATTGCCCACACCATCAGCGACCCGCACTCCCGGGCCAGCGCACTCATCAAAATCATCAAGACGGTGGCCACTACCGATCCCGAGCACGCAGCCCGACTCACCGAACACGCCGAAACCATCACGCACACCATCACCGACACGCACCACCAGACCGACTTGCTCACCTCAATTGCCCTTGCGGTGGACTGGACCGATCCCGAGCACGCAGCCCGACTCACCGAACACGCCGAAACCATCGCCCACACCATCACCGACACGCACCACCAGGCCGAATTGCTCACCTCAATCGCCCGGGCGGTGACCCGGCTCGATCCCGAACGCGCCGAGGCCATCACGCACACCATCAGCGACCCTTACCGGCAGGCCAAAACGCTCACCTCAATCGCTCTTGCGGTAGCCCGGACCGATCCCGAACACGCAGCCCGACTCGCCGAACACGCCGAAACCATCGCCCACACCATCACCGAACCGCACCACCAGGCCGACTTGCTCACCTCAATCGCCCGGGCGGTGACCCGGACCGATCCAGAACGCGCGGCCCGACTCACCGAACGCGCCGAAACCATCGCCCACACCATCACCCACCCGCGCGAGCAGGCCAACTCCCTTGGAAATATCGCCCACGTAGTGGCCCAGACCGATCCTGAACGCGCCGAATCCATCGCCCACACCATCACCGACCTGGACCGGCAGGACGACGCCCTCGTCACAGTCGCCCAAGTGGTGATCCGGACCGATCTCGAACGCGCCCAGACCATCACGCACACCATCGCCGACCCTTACCGGCGGGCCAGAGCACTAGTCAAAATCATCAAGATGGTGGCCCCGACCGACCCCGAGCACGCCGCCCGACTCACCGCACACACCGAAACGATCGCCGACACCATTACCAGTCCTCACCAACAGACCAACGCGCTCGCCACAATCGCCCTCGCGGTGGCCCGGACCGATCCCGGAGCAATGATCAGGACCTGTGGATGACGGGAAGGACGCACCTTCCCGGATGATCTATCAGTCCGAAGTCTTGATCATGCCGGCGCGCCAACGCCGGTCGGGAAGGTACGTCCGTGTTCACGGTAGTT
>NZ_JADLQX010000060.1 GCF_015477605.1 Nocardia amamiensis
GCGTAGTCCTCACGGTGATCGACAACCAACCGCACGGCCTTCGCGCGGGTCGCTGCATCGTACTTCGCTGGCATGATCTGCCCATCCTCTCCAGGAAAGGGGTGGGCACGAAACACGGGGCGATTCACTTCCGGGTTGCTGCGGCGGATGGTGACGTGCTCGGTTTATGCTTCGGGGAGCGGCGGTGTCCATGAAACGAAACGAATCCGATTCGGGTGCGGGTAGACACCCATACCGACCGCACAGGCAGGCGGCTCGAAGACATCCTGTCTCCGGGCCGCTGTGCGCTATTGGTCCTTCCCTTGACGCGCTCCTATTTTTTTTCGGGTAGAGGTGAGATGTCGATGCGCCGGAACCGAGGGTCGGTTATGGCCTCGCGGCCGCCTTGTCGTACGCCTCGATCAGTTCCCCAGGGATACGCCGCGGTTGGAAACCTCGTAACCGTTCGTGCGTGCCCACTCCCGGATGGCGGCACTGCGTTCCCGATCGGATGCTGGTTCGGTCCGTTTCTTCCCGCGTGGTCGGCGACCACCGACTTTGCGGGCGTGCGATACCCATGGCTGCAGTACCGCACGTAGTTCGGCGGCGTTCGGTGCCGAGAGATCCATTTCATAGGCCACACCGTCGATGGCGAACCGGACGGTTTCCTCGGCAAAGGATGTGCCGTCAAAGTCATCGACCACCTCGACAACGACCTTGCGTGCCATAACGGAATTATCCTTCACAGGTGGCGTTCTCGGGTTCAGCGTCCATGTTAGCCACCGGTGGCATCGGGCATCCTTCCGCGTCCACCCGCGCTCGGCGGGACAACCTGCAGGAACGGTACGCCCTGACCCCTGCGGGACGACAGCAAAGCACATGCTCGAAGACCGTGCGATCGGGGCGCCAGGTAGCGGGAGAACGTAGCCGATCGGGTGATTCGGTCATGTGCTCCGGGAGTCGATATCGGTGGGAAGTGGTTCTCGGTCGTGTGGTGCGGGATCCGTTCTCTGGTGTCGGGTAGCAGTCTGTGTGTGGACAATGCGGTGCGGCGTTTGTCGTCGTGCACGCTCGAATTCTGGATCGGGCACTACTGGCCCCTTCGGTGAAGTGGCCGGGCTTCGATGCTCATCGAATCTGCCGTAGGAGGCGATCCGCGGGCAACGTGGTGGCGAATATGTCGATGGTGGGCGGTGGCAGCCCGCAGGTCCGCCGAGCATCCACCAGGTCCTCAGCTGTGCTGCGGCGGAGATCCGGCCGGTGCGCAGGCTGGCGAGGGCACGGTGGATCGAGCACGGTAGGTGGCTGTTGTCGCCGGTGTGCCTCGCGCGCCGCGTCGCCTGCCTCCGGGCGGGGGAGGCGCGGGGAGGCGGCAACCACGTGCCGCCCCGTTTTCTGGAGGTGACCTGCGTTGGATGAGTCCGCCCCGACTGTGGTCGTGGTCTATGACGTCGGTTCCGGGCGACCGCGGAAAGTCGCGGAGTTCCGGTTGACCGCCGCGGGCACGGCGGCACTCATTGTCACCGACCCTGGTGGGTGCCTGGTCGCGCAGCACTGGTACGACCGTGGCATCAAGGTCTACGACCTCCCCGAGCGCATCGGCCCCCGCGCGGGAACCCGGTTCCTGCGGGCGCTGCTGGAAACACCGACGAGCAGCTACTACCGGATCGTGGACGAGAGCCCGCCCCCACAGCCACGCGGATGAACAGCCACATGGATGAGACGAACACCGCTCCGGCCACCGCCCGCCGCGCAATAGCCCAGACGGCCGGACCGACTCGCCCTGTCCGTGGCCTGCGCAGGCCACCATTGTCGCCGCGACTGCCCGCTCCCGATTTTCCGGTTCGACAGCAGCAACCGGACCCGACCCGACCGCGGCCGGAACCCGCGCAGCCCCGCGCGGAAGCGCTTCCCGAGAAGCACATAGGCGCGAACGATCATTCGATGGATCCCCGGCCATCACCCGCGCGGCCACAGGCGACAAGTGGTTGGTTGACATTGGTCGTCGCCACCTCGCACGAGAGACGGATGTGTGCGGAGTTCGATTCGACCACCATATGGACCGGGCTCCGCACTGCTTCGAGCTGGACGGTTGCTCAGTATCGTTCTGGCGCATCGCGTTCAGCCGAAGGCCGAGGGATTTGGTCCGGGTGCTCGTGTCGGCGATGCGTGGGGAAAGCTCGGTGGCAGGGTGGTCGGCTGTGAAGACGATCCTGATCACGGGGCGACGTCGGGTATCGGTGTGGATCCGGCTTGCCGATCGGTTGCGGAAGGCAACCGGCTTGCGCTGGTGAGGGCGTGATCCGGACACGCGCGCTGTCGCGGCGCAGCGGGTGCGGTCCGCGGGGGCGGCGGGTGGGTGTGGACACGCTGGAGTGTGGTTGCGTGTCGTTGTTGTCGGTGCGGCGGTCGGCGGACGCGGTGTCGGCCGGGTATGACCGGTTGGATGTGCTGGCCGACACCGCGGGCGGCTATCACCGGACGTGGGTCGAGATGGTGGATGGTATCGAGGCCACACCATCTCGGCGGTTTCCTGCTGACCGAACTGCTCACGGATCTGATGGCGGCCAGTGCCCCTCCCGGATCGTGTTCACCTCCTTGGTGATGCTTTCGGTGCGACCATGGATTCCGCGGGTCTCGGCTTCGGGCACGGATATTCGGGAGAAAGCATTCGGCCGCTCGAAGCGGGCGATGTCTTCTCCACCTATGCGTTGGCGCGGCCACTGGCGGCGGCAGGGGGTGGCGGTGAATGCTTTGCACCCGGGTGGGGTGGGCGACCGGGATCGGGGATTCGATGCCCTGGTTCGCCCAGCCCGTGGTCGCGGTCGCCGAACGCGGGTTCATGATCGCCGCCGCTGTCGCCGACGACGGGCGCTCACCTCCCTGGCCACCGATCCCGGTCTGGCGGCGGTGACCGGCTGCTACTTCCAGAACAACCGTGTCGAGACTCCGTCGCGCCCGGCACACGACGACGCGGTCGCCCAGTGGCTGTGCGAGGTCAGTGCGAGGCTTGCCGGGCTGTCCGGGTAGCCGCCGTGGTCTCGCCGTCCACGACAGCGTCGCCGAGGACGTCACAAATCTTTGTCACCGAACTGAAACGGAGAGCAGGGGTTGATGTTTCGTACGCGTTTCGAGTCGATCGGTGCTTACACACCGACGGCTGTCCGTTCCACCGAGGATCTGCTCGCCGCGCTGGCGGTGCCGAGGTCATTGGATTTGGAGCGCATCACCGGGATCCGGAACCGGCGCGTCTACGACCCGGATCCCGACCGGTATGAATCGTCCTTCGAGCTGGCGTTGCACGCGATCGGGGACTGCCTGCGGCATTCCGGCTACGCGGCCGAGGAGCTTGATGTCGTCATCTCCGCCTCCATCACCCGCACCCGCGGCAAGGGGGTCTTCTGTTACGCGCCGTCGCTGGCGTCGATGCTGGGGCGGGCGATCGGCGCGGATGCGGCGCGGTGTTTCGATGTGTCCAACGCCTGCGCCGGCATGATCACCGGGGTGATGGTGCTGGATCGCCTGATCAAGGCCGGGGTGGTGGGCAACGGTTTGGTGGTCAGCGGGGAGCGGATCACCCCGATCGCCGAGACCGCGGTGCGGGAGATCAGCCAGCCGTATGATCCGCAGTTCGCGTCGCTGACCGTCGGGGACGCCGCGGCCGCGGTCGTCGTGGACGGTCACGGCGATGACGATGATGCGATCCACTACGTGGAGCTGATGACCGCCGCCGAGGGCGCCGAGCACTGCCTGGGGATGCCCAGTGACCGCACGGGTGGGATCGCGATGTACACCGACAACCGGGCCATGCAGAACGAAGCCCGCTACCAGCAGGCCATCGACCGCATGGCCGATTTCCTCGCCGCGACCGGCCGCAGCCGGGACAGCGAGAAATACGACTACTGGATCCATCACCAGTTCAGCGCACCGGCCATCGACTACATCTCGGATTTGACCGAACGGCATTTCGGCACCCCGATGCCGCAGGCATTGAACGTGCTGCACGACTACGGCAACACCGCCTCGACCTCGCATTTCCTGGTGCTGCACGAACACCTCGCGCAGATCCCGCGGGGGTCGAAGGTTCTCATGATCCCCGCCGCGTCGGGCACCGTGTCGGGGTATCTCGCCGCGACCATCTCCCGGTTGGAGGCATGAGCATGCCCACCACGATCATCTCGGCGGCGGTGAACACGGACTCCGACACCGGCAGCTACTTCGAGCTGGCCGCCCGCGCGGCACGCACCTGCATGGAACGCGCGGAGGTCGGCCTCGGCGAGATCGGCATGCTGATCAACGCCGGTGTTCCGGGACCACAACATCTGGGAGCCCGCGGTGGCGGCGCTGATCCAGAACCGCCTCGGAATGGGCCTCACCTACCAGGCCGGGCGGGCCCCGGTGTTCTCCTTCGACCTGATGCACGGCGCCACCGGACTGCTGCACGCCCTGGTGACCGCCGACAGCTTCCTGGCCACCGGCGCGGTGGAGTACGCGTTGCTCGTTGCGGGTGACACCCATCCCTGCACCGACCGCGGCGTCGCCGATTTCCCGTACAGCGCCGGTGCTGCGGCGCTGCTGCTGGGACGCTCGGCTGCCGCCGGTGGGTTCGGTCGGCTGCACACCTGCGAGACTCCCGGTGCGGTCGACCCGATCGCGTGGGTGGATCTGGGCGCCGCCGGCGCAGGCGGTCGTCACGCGGTGTGTGTCCGCGCCGGTGGGCAGGATCCGGTCGATTTGGCCGTGGCGGTGGTGCGCTCCTGTGTGGACGAGCAGGGACTCGATGGGGGTGATTTCGCCGAGGGGCAGGCGCTGCTGCTGGCTCCCTCGCACCTGTCCGGGTTCCGCACCCGCTTGGCGAACACCCTCGCCATTCCGGCGCGGTCGGTGATCGGGTTCGACCCGGCGATCGGCGTTCCCTACACCGCGGCCCCGGTGCACGCCTACCTGAACGCACTGAATGTGGGCCTGCTCGACACTGCGCGCACGGTGATCTTCCTGGCCGCAGACAGCGCCTCGGCGGCCAGCCTGGCCCACCACCCGCGCCCGGCAGCCCCCACGCGCCGGACACTGCTCACCGCCGGGACGAACGAACAACACTGACACACCCGGTCGAGCCACCACCAGGGTCTGCTGACACCCACGAAAGGGCAACATTCCGAAGACGCGGAGATTCTGGCCGTCTCACTCCGCCGAACCTCGCCGCACGTGGCATGGGTCCAGCGCACGCCGGGTCGGCGGGTTTCCCCGGCCCGCGAGTGTCGAGATCCGAGGACAGGCCACCGCGCCCAGGGTTGTCGACCGTGTCGGTTCCGGGGGACGTCCGCGGACTATCGCTGTCTGACCTGCGGCCCGAAATGTTCGTGCACCGTGTCGGTCGAGCCGGTGTTCGGATCTACCGTGCGGATTCGGTGGACGATGCGGCGACCCCGGTGTTCAGTGGAGGTCGCAGCCTCGCGCCATCCACTCGTCAGGGGATTGCCCGGTAGCCATGAAAATGGTGCGGCGCCCGACTTCCACGGTGTGGTCGGCGAAGCGTTCGTAGTAGCGCCCCAACAGGGTCAGATCGACCACCGCGGTGGTGCCGTGGCTCCAGTCCTCGCCGAGCACCCTCGTCAGCAGTTCCTGGTGCAGCCGATCCATGGCGTCGTCAGCGCTATCGAGCTGGGCCGCATCGCCGGGGTCGCCGGACTCGAGGACCGCCGCGGCACCGCCGGCCATCGCGACCGCGGCCGCCCCCATCCGCGCGATCAAGGGCCGCACCGGTTCCGGCACTGCGTGGGCGGGGTGGCGGCGGCGCGCGACCACAGCGATATGCTCGGCCAGCGCACCCATCCGCGCCAAGTCCCCGACCAGCTGGACCGCGGTCACCACCCGCCGCAGCTCACCCGCGACCGGGGCCTGTAACGCCAGCAGCCGCACGGCCTCGCGCTCGCACGCCTCGCTCATCGCCGTAATCCCGCGGCCGAGGTCAATGGCCCGTTCCGCCTGCTCCAGATCGGCGTTGATCAACGCGTTCGACGCGGTCGCGACAACCGCGCGGTCCCGCAGACACAGCTCGTGCAGAAGGTTCGCGAGCTGCTCGAGGTCCTTGTGATAGCGAGTCCGCATGCCATCCATTCAAGCCTGCGGGACGCCACCATGCCCGGCGACGCGTGATCAGCCCGACCGGCGGCGGCGTGGCACCGCCGCGACGGTCTCGCGCGGAAGCGCTTGCCGGGCGTCGATCGCGCAACCGCAGGCCGCTTACACCACTCCGCACCCTACATCCGAACTCCGCAACAACCCCCGAAAAATACCCTCCGACACCGCAAACCAGCCCCGGACAGAACAGGCCGAGCCAGGCGCGCCACCGGCATACGGCCAGGGTTCCGGCAGGTACTTGACATATCACGCCGCAGGGGCAAGTGTGCTCGGTGGGGCCGGGGCCTGCAGCGTCGAGTTCGGGCACTGGCCGAAAGCCGCGGGCTCAGTCGTGCCAAGAGGCTGAGCCCGCGGGCGGTCAGCCCGCGGCATGATCCTCAGTGGTGTCCTGTGGTTTTGGTCGGCATCGCCGGCGCAATCCAGTTCGACACCTCCATCCACGGCCGATACATCGACTGGCCTGGGACCGAGGAAACTCCACGCCGACCACGACCGCGCCCCACACTCACGGCCGGCATCCACAGCGCCGCTGATGACAGGTTCTTTCCGGCGCCTCGGTCGCCGGCCGGCGCGGTCGCGTCAGCACGTCCCGGGAGTTCGTGGCGCCCCGCCGCAGAGGCCACGATTTCTTCAGGGCGGCAACGTTTTTGGCGTCGGGCAGGTGGTTGCGGGCATAATCCGGGCATGAGCACTTACGGTCTGGGGCAGGCGTTCGAGGACGTGTCGCGTGCCGGGCTCGACTCCGGTCGGCCCCTGGGATCCGAACAACGCCGGCGGGCGGCGCATCTGCTGCACACCCTGATCCGGGCCGGACACGCCGCCGGCCTTCCCGACGACCCCCGCCGGTGGGCCAGCGATCCGGCCACGCTGATCGTCACCGCGATCCGCAACGCGGGACCGCAGCAGCCGGTCCAGCACCGCGCGCCGGCGCAGTGCTCGGCGTGGGCGCTGCGCGAGGCCGCCGCCGAGATGCAGCTGAGCGAGGACATCAACAGCGCACCCCGCCACGCCCGACTGACCGACGACCAACCCGACACCCAGGGAGAATTCATCGCCGACGCCATCGACGAACTCCTCGGCCACGCCGACTACATCGAGGAGAACGCCACCCTGCCGACCGAAAACCAACTCCCCGACTACGACCGGCACCTGCAGGCCCTCGCGCGACCATAACCCACGCAGAACACCGCGCCGACGAGGTCAGCCACCGGGTGTAACCCGTTCCGTCACGGCGTGGCGCCGGGGTGAGCTCAGGCGCAGCCCGAACGCCACGCGAACGACCACGCGCGAGGCGCGCGGTCTGGGCCCTGCTCGCTGATGTAGGCGAGTGTGCGGCCGGTACGGATGGCATGGGCCTTTGCCGCCGTGATATCCGGCACTGCGCAAGCACGTCGGCGCGCGGCGGCCATCGAATCGCTGGGGCCGCGGATCCGATCCGCGTATATTCCCCCACCGTCCGTGCGCGAGTTCACTGGTCGAACTTCCCGGGGTGCGGCTGCACTTCTTGTTTGCTGAGTCAGGAGTTTTCAATCAGACCGATCACGGCACCCTGCATCCGGGCTGGCCGAGTACGTCGCTGGTATTTGCGGGGGAAGAATGAGGCATTTCCCCCATGTAAGAACTTCGCCCATCGGACGAGAATTGGAATTGTTGGCGGACAGAGGTGTCAACCCCCAGAGGGAGTGTTCGACCGCAAAAGCGGTACCTGCCATGGACGGTCACGATCCCTGCGGCGCACAACGGAGTGCGCCGAGGTCGAGCAACGGCGCTCGGTGGGGTCGCGGCCATCCCGAGTCGGCTGTTCGCCACACGCCCGGCGGCACCGGAGTGCCGACGCGGAGGACCGGCATGGACGTCGGATTGAATTCGTGTCCGGGAAAATTCGATAAGCAATGATGTGACGGCCGGGCTCGGCTTCATGCCGGGTCGACGGCAAATAGGGCGTATATGTCGCCCTGCGATGACAGATCTCTCCGGCCGAGGGCGGTGTCATCGCTCTCGGCCGATCGATCGGGAACCGGTTCATTCGATGACTGTGCTATTGCCTCTTGCATACGGATATTTGCGTGACGATTTGCTTGGGGACCGCGACTGCGGTTCTGGTGAGGACAGGCTGCGGGCCGCTGCCGGGGCACTCGGCTACGAGTTGGGCACGGTATTCCACGAGCCGCCGCCACAGGGCGGGACACTTCCCCCGGCATTCGTCGATCTCGTCCAGGAATGCCGGCGAGCCGCCGCCCACGCCGTGATCACGCTGCACGGGCATTTGTCGGACATGTCCGTGTGCCGGATGGTGCTGCTGGCGGTCCTCGACGTGCGCGCCGATGCCGCAGTACACGAGGTCGGGCCGTGAACCCAATTCCCTCAGGCAGGGTGGCCGTGACAGCGGCTTCGCGAGCAGGGCGTCCATGGTCTGGACGCTGCTGGCATGCTCACACTCCGGGGGCGAGGATCAGCGAATCGAGCGAAACCCGATCCGGGGCGGGGCGCGGGGGTCAGCGGAAGCGGGTGGGGTCTTGGGCGATCGCCGCGAGCCGGGTCTGGGCGGCGCAGACGACACCGTGCGCGGTTCTCTTGCCCGGTTCCTCGTAGGCACCGCCTTGACCGTGGCGGCAACGCGCCCGAGGGCAGGGGCCCGATCAGCTCCGGGCACCCCATCCTGCTCGCGGACAGTGGCCTCGACGGTCTCGGCGCGGACGCGGGCGTTGTCGGCGTTCGGGGACAACTCACGCCGCACCGCCTTGGTCCAGACCTGCGCGATCCGCGTGTAAGCGACCCGGAACTCGGTGTGAGGCAAAGCAAGCACAGCGCGCGGCTGCGCCAGCAAGACCGTGGCCTCGCATGTGCTGATGCGGAAAATTCCTCGCTTCGACGTGGACAGCATCGGGACGAGGGAAGCGCCCACCGCTCGGGCTACCTCTGCTATCGCCCGGTAACGCGATCCTGCCCGACCCTGCCCCGGCCGGGATGCACCAAAGCCGGCCCAGAATGCGGTGCATGTGCTTCTGCCGAGCGTGGCTGATCTACCGACCGCTGGACGGCGGTATAGCCCTCACCGACAACGACAACACCGACGAGACCACCCCGGCGGTGGATCGCCTGCCGAGAATCGACAAGCCGGAACCGGGGACGGAGGTGCGGGGAGAGGCGAAGATCGATCGTCATCCGATGACGGGCTGTGGGTAAGAATTCGGGAGCACTGCCACTCGACACCCCCGGACATCCCGCCCGGCGCCTTCCGGCCTCCGGGCGGGGAACCATGCACGTCCGCTGCCAGCCCGCCACACTCGCCTGTGGCGGCCATCACAATAGCACCAATTGGTTTGTTTCTGGAAGTGTGTTTTTGCGCGAGAAAGGATGTGACCGGAACCCCAGAACCCCATGCTGGTCGGATCCGATGGTGGGTGGGGCGATGCGGGTGTAGATCACGCAAGTGCTGGTGCCGTTGGGGTGGTGACGGTGAGGCTGGTCGGTCCGGCACCACCCGGAGGGGGTGGCGGCAGCGCCGATCGGACAGCAGTGCTTTGGTGTGTTGTGGTGTGGCGGTGATGTCGCCGAAGCGGTCGTGTTGTTCGTGGGCGGTGCGGATCGGTGGGCGTGCTGCGGGACCCGAGACACCCTCGCTGTTGTGGAGGGCGTCGTGGACTGCGTCGAGGTGCTCGGCGACGGCGGTCTGCAGATCCGGGGGTTGGTGCATGCCGTCGCGCTGCCGAGGGTTTGAGGGGTAGTCGGGTATCAGTACTGGTGGAATGGGCCCGTGCGGGGGTCACGGTAGTCCGAGTAGGTGGCGGAGTCGGTTCGCGCTCATCTGGCCGGGGTGTTCGTCTTGGGGGAAGGAATTGATGAGCCGGATCACGTCGTCGCGGCGGGTGGGGTCAGCGACGGCGTCGCGGGGTGTCGTGCCGCCGAGTGCGGGGATGGGTTCGTCGATCCATGTGTTCTCGTAGGCGCGCAGGTGTTGGTCGAGAAATGCGGCGATCTCGGGATGGTCGGGGGAAAGCTCTTGGGAGGCAGTGTTTTCGTCGTTGGCCTGGTGGGTGGCGAGGGTGTCGGCGGCGGGGGTGCGGGTATCGGAGACGACCCCGACGGCGGGATCGAGTTCGCGGATGGTGGCCAGGAGCGTGTCGAATCGTGGTTCGCTGATCGCTTCCACGACCAGTTCATTGCCGGTGAGGCGGAGGCCGCCGAGGACGGTGTCGGTGTCGTCGAGCCAGGTCCAGTGGTCGGTGGTGTCGTGGTCGTAGTGTTCGGTGAGGTGGTGCCGGATCGTGTCGGGGTCGGTGATGGTGAGGTGGGCTTGGCAGAACACCAGGGGGTCGCCGCTGGTGGTCACCAGTTGCGGGGGTGCGAATCGGGCGCTGAGGAATGCGACGAGATCGCGTGGTGTGGTGGTGTCGGATTCGAGCATCTCCAGCAGTCGGCTGCGGTGCGGCAGGGAGACCGGTTCGAGGGATCCGGTGAGCAGCACATCGTCGCCGACGGGAACGACGTGGCAGCAGTAGAACTCGCCGGCCTGCAGGTGGTGGCTGACCGTTGTGGCGGGGATGTCGTGGCGGTCGCCGGTGCGCAGATCCCGGACGCTGATACTGGTGCCGGGATTCACGGACTCGATTTCGAACACCGACCGTGGCGCGAGTTGCCATTGCTGGGCGAGGAGGAGATCGCGCTCGGGGAGCAGGGGTCTGCGGCGGGCCAGGAAGTCGTCGAATCCTCCGCATTCGAACAGCGTGACGTCCACGACGAAGGGGTCCTCGAGAGCGGCCCACCATCCCGCTGGGGTGTCCCAGTGGTGGGCGCGGATCTGGGCCAGGTCTTTGCGGGTGGGCTGCCAGTCCAGTTCGTCGCAGTGCACGGCAGCTTTCTGGTAGAGCAGCCGGGCCCGGTCGAGCAGGGTCAACTCGCTGCGGCCGAGGTGGCAGAGTTTGTATTTGCGGCCCGATCCGCACCAGCAGCGGTCGTTGCGGCCCAGTCCGGGGTGCTGGGTCGGCGACGTCTCGCGTATCAGTGCGTATGCCTGGGTGGTGGGACCGTCGCTGGTGCGCTCCAGCAGGGACACCGCCCGGGTCAGGTCGCCGCGGTCGGTGGCGTAGCGGGCCAGATCCGCGACGGCGGGTTCCCAGTACGGGTCCGCGGTGGTGGCATCCTCGAAGTGTTGTTCGGCGTCGAGCACCAGGTTCAGGTGCTCGCAGGCTTTGCCGGCCAGCCACTGTGCGGCGGCGGTCAGTTTGCGCGGGCCGTGGCGCCGCAGATGGTCGGCCACCGCTGCGACGGCGTTCGGGTTGGTGTCGGTGCGGGTGAACAGTTCACGGTAGGCCGCCGACGCGGTGTCCGGGTCGGCGAGTTCGCTCAACCCCGTCAGGTCGGCTTCGGCCAGCACGGTGTCGCGTCGTTCGGGGGCCGCGGTGGTGACCGCGCGGACCAGGGCACCGAATCCGAGGACGGTTCGGGCCTGGTCGCGGTCGAGGCTGTGGCGCAGCATGATCGTGCGCGTGGCGATGTCGGTGTCGAACCGGTCCCAGTCGAATCCGCCGCCGGCGATGCGAACTCCGCGCAGGCTGAACCCCGCCGCCGCGACGAGTTCGCTGAGAGGCAACGCCGGCATAGTGAACAGTGTTGGATCCTCGGACATCAACGCCCACCCGAGTTCCTCGACCTCGAGCACGCAATCGTCATCGAGGTGCCGGGCCAGCCCTTCGGCCAGATCCGGTGCCGCGACCTCGCCGGTCACGATCCGCAAACGTGATGTGTGGTCCGTGATTTCGAGCGCGACCAGTGTTGCGGCGTCGACGTCGGCCAGCGCGGCCGGCTCCAGCAGCAGTGTGCGGCCGAGGTAGCCGTCGAGGCTACGACCTGCGGACATCTCGGGATCGAGATCGGTGAAACCGACCCGGGCCCCGCCCAAACCGTCGAGGATCGTGTCCTCGTCGACGCGCAGCAGCGGGCTCAGGTCGGGGTCGGCGGCGATCAGCCCGGCTGCGATCTCCTCGGCGGTCAGTCGATGCGTCAGCACGCGCCCTTCCAGCAGTGTGTCCAGGGCGATGTTACGGCCGTCCGGCAGAATCCCCAACAACGGGTGATCGAACCCATCGATCAGCGCCCACATGTCGTCGCCATCACCGAGCCCCTGCGTGACCAGCAGATCCTCCCACTCGTCATCATCGAGCGGCCCGTGTGTGCGCAACAGATCGAATGCCTTGTCGGTCAACGAGTCAGCCACGGCCCTCGACAGTAGTCGCCGGACCCGCCGCCCGCGACAGTAATCAAGCCCGTGCACCGCTATCCGGGCTCAACCAGCGGCTGAGGTCTGCGGCGCAGGCAGCCCAGACCCCGGAGGCAATGCCAGACGACGACGGCTTCGACGGTGATGCCCGGCATGCGGGCGAGGCATCGCGGCGGGCAGTTCTGTGGCGAGGGTGAACAGTGCCGATCCGCGCGGACAGCCGCCCGCGCCGCAACGTGGGTCCGCGCCGGTGACACCGCGCCCGATCACGTTATCGATGCCGAACATCCGCTGACCATCGGCTTGCGGGACGAAGTCCGGCGCGATCATCTGGGAAACGCCACGCCAGGGTGGATTCATCGGCGGCACGCCCATACCGGTTGAACGTGCGCGGGCACGACCGGACAATCGCACGATGCCCCTCGGCGCCGCGCCCTTCGTGCGTGACCGGATGACCGTGCTCTGCTACAACGTGCTGGGCGCCTACACGTTCTGGCTGTATGCCTTCGGACCCGCGCTGTCGTTGCTGCGCGCCGAACTCGGCTTCTCCTACACGATGATCAGCGTCTACTCGGCACTGTGGGCGGCCGGGTCGATCCTGGACGGACTGGCTTTCCCGGCGCTGGCCGCCTGGGCCGAGCGGCGCGTGCTGCTGTGGTCCTCGGCGCTGGTGACCACCGTCGGTGCGGCACTGTTCACCCTCACCCTCAGCCACGGCATCGCAGTCACGCTCGTGGCGACGCTGGTGATGGGATGGGCCGGTACCACTGTGCAGACCACAACCCAATCGGTGCTCGCCGACCGGCACGGCCCACGCCGGGACACCGCATTCGTCGAATCCGATATCGGCGCCGCCGCGGCGGCGGTGCTGGCGCCACTGGCGCTGGGGATCCTGCAGTCCACCCCAGCGACCTGGCGCACCGGGATGGCTCTGCCCGCCGTGGGCATGATGGTGCTGTATCTGCTCTACCACCGGGAACCCTTCCCCGCCGCCGCACCCCACACCGTCGTCCGCGAGGGCCGCAACCGCAGACCGGTCCTGCCCCTGGACCTGTCACCTGCTGTGTGTGCTGGTGGCCGTCGGTGTCGGCGTCGAGTTCTGTGTGGTCTACTTCGGCACCGAATTGCTGATTGCCACAACGAACCTGGCGACTCGGTCGCGGCGGTGGCGATGACGGCGTTCTACGCGGGCATTCTCCTGGGCCGGGTCGGCGGCGCCCGGCTCACCCGCCGCCCGGGCCGCACCGTTGTCCTGGTCGGCTGGTCGCGGGCGATCACCCTGGCGGGACTGCTCACATTGCTGCTCGCCACGACCGCCACGGTGGCGGTGATCGGGTTGTTCGTCACCGGAGTGGGCATCGCCAACCAGTTCCCGCTTGTGCCGGCCTTAGCCTGGATCCGTGGAGTGGGGTTCTGGTTCGTTCGCGCGCCCGGGGGGGCGTGAACGCGCGTGTTTCGGGCATGGGGTAGCCGCTGGTCTGGCCAGCTTTTCCACTGTTGTTCCTGGTTGTAGGGATGGGGCGGTCCGGTGGCCAGGAGGTGGCGTATCTCGTTGCGGGTCACGGGCAGTGCCGATCGCTGAGGCCACCTGGGAGGCCGCACCGCCGGCGGACTTGGAGTGCCCGAACGACGCGCCCTGCTTGGCATGCCCGTGTTCGGTGTTGTCGGCCCGGGCGTGGGCTCGGGCGGTCAGGGTGGTGAGCAGGGCCAGAGCGAGCATGCACAACAGGGTCCAGCGCCGCCATGAGGTCCAGGTTCGGACCTGGTGTTGGTCCAGGCC
>NZ_JADLQX010000061.1 GCF_015477605.1 Nocardia amamiensis
CACAGATACAACCATGATCGGCGGCACTCCGCCCTCGGGATGCTCAGCCCCATACGCTACGAGCAATCCCTGACAGACGCAGCCAAGGCTGCTTGAAACCCTGTCCACCATTCGGGGTGAACCTCAGCGGACAGGTCCATGCACAACGTGGCCGCCAGCGGTGAAAGTCCTTTGCGCAGAACCTGTTTACCGGCAAACTTGGTGTGACCGTAGGACGCGCCCTGCTTCTGATGGCCGTAGACCGGCCGCAGCAGCGAGTCGATATCGACGTTGCATCGCGTGTCAGCACCGGGAAGCAGGTCCGTTCGCCCAGCCAGCGCGCACAGGTGCTCGGCCATCACCGACTCCAGCTGTTTGGCATGGCCGAAGGTGAACTTCCGCAACGCAGTTCCTACCGTCGAGGGCGCATACACGCCGTCGAACAATTCGGTCATCCCACCGCTGCGCAGCAGGTCGATGTCCTCGATGCTGTCCGCACCAGCAGCCATCCCAGCGATCAGCGTGGCCAGCTTCGGCGCGAGGTTGGCAGATCCGGACTTGATCCGTGGCCAGACGATAGCGACCTTATCGGTCAACATGCTGGTCAGACCGGTTTGCCCGGCCAGAGCCATCACCGGCACCAGCCCCACGCACGACACGAGGTTGTCGTCATCGAACATCGCCGAGTCCCGGCGAACGTGTGGAACAATCGCACTGAAAGTGTCCGCCTGTCCTGGTTCTGATTGTTGCCTGAAGAACACCAATCATCCCAGCTCAGAGGGCACTTTCTTTATTTCAACACACCCCTACCCGCAGATTACGTCGGTGGATTCAGGCTAAGCTCGCCGAGGCTCCGATCTACAGAAAAAGAGCCCGGTCCGTGTCCGTTTCGCGTACGAGGGCGAGCTCATCACCACGACCCTGGCCGATGGCGAGTCGGCGAGGCCCTGGTGCAAGTAAGAGTCGATCCCCGATACTGCCACCACGGCCAGACGAACATGGGGGAGTCAACTCCTGCGGCCTGAGGCCTCGTGGGAGCCGCCGGAGTCCCGCCCGACCGGAGACCCGACAGCTGTGCGCACCGGCGGACGGGCGATCGCAGAACGGCTGGTGGGCAAGCATTGCCTCGATCTTTCCCCGGGTAAACGGCCGACGAAAGATCGAGGTCAGTAAGGCCGAGGGAGGTGGTCACGGTCGGTTCGCTTCATCGCTTCGGCAACGCCGGCACGGGTTGAAATACCCAGCTTCGTAAAAATCCTCGCGAGGTGTTTTTCGACAGTTTTCGGACTGATGAACAATTCCGCGGCGATCTCGCGGTTGGTGTACCCTTGCATGACGCGGCTGGCGATGCTGCGTTCGCGTTCGGTCAGGGCCAGTGGATCTATTTGATCGTCGGTCGCGGGCTTTCGCTGTACGCGTTTTCCGAGGATTCGAAGCTCTTTCGCTGCCTCGTCCCGAAGTCGTGCGGCTCCGGCATCACTGAAGATGGCGTGTGCGAGTTTCAGTTCACGTTCTGCCGATGTGGACGCGCCGAAGCGCGCGAGGGCAGAACCTGCCGTCAGCCGGGCGCGGCTCGCCCATACCCGCATCTCCACGGCGTCGAAACGTTCAGCGGCCTGTTGGGCGAATTCTGCGGCTGCCTCGAGTTTGCCCTGTGCGGCGTATACGCGGGCCCGCGCGCAGAGTGCATGCGCGTCACGGGAACGTAGGCCGGTAGCCGTGGCTTCCTCGATGTATTGGACCAGCTCCTCGGCGGCGTCGATCCGGCCGGCGGACAGTTCGGCGGTGACCAGTGCCTGATGCCAAAACGGGCGTGTGCTGGGGGGCACACCGGAGAGTTCGTGTCCTCCGGCGGACAAGATCTCGTAGCGGCCTCGTTCGATCGCTCCCGCTTCGATCAGTGCCTCGCCGTAGCATGCGTGAGCCAGCCATGCGAACAGTGAGTCGGGTCTGCGATCGGCCGCTCGTACTGCTGCTTGTCCGGCCGCTACCGCCGCCGACAGATCACCTCTCTGGGTCTCGATCCAGCACCGCAGGCCTTCTGCCGTACAAACCAGCTGATCGTTGTCCAGTAGCAGCGATGTTTCGACGGCGGCCTCGCTGGCGCGCCGGGCCGCATTAAGCTGTCCGAGCATCAATTTCGCCGCGCCCTCACCGAGAGTGAAGCGGACGAAAGTGTGGCCGTTCCCGGTTGCGCGGCTGACGTGCAGTCCGCGTTCAGCGTGTCCGTTGGCCGCGCGAAAACGGTCAGCGGCGTTCTCTGCATAGACCAAATCCGCGAGAGCCTCGAGCAGTGTGGGAGTGAGGTCGACGCCGCGCGCATCCAAACCAGCCGCGGTGAGGTCGAGAAGATTTTGTGCCATTGCGATGTCACCGTGGACAATGTCGCTTCGAAAGCTCGTGTACCAGGTGAGTGATGCGGTCGCGGCGAGGAGTAAGTCAGGATCGCCGAGCGACTCCGCCTGCGCGCGAGCATGCGCAGCGGTCTCGAAGGCGCGTTCCCACTCACCTCTCATCAGATAGTTCTCGCCAAGTTCCCGGCGCAAGATCACCGTATCCGCGCTTTCCTCGGCTGCCTGGCCGAGAGCTGTGACAATCCAATGGTGCGCCTCTTCGGCCCGTCCCATCCCATGTTCGGCAGCTGCGATCATCCCGATGATCCGTACCCGATCCCCGACCGAACCAGCCGGAAGCATCTCCAACGCCCGCTCCAACGCCATGCGGCTATCCTGCAGAAGTCCAGCTGAAGCGAGAGCACTTGCTTGTGCGATGGCCAGTGAGCGCCGCCGTTCGGACCCGCTGGCTCCGGGTATGAGGCGCAGCGCGGCGTCGAACCATCCAGCCGCCGCCGCCGGCGCTCGGGCTACAACCGATTGCCCGGCCTCGGTCAAGACTGCGACGGCATCCTCGTCGCCGACCGTCGCCGAGCGCTCGACGTGATGCGCTCGTACTCCGAGCGGCGCGCCGCGTTGGGTCAGAGCCTGCGCTGCCCGCTTGTGAGCGACCAATCGCCAGCCCGGCATCGTGCCGTCGTAGACCACACGACGCACGATCGGATGCCGGAATCGAAACCGTCCCGGCACATCGGTCGGCCGAACGAGATCCCCCGTGACAAGCTCGTCGACGCAGTTGAGCGCACCGGCCTCGTCGATATCCCCGATCACACCTGCCAGATCCACTTCAAATGGGTCACCAGCCACTGCCGCAGCCTGAAGCATCCTGAGCGAATCGATCGGCAGGACAGCCAGCTCTTGGGCGATCGTCGCACTGAGCGCGCCAGGGATGTCGTGCTCATTTCTGCCCGCCGCTCCGGGTGCGGGAGCCGCTCTACCCTCTCCAACCGTCCGTGCCAGCTGCTCGAGATAGAAAGGATTTCCACCACTCTCAGCGTGCAAGGTCCGAACGATAGGCGATTCCGGTCGCTGCCCTAACAGGTCAGCGGCCTCGGGCAGCGTCAGCGGCGCCAACTCGAGCTTGTACAGGAAGCTCTCGCGTGTCGCTTGCTCGATCGACTCGACCAGGATCCGCGGCACCTGCCGTCGACGGTATGCCAGTGCGAGCACCATTCCTGGCACCAGGTGCCTCAGTACGTAGCTCAGCAGCTCGGCTGATGCCGGATCTGCCCATTGCACGTCGTCTAGCGCCAGGAGCAGAGGGCGGCGGCGGACGAGTCGCTCGAATGCGGCCCGAACCACGCGATGGAACTCGAACCGTTCCACTTCCAGTCTGCTCGCGAGCTGCCGCCGACTGCTTCCTGCCAACGACGGTAGTACCGCCGCCAGTTCGGCCAGCCGGTCCTGTCCCAGCCCCACGACAAGTTCGGTCTCCAGCATCCGGAATCGCTTATCGAGCGCTTCGACCACGAGACCGAACGGAACCTCCTGCTCGAACTCCGATCCGCGTCCTGTCAAAACATCGAAACCTGCTGTGACAGCTCGTTGGCACAATTCGCCGAGGAAGCGGGTCTTGCCGATGCCCGGTTCACCCAGCACTGCCACAGCGCCCGCTGAGCCCGCCCGGGCAGAAGCCAACAGCTCCTCCACCCTCAGCAGCTCGAGCGACCTGCCGACCAGTTTCGAGCCCGGATCAGCGCCCACACCCATAAGAATTCTCAAGCCTCCCGAGCGATGCAGAGGTGAAGCAGCACGTCATTGATCGCTCCTCAGTGTGTCCTGCACTAGATGCCGGCACCGCAGCTCCGCAACGCTGCGTTCGCCCGTCGACCTGCGACTATCCACCCTGCCACAGATGCCGGTAAAACACGCCATGAACCCGCAGCCATACAACGACAGCCTCGGTTGCATCGCGTTGCCACAGGGGCACGTTTCCACGGTCTACACCCCTGGCGGTATGGGGGAAATACCTACGATCCTATCGTTGCGGGTCGGTTCTGTGGCTGACAACCGGAGCCGTCACGCCGATCCGGAAGACGACGCCAGCGACCGGCACGAAGCCGGACGCCGATACCCGTCACGTCAGGCCGGTGACGTTCCGGCCTGGCCGAGATGCCGGGCAATGAACCGGGCCGCGCTGTCGACCTCGAACCGGGCACCTCGCCGTGTCCGTCCCCGTCGGCGTGCAATGCCCTTTCCTTCGAAGCGAAGGCGTCGAACGACTCCGGGAGGAAAAGACATTTGACGACCGGATCGTTATGGGGGAAATGCTACGTTGTGCCACAGGATTAGCGGATGTCGCATGCTTACCTGCGACGTAGCGTTTCCCCATAACGATCCATTTTCTGGAGTGGGAGGGCTCGGATTGTGGCACGCATTATTCGAGTACTTCGCCCCGCCCCGAGCGTCGGGGGTTTGTGCGCGCGGACGGGCGGATACCGCCTTCGGTCATCACACGCAGAAGCACACCTGCGGGACCTCGAGGGCCACGATGTCGCCCGAAGCCGCGATACTCACCACGCATCCGGTGCGACGGCAGGCACGAGGTGGTCGCTACTCGTCGCGCTGGGCGAATCCTCGGAGCGGTCACGCGAGCGGTTGTGATGCATATGTCCGAGCGGCACCTTGCTGTTAGTTCACCGACAAGGGTCTTGTGTTGCACTACCGCGCGGAGCAAGGTGTCGCGGAGGAGTTCGCAGCCTCGGCGCGCGGCAATGCTTGGTGCATCGGACCACGGCCGACGACAAGGTCTCCGCGGGGATGAAACCGCTTCCACACCAACGTCTTCTCGGTCCATGACCACCACATGCCAGCGGAGCCGCTGTTGCCGGAGTTCGGCCCGAAGCCGCAGAGTGGAGGTCCGGTGGACCAGCGGGCGCTGTTCACCGCAGCGGTGCTGCGCCGACTGCTGGGCTTGCGGAGCGCAGCGAGGCGGGTCCGCGGGCAGTGGAGACGTCTCCCGCGGCGCTCAACTGCCGTGATTCCGGGTGATTCGGCGCGTGCTTAGCCTGAATCGGTGGACTGGGGTTTTCTGGTTCGTTCACGCGCCTGCGGCGCGTGAACGAGTGTGTTCGGGCGTGGGGTAGCTGCTGGTCTGCCCAGCTTTTCACTGTGGTTCCTGGTCGTGGGGTTGGGGAGTTCCGGTCAGGTCGCGGCGGGTGCGGTGGTGTCGAAGATGGTGTGCCACAGGGTTTTCCATGGGTGTTTCCAGGGCCAGTGGGCGGGTAGGTGCAGGACCGGTCGGCGGGCGGGTCGGGCGAAGCGGGCGGGAACGCAGACCAGGTCGCGGTGAAGGGTGGCGCCGCGGGCGACGGCGTGCCGTGGTGATCCGGTGAGAGCGCCGGCGGCGCGCAGCAGGTTGTGGGTGATCTGGGCGCAGATCGCCCATACGGTATTGGCCGGGAAATACCCTGATGGCAGATGCGCCAGGGGGCCGTCGATGAGGTCGGAGATGACGGTTTCGATGACGGCGTGGCGGCGGTGGACCAGGGCGGCCGTGGCGGTGGGCAGGTCGGAGTTGGTGGCGAACGGGTGATACCGCCAGATGGGGAACAACCCGTCGCGGTAGTTGGCGTCACGGACGCGGCGCACGATCAACCTGACGCTGATCGCCCGGCGGCCGGTGCCGATGGTGTGGGTGGTTTCGGCGACCTCGGCGTCGGAGATCCATTCCCCGGTGTCGGGATCGCGTACCGCGCCCGGGTATTTCACGCCGATCCAGGCGTGGTCGGGAATGGCTGCGATGGCCCGGTCGACGGCTTTGTTGCGGGTGATGGTGAGAGAGAACTCCGCGTCGTGCGCGAGCGCGGTGCGCATGATCTTCTTACTGCCGAACGCCGAATCACCGCGCAGCAAGATCTTGCCCGGCGCCGATGTCACGGGCGGTGCCGATCGCCGAGGCCACCTGGGAGGCGGCACCACGGGCGGACCCGGCCCGGCCCGAGCGCAGCCGCATCTCGGCGATCACCGGCGCCGAGGTATCGGTGGACAGGGTGGTCAACAACGGCGACAGGCCCCGGCGCAGCACGACCTTCCCCGCGATCTTGGAATGCGCGAACGACGCGCCCTGCTTGGCGTGCCCGTGCACGGGGCGCAGCACCGAGTCGATATCCACATACACACGCCCGGCGTCCGGGTCCAGCAACGGTGTGCGCCGCGCCAACGCAACCAGGTGGCGGCGGGCGACCGCGGCGACCTGCTGGACATGGCCGAAAGTGAACTCGCGCAGGAAAATTCCCAACGTCGACGGCGCATACACCTCATCGAACACCGTTGCAGTGCCGCCAGAGCGCAACAGATCGGCGTGGTCGATGTGATCAGCCCCGGCCATCATCGCCGCGACAATCGCCGTCAGCTTCCCCGCTGGGTTCACCGCCCCCGAAGCTACCCGTGCCGAGTCAATGTCCACATGATCGTCGATCAACTCCGAAAGCCCTGTCTGCTCGGCCAATTCCATGACCGGCACCAGCCCCGCTGCCGACACGAGATTATCCTCGTCGAACACAGCAGACTCCACACCGAACGTGTGCGATGATCTCACTGAAAATGCCTCTCGATTCCTGCATGATCCTGGCCTCGACAACCACGATCATCCCAGGTCGGAAGGCATTTTCTTTATCTCACACGCCGACTGTGACTAGCACCCCATCCACGGATTCAGGCTTAGAGATCAGTTCAGAATGAGTCGGCGTGTCGGTTTGGCTTGTGGGGCAATGGTTCCCACACTTCTCGGTGTGGTTGACGGGGTTGTGACTGATGAGTTGTGGGCCAGGTTGGAGTCGTTTGAGTTGTGGGCCAGGTTGGAGTCGTTGATTCCGGTGCGGCAGCGTCGGTTTCGCAACCCGGGGCGGCGCAGGGTCGATGACCGGGCGGCTCTGGAGGGAATCCTGTGGGTGGCGCGTACCGGCATAGGGTGGAACCGGGTGCCCACGGAGTTGTTCGGGGCCTCGGGCGCGACGTGCTGGCGATGGTTGGCCGAGTGGCAGGAAGCGGGGGTGTGGCAGCGGCTGCACGAGAACCTGCTCACCGAACTGCGCGCCGCGGGGAAACTGGAACTGTCGGCCGCCCTGGTCGACGCCTCGCATTTGCGGGCGCTCAAAGGGGGGGACCATGTCGGTCCCAGCCCGGTCGACAGGGCCAAGCCCGGTTCCCAGCACCACCTGATCACCGACACCAACGGCACACCCCTGGCGGTCACCCTGACCGGCGGTAACCGCAACGACGTCACCCAGCTCATCCCGCTGGTCGACGCCCTGCCCGCGATCGGCGGACGTCGCGGCCGCCCCTGGCGCAAACCGCCGCGGCTCTACGCCGACCGCGGCTACGACCACGACAAGCACCGACGTTTGCTGCGTGCCCGCGGCATCGTCCCGATGATTGCCCGCCGCCGCGGCGTCGAACACGGCTCCGGGCTCGGCGTCGTGCGCTGGCCTGTCGAACGGAGTTTCGCGTGGCTGCACGCCTTCAAACGCCTGCGAATCCGCTACGAACGCCGCGCCGACATCCATCAAGCGTTCCTCAGCCTCGCCTGCTCGGTCATCTGCCTCCGCAAACTCATTCTGAACTGATCTCTTAGCATGCGACGGGGAAAGCCAAGCCTACATCAACGTTGTCGTATACGGCCGTCGCTGTCGCGACGCCGCGGGTCGACGTGCCTTACACGAGTCTGCACACCGAACTTCCGGGGTGCACCACGACTGACGGTCGCCATTGTTCGATCGGCAGCCTCCCACAGTCCAGGACGGTTCCCCACCAGAAGCGTGCTGAGGGGGGAGTGCCAGCGGTTTGGCTCACTGGCTTCATTCGGCGCGGTCTCGCGCATCCGCGATGAGCGCGTGTGCCCGGCGGATGAGTTGGAATAGTTCCAAGCGGTGGGTGTGATCGGTGATGCTGGTCAGCACGTCGTCTTCCAGACGCTCGAGGCGCCAGAGGATCTCGTCGACCGTCGCAGTGTCGGCGGCAGAATCGAGCCGCTGCAACTGTTGGATCAGTTCACCGAGGCGGTCTTCTAAGCCACGCATGTGGGCGTTCTTTCTCTGAGCAACCCCACCGGATGGGAGCACCCTACGGGATGGAGGCGCGGACGTCGGGGAGGATGCCTTATATGGCATCGAGCTGCTCGACGGAGGTCGGTGGCCGTCGATAAGCTCGGCATGCCCCCCTGTGGCACGGACGTGGGTGGCGCGAGTATGTCGATAGCGCTTCCTACTGGGTAGGTGGCGCGCGGACGGATACGAGATGGCACACGCCGCGCAGTATGGGTCCCCCGGCCCGAGGGCCACAGGGTCAGCGGACCGCCCGCTGCAGATCCGGCCTCTGTCCAGCGCTGTCGCTGGTCGGGCTCCACACGGGATACCCCAACGGCGCATCAACGTTGAGCAGCGTCGACAAGCCCGGCGGACCAGGCAAGGAAGGTAGCGGGCCGCCCCCGAGTCGGCACCGTCGGCGCCGACTCGGGGGCGAATCACGAGCAGAGCCGTGCAACCGGCGGGATTGTGCGGATGGTTGTCTAGTCCGAAGACCGCACTGCAGGAAACCACGGGCGATGAGGGGGTCCGAGGTGGCAAGCCGCCCGATGCAGGCTCACTCGTGACGATTGGAGGTGATCGGGATCCGATCGGGTGACGATTCAGATGTGCTGGTCGGTTCTGATCTCCCAGTTCTCGGTGTCGGCTAGGTGCGGGTGTCCCGCCCCTGTCGCCAACCTCCTTGCCGACGCCGTTGTAGGGGGCGGGCTATATAGGCGATGACGTCATTACCAGGGTCTACGTTTCCTCACCACAACCAGCATGCGCAATTAGGGAAACCCCTACATCGGCAATCGAAGTGCGGCATGCTGGCGGAGGGTGACGACTATGTGTGCGATCGGCAAGGCCCGAATGCATGTGGGCGCTTGGTGATCGATCGTGTCGCGGGTGTGCTGATCTTGGACCGTTGGCGGTTCTTGTCGCTGTGGAGGCTCAGGAGTTGCTTGACCGAATGTCATCAGCTGATGCTTGACCGCCGGTTGGGGGTGTTCCTTTGCCGGTGGCGTAGAGGCGGCGATCGGTTTTTCGCGCTCCTGCGGGGCCGGACCGCGATTTCTTCTTCACCGTGCATGATGCGCAGGTGGGTGTCCTCGATGACGACGGTCACGAGTTTGCCGCGATGGGCGGACCCGAGCTTGATGCGTTGGCCGGCGAGGACGGATGCGTCCGGATTCGTGAACACGTCGCTGGGCTCGGAGGGATTCGGCTGGCAACGGTGCCGGTGGTAGCTGGGTGGTGGGTGGTGACCGTGACGCCGCAGCCCGCGTCAACCTCCGCGCTCACAGTGAGTGCCGCAGACAAGGACGACCCGTTCACACTCGGATTCGCCGCAGAGGCTGCCGAGCTGATCGCGCGGCTGATCGCGCCTGCCAGGTTCCCATCAGGGCGTTGTCGGGCGATGGCGTGCATGCGTGCTCGTCCTGCGCAGGGTGACGGTGCGGCCTGTCCAGGCGAACCCACGACGTGGTGATGTCCGCCGATACAGACACTCCCGCTTTGTCGACGACGCGGTCGATCTCGATCGCGGTCCCGGCTGGGCGGGTTGGCCCAGACGCATACCATGCGGCCAATGTTGGAGCCGCCCGCTGGCCAAGGTGATCTCACCACTGGCTGGCACCCGGACCTCCAGTTCGACTGTGCCGATGGGAACTGTCAACTATAAAACTGACGGAGATGGTTGACACTCGGATCCTCTGATCCGTAGGGAGATTCGGGTGAGTGAGCCTGTGTTGGACCGCGAGGTGCGTCGGCGCCTGGCGGTCCTTCGTTATGTCGAGGAGGTCAACCGGCAACGTTGCGATGACCTGCCGGTACTTCGGCATCAGCCGTCCCACGTACTACACGTGGCTGCGCCGCTACGAGACCGAAGGCGTCGACGGTCTACGGGACCGATCCCGACGGCCACGGACCAGTCCGACCGCGACCCGCGCCGAGGTCATCGAGAAGAGGATCCACCTGCGGCAGCACTACCACTTCGGACCGGACAAGATCCGCATGTACCTGCAGCGCTACCACGACATCGAGATCAGCAAATCCGGCGTGTGGCGCATCCTCAAACGCCTCGACATGGGCCGATTGCCGGCCTCGCAACGCTACAAACGGCATGATCGGCCGCTGGAAACGCTACGAGAAACAGAGGCCGGGCCACCAGGTTCAGATCGACGTCAAATTCGTCGACCCCCTGCCCAGCAACACCGCTGCCAACAGCCCGGCGGCCAAGCCGGTTGGTCGGCGCGGGAAGTTCTACCAGTTCACTGCGATCGACGACTGCACACGGCTGCGGATCATGCGGATCTACCCGCACAACAACCAGAAGACCGCGATCCAGTTCCTCGACTACGTGCTCTCGCAGCTGCCGTTCGCAGTGGAGACGATCCAAACGGACAACGGGGTGACCTAACACGACAGTGAATCGCCCCGGATTCCGTGCACACCCGGTTATCTGTCTCCAACCCGTTGCTCGGAGCAGTTGGCATAGTAGTCGGCTTCGTACTCGACCGGTGGCCGTCGGCCGAGCCGGTGCATCAGCCGCGATCCGTTGAACCAGCTGACCCAGTCATGGGTGAGTAACTCGACATCAGCCAGCCGGTTCAAAGGACCCCGCCGGAACGGCGAATCCTCACGCACAGCCTCGGTCTTGTAGAGTCCGATCGTGGTCTCGGCCAGAGCATTGTCGAAAGCGTCCCCGACCGACCCTATAGACGGACGAAGTCCCGAAAGCATAAGTGTCTCACCAAATTTCACTGATGTGTACTGCGACCCGGCGTCCGAATGATGGATCGTGGACCCGGTCCACGGCCGTCCCTGACGCGCCCGCAACGCCGCGGCCTGCCGGATCGCCGATTCCACGAACGCGGTCTGTTTGCTGGTCGAACATTCCCAGCCCACGATCCGACCGGCGTAGGCATCGACAACGAACGCCGTGTAGACGAAACCGCCGCCCGCCAACCGCACGTAGGTGAAATCAGCGACCACCAGCAGATTCGGAGCCGGAACCCGGAAGTTCCGGTCGACCAGATCCGACGCCCGCGACCCCGCCGGATCGGCCTCGGTGGTGCGAATCGCCTTGCGCCGCATCACACCTTTCCACCCGTTGGCGCGCATCAGCCGCTCCACGGTGCATCTGGCCACCGGGATACCCTCCCGTTGCAGATGCCCCCACATCTTCTCCGCACCGTAGAGCGATTCAGGTTTACAGCGCCCACGCTCGTCGGGTTCGTAGTAGCCGGCCAAGATCTCGGTGATCGCGGTGTCCCACAGCTGCCGCTTCGACGGTGGCCGCGACAGCCAGGCATAGAAGGTTCTCGGGGCGATCTTGACGCCTTGCGCGGTTAGCGCACGGCAGATCGGAGCGACCCCGAACCGAGCCCGGTGCTCGGCAATGAACACGCAGACTACTTCTGTCGCGGGTCGCTCGCCCGCGCAAAGAAACTTGTTGCCGCAGAGAGTATCTCGATTGTCTGCTCGAGCTCGGCGATCTTGCGCTTCTGCTCCCGGATGATCCGGGACGCCTCGGTCGTGGTCCCCTCGGCCTCACCGGAATCGATCGCGGCCTGACGCACCCACTTTCGCAAGGTCTCCGCGGTCATCCCCAACCGCGCCGAGACCGCCTTCAGCGCCGCCCACTCGCTGGCATAGTCGTCGCGGTGCTCGACGACCAGCCGGACAGCCTTGGCCTTAGCCTGGATCCGTGGAGTGGGGTTCTGGCTCGTTCGCGCGCCCGGGGGGGGCGTGAACGCGCGTGTTTCGGGCATGGGGTAGCCGCTGGTCTGGCCAGCTTTTCCACTGTTGTTCCTGGTTGTAGGGATGGGGCGGTCCGGTCAGGTGGCGGTGGG
>NZ_JADLQX010000062.1 GCF_015477605.1 Nocardia amamiensis
ACATCCCCACTCCGGCCGGAGCCACGCCACGCGAGATCGGCACCGCGGCGACCGCCACGCTGTTGCCGATCGTGTCAGTCAACCAGGGCAAATCCACACGACCTTGACATTTCAGATTCCACAGAACGGTCGGGAAGTGGCCTCGGGCTTTGATCGCGCGCCGGTAGCGGGCATTGAGCGACTCGATGGCGTTGGTGCTGCAGATGACACGTCGGATCTCGATGTCGTAGTCGAGGAACGGGATGAATTCTTCCCACGAGTTCTCCCAGAGACGCACGATCGCAGCGTATTTCGATCCCCACCGCTCGGTGAGCTCGTCCAGCGCTGCCCGCGCCGCGGCGGCGTTGACGGCGGTGTAGATCGGTTTCACATCGCGGCGCAGCGCGTCCCAGTGCTGGCGGCCGGCCAGCCGGAAGGTGTTGCGGATCAAACGGATGAGGTCTGCACCGTGGCCAGCGGCCACACGTTGCCGACCACCTCCGGCAGGCCTTTGAGCCCGTCGCAGACCAGGAAGAACACGTCCTTGACCCCACGGTTGCGGATGTCGGTGAGCACACTCATCCAGCTGTTCTGGAGTGCTTGTCAAGTGGTGATGGGCATGCTGGGTCGACTCGCGATGAGACGCGAGTTTTTCGATTTCCGCCTGGAAAGAGGGTGGGTGGTTGTCCCTGCGGCGCTTACTCATGTAGGCGCGACTCCGATGGGTGCTGGCTGTTGTGCGCGCTCGCGTGATGGGACGGGGGCCGCACGTCATGCTGGCTGCGCAGTCCGGTCGGCGCCGGCGTGCTAAAACTTGTCGACGTCACTGCGGCCCCCGCCACCGTGACCTTCCGGGCGAGCCGGAAGGAGCCTGTTGTGGTCGGCGGTAAAGTTGTCGGCAGGGTCGGTTACGTCGTTCCGGTCACCTTCCGGGTGGCCGTGACGGACCGGCCCGCCTGGCGTGATTTCGCGGTAGACGCGGCCCATTGCGTTGCGTCATATGGCTTTTGGGATCGCATGATCGCGAACGCCAGACGATGGGCGCGATGAGCGACAGCGATGGTGGCGACGATGGGCTTCTTCCCAGCGGCGCGCAGTCGTTGCTTGTAGGCAGCGAAGTCGGGGTGATGCAGGGCGATACTGGTGCCGAGCGTGATCATGGCCTGCCGCAGCTGCACCGACCCGATCTTGCTGATTCGTACCGTGCTGGCCCGGCGGCCGGCGGATTCATAACTGGTCGGGGTCAGTCCCGAGTATCGGTAGGCGGCGTCGGCATTGCGGAATCGCCACGGATCACCGAGAGCCGCACCGTAATACGAGGCAGTGATGACACCGATCCCGGGAACGCTCAACAGCACTCCGGCTGGAGTGTGTGGCAGGATCTCGGCAAGGTGTTGCTCGCAGTCGGCCAGCTCGCTCTGCAGGATGTCGAACGCCGCCGTCTCCGAGGCCAGCATGCGCGCCGCGGTCGCGCGTTGGGCATCGGGCACGCACAAGGCCTCGGCAGCGGCGGCGATGACCTGGGCCGCTTTCGGCCGCAACATCCGTACGCCGTGGTCGGCAGCATGCCCCACCAGCTCTGTTGGTGTCATGGCCGCGACTCGTGCCGGATCGGGCACGGTCGCCAGCAGCATCCGCAGGGTTCTGGATTCCAACCCGCTGGCGAAGCAGCCTGTCAATCCCGGAAACGCCAGGTCGGCCAGGGCATGGATCTGGCTGCCGAGGACCTGGGCGGCATCCAGTTTCCGGCACCGCTGCGCGACCCACATCGCCTGTTCGGCCAGTGGACCGTCATGGCGGTGCAGAGGCCAGCCCTGACCTCGCACCAGCAACTCCACCATGGCCAGGCAGTCCTGACGGTCGGTCTTCACGCGGGCCCGCCCGAGCTGCACGCGCGCTGTCTTGACCTGAAACGGGTTGAGCTCAACGACATCGAACCCGTTGCGCGCCAGCGATGTCGCTACTGCCCGATGGTAGTGACCTGCCGCTTCCACTCCGATCCGGATGCTCTGGGCACCGGCTCGTCGTTCGGCGTCAGCGATCACCGTCACGAATCGGGACAGGCCGGAGACAGTTTGGTCGAACTCGAACAGATCTGCCACGATCCGACCGTGATGGTCAGCTACCAGCGCCGCCGCCGACCGCTTGCCGACATCGACCGCGACAACTAGGCACTGCTCCGGATCCAGACCACGAATCCTGGACACATAACCGGCCTGCGCGACACCACCAGCGAACCTGGCCAAGACGAGCCTCCTTGCAGTCGAACGAGTTTGGGTTCGCCCACTCTGCACAAGGAGTAGTCCCCGAACCAGGACTTACTATGAGAACTTCGCGCCTTCACCGCCGGTGCCGGCCCACAACCCGAGGATGTCCTTCTCACCGGTGACGCTGACTCCGATCGCGGCGTAGATCGGTCGGTTGGCGACCTGCCCGTCTCGGACCTTCACCACGATCGCATCGATGAAGACGGCCACATAAACCTCATCCAGCGGCCGGCTGACCCATTCCTGCATCTCGGCGACCACTTTGTCGGTGATACGAGAGACGGTCTCCTTCGATACCGACGCGCCATAGATCTCGGCGAAGTGCGTCGAGATCTCCCCGGTGGTCAGGCCTTTGGCATACAGCGACAGCACGATCTCATCCACCCCGCTCAACCGGCGCTGGCGTTTTTTGACGATCTGGGGTTCGAAACTGCCGTCGCGGTCGCGGGGCACCTCGATCGGCACCGGCCCGGTCGTCTCGGTCAGCACCGTCTTGGGCCTGGTCCCGTTGCGCACGTTCGCCGAGTCCCGCTCGGCGGGCGCCTGGTTCGGCTCGAAGCCTAGGTGCTCGGTCATCTCCTCGTTCAACGCCGTCTCGAGGACGGTCTTGGTGAACTGTTTGAGCAGCCCGTTCGGCCCGGTCAGGGACAAGCCCTGTTCCTTGGCCATCCGCACCAGCTCCGCCGCTGCCAGCTCCTCGGCCGAAGCCTCGGCCTTCTTCCTCGCCACGGCATCAAGTGTCGTCATCACGGCACCTTCCCGCTGACCATCCGGTCAGCGAATCAGGCCGGAAACACCCATAAATCCACAGTCCCCGCTGGCGAGCCCACGCTTCCCGGGCAGCGAGCAGTGTGGGGAGATTTTCCTTGGCCCATGTTCTACATGCGGTGATCGGCCCGTACAGAGTGCGGCCGAGGTCGGTCAGTTCGTACTCGACGCGGGGCGGGATCTCGGCATAGGCGGCGCGGGTGATGAGTCCGTCACGCTCCATGGCTCTCAGCGTTTGGGTCAGCACCTTCGGGGTGACGTTGCGCAGCGGAACCTGGAGTTCGGAGAACCGCCTCGGTCCGTCTTCGAGGCAGCCGATGATCATGCCTGTCCAACGCCGACGCCGCTTGACAGATACAGAGGGCCCACGGCGCGAGCAGACACGTCGAAGCCGCCATTCACGGCCTCACCTTCGGGGACGGCGTGCAGGTCGTCGCCGGGGACGTGCTCGACGCCGCTGCCGTTGCCGCAGTTGCGGCTGGCCATGACGCTGCGATCAGCGCAGTGTACGACCCGCAGGCCGCACCGCTAGGGTTCTTTGCAAGCGCTGCGACCAGCTTGCTCGACGGCCTGCCGAAGGCCGGTGTCGCACGGGCCCTGGTCGTCGGTGTCGTGTCCACGCTTGATGTGGCGCCAGGCTTGCCGATGTTCCAGGCCCCGGACTTCCCTGACGAGTACCGGGAGTTCGGGCGCGGGCACATGGCCGGCCTCCAGGCGTTCCGTGACAGCGCCACCGATCTTGACTGGCTCGTGGTGACCCCGCCGATGGTGCTCGATGATGGCACACGCACCGGTTCGTACCGGATCGGAGGTGACGAGGGGCTAGCGTCCTCGGCTGACCGCTTCACGGACGGCGGCGCGACCGGCGCTGGTCTAAACCCGAAGCCGGTGTGCGGGCTGGTCCACTACTCCGTCGCGCGGGCGAAGTTGGGCTGGCTCAGTGAAACCCATACTCCCCATTCGAAGTCGTTGTCCGAGTCCACGACGTGCAGGATCAGGCGAGTCCGGATGAAGAAGTGTTCCTCGCCGATGACGCACTGCTCGTCGCCGAGGACGTTGCTCGAGTCGCGTGCCAGGTCCTGATTCCAGTAAGCGGGCGCGACCGTGCCATAGCTGAATGGCAGTCCATCATGTTCCTGACCGCAGCATGAGCAGAGGAATTCCAGATCCGTTTGGTGACCGATGTAGGGGTTTCCCTAATTGCGCATGCTGGTTGTGGTGAGGAAACGTAGGTACTGTAATGACGCCATTGCCGATACAACCCGCCCCCGACAACGGCGTCGGCAGGTCGACAAAAGGGGTCGGCAACAGAGGCGGGGGACACCCCATACCTATCCAGAACCCAATAACCGGGAGACCAGAATCCGACCAGAACCTGCGACGACTTGTTCGTTATGAACGCTCCCGACTTTCCGGCTGGCTTACGAACGCCACATATATGAATCCGGCTCAGGTAGGTATGTAGGTAAGGTCGGTGACCCAATTGCGATTTGGCTCGGACGCGGTGAAGTCGCGGTCGAGAAGATCCGGCGCTCGGCGATGCTCGAAGCCTTTCCCCGCGATCGTGGTGCGATGTTTGCCGCCGCGGACCACGCCGGGCATGCCTTCCTGGCGCATCAAGCGGTCGACGGTGCGGATCCGACCTTGAGGGCCTGACGCGCATGCCCTCGGGCGTACCGGTGGTGACGTGCTGCGCGTCGGTCAGATACGCGTCGGTCATCGTCAGTGCTGAGGGGCCTGTGGTCTTCCAGTTCCGATACGTGCGTCCGGCGACCTGCATGCCCTGCTCAGTGACCACGCCGCAGATCGGATCGACCCGGTAACCCGGTGCACGCATTCGGTCGATGAGCGGGCAGATCAAGGGTGGCGCGGGTCGATCTCCGGTGACGAAGAAAATTGAAGCCGCCTTCAGAATCTCGTTAGCCTCCTTCAGAACTCGTCTTCTCGTTCGAGTTCCTTGATCCGCCCCTGTACCGCACTCGTCACCCCGGAAGGCTTGCCGGTGTCGATTCTGGGCCTGTTTCACCCAGACACGCAGGGTCTCGGCATGGACGCCGAGCTTCCCGGCGAGCGCCTGGCAGGCGGCATACGCCGACGGATAACCGTCGAGTCGGTCCAGCACAATCTTCACCGCAAGCTCATGCTGCTCGATCGGACAACGCTTGGGCATGGTCCACATCCTTCACAGAGAAGGGAGCGGCCGGAAAGTGGAAGCGGTTCAGGTGAGGTCGTCGCCCGATTCTGTCCGTTTTATCTGCACCAGCTCGAACAGCGCGTCGGGCGGCCAGGCTGCTGCGGGTGAGCCCCGGGGCGAGGGTTGCGTGGAGATGGTAGGCATTTCCCCCATACTGTTTGGTCCGTTCCGCTGGAATTGTGCACAGTGTCAGCACATCACTCTCGAAGTATCAGGACATCCCAGTGTTCATCGGCGGTCCAAACAACTCTGCTGCCACCGTCATGGTGCTTGCGGTGTACGAATTCGAAAGTGAAACACGAGGAGTGGAGCCGCGCCTGCTTCATCGCGGCCAGTCGATCGCGAGCACCGGAGCGAGCGATATCTCTTCGCGGTTTAGCGTCCGGCTGACGAGGGAGCAGACCGAGAGCGCACGTCGATAGCGAATGCTTCCTCCGCCGTCCTCCGGCGGCAGAAAGGTGATACCAGGTCATGGATATTCCGGATAAGTCGTCACCGCCGAGACGACCTGAAGGCCACGGGTATAGACAGATGTGCTACCCGAGCCCCGCGGTCGCCGATCTCTGGCTTGCGATGAAGCGCGACCGGCGTCGCGAGAAGGCTTCGCTACCACCTGGGTCAGGCAGGGTTGGTCCTGGTCGTCCATGCCTGTCGATGTCTGCAGTGGCTAGTGTGAAACGCCGCCTGTCTCCACAGTTTCCCATCCTTTCTGGTTGAAGGTTATAGCAGTGATCCGGGGACAGCTGTCGGCGGGGCTGCGACCTCACCTGGCGTTGCCGTAAGGGTCGCGTATGCCGAAGGAGAACGCGCGATGAGGGATTACTCGCGACAAGTGTTGAGCGGTGAGGGCGACAACGACTACGCCCGCTATATGCGAACCGACGCGCTGCTCTCGCTTCAGCGGCGCCCGGAAGAGATGGTGCACCGTGACGAATTGCTGTTCCAGATCGTCCACCAGTCGACCGAACTGTGGCTGAAGCTGGCCTGTTCCGAAATTCGTGAAGCAACTGCGCGAATCCAGGACGGCGAGTTGGACGGCGCTACCACGTTGCTGGCTCGGGCTTCGCTCGCGATGGAACTGGTGACAAGTCAGTTGGAAATGATGCGGCACTTGTCGCCGTGGGATTTCCAGACCATCCGCACCGTGCTCGGCCACGGCTCCGGCGCAGACTCCCCCGGCTGGCTGTCGGTGCGGCGGGACACCCGCACCCTCGGCCGAACCTTCGCCGCGCTAGTCGAGGAACGTGGGATCGACCTGGACGGGATGTATCGCGCCGAGCGGAAGGACGAAATCTACCGGCTGGCCGAGGCGTTGATCGAGTGGGACGAGCGGGTCTCGCTGTGGCGAGTACGGCACTACAAGGTCGCCGCTCGGGTCATCGGACACCAGGTCACCGGCACGCAGGGCACCCCGGTGGAAACGCTGACCAAGCTCATCGCACACAGGTTCTTCCCCGAACTGTGGCAGATCCGCACTCACCTGACCGAGACAGGCCCCATGGCCGACCCGTACACCGATTCCGTCCAGGGCGGCTCGCTATGACGCCTGAGGCATTTCGCGCGCGCTTCCCGATGTTGCGGCGGACCGTATACCTGGCCAGCTGCAGTATCGGTGCTCGTTCGGTGGAGCTCGATCGAGCGATGGCGCAGATGCTGGCGGAGATGACCGTAGGCGCGGCGTGGCAGGCTTTCGAGAGCCAGGTCAGCGAGGCACGCGACCGGTTCGCCGCCTTGATCGGCGCGCGCCCCGACCAGGTGGCGATGGTACCGAACGCGTCGGTCGGCGCGTACCAGGTTGCCTCCACCCGGAACTGGGAGACTCGCTCGCGGATCGTCACCACCACGGCGGAGTTCCCCTCGATCGCTCATGTCTGGCTCGCCCAACGCTCCCGCGGCGCTGAGGTCGTGTACGCCGCCCCGACACCGGAAAGCTATGCCGCGCTGATCGACTGCACCACCAGGCTGGTGTCGGTACCGCTCATCGGTTATCAGGACGCGGCTCGCCTGCCGGTGGCCGAGGTGGTGCGGACCGCGCATGCGGCTGGTGCCGAGGTTCTCGTCGACGCCTATCAGGCCGTAGGGGTGGAACCGGTCGACGTGGGGACCCTTGACTGTGACTTCCTCGTTGCCGGCACCTCGAAGTATCTGTTGGGCCTGCCCGGCCTCGCCTTCCTGTATACCCGCTCACCTGAGCGCGTCGACCACGCGCCGCGCCTGACTGGCTGGTTCGGCCGGGTTGATCCGTTCGCTTTCGATCCGCGTCGACTGGACTTCCCAGCGTCGGCCGCTCGATTCGAGACCGGCACGCCCGCGGTGCCCGCCTGCTATGCCGCCAACGCCGGGCTGCGCTTGATCGGCAAGCTGGACCTGGCCACCGTCCATGACCACGTGAGGCGCCTGACCGAATTCGCCCGTGAGCAGCTGGCCGAGCAAGGCGAGCAGGTGCGCGCCGTGGCGCCGATGCGGCGCGGCGCACACATCGGACTGATCGATCCCGATCCTTCCGGGCTCGGACACCGGCTCGCCGAACGTGACATTGCGGTCAGTCCCCGCGGCGACGTCGTACGACTGTCGTTCCACTACTACAGCGATGTGGACGACGTCGCTGCGCTCTGCGCGGCTCTGCGCGACGCCCGGCGCACCGAGCCACGTGCCTCGTCCCATGTTGTCCCGAGCCGAGAGGCAGTCCCATGTCCACCGCTGAATTGAGATCATGGCTTCACGCACCGGATCCCGAGCGGTTCCCCTACGAGGCCGTGGTCCGCACCTATCACTGCGTCGGCAAGCACTTTGTGCCCAACGAGCTGCTGGAGCTGCTCGGCAAGGCCCGGGCGGTGCTGCCCGGCGTGCACGGTCCGTGGCCGCGGTTGCGGACACTCGCCGCCTTCCTCGACACCGCACTGGACAAGCCGGACAGCCGCTACGACTACTCGTCCTACCTCGCGCTGCCGCTACTGGAACTGCCGACAGCCGACGACCCGGTGCAGCAGGCTCCCTTTGCCCGATCCCGCTGCGACCGGCTCACCTCGCAGCTCATCACCGACGTCCTCGCCTTCGAATTGGCGGCACTCGAGGGACACACCACGCTGCTGCCGAAGATGCGACCAGCACCGGAGCTGGTTGTCAAACGCTTCCGGCACGGCGTGCGGGCGATCGGGCCGGCGCTGACCCGCATGGCGCTCGACAGTGGATTGACGGTCAAAGAGCCGGTCGACCTGGCACGCCAGGCATGCGCGCTGGTGCGCGCCGATATGTCCCCTGCCGAGCGGCGCGCGCTGCAGCTGAGCATGCTGCCGGTCTACACGGCGCACGACGAGTACTTGTTCCTGCGGGTGTTGCAAGCATTCGAAACAACTTTCGCGCTGCTGGCCGTACAACTCCGTGGAGCAGTGGCCGGCCTGACAAGCGGTGAAGTCGACCGCACGGTGCACTACCTGACATCGTCTGGGGCAGCGCTGCGCGAGGCGGCGCCGCTGTTCTCGATGCTGGCGACCATGCAGATCGAGTCGTTCCGGACCTTCCGCGAGTTCACGGAGGGGGCCAGCGCTATACAGTCGAATAACTACAAGATCGTCGAATCGATCTGCCGCCAGCCGGACATCGAACGCCTCGACTCCCCCGCATACCAGTCCGTTCCCGAGGTACGTAATCGGGTGATGGCTGGGCTGCACATCACGCTCGACGAAGCCTACGCCCGAGCATGCCGCTCCGGCGATCTGATGGAGGCAGATCAGACACGTCTGGCGGAGGCGATGGCGGACTTCTCCAGTGCGCTGCTCCGCTGGCGCACCACCCACTATCGGCTGGCGGTGCGGATGCTCGGCGACGCCAGTGGCACCGGCTACACCGCAGGCACTCCATACCTCGCGGCAGTACAGAACGTCCCGGTGTTCACCACCGTCGAAGCGAGCTGGTCACGACGAGCCACCTCCGAGCACAGTTCGTGAACGCAGGAGGCCACAGCACAACCACGTTGAACGCCAGGATTGGCCAGTCACCGGCCACGCTGGGGTTGTTCGGGATCGCCGTGTGATATGCGATTATGCCAATCGAGCCCCGAACCGGTCTGCGTCGGTTCGAGGCTCGTTCGGGGGTATTCGCGCCTATCCACCGGTCGCCCGGTAATTGACCAGCCGAATGTACCCCACAGTACGCGGCGTCACCTAATCCGGAATCACCGCCACTTCTACAAAGCCTCCTGGACACAGCCCAGCGCAGATGATTCCTTCACCGAGACGGTGATCAACCGCAGCGTTGGCGATAAAGGTGTTGATCGGCTCGTCCTCTCGGGCGGCGCCCACCAGCTGTTGCAGGGTGAGGGAGAAGCCCGAGACAGTACGGGCGGCGGTGTCGATCACCTCGGCGGCGGCAACCTGGTTTTCGGAGTGGGGCTGCGCTCCAATTCGGACAGAGCCCAGTGCGTTTCGGAGCCGTGCCCGAACTTGCCAGCGATCAGGTCGCGAGCTTGCTGACGGCGCGACAGCTGCTCGTGGCGGCTTGCTCGGCGAGTCCTTCGCCGAACTTCGGGGCCATCAGTGCTGCCGTCGCGATTCCAAAGGCGCGGATCCACTATTGCTCGCCCCTTCGGCTTGTCCCGAGACCACATCAGACCTACGGGCGCCCGCCTAGCAGCACACCCGTTATCGGTGCACGACAGGCTGACTACAGCACCGGTTTCTGTTGGCCGCTGCCCAGGTCACCGGTAGCGCCGAGCGTGTCGGCTGCATCGTAGGCGTTTCCCCCGTACCGCTGTGGGCACGGGGATGAAAGGTTCTCAACGTCGACTCTTTTCTTCAAGAGGACGAGGGCGTAGGCGTGGAAGTGAACTCGGAATCCAATATTTTCCCGACACCGCCAGTGATCGGCAAGCAAGCTGCGGGAAGTTAGTACCTACAGTGTGCATGCCCGAACCACACCGTCGCCTCGGATACCGTCTGACTCCTGGCTTTCTTGTCTTCTGGGCCGGGCGTTCGGTCGCTCTTACTGGCGACGGGATGGTTAATGTAGCTCTCATCTTTTCGGTCGTCTCGCTCGGCGGATCGGCGATGGATATCGGGTCCGTGCTCGCGGTGTCCGTCGTTGCGCGAGTTGCTCTCACGGTGCTTGGTGGGATACTCGCGGACCGGCTGCCGCGGCGCCGGATCTTGCTGGTGAGTGATGTGCTTCAGGCTGCGGTGCAGTTCTCTGTTGCCCTGGTACTCCTGTGCGGTGTTGGGCGACTGTGGATGTTGTTGGCCGCGTCAATCGCATACAGCGCCTCATCTGCGGCGGCCCGTACTGCGCTTGCGGGACTTGTGCCGGAGATCGTCGGAAGAGATCGAACCGGCGAACTCCGGCAGGCCAACGCGATGCTGGGCATGTCGCAGAGCCTGTCCCGGGTGGCGGGCCCATTGCTGGCCGGTGTGCTGGCCGCTGTGACCAGCCCCGGCTGTGTCTACGCGATCAATGGCGCCAGCTTCCTGGTGAGCGCCGTGTGTATGGCTTCGCTGCGACTACCGGGCAGACTGGCCGGCAAAGGCGGCTTTATGTTGTGGCGGGAACTTACGACCGGTTGGCGGGAGATCGTGTCGAGGCGCTGGTATCTGACCGGTTTGCTGGTGCACTCCGTCTACAACCTGGTCTCGGCACCGTTCTTTGTGCTGGGCCCGCTTCTGCTCGGTGGGGCGGCCGTGTGGGGTGTGGTGTTGGCGGGCGGGGCTGTCGGAGGGGTAGCCGGGTCACTGCTCGCAGCCTGGTGGATGCCGGGCAGACCGCTTGTGGTCGGCCATCTTCTGCTGATCTTCGGTGCGGCGCCCCTGTTGGTGCTTGCCATGGGCGGGGCGGCCTCGGTCGTGGGCATCGCTGCGGGGCTTGGCATGCTGGCCACGGCTTACGTCAACGCAGTATGGGCAACAGTTGTGCAGAGCACGATTCCGTACGAGGTTATATCTCGGGTTAGTTCGTACGATTGGTTGGCATCCCTGGTCAGCCTGCCTGCTGGGTATATGTTGGCTGCGCATCTTGCGCGGCAGGCAGGCGCCGGCAGCGTATTAGCCGGTTCGGCGGTATTACTTGTTGCGGTGGTTATTCCTTCGGCATTCGCAGGCTCGGTCCGAGCGGTGAGACAGCCCGACCGCTGCTGAGCCGGGCCGTCTGTCACACAGCGGGTCCTAGTGCCTCGTCAAGCAACCTTGGGTAGGTAATCGGGTCGCCGGATCTTGGAGTTGACGGCGAACTCGCGCTTGGGTTGGGCGTGCTGGTTGTACCAGCGGATGTAGGCGCCGATCGCGGCGTCCTGTTCGTCATGGCTGCGGTGGTCGGTTCCGTTCAACGCGAAATAGCGGAGAGCGGCGAATTCGGCTTCGATCCAGTTCAACCACGATGAATAGGTCGGCAGGAACACCAGTTCCACGTCGTTGACCGCGGCCCAGGCGCGGACCTCGGCTCGCTTGTGCGGGGAGAAGTTGTCGACGATGACGTAGAGCCTTTCGCCAGGCCAGCGCGCCCGCAGCGACTTCAGCAACGACAGGAACTCCTGCCATCGCTTCCGATCCCGGATCCGATAGTGGAGCTTGCCGGTTGATAGATCCAGAGCGCCGAGCAGGTGCCGCACGCCCTG
>NZ_JADLQX010000063.1 GCF_015477605.1 Nocardia amamiensis
TGGCTACGAGTTGGGCGCCGTATTCCACGAGCCGCCACCCCAGGGCGGGACCCTTCCCCCGGCGTTCGTCGATCTCGTCCAGGAATGCCGGCGAGCCGCAGCACACGCGGTGATCACACTGCACGGGTGTTGCGCGTCATTGAGGGTGGTGATGATGTCGTCATCGTCGATGGTGATGATCGAGTCGTGGAAACGGCCCCGCCCGGTTGGTGAGCGGGGCCGTGATGGGCGTGGTGACGCTTTTGTCGCCGGTGTGGCGGGGTAATGGTCGTGGTGGTGTGAGTTCGGTTCAGTCCGAGGAGTTCTCGCTGATGGCGATGCGGGCTGAGTTCTCGTCGACGATGGCGTGGTCGGTGGCGAACGCTGCGGTGAGTGCTTGCAGGGCGAGGTTGTTGACCGCGCGGGGGTGCCCGCGGGAGGCGTTGTGGATCAATGCGATTGCGTCGTCGGAGAACAGGGTGTCGGCGCGGCCGGCGATTGAGCAGTGGTGGCGGATGTAATCGGCGGTGTCGACCGGGTTCATGCCGGTGATGCTGTAACGGACGGTGATCCGCTGGTCGAGCGCGGCCAGAACCCCGAGACGCAAGCGTTGCCGCAGGGTGGGCTGCCCGATCAGCACGACCGCGAACGGACTGCCCGAATCCATGTCGTGGTTGGTGAGCAGCCGGATCGCTTCGAGCTGATGGTTGTCGAGCAGGTGGGACTCATCCAGAGCCAGCACCGGGTGACGGCCCCGCTCTGCGGCCTCACCGGCTAGCGCGTCCGCGGCCTGCGGCGCGAGCGCGGAGGTGTGATAAGCGGGGGTGTGGCCGAGCGCGGACACGATGTGGTGGAGCATGCCTCGGACCCCGATCGTCGGGTTCGGTAAGTAGATGACGATGTGACGGGAAGGGTCCAGGGCAGCGGTCGCGGCGCGGACCGCGACGGTCTTGCCGGCGCCGACCTCGCCGGTGATCACGCCGATCGCGCGTTGATCGACGCACCAGCCGATGCGGGCGACCGCTTCGCTGTGACCGGGATGGCGGTGCAGCATCGAGGGGGCGAGGTCGCGGCCGAAAGGCATGCGGGTGAACCCGTAGAACTGTTGCAGGCGAACGACGCTCATGCGATGCCTGCCTCGGTGTCGGTGTCGGTGTCGGTGTCGGTGTCGGTGTCGAGGCGGGGCAGGTCGGCGTGCGGGTCGGCGGAGTAGAGCGCGTAGTAGCCGATGCGCTGGTCGGCGCGTAACGCCCGGTCGTGGGAGGCGGCGGTCAACGCGAGGTAGTCGATCCCGGTCGGTGGCGGCGGAACCGGTTGCGGTGTTTCGTGTTTGGCTTTCGGATGGGCATGGCGGGTGATGGTGTGGGGCAGGGCTTGCCCGTAGCTGCGGTCGTGGTAGCGGACCTCGACGGTTTCCAGGTCGAACGGGGAGAACACCAGCTCGACGCGGCGCCCCGCCAAACCGGCGTCGACGAGGTAGGTGTTCGAATGCAGCGACACCGTCGCTGTCTTGGTGACCGTGCGATACTCGCTCCAGAGGAACGCTTCGGTCAGGTCCGCCGCGGTCGGCATGGCCGGGGTCCGGCAGAGTCGGTCCCAGCCCGCCTCCCACCGCTGCAACGGTGTCTGTCCGGTTTCGGTGTGGACGCGGCGATGGTATTCGATCTCGACCCAGGCGGTGAACAGCCTGTTGAGCTCCAGAAGAGCGGTCGCGTGGTCGACCCCGGCGGTGGCCAGGTCCTCGGCGGTGGTGTCGGTGACCTCGACGAGGATCTGTTCACGGACGGTGCGGAAGAACCGCTCGATCTTGCCCCTGCCCTGCGGGCGCCCGGGTGTCGAATGAGTCAGGCGGACACCGAGTTTCGCGCAGGCCCGCAACAACCAGGCATCGGAGTAAGCACTCCCGTTGTCGACATAGACCGCTGCGGGGACCCCGCGCGCGGCCAGCGCCGGCCGCAGAGCGGCGGCCAGGCGCACGGTGTCCTCGGCGTAACCGAACCGGTAGCCGGTCAACAACCGGGTGTGATCGTCGATGAACGCGAACAGGTAGGTTTTCCGGTCACCGACCCTCGGGCCGTGCAGCGCGTCCCCGCACCACAATTCGTTCGGATCCGCGGCTTCGAACCGGCCGAACACCTCGCCCGTGTGCCCGGCGGCCGGGCCCATCAGTTCCAGGCGATGGAAATGGCGTAGCAAAGTGGATTCCGAGGGTGCCCATCCGGTCGCGGTCCGCAGGATCCGCGCGACCTGGGCGACCGTGCGGGCGGGATTCTCCCGCTTCAGCGACGCCGCCAACTCCAGCACTTGGGCGTCGGTGCGGGCGCCCAGCAACCGCGGCGAGGGCACCAGGGCCTCGAACCCGCCCTTGCGGTAGTTCCGCACCCACCGGTCGATCGTGTTGCGTGCCACCACGATCGGATTGCCGAACGGGTCCGTGTGGGTGGTAGCGGCGATCTCGCGGACCAGCCGTCCCCGCTGCTTGGTCGACAACCCCTCGTCCAGGGCCGGGCAGATCAGCCGATACCGGAACAACCCGATCGCCTGGGCGCGCTCGGCGCGCTTGTGTTCCTCCAACGACACCGTCGTTTCTCCTCTCGAAAGTGCCCCTGCCCGGCGAACGAGGATGCGGGCAAGCGACATTCGCGAGGATCACCGATCACACCGTGCCGCCGTCAGGGGCAACCGGTGTTGCGGAATCGTCATGCGCCAACGTGGGCCACCCTGGCGACAGCAGCCGGCCGCCGGAGACCGCGACCACCATCCGCAGTGCCGTCACCGCACCCACCACCGAGTGCGACCCGAACCGTGTTCGGACCACAGCGGCGGTGACCTCGACCGCGGCCACCAGATCCCGCCAACCACACCCCAAGCTGTCGGGAATCACCACGTCCACTCCGGTCACCACCGCAACCTGCAGAAACCGCGACCGCAGCGCCTCCAGACGGGCACCGGCCCGGCGCAACCAGCCCCGCACCGTCGCCGCCGGCACCGACAACGCCGCCGCGATCGACCGATGCCCCGCGCCCACAGCGCGTGCGGTGATCGCGGCCCACACCTGGTGCGCGGCATAGGATCTGCGCGCCAGCACGGTCACCGGCAGCAGCACATGGGTGACCCTGCAATCCCGGCAGCGGGCCCGCCGCGGCCGCAACGTCCCCTCCAGACCCTCGACCCGGCGCACCCGTGCGAAACCCCACCCCGCCAGCACCCCGCCCCCACACGCCGGACACCAGATCCCGCCCACCGCCAACCGGGACTCGACCAAACCTGGATCAGCCTCTACCGTCACCAACCGGTGCCTCCGCGCACTACCCGCGCGGCGCCCGCCGGGCCCGCCAAAACCACAGCGGGCGTCGCGCACCCAACCAGTGGTCTCCACCCTGATGGTGCACACGAACAAGATCAACCCCAGTGGCCGACCCGGCCGATATCACCACCCCCAGCGACGAACCCGGCCCCCGTGGTCACCACCCTGAGTGACGCTCAACACTGGGACAAGCTCACCGCCGGGATGTTTCACCTCGGGTTGCGCCGCCCGTCGGAGAAGGCGCTGCGCGAGCTGCGGCGTCGGCTCGGCGAGGCGCCGCTGCGGATGCTGTTCGAGACCGTGGCCGGACCGGTGGCGCAGCCGGGCACGCCCGGGGTGTGCTATCGCGGCTGGCGCACCGTCGCATTCGACGGGTGTTCCTCGTCCAAGGCTCCGGACCTGCCCTCGGTGTCTGCCTGGCTGGGCAAGCTCAAACACCGTTACGGTTCCGAGGGCTATCCGATGCTGAAGATCGTGGCATTGTGCGAGACCGGGACCCGGGCCCTGCTCGGCGCGGTGTTCGGGCTTGTCGACGTGGCCGAGCACGTTCACGCTGAGCACCTGTTGCCGCTGCTGGACGCGAAGATGTTGCTGCTCAACGACCGTGGGTTCGACTCCGACGAGTTCCTGTCCAAGATCGCCGGGACCGGCGCGCATATGCTTGTGCGTCTGCGAGGGCGCAGGAGTCCGGCACGGTGGGCGCACTTGCCAGACGGGACCTACCTGACCCGGATCGCCGGGGTCAGGTTGCGGATCATCGACGCGCACGTGAGCGCGACCACGGTGAAAGGACTGCGTGTGGGCGAGCGGTATCTGCTGGCCACTACCCTCACCGACCATCGTCGCCACCCCGCGACCGAGCTCATCGCCCTCTACCACGAGCGCTGGGAGATCGAATCAGCCTTCTACGCCCTGCGTCACACCCTGCAACGCGGCCTGGTACTGCGTTCCCAGCACCCCATCGGTCTCGCGCAGGAACTGTGGGCTCAGCTGACCGTCTACCAGCTCTTGCGCCGCGCGATGGCCGACGCCGTCGAGTCGCGACCGGGCACCGATCCCGACCGCGCCAGCTTCACCGTCGCCCTGGAAACGGCCAAAGACCAGCTGATCAATGCCGCAGCCATCCCCGACAACATCCAGACCGGCCGGATTCGACAGGCCGTGCTGGACAATCTGCTGCCGCCACGACGGCCACGCATCGCCCCACGCCGGGTGAAATGCCCCATCTCCCGCTACGCCGCACCACCGAGCCAAGCCATGATCACCGGTGTCGGCACGGTTGCGCAGGTCACCATCACCGCGACTCACAGCCAGCAACAGGCCCCCACCGGCCGCCGAGACAAAACACTCCAGCTCATGCGCACCGAACCGCATCGGACCTGGCGCCCTAGCGAAATCGCCCGAGGCATCGGCCTGCCTGAACCCAACACCCACAGCCTGCGCACCGATCTCCTCCGCTGGACTCGCGAAGGCATCCTGCACCACCACGCCCGAGGCGCTTACACACTCGCTCCGGAATGGATACAACCCGACCCACCGGAAATCCCCGAAACCCCTTGACATCAGGCCCTTCTCGTTAACTCCGTGATCTTGGGGTACTTCCTCCTCGACACGACTCCATCCTTCCCAAGAGATGAAGTCTCCGGACTCACCGGGGCGGTTCATATCGGCCTCGGCTCGAACATCCTGGATCAGCAGATTGTTCAAATGCGGCAACAGGGTTCGAACAAGATCAACGCACGCCTGCCACCTTCACCCATATCGTGACGGATCTTACGGAGACACGCCGACCAGCACGATCACGTTATCTGCGTCAGAACCCTTCAGGCTGGCAGCCGACAGTATCCGCAGCAAGCGCGGAACTCCAGTCGGCGCCGGCAACCCGCCGCACCAGTCCTGAACGCCTTCACGTCGGTGGCTCCGTCGGTGTCGAAAGAGACGGTTTCTCGTATCACCGACAAAATGGTCGCTGAAATGCAGGAATGGGCCAGCCGGCATCCGCCCTTGAGCGGAAGAAACACCAGGAGGGGAGTGTCGGAGATCCGTGCCGGGAATCAATGTCGGCAAACCAGATTTCGGCTATTTTCGACATCATGTTGATCGGCTACGGGCGGGTGTCGACCGCCGACCACCAGAACCCGGCTCATCAGATTGACGCGCTGCGGCGGGCCGGGGTGGATGAGGCCAACATACACATCGACATCCCTTCCGAGGTGAAATCCTCGCGTCCGAATCTGGAACTGGTGCTCACCATCGCCTGCCGGGGGACACCATCGTCATCACCCGCCTCGACCGGCTGGGCCGGTCGGTGCTGCACCAGATCACCCTCGGCGCGGCCCCGCGCGATCGCGGCACCGGTTTGTGTCTTGCGTCAACAATTTGGCAGGATCCGGCTGGTCATAAGCTTGACGCCATGGACGGCAGGATCCCCCTGAGACTGCTCGCTCATGCCGATGGCCGTGCGTCTTTCTGCTCAACCCGGTGGCGCCCCAGTCAGACACGGACCATCTTCGGGCGGTGAGTAACGAGGCGACGGCAAGTGCAGCGGAAGGTCCGCCGACCACTGCTCGGCTCCGTGAGGTGCTCAACCGTGCGGCGTCTGTCGTGATCGTCGAGGGACCCCCGGACGAAGTCGACGTCGCCGACTGGACGCGAATCGTGGTGACCGGTATCGAGATCACGGACTTGGCCCAGCGGCTGGCCATCGTGGACGGCGGAACCGGCGACCAATGCAGGTGCCTGGGCTGGCCGACCATCCTGGTGCACAACTCGCACGGCGACCTGATCGCCCGCTGGACACTGCACCACCAGTCCGCTCTGCAAGGCGTCTGCGACGCCGATCTGCGGGATGGGCCTGGCCTGACCGAATGGCTGGCGCAGCACGGTCTCACCGGATCAAAAGAGATACAGATGAAACTGGCTGCTCAGGAGGCCGAATCTGAGCAGCGGCGGATGCGGTGGCTTCATGCCGCGCCGGTGGGACTGGCCGGCGTTGCCGCAGACGTAACTGAACCGCCGAATCGTGACTACGACGGCTGGCTGGAAGCTGAACAACGGCTCGCTGCCCTTTTCCGGCAGCGCTACCCTGACGAGATCGACCGTGTGCGTATCCTGCTGGCATGGGCTGGGATTCCGTCGCGGGAGGCCAGCGGTGGTCTGAAGTGGTACGACTTGGCGGTGCAGCGTCTGCTCTTGGCTGAGGCCCCTGACATCGTTCTCACCGCGCTCATCGTGCAGTCGCCGAGCGCAGCCCAGCTCGACGGAGCGGTGCAATTGTTCAGCTCATTCGCGTTTGAACCCGAGTCTTCGGGGATGGGCGGCCTATTACCGGACGGTGGTGTCCAAGCATACGTTCACCGGGATCGACAGCCACCTGTGGTGGTTGACGTTCAAGTGGGCGGTGCGGACCCACCGCAACAAGCCGAAGTGGTGGGTGAAGGCCCGCTACTACGGCGCGTTCAACCCGGCCAGGTCGGACCGGTGGGTGTTCGGTGACCGCGACAGCGGTGCTTATCTCACCAAGACGGCCTGGACGAAGATCGTTCGGCACCAGATGGTCGACGGGTTCGCCTCACCGGACGATCCCGACCGCTCGGCTTACTGGGCGGCGCGTAAACGGCGCGGCAAACCCCCGATCGACCGATGGGGCCTGGTCCAACTGGCTCGCCAGAACGGACGCTGCCCGATCTGTCGCGGACTGCTGCTGTTCGCCGACCACGAGCCGCAATCCCCGGATGAGTGGGAGCAGTGGATTCTTGCGGCGCGCAAGGCGATCCGTCGCCAAGCAGTTACCACCGCAACGGAATCCGCCGCGTCGGGCGGTCCGAATGCTTCACGCCTCGTGCACACCCACTGCGCCCGCAAGGCCGCCCGCCGCCGTGACGGCGGTGGCACGACCACAACCCGCGACACCTCTGGGCTTGCTTGAGCCGGATGCGGTGAAAGCTGCAAGTCCGGTTCTTAGCCTCGATTCACCGATGAAGTTGCTGAGTGGGCCGCGCGCCGCAGGCGCGTGGCCCACTGGTTTTAGGTAGCGGGTAGCCGCTGGTCTGCCCAGCCTTTCCACTGTTACTCCTGGTTGTAGGGGTGGTTCGTGGAGTTCAGGCGGTCGAGAGTGGAGTGGTGGTGGCGTGCCACAACTGTCGCCAGGCCCGCGCCCAGGGCCAGTGAGCGGGCAGGTGCAGGACGGGTCTGCGTTGCGGTCGGGTGAAACGAGCGGGAATGTTGATGATCTTTCGGCGCAGGGTCGCCCCGCGAGCGCGGCCCAGTTGTGGGTCGGCGAGCCGACCGGCGGCCCGGAGCAGGTTGTGGGCGATCGCCGCGCACAGCACCCAGGCGGAGTTCGCGCCGAAACGCCCGGACGGCATGTGCGCCAGCGGGCCGTCGATCAGGTCGGCGAACACGGTTTCGATGACGGCATGGCGGCGGTGAGTGAGGTCGGCGTCGACGACCGGTTCGGTCGAGTCGGTGAAGAACGGGTGATACCGCCAGACCGGGAACAATTCGTCCTGACGAGCAGCATCGCGGACACGGCGCACGATCAGCCGGGCGGTTACCCGGTCAGGCTTTGAAGCGAAAGCGGTGGAAGGAATTTCGGCGACTTCGGCATCGGAAATCCATGCCCCGGTATCCGGATCTTGCACCGCACCGGGGTATTTCACCGGTGTCCACGCCTGATCGCCGATCGCCTCGATCGCGCGCTGCACAGCCCGGTTCTTCGTCAACACCAGCGAGAACCGCGCACCGCCGCGTCGGCAGGCTGCGATGACCGCGCGACCACCGAAGGCGGAATCCCCGCGGACCAGGATCTCCCCGGTCACCCCCGCTCCGCGGGCGCAAGTGATGGCTTGGGCGACCATCCGGGCTGCTCCTTTGGCCGAGCCGGCTTTGCCGGCTCGCAGCCTCATCCCCGCGATCACCGGCGCGGACAGGTCGGTGCTGATCGTGGTCGCCAGCGGCGAAAGACCTTTACGTAGAACCGGTTTACCCGACACCTTCGTGAACCCATACGACGCGCCCTGCTTGGCATACCCATACACCGGCCGCAACAACGAATCGATATCGACGAACGCCCGCCGGTCGGCACCCGCCAGCAGATCGACCCGCTGACATAGCCGTGACAAGTGCGCACCCAACACCGACTCCAGCTGGCGAGCATGACCGAAACTGAATTCCCGCAACAAAGTGCCGATCGTCGACGGCGCATACACCTGGCGGAACACCGGGGGCATGCCGCCGCTGCGAAGCACACCGACATCATCGATGCTGTCGGCGCCAGCACACATCCCGGCAATCAGCGTCGTCAGCTTCGGCCCGGCGTTTGCCGCTCCGGAGCGGATCCGCGGCTCGGTGATCGCTACCTTCTGCGTCAGGAGTTCACCCAGCCCGGTCTGCTCGGCCAACCGCATCACCGGCACCAGCCCGGCCAGCGACACAAGACTCTGATCATCGAACACCGCTGACTCCGCGGCGAACCTATGCAAAACTTGCACCCGAAGTGCCCTTCTGAACCGGACCGATCACTGCCTAGACAACAGTGATCTTCCCAGCTCAAAGGGCACTTCTCCATTCACGCCACCCCAACCCGACAGTAACCGATCTGTGGATCGAGGCTTAGTACTGCAACGACACTCAGGTGAGTGGGTGTCCGCGCCGTCGGTAGTGGGATAGGCGTGCTTGGTGTTGGCGGCGGCGTCGCCATCGTGACCAGGTCCAGATGTGGTCGGCGGAGTGCTGGCGGATGAGGACGAAGGCGATTAGCAGGCG
>NZ_JADLQX010000064.1 GCF_015477605.1 Nocardia amamiensis
GTACTACACACAAGATCAACCGAACCACACGGTGGCTGCACCCATTTCAGTCAGCGACGCGCTGCACCACAGCCGCGGCGATCAAACCAACCCGACGGCACGTCACGATCTACCGCTGGAGTATTAACGCCAGTTTCCACAGAAATGGGCAGGCACCGAAGAACCCTTCCACGTGAACGACTCTCATTCCGGAACCGAGCACTCACTAACGCCAGTCTTCGTTCAACTGGACCCCACACGCCGAAACGCGGCCGCCGCGACGGAAATGCCGGTGGACCATACGAGGGATGTCAAAACGTTCGTTTTGGTTCACAGGTCGCCGTGCGCGCATCCCGGCGGCTCCGCCTATTCGGCGGATTGGCGCAGGTGCGGGCGGGCCATGCCCATGCCGCGCCGCTCGTTGAGCACCTCGACGACCCCGCGCGTGCGGTAGACGGTGCGGGCACCGCGGTCCTCGTGTTCGACCTTCTCGTCGAAGAGTTCGCGGTACTGGGTCACGGTCTTGCCGTCGACGCCGAGCAGCTTGGCGATGGCGCCCAGGGCGCGGAACTCGTCGGGCCCGTCGGGCATGGGGAAGGGGGCCGGGCGGTTGGCGGTTTCCCACCGCTCAGCGAAGGCGTCGAGGTCGTCGGAGTCGTACTCCGGGGCCGGGGTGCCCTTGCCGGTGCGCGGGCGCGGTTGCTTCGGGGCCGGGAAGTCCTCGCGGCCGGTCCAGTTGTTGCGGATCGAGCCGTAGCTGCGGCCGCGCTGTTCGGCCCATTCCTTCAACGTGATCAGGGTTCCCACGCCCTCATTGTTGTCGGCGGTGGGCCCGGCGTGGTGAGCGGCTGTCGGCGCGGTGACGATCATCGGTACTTCTCTCTCGCTGGTGGGTGTCGAACGGTCGTATCGGGCCGATTCGCTTGCTAGGCTTGGCGATGCCCTTCTTTTGCGAGTGGGGCGCAATCGGGCGGCCTGGCGTGTCCGAGCTGCGGTCTTCGTGACCGAGGCTTCGTCGGCCGCCCGAGCCATGTCCTTAGAAGCTCTCCAGGAACGCCGTGAGCGCTGCGGCGGCGGCGATGCTGGGTTCGGGCTCCTCGGCGTGCGGCCAGTCCGCTACGTGCAAGCTCAGGTCGTCCCAGAGCTTGCGGGCCTCGGCGATCAGGACTGCCCGGTCGATGCCGGTCCGGCCGTTGACCCAGTCGGCCAGGTGCGGGCAGTAGTGCTCCCCGGCCCAGCCCTCGGCGATGATCCTGGCCTCGTACTCGGTGATCACGGTGTCGAAGCTGTCGTCGGTGTAGATGCGGTGGGCGACCGCCTCGTAGGCGTTGGGCACGGTCTCGGTGGTGTGCCAGACGCGCGCCTCGGTGGTGAGGGTCAGCACGTCACAGGGCATCTCTTCGTCGCGCCGGTCGAGCCAGAACGGGGTCGTCTCGGCGGCAGATCCGCCGGTCAGGCTGTCGCGGTCGATGAGCTTGTTGCCGTACATGCCGGAGGTGCCGGTGTAGTCGATGCTCCCGTCGGGATCGAGGATGAAGCCGTAGTGGGGGTCGTCCCCGCAGGCGAACAATTCGCCGCTGTAGGCGGTGACCCACAAACGGGAGCGGTAGCCGCCGGGGTGGACGAGGATATCGCCGGTCCATGGGCCGGTGGGCCCGGCCGCGCGGGCAGCGACGCCGCGGCGAGCGCGGTCCTCGTCGGTGGCGGTCCAGCGGGAGCGGTCGAACATCGTGAACGTCATCGGAGTAGTCCTTCCGGGAAAAGGTTTGGGGGAGAGAGGGATCAGGCGCGTTCGACGCGCACGATGAGGTAGTGGTCGGTGTCGAGGTGACCGGGGCCGACCATCCGCCAGCCGTGCCGGGCCAGGACCTCGGCGGGCTCGTCGGGGATGGGGTCGAGTGGGTTGGAGGTCAGCGAGTACGTCGTGACCGGATCGGTGTCCTCGTCGGCGGTGATCACGATGTCGGCGCGTTGGGCGGGCCCGTGCTCGGGTTCGACGGAATCGTCGGTGACGATCCGGGCGGTGAACACGACGCCGCTGCCCGGCAGCGGATGAAGCAGGGCGGACACCCGTTGCGCGTAGGTCGGTAGCCGGGTCGCCTGGTCGGCGGTGATGGCGCCGACGATCATCGCGACGGCGGCTTCCTTGGCCGCTTCGGCGGTGCCGAATGCGGTGTCCTCGCACAGCGGCTCGGCACCGTCGCGAAATACGTTCAGCCGCACGAGGTTCGGTGACTCCTCGGGTCGCTGGGCGAACGCACGGAACCCGGCCGTCTCGAAGGTCCATCGCTTGAGGACCGCCAGCGCCAGCAGCTCGTCCGGGTCGGATTCGGTGGCCCAGCCTTCCGCAGGCCGCCCGCCGAACAGCGCGTGCTCGCAGTTCCAATGCTCGAGCTCGGCGCGCAGCCGTTCAGGCAGCGCGTGGTCGGAGTCGTCGCTCACGTCGCTGGAGAACACCGTCCAGGTCGAGCAGCCCGCCGTGAATCGCTGTGCGTCGCAGCCGATCACGGTGTCGAGCGCGATGACGTCGCCGACCCAGTTGCGGCCCTCGAGCGCGGTGGTGATCGCGTCGGCCTCGTAGTCGTAGCAGCCCAGGGCCTCGGCGGGAATCGTGACGAACCGCCACGCCTCGGTGTGCTCGCAGCCGCCGCCGACGATCCCGGAGGTGACGGCGCGGACAGCGACCCTGGTCTCCGGCGCGGGAGGGCCGAGCGGGGCCGGTACGCCCCATTCGGGGTAGTTGGTGGTCAGGTCGTCCACGGGGGAGTCCTTTCCGAAAGTGGTTGCGGGAGTGGACGAGAGAGGAAGGGCCAGGGAGGGGGCCCGGTGTGCGGGCCCCCTCCGGCCGATCACGCCGCCAGGGCGTAGCGGTCGAGCTCTTCGCCGGTGATGGCCTCCACCAGCGCGGAGATCAGGATCTCGGCGGCGGGCGGGGTGACGGCGTTGCCGAGCTGGCGCACCTGCTGGCGCTTGTTGCCGAGCACGATGTAGTCCTTGCGGAACGCCATCGCGTCCTGGATCTCGTGCGGCTCCAACATCCGGAATCGGGTGTTCTCGATGTCGCGCTCGGTGATCATGTCGACCAGGGCGAACCGGTCGCGGGTGGACAGCGTCCCCATCGGGTCGGCGACCGGGTGGGCGGTGCCGTTGCCATAGTAGGGCAGCATCAGCGAGTTCCACACCTCGGCCGACATTCCGGTGGGCGGGGTGACCAGGCCGTGGTGGTTGCCGCTGGCGGTGACGGTGGCCAGGGCCTCGGTCACCGGCCGCGCGTCCGAGGAGCCACCGCGCAGCTCGGCGACGAAGGGCAGGAACGCCACCGCCGTCTCGTTGCGGGTGGTCTGGGTACGCAGCGGCATCGAGGCCAGCTGGGCTTCCTTGCCGTCGCGCCCCTCCATCGGGATCATCAGCGGCGGCACGACCAGGCCATGATTGGAGCCGTCGGCAACGATGGTCGCCAGCGGCTCGTGCAGGCCGATCGTGCGCGGGCGGTCCGAGCGCAGCAGCGCCAGGAACGGCTGCGGGATCGCCAGGCCGTCGTTCTCGCGGGTGGTGCGGGCGGCCATGGGGCTGGTGACCTGCGTGGCGTCGTCGCGCCAGGTGCCCCCGGCGGGGACCATCATCGGCGTCATCGAGGCGTAGCGGCGCATGCCGACCCGGATGCGCTCCATCGTCTTGGGGGCCAGCGGCTTGTCCCGGTCGCCGATGCGGGTGCCCGGCAGGGTCCAGTCGATCGCGGCGGCCGCCGGAAGCGCGGGCGGCTCCACGATCGAGTTGCGGCAGCTGACCCGAGGGCAGCGGTACACATACTGGGTGCGGTAGCGCCCCATGTCGGCATTGGGCTTCTTGAAGACCTGGAGGGCATTGATCCACTCGTCGCAGGCCGGGCAGTAGGCCAGCGGGCGCAGCCACTTGTTCCAGTTGGGCTCGCGACCCAACTGAAGATCCCAGTAGGCCACGTAAAGCCTGTCTCGAGATTGAGGGGCGGCGGGGGTGCGGACCGGCTGGGCGTGGCTGGAGTTCAAGGCGATGACCTTGACCCCGTAGCCCAGGGCGCGGATCTCGCCGATCCAGCGGTTCCACTGGTCCCACTGGCGGACCTCTTCCCTCGAAGGTTCAGGCGTGTTGTCCCAGCCGTTGGGATCCTGCCCTCTACGGTGTCTCGGTGCCTATCCCAGGTGGAGTCGATCACTGTTCGGCCGGTGGTGAGGGTGAGTGGTTGCTGTACTGGACGGCCCGGGACGTTCCGGTCTCGGCCGACTGCGCCGGTGTGCTCGGTGAGTGGGTGGACATCGACCGCCGTGAGCGCACGGTAGGGGTCGAGCCGGGTACACCGATCCTGATCGACCCCGCGGGCCGGATCGATCCGCGGTTGGCGCGGTTCTTCTGCCGGTCGCGGTTCGCGTTTCGCGCTGAGGGGACGCAGCTGTCGTACGTGAAGGACTATCGGCTGTTCTTCACGTTCCTGTGGCAGCGCGGCAAGTACTGGGACGAGGCCACGTGCGATGACGTCGACGACTACGAGGCGTGGCGGCGCCGGTCGGTGGACAATCCGCGCCGCATCGGTGGCGCGAAGTGGGCGCGTGAGCTCGCGGCGTTCAAGCTGGTCTACGACTGGGCCGTGGCCCGCGAGCATGTGGGCCGGAGCCCGTTGGCGACGACGACGGTCGGCGGCAGGGATGGCAGGACGGTGGAGGTCATGGTCAACCGGCCCACCGACCTGCGGGTGTCGAACGTCAAGTGGGTGACGCCACGGACGTATCGGCTGTGGCGGGATATCGGATTGCGCGGCTACGGTGTGGACGGTCTGCCTGATCGGGTGTGGCGGGGACGCAATGACGGCCGCAATGCCGCGTTCGCGGATCTGTTGTTCGAGAGTGGATTACGGCTGCGTGAGGCCGGCTGTCTGCTCGCACTTGAAGTGCCCGCGGCGGTGCTGGGGCACACCTACTACGAGGGGACGGTTGCTGCGGCGATCGCCAAGCGCCGCGAGCGCATGTTCTACGTGCACGCCGATGCGGTGCGCGCGATCGCGACCTACCTCGCGACGACCAGGTGGGCAGCTATCCGCCGGGCCCAATGCGCGGGGCGCTACGACCGCCAGGTTGGCAAGCTGATCGTGACCGCAGTGTCCTACGGCAAACAGACACGCCTGACCTGGGAGGATGCTTTCGGGCGGCAGAGCACGGCCGCGATGGGGGCCATCGGAGTGCGGGAACGGCACCGGTTGTTCATCAAGGGCGCCGATGGGCTGGAGCCTTTGCAGCTGTGGCTGACCGAGGCAGGTCTGCCGATGGACTACATGTCATGGGAAGCGGTGTTCTTCGCCGCGAACGCTCGATGCCGGAAACTCGGGAAGCCGGTGAGTATCTCCCCGCATACGTGTCGTCATTCCTTCGCCTTGAAGATGCTGGTCACGCTGCAGCGCGGGCTCGATGCCCGATTCGGGCTCGACAAGGACGAACGTGATCACTTGCGCAAGGTCTACGGCGACGCGTTCTCGCTGGTGAAAGATCTGTTGGGGCATCGCAGCGAGCAGGTCACGCGAGAGACGTATCTCGAACCACTCAACGGGCTACGGCTGGCATCGATCATGGACGGCACCGAGAACCTCGACGCGATCCTTGCTCGCGTCGCTGCATCCCACCGGCAGGTGATCGACCTGGCCCCTGACGGGGAGAGCAACTGAGGTGGGCGGCCGTCACCAGAGCAAGGCCATGCTTCTAGCAAACGGCTTTCGGCGTCCGCGGTCATTGGACGATTCCGGTTTGGTTCTCACGGTTTGGTCGGAAACCGGTGGGGTGGAAGGCGTTTTCGATTTTTCGCTGTTGCCCGGCAGCAGCGAGTTGCGTCGAGCGTTCGCCGCCGCGCTCGACCGTAAGTGCGGGCCTGGCGGAACGTGGCGGGCCTACGCGACATGCCGCGCCGGCTACTACGCCATCCGGGAGTTCCTGCGCTGGGCGGATTGCCAGGACGATCCTGTTCGGACGGTGGGGGAGATCACGCCGGCGATGTGGTCGTCTTGGCGGCTGGCCACACCGGCAACGGCGAACGGACGCAACTGCCTGGGCATGGTGCGGGCCCTGATTCCTCAGGTCCCCGGCGTCTCCACGGACACGGTGAAAGCTGTCGAACGCCGGATGCCGCCCGTGGTTGCACCGCAGGAAGCCAGCTACAGCTACGCCGAGTTCACCGAGATCCGGACACGGGCCGCAGCGACGTTCAACAACGCGCTGGTACGCATCCGAACCAATCGTGAGCACCTTCGCCGCTGGCGGGACGGCGAATTCGAGCCGGACAGCTCCGAGTGGCTGGTCGGTGACGCCCTGGACCAGGTGCTGCGCACCGGCGACGCTCCGCTGATGCCGAACGCCAAGGTTCGCACGATACGCAAGCACTACCGACGCGCACTCGGCGGTCGTTCGCCGGAAAAGACCTGGGGCAGGTTGTATCTCACCCGCACCGAAGCGTTCGCCGCCGCGGTGTTGCTGGTGGCGAGCGGGTCCTGGAACCACTCGGTGCTGGATGCGATGACGGTGCCGACAACCAACACTGCCATCGCCGATGACCTCGACATTCACACCGTCGAGATCCGCAAACCTCGCCGACCGGTGCGCTCCCGCTACACCACGAACAACCTGATCGATCACGGCGAAGGCAGCCCGGGGCGGCTGCTGAGCCAGGTGATCGAGGCCACCGACCCTGCCCGCTACACGCTGGCGCTGCAAGGCCGGCCCACCGATCGACTGCTGGTCTGCCGCCTGAACCGCGGCTGGCGCGACGGCAGCGCTTTCCAACTTGGGATCCCGGCCAGCGTCCACGATCCCGAGATCGGCTCTCCTGCCTGCGGCCACATCAGCCTGCGCCGCATCCGCCGCACCGTGCAGGTGCTGATCCGCAAAGAACCGGCCCAGAACAGCCGCGACACCCACGAGTCGGTCTACGTGATGCGCGACCCCGCCACCAAACACGACGCGGCGGCCACAATCGCGCAGGGACTCACAGACGCGGTCGAGCACGCCCGCGTCATCGGCGCGATGCGTGTCGCGTTCGGCGACGTCGACGCCTTGATCGAGTTGTCCGACAACCCGGAACTAGCCAAGGCGATCGGGGACGGGACGCTTGACACCGCTACCGCGGCATGCACGGACTTCACCCACAGCCCTTTTTCGGAACCCGAACTGCCGTGCACGGCATCGTTTCTGCTCTGCCTGGCCTGCCCCAATGCAATCGCTACCCGACGGCACCTGCCCCGGCTGGTTCATCTACGCGAGGCCCTCGACGAGCTGCGCGGCGTCGTCGACAGCGCTGTCTGGTCGCAGGATTGGCACGAACACCATCTGCGGGTCAGCGCATTGCTGGACAACCACACCACACCCGAGGAACGAGCAGCAGCCCTCGTCGATCTGTCGGACGCGGACCGCGCCACGATCGGCAAACTCCTGCGTAGGAGGCTGGATCCATGACAAGCCTGTGGGCCAGCTACACGGTTGCTGCGGGGTGGGTGATCGCCGCCGATGAGCCGTTCGTCCGTCCAGACAGACTTCCCGAAAGGACACGTGGCCAACAAGTTTCACGATTCGGTGATCCCATTTGGAACCTGGACCCGCTGAGCAGCCACAACCATAGCGCAACCTGGACGCTCAATTGGGAGCTGTTCCCCGAGCGACTGCGCGAGACAGGTCGGCGCGCCGGATGGGCGTTGGTCAATCTCGCGACACCGGAAGAAGTGCTGGAAGGCTCCGGCAGCATCAACCGCGTCAAGTGGATCAGCGCAGCCTCGATGGTCCGCGTCGTCAGAGGCTGGCGCCGCCTGGCGCAATGGACGCTCGACCACGGCATGAGCAGCATGGCGGACCTCACCACGGACGATCTCGAGGATTTTGCGGTGGACATCAGCCGAGCCGTGGGCCGCGATCGCGAAACGGTGGCCGAACAACTCCACTCGGTCAGTCTGCTTTGGGGGTTCGCTCCGCACCTTCCGCCCAGCGATCATCTCGTCATGCCGCCGTGGGAAGCCAGCGGCACCAAGGACGACTACCTTCCCCCGCGCGAGGCCGCCAACGAGAACAGCACAGTGCCGATTCATCCTGCGGTCATGTCACCACTCCTGGTCTGGGCCATACGATTCGTCGACGACTTCAGTGACGATATCCTCGCCGCCTGGGACGAACGCCAGGCACTGGTCGCACGCGTGCGCTCACACGCCAACCCGGAGGCCACCGCCGGGCTCCGGCAACTCATCGCCGACCACACCGCGACGGGGCGGCCGTTACCAGGCTGCATTTACCTCGGCCGCCGCATTGTTGCACGCACCTATCTGGCTGGCCTTTCCGACGCCAGTACTTCCCAGGTGAAGGTCGCCGTCCGACGAAACGGTTCGTCGCTGCCGATCAGCACCGAAACCCCGCTGGAGACCCGGGTCCAGGGCCGGTTGCATGAACAACCCTGGTTGCGGCACGTCAACTTCCACGACACTCCGATCCTCATGCGCAGACTGTCCGCCGCATGCATGATTGTGATCCTCTACCTCAGCGGCATGAGGCCAGGAGAGGCCCTCGAACTGCAGGTCGGGTGCTGCCCAGAACCCGATGACACCGATACGGCACATCGATACGCGATCCACGGCAACTACTTCAAACACGCCCGCGACGCCGACGACCGGGCCGTAGTCGGCGGCCTGCCCCGCGAAACCCCGTGGACGGTGATTCCACCAGTCGTCCGGGCCATCAGGGTGCTCGTGTCGACGTTCACGTTTTTCCCGGCCCGTTCGTTCACGTAATTGGGCAGGTGGTGGGTCCTGGGTGATGTTCTACCCGACCTCCTTGTTCTGTGTCTTGGGTTCGTGGTTGCCGCGGGGGCGCTTG
>NZ_JADLQX010000065.1 GCF_015477605.1 Nocardia amamiensis
GCCCTCTGGGAGGCGATGAACCCGGCCACGCCCACTTGGTCGCCTCCTTCACCCACAGGACCACTGATCGCTTGAGCACATCACGCTCCATCGCCAGCTCGGCGTTCTCACGCCGCAACCGCAACAGCTCCTCGCGTTCGGACTCGCTGAGCTGGTCACCGGCTGCTCCGTCGCGCTGCTGCCGGTCGCGGGCCACCCAGGTCGTCAGCGTGCCCTCGTTGACCCCCCAGCTCACGGGCAACCTGCGCGACCGGCCGCCCGGTCACACGCACGATCCGCACCGCGCCCCCACGGAACCCCCGATCGAACTTGCGTCTCTTCTCCGCCATCCAGCCTTTCCTCTATGGTCAGGCCTCCACGGTACGAGGGGAAACGCATTGGGCCTTATTACTGCCTCCGGGGCCAAATCAAACCGTCACAACCCGCCCGGCGCGTCGCAAGGGGGGCCAACTCAGACCGTCACACCGGGGCCAGACCAGGCTGTCACAGCCAGAGCGGTGCGGCGAGAACTCGAAGCGGCTGGCGTCGATGTGGTGCCGTTGCGTGAGGTCCTGGCGCGCAGAGCTGGTCACGTGGAGATCAGTTCGACCTGAACGTTCGTCCTGGAGTCCGTTGAGGAGCTCCCGCGACCGAAGTCTGCGTTCCTCTGCGGTGGTGACGCCGGGCGTCTCCGCGGCGACGAAGCTGCAAGCGGCCCTCACCCACATCCGCGGCGACGTTCTCGAGGCACTACGCCCAGAAGGACCCAGTCGAGACTAGCGAAGGGGTTGCTCCCAGCGCTCCGGCGGATCGTGCTGCACTGACCTCTGACATCAACTGACCGTCGAGGTCTCGAAAAAGACTGAGTGCGGTGCGGCCCCCACGGTGGTGGCCCAGACGCAACCTAGCGCCGTCGCAGCAGCGGTGAGTTATTGAACCGAAACGTCTTGGTTGCCTTGGACGTTGAGGGTGTGTGAGTGATGTGGACCTGCGGCGGTTGTCGCCTGCCGCGCAGGAGGTGGTGCGGCTGCGGGTGGTGGCCGCGCTGGAGTCGGGGCGGGTAAGCGGTTACCGCGAGGCCGCCGAGATGTTCGGAGTCTCGCAGCGGTCGGTGGGGACCTGGTGGCGTAAGTACCAGGCTGGTGGTCGGGAATCGCTGGCCGCTCCGGTCAAGTCGCGTACCGGGCGGGGCGAGGCGATCAGTGCCGAAGACCGCGCGGTGCTGTTCACCGCGATGGCCGACTACACCCCTGAGGAGCTGTTGATCGGCGGCCCGCTGTGGACCCGCGCCCTGGTCGCCGAGCTGATCCGCATGGTCGTCGGCGTCGTCATGACCGAGCAGGGCGTGGGCAAATGGCTGCGCCGCCACGGGTTCACTCCGCAACGCCCGGCGCGGCGGTCCTACCGACAGAAACCGGAGAAGGTGGCCCAGTGGCTGGAGGTCGAGTATCCCGCCATCGTCGCACGCGCCCGCGGCGAGAACGCCGTGGTGGCATGGGCCGATCAGTGCGGGCTACGCAGCGACACCGCCCCACCGGGCCGGTCCTGGGCACCGAAGGGCAGCACTCCGCTGGTGCGGGTCAACGGCAAGCGCCTGCGTGTGAATGTCATGTCTGCCATCGCTTTTCGTGGCGCACTGTGGTTTTCTGTGTTCACCGGCCGGTTCACCGCGAAGGTGTTCATCACGTTCCTGGATCGGCTGGCCCGCCAAGCCGGACGCAAGGTCCACGTGATCGCCGACCGGCACCCGGTGCACCGCAGCAAAGCCGTGACTGCGTGGCTGGCCGAAAACGCCCACCGCGTCGAGCTGCACCTGATGCCCGGCTACAGCCCCGAACTCAACCCAGACGAGATCCTCAACGCCGACGTCAAACGGCACGTCCACGCCACCCGCGCTCGCTCCACCGACGACCTCGCCCGCGAAACCCGCCGGTTCCTGCACCGCCGCCAACGCCAGCCCGACACCGTCCGCGGCTACTTCCGCGCGCCGCACATCCGCTACACGAGCCTGGAGGAAACCCAATAGTTTCGGATCAATATGTGCCACGGGAAGCCCCGGGGGAAAGCGGGTCGGCGACGGCTGCCGCGTGGATGGTAGGGGTTTCCCCCATACCGGCTTGTGTGCCCAGATGGGATTCTCACGTTGCGCCAACAGCGGTCAAGCTTGCGAAATCGCCACGTGCCACAGCTACTGGTTCCGCGTCGAATAGGTAAAACTGCATGAGCTTGTTCGGTCTCCAATGGAAAGCGTCGCTTCTGGTGTGGCGAGCGGCGTCGGATCGGCGTTCGGCGGTCCTTCCGGTGCCGGTTATGGCAGCGGTCGGGCGCTGGCTGAGCTGGCTCACCCCCATGGACTGTCCGAGCGCTTCGAACTCCCATCGATTCGACTGGGCGGCTCTCCTCGGTTTTTCACGCTATGCCTGGTCGCAACTCTGGTTGTGCTGGCGACCGAGACCCAACCGACCAGGAGCTGAACCATGACACGGTCCAACCACGATGTGCCGCAACGGGTCACGAAGGTGAGTGCCGCACACATGCCCGGTACGTCCGAGGAGTTTCTTGCCGCATATCCCGAATACGCGATCACCGCTCGGCTGGATGAACTCCGTGCCACCGAATACTGTTATCTGGACAGCAACGAACACGTCTACCTCGACTACGCGGGCACCGGTCTCGCCGCGCTCGCCCAATATCGGGCACACACCGCAAGGCTATCCGAAGCATGCTTCGGAAACCCACATTCGGAAAACCCTGCCTCACAAGCGTCAACCGAACTTGTGGAATGCGCGCGCCGTTCGGTACTCGCGTACTTCAATGCGCCACCAGCGGAATACACGGCAATCTTCACGGCCAATGCGACCGCCGCATGCAGGCTGGTCGGGGAAGCTTACGCATTCGGACCGGCGAAACGATACGTACTCACCTCAGATAACCACAATTCACTGAATGGAATACGCGAATTCGCGCGGGCGAGACACGCGCCAACCCGGTACATTCCGATCACCGGCGCCGAGTTACGAATCAGCGAACAAGATGTCCGCTCGGCGCTTCAACCGCGCATGCGAATCGGAGTGCGCACAAGCGCGAAAAGGCATGTGCGCCGGGGCTTGTTTGCCTATCCTGCACAGAGCAACTTCACCGGCGTGCAGCATCCACTGGAATGGGTAGATCTCGCACATGACTACGGCTACGACGTCCTACTGGATGCCGCCGCCTTCGTGCCCACCAATGCACTCGACCTCAGCGCCGTGAAAGCCGACTTCGTACCCGTGAGCTGGTACAAGCTGTTCGGATACCCAACCGGCGCTGGTTGCCTTATCACACGCCGCGAGGCATTGGCCAGGCTGCGTAGACCCTGGTTCTCTGGGGGCACCATCCACGCCGTCAGTGTCCAAGGGGATTGGTACTCGCCGGCCGACGGGGCGGCGGCTTTCGAAGACGGCACCCAGAACTTCCTGTCCATCCCAGATATCGACTACGGAATCAACTGGTTACGCGGGATCGGCATCGACCTGATCAACCTTCGCACCCGCTGCCTGACCGGATGGCTGCTCGACCGACTGCCCACGCTGCGACACGACAACGGCGCGCCACTCGCCGAGATCTACGGCCCACATCACACCGGCGGGCGGGGCGCGACGGTCGCTTTCAATGTCCTGGATCCCTTTGGATGCGTCGTCGACGAACGCCTGATCGCTCGAGAGTCCGCCGCGGCGGGTTTATCGCTTCGCACCGGATGCTTCTGCAATCCCGGCGCGGGCGAAGCGGCGTTCGAGATCGGACGCCCAGCCCTACTCCGCCTATTCGGAAAGCAGATCACCATCGACGACTACCTCAAAGCACTGGGCCTGCCCACAGGGGGCGCCGTCCGCGTCTCTCTCGGCCTCGCCTCCAACATCCGGGACGTCCAGCGATTCATCGACTTCATAGACGAGACCTACCGGAACCGTCCGGCCACGGTCGACGGACTACCTCCACGGGAGCGGTGCTGACCTGGGCACGGCCGGCCGACCTAGCTCACCCAGCACGGCGTCCATAAAACCGTTGCCGCGCTGGAGAAAGACGTCCGCGACTGGATCGAGCAGTGGAACGCCGGCCCACGACCGTTCGTCTGGCGCAAGACTGCCGAAGAGATCCTCGACTCACTCGCCCTATATCTACAACATCTTTCAGGCGCGGAACACTAGACGACGAGCACGTTTGAGAATGGATCGGCTTCTTGCCGTTCGGGCGGCGGCGTTCGGCCAGCTGGGGAACATCCGCAGGATGGGCTGGGTCGTGCGCCCTGACAGAGCAGCGAGCTTGGCCGATTCGATGCAGCGGGTCCACCTCGATCCGGGGTGATGTAGCGGCGAAGCTAACGCTCGGCGAAAGGCGAGCCCAAGCTCCTTGACTGATAGGTGCGTACAAACGGAACAATGAAACCCTTTGATGACAAACTACGTGAGCTTTTGCAACGTATCAAATCAGGATTAGGCGATTCTATCCCTTATGCAGCCCGCATTAGTGATGGTCGGTTACGTGAATTAATTAGCACATTGGGAGGTGGTGTCCAACGGAAGATCGATATGGACTATGACGCTGGAGTCGCCTTTTCTGACATGGGTAGGAATCGCCTCGATAACAGCACACTGCAATCACCGTGGGGGCAGATACGGGCGCTGGACTTGGCTGTGGATGATGAATTGACGAAGACCCTCGGGCGGGGCGTCAATCATACTTTCGTAGTACGCGACAACAGCAACAATGACCTGTACATCTACAAGCCGGCTTCCGGAGAGAATTTCGACGGTGTCGACTGGATCCCCCATGTACCAGGGGAACTGGCAAAGAGAGAAGCTGCGGCATTCCGCATAGACCAACTGTATGGGTTCGGTCGCGTACCGCCGACCATTATCGCCAATGGGCCACATGGACCGGGATCATTGCAGTCGTACATCTATTTCGGAAGAGCTAAGAAATGGAGCCAATATGAGACTGTGCAACAACATCAGGCGGCTGTTCTTCACCATACTATTGGCCATATCGATGGTGGCCCAGAAAATTACGGCCCTGACCTGGATGGCAATTTGATTTCCTATGACCACGGGCTGGCTTTCCCTGAGGCGCCACATCCGCCTGTTCATCACTTCGACTCGGATTTCATAATTTCTCATCTCGGGGGACAACTTGACGAAACGGTGCTGAGTGCCGTCAATGCTGTTGAGTCGGACCAAATTCATGTCGCACTCGACGGCCTGCTGAGCGAGAGCGCAATAGAAGGGGCAGTGATTCGACATGAAACCGTGAGATCGGTCGGGATGATCCCGCGCAACTGACCCCAAAGTCCTGCACCAGCAATACCACCTGGCGCACCACCTGAAGACGTACATTCACGGAGTGGGTGTCGCGGACGGGAGGGAATCCGATCCAGGACGAACGCGAGAAGGCGTCTCGCCCTGTGGGAGGCGGCTCGTGGAATTCGGTGCCGGCTCGGCGCCGACGATGATGCCCAACCAGAAATACCGGTTGCTGTCGACATGGTTTTCGACGCCGGGACTCGGATCCGGAACTCGACCGGGTGCTTGTTCGATCGAACCAGGATCCGATTCGCGGAAAATGGCCAGTTTACTGTCAAGGATCGTCTGCCTTCAGCGGCGGCACTGGATGCCCGGTACGCGCAGTCCCGGAATCATCGGTAAGGACTGCGTCGGACGCCGTCACGGGATCGATAGGGCATAACATTTCCGAGGAGGCTGCCAGCAGGGTCACCGTTGTTGTCTGAGAGCGGAATCCGGAGCCTTCGACCGTCAGCGATCCAACATAGGTACTGGGCACCAGGAAACCGCCAACGCTGCCCGCGGCGGAGTGGAATAACCGCTGCGAGATCCGCGCCGAGCGGGGTTGAAGGAGGAGTCGGCGGCGTGTGTTTCCGCGCGCAGATACGGACCCCCGCCAGTGCCAACGCCGTGACCACGGGGTGGGCGATGCGTTTTATCAAAAGAAACCTCCGGGAACGTAAGAGCCGCTCATGCGTCGACCACGCGCCGGTGAGCACATGCCTCAGCATCAACGACAGACCACCCATCCTCGACCTAGTTCCTGCCCGATCGGGTAACGGGTGATTGGAGTCGCTCACGCAATGACGTCCGATGCGATGAGTACTGCCGTGCATCGCCATTGCATTGGTCGCACCAGGCATGTGGCGTGATGTACGGTTGGCTGCAACGTTTTCACGTCACTCGCCACACTGGTATGGGGGAAATCCCTACGATATCCCCGTCCTGGAGTGCCCAAACAAGGCCAATCCACGGGTGATTTGGTCACGGTGGGGGCTGGAATACTCAGAACTGCCGATGCCGACGGCCTACCATCATCGACGTGCTCGTCGCCCTGGTCACCAGAGCTTCACGAGGCCTCTGCCGATGGGCTCGCCGTGGCCTTCAATGGTCGTTCGCGCGGTCGGGTCGTGCAACTTGCCGATGACATAGGCAAAACGGTGGTGTAGCGGCCAGGTAGGCATAGGCCACGAACAACCTTGGGCACATTGCTGGCTCGCACACGGGCTGTCAATCCCCTCAAGGTGTGGAGGGTCCTCTATGCGGCCTTGTCTTGTGACAGGGCCGCTGCCGAGGCCGCTCGGGCGGCGGCCCTGTGTGTCTCGTAGTTGATCGGCGACATTCCGCCGCACAGGCTGTGCCGTCGGGTCGGGTTGTAGAAGCCGGTGATCCAGGTGACGATCCGCAACGCGGCTTCGGCGCGTGTGCGGAAGCGGTGCCGGTGCACGAACTCGACCTTCAACGTGGAGTTGAACGCTTCGGCGGGGCTGTTGTCCAGGGCCGATCCGACCCGGCCCATCGACTGCACCACCCCGAAGACCCGGCACAACCGGCCGAGCGCGGCGGCGGTGTATTCGCTGCCGCGGTCGGAATGGAATATCACCCCGTCGACCGCGTCGAATCCGCCACGGGTCACTGCTGCCATTCGTAGTGCCGCGCAGGTCAATTCGGCGTCGTGGTGGGCGCCGGTGGCGTAGCCGAGCAGACGGCCTGAGAACCGGTCTTCCACCGTCGCCAGAAACAGCTTCCCCTCGGCTGTGGGTATTTCGGTCACGTCGCCGACCCACAACACGTCCGGGGCGACCGCAGTGAACTGACGCCGCACCAGATCACGCGCCACCGGCCGTTTCCCCTGACGGGTCAGGCTGCGCCGCTTCGGTAGTTTCCTTGCCGCCCAACCATTTTCGGTCATGATCGCCGCGATGGTGTTGTCCGACACCCGCCAGCCGGCCTCTCTCAACTCTTCACCGACGCGCGGGCTGCCGTACGTGTTACCGGAGTCGCGGAAGATCTGCTCGATCGCGCCGATGAGCTGCTCGCGGCGCTGCTGCCGCGGCGTCGGTGGCCGGTCGTTCCACTTGTAGAACCAGGACTCCGACACATCCAGGGCGCGGCAGGCCACGGTGTGCGGGACGCCGTGCTCGGTCCTCTGGGAGGCGATGAACCGCGCCACGGTCATTTGGTCGCCTCCTTCACCCACAGGACCACCGATCGCTTGAGCACATCGCGCTCCATTGCCAGCTCGGCATTCTCACGGCGCAGCCGCGCCAGCTCCAGCCGTTCGGACTCGCTCAACCGCTCATCCGCGGCGCCGTCACGGGCCTGCCGGTCACGGGCCACCCAGTTCGTCAGCGTGCCCTCATTGATGCCCAGTTCCCGGGCGACCTGGGCGATCGGGCGCCCGGTCTCCCGCACGATCCGCACCGCTCCCTCACGGAACTCCGGATCGAACTTGCGTCTCTTTTCCGCCATCTGACCTTTCCTCTATGGTCCGGCCTCCACGATATGAGGGGAATCGCACATGGACCGTTCGATGACCCAGGGGTGTTTGCCGAGTTTCTTGCTGGATTCGATGCCTTTGCGGGCGATCCGCACGGTGATGCCGCGGTCGCGGACCCAGTCGCGCAGGTCTTGCTGGTGGCAGGCTTTGTCGGCGTGCAGTTTGCCGGGTTTGCGTCGCCGCGGTCCGCGTCGGGATTTGATGGCGGGAATGGCTTTGACCAGTGGTTTGAGAGCTGTGGCGTCGTTGGTGTTCGCGGCGGACACGGCCACCGACAGCGGCAGTCCTGCCCGGTCGGACAGGACGTGGATCTTCGAGCCGGTCTTGCCTCGGTCGACGGGATTCGGGCCGGTCACAGGTCCTTACCTTTCTTTTGCCCTGACGGATGCTCCGTCGCAGACCGCGCGTGACCAGTCGATCATGCCTTGGCTGCCGAGTTCGTCGAGGACCGCCCGATGCAGTCGCCGCCACAATCCGGCCTCGGTCCAGGCCGTGAACCGGCGGTGCGCGGTGGGCACGGTGACCCCGAACGACGGCGGTAGATACCGCCAGGCGCAACCGCTGGTCAGGACGAACACGATCGCGGTGAACACCGCCCGATCATCCACCGGCGCGGTACCCCCCGCCCTGCGGTCGCGCCTCGAATTTGCGGAATCAACGGTGCGGCAAACGCCCACAACTCATCTGGCACCAACCGCCGCGAAAGTTCGTCCACCACAACATGCTCACAGAACCAAAACTAAATCCACGTGAGACACGCTCTTAGCTTGAAATTTAACCTCCGCGGCCGGTGGACAGACCCCGGTTGATCATGCAAGCAGCCCTTGTCTGATGATTGCTGTTGCGACACAGACAATTTCACACAAGAGCTGCGGTGATAAGTATGACCGA
>NZ_JADLQX010000066.1 GCF_015477605.1 Nocardia amamiensis
CATCCCTACAACCAGGAACAACAGTGGAAAAGCTGGCCAGACCAGCGGCTACCCCATGCCCGAAACACGCGCGTTCACGCCCCCCCGGGCGCGCGAACGAACCAGAACCCCACTCCACGGATCCAGGATTAGGGGCTTGACTCGAATTCGGCGGTGATCTTGGCGTGTGGCGCGTAGGTTGATCGTCGGTGTCCGAGGGTGAGGATGAGGCGAGTTTTCTGACCGCGAGGCAGGTCGCGGTGTACGGCTGTTTCGCTGGGGAGCCCTCTACGGAGGAGTTGGAGCGGTTCTTCTATCTGGATGATGAGGACCGCAAGCTGATCGCTTTGCGTCGTGGTGACGCCAGTCGGCTGGGATTTTCACTTCAACTCACCACTGTGCGTTTCTTGGGCACGTTCCTCGACGATCCGCTGGATGTGCCTGCGGTGGTGCTTGACGAGCTCGCCGGCCAGCTCGGGATCGCTGATCCGTCGGCGGTGAAGTCGTATGTGGAGCGGGTCAACACCAAGTGGGAGCATCGGCGCGAGATCTGTCGGGTGGACGGCTGGCGCGAGTTCGCGGGCGTGCGAGAGGAGTTGACGAGGTGGATCGATCATCGGGCGTGGACCACTGGCAGCGGCCCGAAGGCGATCTTCGATGGGGTGATCGGCTGGCTTCGGCAGCGGCAGGTGCTGCTTCCTGCGGCGCGGGAGCTGGAGAGGCTGGTCGCCCGGGTGGTGCGGGCTGCGCACACAAGGTTGTGGGGCGCGTTCGCCGACTCGCTGACCGCGCTGCAGGTGCGGCTGCTGCTGGATTTGATCGAGGTGCCGCCCGATCGCCGGTTCTCGCCGCTGGAGGTGTTGCGCCGTGGCCCGGTGAACCCGACGGGTAAGGCACTGGTCGCGGCGCTGGGCAGGGTGGCGCAGGTGGCCGGGATCGGTGTGGGCACAGTGGATGTAGCGATGGTGCCACAACGGCGGCTGGTGGATCTGGCGCGGCGCGGGATGGCGGCGCACGCGACCAACCTGCGCCGCACCCGGCCGTACTCGAAGCGGCTGGCGACGCTGTTGGCCACGGTCGTCTACCTGGAGGCCAAGGCGGTCGACGACGCCTTGGAGCTGTTCGACGTGATCATGACCAGCGAGTTGCTGGCGCGGGCGCAACGCCAGTCCAGCGACGACACGCTCAAGCGGTACCCGCGGATCACCAAGGACGCCAGCCGCCTGGTTAGGGCCGTGTCGGTGCTGCTGGAGGCCGCCGAGTGGGACGAGCACGTCACGATCGGTGTGTTGTGGGACCACATCGGCAACGTGGTCTCCAAGGCCGAGTTACGCGCGGCGGTGGCCAATATCAACGAGGTCGTGCCGCCGGATGCCGAACCGGATGGCGAGTGGCGTACCGCGCTGATGAACCGCTACCCGTTCGTGCGGAAGTTCCTGCGGCTGTTGGTGGAGACGATCGAGTTCGACGCCACCACGGACGCCGCGCCCGTGCTGGCCGCGGTCCGGGCGTTACCAGAGCTGTTGGAGCGGGGCTCGACCAAGCGGGTGCCGGTCGGCTACCTGGACGCCCGCGCGGTTGACCTCGATGTGGTGACCTCGGGCTGGGGGCCTGTGGTGCTGCGGCCCGACCGCCCCGAAGGCACCGTCGACCGGGCCGGGTACGTGTTCTGCGTGCTGGATCAGTTCCATCAGCGGCTGCGGCGCCGCGATATTTTCGCTGCCGCGTCGTCGCGGTGGGCGGATCCACGCGCCCTCTTGCTATCCGGTCAGCGGTGGGCGGACAGCCGTGATTCGCTGCTGAATTCGCTGCAACTGCTCGAAGATCCCGGCGAGCTGCTCGACGAGTGCGCCGCGGAGCTGGACGCGATGTGGCGGCACACGGCCGGGCGGGCTGTGGCGGGCGACATCAGCGTCGACGCCGACGGCCGGCTGCATGCGGCGGCGTTGACCGCGGTCCCGGAGCCGCCGTCGCTGATCGATTTGCGGCGGCGATGTCAGGCGATGATGCCGCGGGTCGACATCGGCGAGCTGATCCTGGAGGTGATGGGCTGGTGCCCGCAGTTCGGCGCCGCCTACACCCACGTCTCTGGCGGCACCCGGATCAGCGACAACTTCGATGTCACCCTTGCTGCGGTGCTGACCGCGCAGTCGCTCAACGTTGGTTGGGGCCCGGTTGTGACGCCGGGTGCCGACGCGCTGACCCGATCCCGGATCGGGCACGTTTTTCAGAACTATGTGCGCACTGAGAACCACGCGGGTGCCAACGCGGCGCTGATCGCTGCCCAGGCTGGGATCGGCACCGCCGAATTGTGGGGCGGGGGCCTGGTCGCCGCGGTGGACGGTACCCGATTCGTCGTGCCGGTCCGCAGCATCGATGCCCGCGCGAACCCGAAATATTTCGGGCGGAGAAAGGGCAGCACGCTGCTGAACATGATCAATGATCAGGGTGTCGGGCTGGCTGGGATGGTGCTGGCGGGCACCCCGCGGGACTCGTTGTACGCGGTCGATCTGATGTATCGCCGCGACGGCGGCCTCCGCCCGCAGGTGCTGATTTCCGACACCGGTTCCTACAGTGACATGGTGTTCGGCTTGTTGCGGCTCCTCGGTGTCGCCTACCGGCCCGAGCTGGCCGATCTGCCCGACCAGAAGCTGTGGCGCATCGACCCGGCCGCCGACTACGGGCGCCTCGACCGGGCCGCACGCGGGAAGATCGACATGGCGAAGATCGCCCGGCACTGGCCCGACATCGTGCGGGTGGTCGCGTCGGTGCACAGCGGTGAGATCAGCGCGTCCGACGTCGTGCGGATGCTGCAGCACGGTGGCAACCCCACCCAGCTCGGTGACGCGCTGGCGCAATTCGGCCGGATTTTCAAGACCCTCCATGTTTTGGCCTACGTCGACCGCGAACCGTATCGGCGCGGAATCAAAAGGATGCGCAACCTGCAGGAAGAGCGTCACGGGCTGGCCAAGCACGTCTTCCACGGCCGCAGAGGCGAGTTGCACGAGGCGTATCACGCCGGGATGGAGGACCAGCTCGGTGCGCTCGGCCTGACGATCAACGCCATTGCGCTGTGGAACACTGTGTATCTCGACGACGCTTTGAATCAGCTACGCACGCAAGGCTATCCGGTGCATGACGAGGACGTCGCGCGCCTGCACCCGTACTGGTACAAACACATCAACGTCCATGGGCACTACAGTTTCCAGCCACCGGAGCCCGGTCGACCCGCCCGCCGGGCGCTACGCGATCCCGACCTCCCCGAGGGACTGTAAATACAACGGCTCTGTCTCAATTTCTGAGACAGAGCCGTTAGGTTGACAGTCCCCTCCCCGACGACGAATAGAGTCTTGGGGTCTCGGTGTCTCCAGGTTCCGGACGCGCGGAAAACAACGACAACGGCTTGACCAGCAGCGATAGCGGTTTGCCGGTTCCAAATGGGTGGGGTTACGGGCTACACGCGCGGCGAGGGTCCGCTGATGATGCGGTGGATGGTGGAGCGGCCGACGCTGTATTCCTCGGCGAGGTCGGCCAGGCTCGCGTTGTCGTCCGGGTCGTGGTAGAGGGTTGATACGCCCGATCCGGCGCTAAGGATTTATTGTTGGTGACCTCCCATATTCGACGTGCTCGTATACCTCCCCGTGGTCACGAATGCGCGGGCTCGGGGAGTGCTCGGATAGCGGCGCAGTTGGCCCAGTCGGTTGCGAGGAGCGAGGCCCGTTCGGCGGCGAACTTCGGGTTGCAGCCGACGAGATCGGCGAGGACTGGGGCGGGGATCTCCCGCAGGAGTTCGTTGAATGCTGCGACCCGGCTGGCGCTGGTGATTCCCAGGCGGCGAAGCCGTTCCCGTAGTCGGCGGGTTGTGATCGGCTGGTTCGGTCGCTGGCCGGGGAACAGCCAGGACGATGTTAGGTTGGCGGCGGTGCCCAGGTTGCGGCGCTGGGTGATCAGGTCGGAGATGAGCCCGCCCAGCGGCTCAGGCATCGGCCCGCCTATGTGACAACTACCGTGCTTCAGCTCACGATGCCGGACGGACGAGGCGCTCGATGGAGTTTGCGTGGCGGTAACCCGACATTCGCAGGATTCCTGTGACCGACCAGAAGCTCAACTACGCCGACGTAAGCCACGTATTCGATCCCGAGATCAGCGAACTACGCGACATCTACATCGTCGGGACGGACGCAGACACGTGGCGGGCGCTGCTTACCGAACTCGCCTCCTCGGAGTGGGAGAGCAGGCTGTTCGAGGGACAGTCTGCAGCGGCAGACGACGTCACCGTGGAGAAGATCTTCAGCGTGAACGCCTCCCCGGACGAGGAGACGTATTCGCTGCGGGTCACCGTCGCGGACGCCTGGCTCTGGTGTCACTTCTACGACCTCGAGGAGATCGAGTTCAGTTTCGCCGCCGAGGCGATCGATTCGGCGGCGAAGTTCGACGAGTTGACGAGGTTCTTGAAGTTCCTGGCCACGACGACCCAGCGCGACACCAAGCTCACGCTCGAAGCGCCGGACGGGGCCACTGCTCCGCCCATCATCCTGGTCCGGCAGGATGAGACATCGCCCCAGTTTTTCGGGGTCTGACAGCGGGCGGCGACCCGTAGAAGGGGTCCCCGTAGTCCTGAAGAAATTTTGGTCGGATATGCCTTTGAGCTGTAGTGATGCTGAACGCAGCGCCGCGAGGTAGATCACTTCCGTTACGTTGTGCCTGTTTGTTCGGGCGTGGCGGAGGGCGATCGGGTGTCAGAGAAGATGTTCTCGCGGGAGCAGTACGAGCAGTTGCGGTCGTTCCCGGAGATCAGTCGGTCTGGCGCGCGAGGCTCAGTTCGATCCGGCTGGGCCGGACATCGAACCATCGGGTAATCGTTAGGGTCGAGACATGGTGCGGATCGTGCAGCCGCAGGCCGACGAGATCCGGGACGACGCGACCGAACGGTGGCTCGGCGGGCAGCGCAAGCGGCTCGATGGGCTGCAGCTCGCCGACCTGCCGCAGGTAGGGGCTTCAGCCTCGATGTCGGTGGCTGGACATCGCCTCGGTGGCCTGGTGCGCTGCGGCCAAGCCGGGTTTGACGTAGCGCTGGACGCTGCGCAGGCTCTTGTGGCCGGTCTTGGCCATGATGACGTTCGCCGAGACGTTGACGTCGCCGAGGTTGTGTGGCCGAGCTGTGACGGAGTTGGTGCAGGCGGAGGCCGTCGCCGTAGTGGCCGAGCAGGATGCGGGCGCGGTCGTAGCCGAGCCGGACCCGGTGGGTCTGCGGGCAGATGTCGCGGGGTCGGTGGTCGCGCGGCGGTGCGGTCCGGGCCGGTATTCGGACAGGAACAGGGGTGGGCGACGTGGCCGCGACGGTCGCGGCGATGAACGCCGAGGCCCGCCGGATCGGCGCCGACGACACGGCAACCGGGGTGACCTGGACGAAGCGGTTGGTGGCTCAGACGCTGCCGCTGACGGTGAGCTGAGCGCGTTCACCGCCGCGCGGGATGACTGGCCGTATCGTGGCGAGGGTCGGCGACGGAGGGAGACCGGGATGGCCCGCAACGAGCGGCTCACCGAGTGGGTGGACGCGATCAGCCTCAACCTGATGGCGCTGGAGTTCCGGGACCTCGAGGTGGACTTCACCGAGGGGTCGTTGCGGGCGCTTGAGACGGAGCTCCTCGATGAGTTCTTCCGCACCGACGATGTCGACGATTCCGGCGAGCGGGCCTTCCTCAACGGAGCGGCCGGCTACCTCGGCGAGGCGCTGCTGCGGCTGACCGGCGGCGGCTGGGGCTGGGGTGATGAGGAGCCGTTCATCCGCCCGGACAAGGCCCTCGGACTCGCGCTGCTGTTCCCGGCCCGCCTCGTCGAGCGTGCTGTCACCGAGCGGTCCGGCCGGATCTTCACCGACGCGTACGCGGCGTGGGCCGACGCGGCGGCGCGGCACAGGGCGGCGAACCCCGGCTGGACGCCGAAGAAGCAGCACACCTCCGGCGTCGACCCGTTCGAGATGGACGATGCCGACGCGGTGCACATCGCCGGCTGGACGGCCGAGCGCAAGGTGGTGTTCCCCGCCTGGGTGGCGACCTACGGACCCGAGACGGACTGGAGCTTCGGCCCGGAGTCGCTCGACGACCTGGAGGCACTGCTCGCCCGGCACGTGCCGAGCGCCGCGGAGCTCTACCTGCCGCCGGACCCGGCGTTCCTCGACGGTGCAGTGTGGTACTTCGGCGAGGTCGTCCGGCGGATCCGCGGAGGCCGGTGGGAGTACCGCACGCCCGTCCGCGGCGTGCCGAACCCGTACGCCGGCCGGCCGTACATCGTGCGGTCCGGCGCGGACCGTGAACCGGTGGTTCCTCTCATGGTGTTCAGCGGGTTCGTCACCACGAAGCAGCATGGCGCGCTGCGTGCGGAGTACGTCCAGCTCGGCGGCGGGTAGGTCGCGCTGGCTCGCCTCGACTAGCCTGAATGAGGCACGTCCATACGCCGATGTCTGCGGCGATTGCGCGTCAGCGCCGATCCGCCGCATGGGAGGGGCCCGAAACGCTGCAGACGGCACGGTAATCGGCTATTACGGCGCGTTCATCGGGGCGAAGGGGTCGTCCAAGGACCGCCCCGGCCCGTGGAGGTGACTCCCGAATCGGCTCACATCGCCGATGGATGAGTTACCGGATAACAGTCCGTTATCCGGTAGGGTGACCGACAAGAGCAGGCAACGACCAGCACGGATGTCGACCGACTGACCGTGTGACTCGTGCACGTTATCCGGTAGGTCGATCGGGGCCGGTGTGGTGATGGCAGCAACCGTAACCAAGCTGGAAATCCGGCGCGAGACCGAGACAGCTGGCGGGCCGACCGTGCGCGCTGCCATCGACGCATTCCTCGACTCCTCGAAGATCAAGGGCAACCCGAACACCCTGCGCGCGTACGCGGGCGTGCTCGACCGCACCGCCGATCAGCTCGAGGCCGACCGCGCCTTGGCCGAGGTAGCCGACGTAGAGGTCGGCGACGCGCTCACCGAACTGTGGGGCGACGCGAAGCCGGCGACCTGGAACCGCAACCGCCCCGCAGTCGGCTCCTGGCTGGTCTGGTGCGCCGACAAGAAGAACTGGGCAGCCCCGGCACTGCCAGCGACAATGGAGCGGCAGCACGAGAACAACGACGACACCAAGGCCGTGCCGCGCTCCCGCATCGACCGGCTCTGCCGCCGCCGGGACGTGCCGCTGCGGGAGAAGACACTATGGCGGATGCTGTATGAGTCCGCCAGCCGCGCCGGCGCTGTGCTCGCGTTGAACATCGAGGACCTGGACCTGCCCAACAAGCAGGCCAAGATCACCGCCAAGGGCGGCGACATCATGTGGATCACGTGGGGCACCGACACCGCGCTTCTGCTGCCTCGCCTGATCGCCGGCCGCGAACGCGGCCCGCTGTTCCTGTCCGAACACCGGCCCGGACCGCATCGCCGCGCCACCACCGACCCGCGCGACCTCTGCCCACAGACCGGCCGCGCCCGGCTCGGCTACGACCGCGCCCGCATCCTGCTCGCCCAGTACGGCAACGGGCTACGCCTGCACCAACTCCGCCACTCCTCGGCCACCCATCTCGGCGAGGCCAACGTCTCCGCCAACGTCATCATGGCCAAGACCGGCCACAAATCCCTGCGGTCGGTGCAGCGCTACGTCAAACCCGGCCTCGCCGCCGTCCACCAGGCCACCGAGACACTATCCAGCCCACGCCGCCGAAGCTGAAGCCCCTACCTGCGGAAACTCACGCTATGGCGGCTTTTGGGTCTACCTTGGCTGCACCCCACACACCGCCGGATTTCCGACGGCGTGTCACCCGCCCGGTAAACGTTCATGGTCAACGCACTAGCGACAGATAGCTCGCTACATTGCCCCGTGGGTCAGCTTCGGGAGCCCAGCCGACACCGACGGTCAACCTACGCGACAACGTCCACAACCACTGGTCGAATACGCCAACAACACTGCCGAACTCGGATCAGCAGAGCTTCTTTGAATCGCCCCGTGTTTCGTGCCCACCTCTTTCCTGGAGAGGATGGGCAGATCATGCCAGCGAAGTACGATGCAGCGACCCGCGCGAAGGCCGTGCGGTTGGTTGTCGATCACCGTGAGGACTACGCCACCGAGTGGGCGGCGATCAAGGCCGTG
>NZ_JADLQX010000067.1 GCF_015477605.1 Nocardia amamiensis
GCCCTCTGGGAGGCGATGAACCCGGCCACGCCCACTTGGTCGCCTCCTTCACCCACAGGACCACTGATCGCTTGAGCACATCACGCTCCATCGCCAGCTCGGCGTTCTCACGCCGCAACCGCAACAGGGGGGTCGAGGAACGGAACCGCCCGATCCGGCGCTAAGGATTTATGGCAGATAGTCGACCACTATCTGCCATAGACTGCGAGTCGTCCTGGCGTGATGACGGTTCCGCGACAGGGCGACTCGGGAAACTATCTGCCGTAGAGCTGGAGGGTGCTCGGATGGGATCGGTGCGGACGCTTCCGGCGAGAACGGCTGGGGTGCGACTTGCGGATGCGGTGCGGGTGTATCTCGCCACGATCCCCGCGGTGAATACCCGCCGCGGTTACGCTGCCGCGCTGGATCGGTTGGTCCGCGATTTCGGTGCGGACAGTGATGTGGCGCTGCTGGATCCGGATCGGGTATCCGGGTGGTTCGTGTTCGTGTGGGGCGAGAAGTCGCCCAAGACGTTCAATCTGCGGCTGACCGCGCTGTCGTCGGCGTGTGCGTATTGGCGCGAGCAGCAGTGGCTGAGCATCGATCCGGTGGTCCGGCTGCGGGCGCGTCCGGCGGCGCCGGACAACAGCAAGGCCATGACCTCGGCCGAGGTGAGCGAGTTGCTGGGCAGGGATGCTCCGCAACTGCGGGAGCGGGTGCTGTGGACGATGCTGTACGAGTCCGCGGCCCGCGTGGAGGAGATCCTCACTCTCGACATCACCGATCTCGATACCGTGAACCGGTGCGCGACCGTCACCCGCAAGGGCGGTGCCCGCGACGTCATCTACTGGCAGACCGGAACCGCGCGGCTGCTTCCCCGGCTGATCGCCGGGCGCAGGTCCGGGCCGTTGTTCCTGACCGACCGTAAGGCCAAACCGTCTGTGGCTGTTGATGATGTTGATCCGAGCACCGGCCGCGCACGATTGTCCTATCGCCGTGCGGCGACACTGCTCGAGAAACACACCGCGCAGATGACGCGCGGCCCGTTCACGCTGCACCAGCTGCGCCACTCCCGGCTCACCCACGCCGCCGAGAGTGGCGCGTCCACACCGATGCTGATGGCGTTGTCCGGGCACACCTCGGTGCGCAGCCTGACCAAGTACGCGAAGGTGTCGGCAGAGGCCCTGGGGCGTTGGCAGGCCGAGACCGATCCCGCCTCCCGCCGAAACGGCCGCTGACGGGGATGCGGCGGGGCCTTCGGTTACGTTGTTCGTCGACGGTGCCGATCAGCTACGAGCGGTCGATCCGGACTACGGCTGCGGTATCGGCGACCGGCTCGCAGCCAGCCGCCGATACCTCTTCACATCAGGCCGGTGACGTAGCGGCCTGGCCGAGGTTCCGGGTGAAGAACCGGGTCGCGCTGTCGACCTCGAACCTGGGCACCTGGAAATGCCCGCCCGCGTTGGCGTGCAACGTCTTATCCTTCGAAGCGAAGGCATCGAACAACACCAGACCGGAGTCGCGGTCGACCATCTCGTCGTCCCACTGGAGCAGGAACTCGATCGGGACCGTGATCCGTGCCGCGGCCTCGGTCAGGGACTCGTGTCCGAGACAGCCGAAGACCGCTGCGGTGATCCTGGGTTCGACCGCGGTCAGCGGCACCCCGATCCCGGTGCCCTGCATGATGCCCCAGAAGCCGACCGGCCCCTCCGCGCCGATCTGCGGCAGTTCTTGTAGGGCGTCCAGGGTCGCTTGCCATTCCGGCACGGCGTGTTCGGCCAGGTAGGTGTGCAAACCGGCAATGATCGGGCCGATCGGTTCGCCCGCCGATTGAGCCTGCCGCAGGACGGCGATGTGCTGCTCGTACTCTGCCGTTCGGGGCCGGTCGCCGTGTCCGGGCGCGTCGATGGCGGCGACGGCGAAGCCGCAGGTGGTCACGAAATGATGGGCCCGGCCCACGATTCCCGGTGCTCTCTTGTGTTGGCCACCGCTGTGCGCCATCAGCACCAAGGGCGCGTGATCGGAGCCGGATGCGGGCGAGAAGAGTACGCCGGGAACGTCACCCACCGTGAAGTCGCGTTCGACGACACCGCTCGACGATGTCTCCGCAGTGAAATGCACAGAATGCATAGGTTGTTGCCTTTCGGATTGCCTAGTTCGCGGCGCTCCCGGCGACACCTATGTCAATCGCCCAACCGTGAAGAAGATGGGGAGCACCCAATCGGTACAGCGTTAATGGGTCTCACCTCCTCATGTGATGTCACGGACTCCCGCACGCTACCCGCCCGCGCACCAGCGCCGCAAATCCTTTCTTGCCCGGCCATCCGTGTATTCCAGGCGCACCTCCCAGCGTGAGCGACAGCATCGATATCGATGCACTCCGCCGTCGTGGGTCGGCGAACGGCCGCTGAACAGCGGCAGGCGCCATCACTCGTCGCCAGGTGCTTCGAGGTCGCGTAGTGGCCGGTGGCCACCGCCGAAGTCGGGCAGGTGGAAGGCGTAGTGGCCGTCGATGCCGATATGGGTGCGGATGAACGCCGACAGGCGCTGTGCGTCCTCATCGCGCACCGGATAGCCTTGCGCGCGTAGGTGTTCCAGAGCACGGTTGGTGTAGACGGTGTTCCACAGCACCGTGCAGTTGAGCACCAGCCCGAGCGCGGAGAGCTGATCTTCCATGCCCTCGTAATAGGTGCGGGTCATCTCTCCCTTCTTCCCGTGGTAGATCCGCCGCCCCAGGTCGTGGCGGCCTTCGGTGAGGTTGGCCTGGGCCTTGCCTTCCCGGCGATACGGTTCGTCGTCGGCCAGGCGCAGAATGTGCAGGGTCTTGAAGATCCGCCCGTAGTGCGCGATGGCCTGCCCCAGCGGGGTGGGGTTCCCGTCCCGGGAGATCATGCGGGTGACATCGTGGGCGGAGACCTCACACGCATGGATCGACACCGCGACCCGGCACATGTCCTCCCAGTGCGCCGCGATTTTTCCGGTGTCGATGCGCCCCCGTGCGGCCTGGTTGAGTGGGCCGTAGTCCGCGCCCGGGTCGAACCGCCACAACCGCTGATCGGGCAGGTTCGCCAGCTGCGGCCGATATTTCTTACCGATGAGGTGCACCAAACCGAACACGATGTCGGAATACGAACCGGTATCGGTGATGATGGCTTCGGGCCGGCGGCCACCCTGCTGGAGCTGCACGACATCGATGAAGTTCAGCGAGTCGCGTGGCGTGCCGGACACCACCTTTCCCGCCAGGCCGGCGGACTGGTCGTTGAGCATGTTCAACCAGGTGATGCCCCGTTTACGGCCGAAGTACTTCGGGTTCGGGCGCGCATGGATCGTGCGGACCGGCACCACGAACCGCATACCGTCGACCGAGGCGAGCAGGCCACCGCCCCACAGCTGCGCCAACTCGATCTCGGCTTGGGCCTTGACCAGCTCGACGTTGGCCGCGGTCAACGTCTCCGAACGAACGTAATTCTGATCGACGTGGTGCAGCCGGTCACGAGTCAGCGCGTCCACACCGGGGCTGGTCACCGCCTTGAAACCCACATTCATCGCGTGCGCGCACAACACCGCCGCGACCGAGAGCCCCAGATCGGCGACGCGGGCGCCATTGCCGGAGGCGTGGGTGAACGACTCGGCGAACCCAGACACCCAGGACATCACTTCCAGAACCAGCTCGGGCAGGTCGACCTCGGGCACCATCGCCTCCACCCGGCGGCGCAGATCCACCAGCGACGGCGGATCCGGCTCCGCGGCCAACGCGGCGAGGTGCAGGCGGCCATCCTCGTCGACCCTCGCCGGACCGTCGCCATCCAGGCGCGCGGCAACCTCGCGATAGGCGGTGTCCACCTCGGCAGCATGCTCGGCGAGCAACGCTCCCGGATCGCCTGGCAGGTTCAACGCGTTCATCCCGGCCTCACGGGCACGCTCCCACGCGGGCCCGGCCAGCAACTGGGCGCGCGGGTCACGCCAGCGCGTCGAGTGCGGGGCGAAGATGTTGCGGTGCTTGAGATGCCGATGGAACTGCTCGAGCAGGCACAACGTGTACGCGGCCCGGTCGACAGTCTCCGGCGGGCGCCCTTCCCGGTAGACGAGGCGCTTCCACCCGCCGCCGACGAGATCGTGGTCGACGCGGCGGGCATCGAGCCAGGTCGCGGGCAGTTTCGACTTCATCGACAACAGCTCACCCAGAACCTTCATCGCCGCCAGCACCGCCGCACCGTCCGCCGTGGCCCCGAACACCACGGTGCGCATCATCGGCGGCAGGAACACCCGGACCGTGGACAGGCGCCCCGCTAGCTCTTCCAGGCGCTGGGCGTTCAACTCGGCGTCATCGACCGGAACCAACTCGTCGATCACCGCGACAGCCGCACGCAGCTCGCTCTTAGTCGCGGTGTTCTCGATCAGATCCCACATCATCTCCAAGCTCAGGTCCGGTTCGACCTCGGTCATCTCCAACAGCACCTTCACCGCCGCCGCGAGCTTGCCCGCATGACGCGATTCTCTGAACTTTTTTGATCTTGCACTACGACAGTCGCGGTGCAGTCGTGCTCGCCGTGACGGTGCGGTCGACGATCGTGCTGAACGCCGGTAGGCCGAGGTTCACGGTGGCGCTGCGGCGAACTCGTTCGTCGAGTTCGGTGAGTTTGCGCTCGGCGCCGGCGAGGCTGACTTTGAGTCCTTCGACCTCGCCATACCAATTTTCGCGTTCGGCTTCGTCGATGCGCTCGAGCAGGTTGTCGCGGATCTCGATGATGCGTTGGCGTTGCGCGGGATCCGGTCGCAGGAGGCTGCATCGCAGGCAGCTGTGCTCATGGGCGCAGGGGCTTCCGTAGGCTCGGCCGCAATCGCCTAGATGATCGATTCCAAGGGGTGTTTTTTACACTGTGCTGGCGCGCGCCGCTGGGCGCTCGGTCGGCGCTGACCGGTCACGGCGTGGCGGCGAACGGTGTAAAGCGGCCGGTGTATTCGCAGGCCAGTACGGAAATCCGGGACGGTGTGCGCGCCACTTCAGATATCGGCTCCGAGGGCGGCGGCGCACCACAGCGCCGCGTCGCATTGTCGGCCGCGATTCCGAAAGCGTCGTCTGACATACGGCGATCTGCGACCGGTTGAGGGCGCGGCAGCTCAGCCGCGCGCGGCCGGATCGGGCAGGTCGGCCAGGCCCAGCACCTTGTGCAGTGTCGCAGCCAGCGCGTTCAGGTCGTCGGTGCACACCGCGGCGAAGCGTTCTTCGATACCGGACAGGTAGTGCGGAGCGGCTTCGCGCAGCCGCTGCCTGCCGGTATCGGTGATGCTCACGAAGGCCGAGCGTCCGTCGTCCGGGTTGGATTCCCGGCGCACCAAGCCCTGGGTCTCCAATTCGGTGACCAGCCGGCTCACCCGGGTGCGGCTCAGCACCACCCGTTCGCCCAGGTCGCTCATCCGAAGGCGTTGTGGTGCATCCAGTTCCAGCAGTACGTCGTACCAGCTCAGCGGCAGCCCGGTGGCGCGGCGCAGGGCGGCGTCGAGTTCGGGTACCAGCGTGGCATGTACCTGCAGCAGCGCCGCCCAGGCGGCGACCGCTGGGCGAGTTCGGTTCACGGACGTCGGCACAACACGATCATAACTGGTTGCGTGCACGCGCACATATATAGTAGCGTGCACACGCACATAAATTCAGGTTCGAGAAAGGCATAACGTCATGACCACACTGATCACCCGCGACGAGCTCGCCAAGGAAATCGAAGCCGGGTCGGTGACCGTGATCGACGCGCTCGGCGCCGAGTATTACGCCAAGGCACACCTGCCCGACGCGTTGAACCTGGTCGAAGCCGACGTGGAAACCACAGCACCGCAGCTTCTTCCGGACAAGTCCGCCGCGATAGTCACCTACTGCTCAAACGCATCTTGCCCCAACAGTCAGCAGGTGGCCACCAAGCTGGAGGCCCTCGGCTACACCAATGTGCGCAAGTACCGCGACGGCATCCAGGACTGGACCGCCGCCGGGCTGCCGGTCGAGAGCTGATCGTCCCGCCGCAGATCGTGCCCGGCCGCTGTCGAGCAGCTCCGACGTGCTCGGCCGGGTGGCGCATCCTCGTGCGATGCGATGGTAGACATGAGCGCAAGCATCGAGCTGCCGGCTGGCTGGGAGGCTGAGGTTCGCGGCGCGCTGGTGCGCTCTGCGCATGTGGAGTTGGCCATCAGCGCGCTGCGACAGCGGGCATGGACAGCGTGGCCCTGCTACTCGAGTTTGTCGGCAGCGTATGTTGCGTGGCTGCCGCAGGATCCACATGGTGCCGAGGGAATAGCGCACGAGCCCGTGCTGCCGCCCGAACTCGCCGATCAGCTGCCAGCGCGGATTCCGTACTTTCTGTTCACCGCACCGAATCCGCTGGGACCCCGGGGAATTATGCGTCTATCCCCGTGGCGCCGGGCAATTCGCTGTCCGCCGGGCAGTGGACCACGCGTAGCCTGCTCGATCTGCCGCAGACCGCACCGTGCATCCCCGACCTGTTCGAGCGCATCCGCTCCTTCCCGGTAGAGCGCTTCCGCGAGCTGAGGATCGAAACCGCCCGATCCGCGTGTGGATTTCGCCGAGGAGACTTGAGCGTGAGCTGTTACGAGAGTCACGTACCTGTGAGCAATGAAGTAGACACCCTCGCCACTGCACTGTATGTCAGGACCGATGATCTGTTGAAGCTTCGCCCAGATCTGGCGCCTTGGCGCCCGCCGGTCGGAATCGCGCCGCGGCTGACCGATGCCGAGCTGGTGACCCTGGCAGTCATTCAGGCGCTTCTGGGCTTCACCTCCGAAGCCCGCTGGCTGCGGTACGCCCGCGCCCATCTGCGGCACCTGTTCCGGTACCTGCCGCAGCAGCCCGGCTACAACAAGCGGTTACGTGTGGCGGCCCCGATGATCCTGGCGATCATGCGCAGCCTGGCTGTCGACACCACGCTGTGGACCGACGACGTGTGGGTGGCCGACTCTACCCCGGTCGAGAGCGGCCGGTCCCGGGAGACGGTGAAGCGCTCCAACCTGGCTGGATACGCCGAATACGGCTACTGTGCCTCCCATTCACGCTACTTCTGGGGGTTCCGTCTGCACCTGGTCGCCACCCTCGGTGGCCTGCCGGTCGGGTTCGCGCTGACCGGCGCGAAAGCCGACGAACGTCAGACCCTACTGAGCATCCTCGACACCGACCCAACCCTGATCGACGGACGGCCGGGACAGAAGCTGATCTGCGACAAGAACTACTTCGGCGCCGGGTTCGAGGCCGAACTGGCCGAACACGGGATCCGGCTGCTGCGCCCGGCGCGCAAGGGTGAGCCTGAACGGCCCAGTGCCGGGTTATTCAAGCCGCTGCGGCAGGTGGTGGAGTCGATCAACCAGACCCTGAAGGCACAGCTGGACCTGGAACGCCACGGCGGGCGCACCGTCGCCGGTGTCGTCGTGCGTGTACTGCAGCGACTGTTCGCACTCACCGCCGTGATCTGGCACAACGACACCACCGGCGCGCCGGTCCACCGGTCACTGATCGCCTACGACCATTGATCCGGGGTGGTGGGCCCGCACAGCAGGCCAACCACCCCTTGGAATCGATCATCTAGGGCTACTCGCCGCTGTTCGAAGTGGCCGAGGAATTCCTCCCACTCCTGATCGGTGGGAGTCCTGTATTCCTCGCTGGGTCGTGTGTTCCGCCGGCGTGCGATGAAGGCGCGATGTCCGGTGATGACCTCCTCTGGATAGATGGCCTTGTAGCCCATGGTCGTGTTGATGTCGGCGTGTCCAGCTATGAGCTGGGCGATGTGGGGTGGCAACCCGTTCATGACGGCGTCCGTGATGAACATATGGCTTGTCTCCGCAGTGGCAGTGTGCGGTCGGGTTCGTGTTGCGTTTGACTTCGCCGACTCCCATCGCGGAGTTCGTGACCGGGGTCGCGGTTCGTGTTGCGATAGAACGAAAAGAATTGTGATGG
>NZ_JADLQX010000068.1 GCF_015477605.1 Nocardia amamiensis
CTCCCGGTACAACCGGACCGCGCGAGCCCTCAACTCGTCGGGATACTTCCTCGGTGCTGCCACAGATGACTCCTTCCGGTCCTATCGGACCACACATCGGAGCCCTCCGGAAAACGGGGGAATCTCAAGTGCGACGACGAAGCGTGTCAGTGGATTGTCAGTGCGATCGAGCAGGCCGCGTAGGCAGTCGGAAGGAACGGGGTCGGGCAGGGTGATGGTTGCGGGACGCGGCAGCGTTGGTTGGGCATTCTGATGCCCGAACGAGCGGCCTCCAGATGCGGTTCGTCCGTGCGCCCGAATTCAACCGGCGCTGGCTATGTCAGCGCCACGAGAAGCTCACACCCGGCCAGCTACGAGCACCACGCCCACGGGTGGGTGACCGAGCATCGCCTGTCGGCGGCTGGCAGTTCTCGGCGTACCTCGGCAGACTGGACAGCAGTTGATCAATGCTGCAGGAGGTCGCCGGTGGACCGCATCACGGACTGGGAACGTCGGTACCCGGACCTGTTCGCACCATTGGACGACCTCACCCGCCGCGCGGTTACTCGAACGGTCGCCATCCACGCTCAGGAGGTCGGGATCGAACCCAACCGCGAAACCCTCGCCGACCTGATCGCGGTCGTGACCGGGACGATCACCCCCGCGTGTTCCCCGGCGGTTTCCAGCTCGCCCACGACGAAGGCCGCTGCTACCTCGGACCGGACGGCACACTGGCCCATTCGGGCGGATTACACGGGCCCATGATTGCCGCCCTGATCGACACCGGCCGCCGGATCGACGCCGAGGCATGGGTTTTCGGCCCCGACCGCGCCCCGAAGACCGTCACCGTGTCCGTGCGTGTCGGGCGCATCGACGAGCGGGCACTCGACCGCTGCACATTCGGAACGCAGAACACGCGGGCGACCGCTGCGGATGAAGTGCGTGATCTGCTCTCACCCGCGCACGAAGACCATCTGCTCGACACGCTTGCCGAGGCAATCGCCGCCCGTGAACGCACCGAATACGACCCGCAGCGCATCGCGGAGGAAGTGACCGAGAAGGGTATCGCGCCGCCGTCGAGCAGATCGTTTCTGCAGTGCGCGACCGGCACAGTGTGCTGCGCTCGACCGGTCCCTCCCGGCTGTCCTGTATGCCGAGGCCCGCCACTCCGAGCACTACGAGCAGCTGCTCGACACGATCGGCGTGGCGGGCCTCGGCATGGACAGCGCCGCCCTGGTCGCCGATATCGCGACCCACGGCGGCGAAGACCTCGGCGAGAGCCTGATCAACGCTCGCGACGTGGCCGCCGTGCTTCAGGCCCGCGCCGATCGGCTCATCGGCGAACACACCCAGTCGACGACGGTCCCGCCATCGGCCGCCGCCGATGTCGAGACACTGGCTTACTCCCCCACCAGCGACGACACCGCGCTCACCACAGCGACGGCCGCGTTCAACGACACCGAAGTGCTCTCGACCAAGCGCCAAGGGGGCCGATTCGTCGCGCTACGCGACGCCGAACTACCCGCCGTTGCCCCGGTGCCCAGCCGCCACCCCGGCCTGGACCTCGAACTCGCCGAATTCGCCGAGGGCCTGCGCGCCTGCCTGCTCGACACCGACGCCGAGCGTCTGGCCGACAACCGGCCCACGGTCCCGGTCACCGCCGAGGACAAGGAGGCGGTGCTCGACAGCTACGCCGAAGCCGCGAACCCCGTCGACCGGCGCGCGAAGATCCAGCGCGACTACGAGCACTACGTCCGCGAACTCGCGCACGAACGCGGCTGCTGGCTGCTCGACCGCGCGTTCCCGACTGCACTGGTCCACCAGGTCGAACGCAGCCGCCAATACCCGAGCCTGCTCGACACCATCGCACTCGCGGACGCGCACGGACTCGACACCGACGCGATGATGGCAGCCCTGATCGACGGCACCGACCACGGCCGCGCGCTGATAACCGCGCGGGACGCGGCCGACGTGCTCCGGTCCCGCGCCGACGAATGGATCGCCGATCATGCGATCACCAGCATCGAGCCCACCACCGCGGTCCTGGTCGCCCTCGGCTACGACAACGAAGACCAGGCCGCCGAGCTGACCGCGCTCGCGGTAGCTCGCAACACCGGCACCGATGTGCTCGCCGCCCAGCCCCGCCCGGATCGGTGGCGGGCCCTGGACGAACTCGCGCCGCCGCGTGGCCTGCGCTCGATCCCTCCGGAGCACCCCGGCATGGATCGGGCCATGGCCGACTATGCCGACGAGCTGCGCCGTCTGCTGCTGGAACTGCCCGACGCCGCGCCCGACTGGCGAGTTCGCGCCGCCGCACAGGCCGCCGCGACCGCCGTAAACGAGGACGCCGACCTTGATATCGAATTCGATGCCGAATTCGGCGACACGGCAGCGGAACCGGAATCCGGCGGGAACGAGATCGAGCCAGAAGACGACTGGGCCGAATTCACCAACACCGATGTCCGGCCATCGAATTGCTACCCCGAATTGTCGCGCACCGCGCGGGCAATGCGGATCAATACGGATTTGGCCGCCGCCCGGGAACAAGTCGGACAGCTATTCGATCAGGTGATGTCGCGGACTCATCCGCATCAGCTCGCGATCGAACCGAAGATCGCAGAAATGCGCCTGCGGATGGATGCGCTGCATCCCTTGGTTCTCGCCGCTCGCGATGCACACGAACGATGGGAAGAAGCGGAATTCGACGCGATCACCGCCGAAGACGCCTACCAAACCGCGCTGCGCGCCCACCCCGAAGCTGTCGACGAGCAGTTCATCGACTCCATGCAGGAGCGAATCGACGCGCTTGACGACCCCGCGCTGCGATCCCGACTCGTCGAACAACTCGAGCTGTACCGCGCGGCCGCCACCGAGACCGCCGGCGAGCAAATCGCCCGGACCAAGGACGACGCGGACTCCGCCCGCGCCTACGCCGACGAGCTGCGCGGCGAGGCCGAGGCCGCGAAACAGGAGCTCGACGCGGCCGCCGGTGGCCAGCCCGTCCCCACCGAGGACGAGGTACACACCTGGCGCGGCATGGCCGAGGATCTGGCAACCGCCGAACTCAACGCCGCCCGCGCCGAGGCCGCACGGCTGGATACATTCGCGTTCCACGCCACCCAGCAAGCCGCCAACCAGCTCCGCGCCGACACCGGGGTCTCGCACAGCCAGGCCCTGTGGGAGCTGGAGAACCGCTACCAGCAAGCCGCCGCCGACCGGGCCGCCGCCGAGACAGCCTCGGTCACCGACGAGGGCGAGCCCTCACTCGACCCCGAAACGCCACCCAGTCCGACCGGCCCGCTCACGGACGGGGCCACACAGCAGGTCGAAGCCGAGGCGGACCAGGACACCGGCCCGGCCGTCGACGAGGAACCGGCGGATCCGGCAGCCGCCCGCGAGCACCAGGTGCTCGAACAGATGCAGGCCGAGCCGATCCGGATGCGCAGCGACACCGAACTCGACTCGCTCATCCGGACGCTGCGCCGCACCGCAAGCCAGCGCGACGATCCGACCGCATGGCAGGGCCTCGCAGCCGCCCAGTCGCGCGCCGAGCAGCTGCGCGCCGAACACGCCCGGCTCGCCGAACAGGTCGAGGCGATCGAGGCCGCGCAGACCGCCGAGGCCGCCGCAGACCAAGCCGCCCGCACCGCCACCCAGGCCAGCGCCGCAACCCGAGAGGCCCGGCAAACCTTGGCCGGGATTCCCTCACGTCGGTCCGGAGCACGACGCGACGCGCAGCAACTCGTCGACGCAAGCGCCGACACCGAACGCCGCAAGAAGGCCGACGCCGAAGCCGCGCGAGAGGCCGCACACGCCGCCATCGACGCCGCACGAGACGCCGGGGCCCCGAAACTGCAATGGCCCGCTGTTCTCGCCCGCGCCAACAACCGGGCAGCACTGGCCGCCGAACTCGAAGCCGCTGAACTCGACGACGCCCACGACGAGGAGATGCGCGAACGCGCAGCCCAACGGGCCGCCCGCGCCGCCCGAGACCTGGAGACCGCACTCGCCGAGCGCGAGCGCCGGACCGATCTGTCACCGGTCGACGCCGCCACTGAGCACCGCATCCGCGCCGCCCACGGCACCCGACCAGCAGCCGCAGCACCGAACCGACCGTCGAGCAGCAGCAGGCCGCCGCCCAAGCCGAGGCCGACCGGCAACACCACCATGACCACGGCCCCGAGCTGTGACCGGATGCCGGTTCGTGCTGCAAAACCCGATCACGGCGAGGGTTTGCGATACCTGCGGTGCGGGCCCCGTGGTAGTCTCATGATGTTGTTGGGTAGTCTCGACGTGTGGCTATCAGGCTCTTCTTTGCGCTGGCGCGGATGATGGCGAATGTCGGGGTCGACCTGACACCCGACCAGGTTGCGGAGCTGATGCGCCGATGGCTAGCCGGGGAGGTGCGAGCATGGGGCGAACCTGCCTACGACCCTGCTACCGGGTGGCAGATGTTCCAACTGTGGATGCGTACCGACACAGGCCAGGCCGTACAGGTCACCGGCCGGATCACTCCGCCCGACTTCTACATCGTCGATGTCCGGCCACTGACGGCCACCGAGACCGCCGAATTCGCCCAGTGGGAGGACCCGCAATGATTGACAACACCACCCACACCGATGATGTGACCCCGGACCAGATGGCGCAGATCGTGGCCCGCGCCCAGCGCGGTCGCGCACCTGAGATCAACGTGGCTCCCGACACCGAGACCGACGACCGCTTGAAGCCGCGCTCGGTGAAAATGTCCGATGGGCTGGACTTGCGTGTCCAGCTGCGCGCCGCGGAACTCGGCATGAGCAAGAGCGCCTATTTCCGCTGGCTCGCCGAACGAGACCTGAAGAACGCCTACAGCAACGAGCCGGAAATGGTGTCGCTGGAGCAAGCGCGCGAGATCGCAACCCGCGCCGTGGATGAGGCCCTGGGCCGGTTGTCCCACCGGCCCGGCCACGCCGCATGAATCACCCGGTCGACGGTGTGCTGTCGCGCCAACTGGGTTAGCTTGCTTCGTGGTGATTCCGGCCGCGGGGTTACTGTCTCAGCGGATTGCGGCTTTGGCATCGGCGAATCCTGGCGGCATCCGACCCTACCGAGCAGGGTAGATGTATGGCCACGAGACGGCGGTTTCGACGCTGTGCGGCCTGTAAGGCCCGGCTTCCTCGTTCCGCCGATCCGAGACGGCGGTATTGCGGACCGGCGTGTGTGGCCCGCGCCTACCGTGCGCGTCGTCGATCTGCGGAACGTGCAGCGATCCGCCGGGAAGCAATCACTCTGATGGGGAAGGTGACCCGTCTTCAGATGGCGGGTGCCCTGCCTTGGGATTGGATCGTCGAGGGCCTTCAATGCCCGGTCTGCGGCCAGGTGCTGTACTCCGGCGCCGTTCGTCGTGCCGATGCCTGCTACTGCTCACAAGCATGCCGATCCAAGGCATACCGGCAGCGCAAACATGACGCGCAGCCGTAGCATAAAGCAACGATTTGCTACGGCTGCGCGTCATCGAAGCGGGCATCAGAATTCGTCGGATCGGCACAGCGTCATCGCCGCGGGTTCGATGTGGCGGCGATGAGCTCCATAGTCCCGTCTCTGCTAGCGGAGGCGATGAGCACGCGGTCGGGTGCCATACGGATGAGGTCGCAGGCTGTGCCGATATCCGATAGTTCGATGGTGGATTCCTCTGCCCCGCTGCGTATGTCCCATACGCGCAGGGTGTGATCAGCGCCGACGCTGACGGCAAGTTCGGCAGCAGGTTCGGTAGCCGCCATCCAGACGTGCCGGGTGTGATGACCGGTCAAAAGACGGACGCCCTGGTCGCTCCAAACGATGACGCTGGTGTCGTGGCCGGTGGAGACCACGGTTCGTGATGCGATATGCACGGAAGTAACAGCACAGCTGTGGCCGGTGAGACGCTGGAGAAGCCGCCCTGTCGCGGTGTCCCAGAGACAGACGTTGGTGTCGGCCGAGCCGGAAACCATTACGCCGCCTGCGGCGCTGAGACGGCATTGACCCAGACATCGTGACCTGCAGCAATCGGCCGGTTCGCGGATTCCACAGGCGGACAGTCGAATCGGCCGATCCGGAGGCCAGCACAGTTCCGTCGCCGTTGAACGCGACCGAGTTCACCCAGCCATCGTGACCGGCCAGCACCCGCAGCAATGGGCCGGTGCGCAGATCCCACAGGCGGACAGTCGCGTCGCTCGCGGCGGAAGCGACGACCTGCGCCTCCTGCGAGATCCGCACGCACCAGATCGGCCCGTGGTGTCCGGGTTCAACGGTCCATGCCGGTGGGGCGGCAGGGAGCGAGTTGGAGCCGATGCCGCCGCCCCGGCGGCCGTAGTAGAGAATGTGGTCAGCGCCGAGCGCGGCCGGGGCCAGCGGGGACAACGCCGCAGGGATGAGGCCGCGCGGGCTGAGGTCGCTCGAGGACCACGATCGCAGCAGACCATCGGAGCTGGCGGTGACCACCACGCCGAGAGCCGGATCAGCGAGGACGGCGGTCGGATAGCTCGGCGCGCAGGTCGCCGACACGTCGATGGTCCCGGACTCGGTTATGCGGGCAAGGGTGTGGTGGGCGGTGGCGGCCAGGAGTTGACGATCGCTCGGGGTGGCCAGACTCGTGGGCCGATCGTCGAGTCGGGCTCGCACGCCAAGCGGCCTGCTCCCGTCTCTGGTGAGGACCGTACCGTCGAGCAGGGCGACGGCAAGCCCGCGGTCGGTCCGGGTGAGAGCGGTGATTGGGACATCAGTGGTGTAGAGGTCGCGGTGACCGCCAGCAGGAGTACAAGCGCGGATCCGGCCATCCCATCCCGCGCTGAGGATTATGTCCTTCGACCAGCACAGGCCGGAGATCGTGCCCCGGTGGCGGATCACCTCAACGGGAGTGTCGATGCGGCGGTCCGTGCCCAGGGCCACGACGAACACCGAACCGGCATGGTTGCCGATGGCGAGCCCCGCCGGGGTGCAGGCCACGGCGGTGATCGCCGATCCAGCGCCGATAGTGGCCGGTTCGGATGCCCCTGCGGTGAGCAGCGTCCCGTCGACACGGCCGTACCAGGGGGTTCCAGTGTGGTCGACAGCGAGAGCGGTGGTGCTCGGCGCACCCTCGGCGTCAGAGAGGTCGGCCGGCGGCAGCCCGGCGGTACGCCACAGCCGTGTGTATCTCGTGCTCACGAGGCCACAGCCGGTTGGTTCGGGCTCGCGAGTTGGCCGGTGCGCAGCAGCTCGATCAAGACTTCGCTACCGCCGACGAACTGAACCGCCCTGGGTTTGGTGCCCACCTTGTTTCTTGGGAAGGATGGGCAGACCATGCCTGCGAAGTACGACGAAGCGACCAAGGCCAAGGCTGTCCGGCTGGTCATCGATCACCGCGACGACTACGACAGCGAGTGGGCCGCGATGAAAGCGGTCTCGTCTCGGCTGGGGATGACCGCTGAGACGCTGCGTAAATGGGTCCGCCAAGCCGAGGTGGACCGGGGTGAGGCAGACGGGATGACCTCGGACGCGGCACGGACGATCCGTGAGCAGAAACGCAAGATCGCCGAGTTGGAGCAGACGATCGAGATTCTCTCTGCGGCAAAGTATTTCTTCGCGCGGGTGATCGACCCGCGACAGCGGTAGTCTGTGCGTTCATCGCCGAGCATCAGGCTCGGTTCGGGGTTGTTCCGATCTGTCGTGCGCTGACCGCGCACGGATGCAAGATCGCCCCGCGGACGTTTCATACCTGGGCACGGCCCTGCGTTCCGCATAATTCCGGGGTTTCGGAGCCCAAGACTGCCGGTTTCCGCGGGTCGCGGGGTCTCGGACGAGAGAAACTCTGAAATTTGCCTAGAGACGCGATTCGCTGAATTCGAGTAGCGTG
>NZ_JADLQX010000069.1 GCF_015477605.1 Nocardia amamiensis
CCCGGCACCGGGCTGGTCGGTCGACGGGCACCGGATCAAGGCGCCCCTGGAATACTCGCGAGGCCCGGACAGGGTCTGGGTATATGGATCAATCCGAGTCCGTGACGGGCACGCCGTCACACTCACCGCATCCTCCCGCAACAGCGTCAACTATCAGCGGTTCCTGGAACTGGTCGAACAGGCCAACCCGGTCGGCGACATCCACGTGATCACCGACAACCTCTCCAGTCACAACAGCAAATCCACCCGCGAATGGCTCGCCGACCATCCCCGGATCAAACACGCGTTCATCCCCGTCGGCGCCTGCTGGCTCAACCTGCAAGAGCCCTGGTGGCGGATCTTCCGCCGCGAAGCCCTCGCCGGCCAGACCTTCGCCGACGCGACCGAAATCGACCACGCCACCCGCCAAGCCACCACCGCGCTCAACGCCCGCGCACGACCTTGGGTCTGGGGACGGCCCCCACCGAAACCGAGAAGCCTGCGCCGCCGTTTTACATACCACCTTTGAGGAACGCAGCACTAGCCGGGCCGGAATACCGACTACTTGAATACCGGCCCCTGCCAGTCACCCCCTGAGGTCCGGAGTTCGGTAGCGAATAGCGCAGCAGGCACCCGCTACGTGGCTACTCGGCGGCTGTCGGGGGCAGTGCTGTGGAGCGACGCTGATGGACCAGACCGGCGGCGACGGCGACGCCGGTGACGGTGACGGTGACGGTGAGTGTCAAGGCGAACGGGCTGCGGGTGCTGCTGGTGAACGCCATCCCTGCGAGGAGGACGACCAGGATGAGGCCGACTGCGTAGGACAGATACGGCGCACCCCACATTTTCACCGGCAGCGTCGCGATTTGCTCCGATGTCCTGCTGCGGCGGCCGCAGATCTGGGTCGCACAGATGCACAGGTAGACCACGACCGCGATGGACCCCGACGAGCTGAGCAGGAAGTTGAAGACGGTGCTGGTAGGCAGGAAGTAGTTCGCCACCACCGCAAGGAAACCGACGCTGGAGGCGGTAAGCACGCCCGCAACCGGGACCCCGGCGCCGTTCGTCCGGCGCAGCGGGCGGGGGCCTTCGCCGCGCTGGGCCAGCGAATACAGCATCCGCGAGGACGAGTACAGGCCGGAGTTCAGGCACGACAGCACCGCGGTGAGCACGATCAGATTCATGATGGTCTGCGCGCCGGGAATGCCGAGCTGGTTCAGGACCGCGGTGTAGGGGCTCTCGGTGACCTGCGTTGAGTTCCAGGGCATTAGCGTGACGACGACGAAGATAGAGCCGACGTAGAAGATCAGGATGCGCCCGGCCACACTGGCCATGCTCGCACGAACCGCGCGCACCGGATCCTTTGCCTCGCCGGCGGCGATCGTCACCAGTTCGGTGCCAAAGTACGAGAAGAACACTGTCAGTGCGGCCGTGAGGCTCGGGGTGTAGCCCTTCGGGAACAGTCCTCCGCGCCCGAGCAGATTCGTGGTTCCGGGCGCGGGACGGCCGCCGAACAGTCCGGCGATGGCTACGATGCCGATGCCGATGAACAGTACGATCGCGGTGACCTTGATCAGTGCGAACCAGAATTCGAATCGTGCGAACGAGCTCACCGCGGCCAGGTTCACGGCAGTCAGCGCGCTCATGAAGATCAACGCGTACAGCCACGTTGGTGGCCCGGAAAGCAGCTGGCCTGCAATGGCGGCGCCAGCGAGCGACTCGAAAGCTACTGTGACACACCAGTGGTAGGTGTAGATCCAGCCGACCGAAAGACCGGCCCAGGTGCCCAGCTCACGAGAGGCGTAGCTGGAGAACGAGCCCGTTTCGGGGCTGGCGGTGGCCAGTTCAGCCAGCATGCGCATCACCAAGATCACCACCAGGCCGGTCAACAGGTACACCAACACGATGCCTGGGCCTGCCGAGGAGATCGCCTTTCCGCTGCCGACAAACAGCCCGGCGCCGATGACGCCGCCCATACCAATCATCGTCAGTTGCCGAGTGTTGATGCTGTGCTTGAGATTCCCGGAGTTCGGGAGCGAGGTGGACACGGTGGTCTGCTTCCGGTGAGGCGCGGGTGTGACTGGATAGCTGATGGTTGGTGGCGGCCCGCATTCGACCCGTAGAGAGGCGATGCGTTTCATCCGATCCGAGGACAACACATAGGCGAGTGGGCTGTCGAGCCCCCAAGCGGTTACCGGTGCAGGGCAGATGCGCAGATAGCCCTCCGCCCTGCCGACTGCAGCATATGCCAATAAGTAACGACTCGTTGTGTAACGTCGTTTCAGTTCCTGATCTTGAAGCGCCTAGTTGGCCAGACTCTCGGTCGCGGCTTCACCGAGCCCGCACCCGAACATCGTATTTGCATGCAGAAACACTACATTCGAGACTATTCTGGTCACGCTCACCCTTCTCGAGGGGACGATTGACGGTGTACACTATTTAACGGTTCGTTAGATACAGTGCCGTTGTTTAACGGCAGATAATTAGGATGGTGGCCTCCTGGGATCACCTCCCTCGTGATGTGCAGGTGAGCTATGCGTGTCGATTTGAGAGCCACATCCATCCGCCCCCCCGAATGGGACGACCTCGCAGCGGAAGTGTCCGAGTACACCGTGTCGATCCGATGGCTCGAGACCATGGGACCGCTGCTGCCGGGTGAACCCCGATGGCTGGTCGTCTCGGCGGACGGACAGGCCCGGGTTGGGTTGCATGCCCGCTGGCTGCAGTCTCCGCCTCCGGACGCTCGGTTCGACATTGCGGCCGTGCTGCGCGGCGACCTCCCGTCGCCGGAGCCGCGAACAGCTCCAGCTGGAGTGCCGGATATCGCAGCGCTGTATCCGTCCGTGCTGGTGACCCTTCCCGGATATTCCTGCGCGGCAGCGGGTTCCGGCGCCACCGAACCGGCGCTGCTGCGGGAAACTCTGACCGCTGTGGACGCCTGGGCCGCAGGACAGGGGGCACGGCAGGTGTCGTTCCTCTACATTCCCGAGCGGCAGGAACCGCTGCGTGGGGCCCTGACCGAGTTCGGCGCGAGGCAGGTGCAGCTGTATCCGACCTGCGTACTGCCGATGACCTTCGGCAGCATGGACGAATACCTGCGGCAATTGCCGCGCCCGCGCCGCAAGGGTATCGGGAGGCTTCTGCGCCGCCTCGCCGAGAAAGATATGATAGTCGGTGAGGTCGATCTGGCCGAGGTGCGCGACGACGTGTTGGAACTGCGCCTCGAGCTGCTGCGCAAGTACAACTCCGCCGCCGATCGCGACACGCAGTCCGCGGCGATGGATCGGATGCTCGCGAACTACCGGCCCGAGGACATTGTGGTGACGGCGGTCCAGCGCGCCGGCCGGGTCGTCGGCTTCACCCACGGTCTGCGGAACGGAAACACGTTGCGGCAGTTGTGGTGCGGACACCTTCCCGAAGCGTACGGCGCCTATTTCGTGACGTGCTTCTACGCACAGGTTCGTGCCGCTTCGGAGCGCGGCATCGAACGCATCGACTACGGCACACTCGAATGGGGCCTGAAGACCGATCACGGCTCCCGGCTGGAGCAGTTGGCCGGCTACACGTGGACGGTGACAGGCGATGGGCGGTAGCCGGCTGTTCCTGTTCGGCCAATCCATCTCGCTGCTCGGCGACGGTCTGGCCGTGCTCGCTATCCCGCTGCTGGTGTTGCAGCTGACCGGCAGCCCGGTGCTGTCGGCGCTGGCCGCCGCTCCGCGCGCGATCGGCTACCTGATCGCCGGACTGCCCGCGGGTCCGCTGGTCGATCGCGCCGATCCGTGGCGGGTACTCATTACTGCCGATGCGGTACGCATGGCGGTATTCCTGCTGCTGGCTGCCGCGGTGGCGGTGAGCCGATGCCCGGTCGCGGTGATCCTCGGCCTTGCCTGCGTCGCGGGGGTGGCCGGGGTGTTCTTCGAGACCGCGCTGGCTGTCGCGGTGCGGGATCTGTACACCGGACCTCGGTTGATGCGCGCCAACGGTTTTCTGGAGACCTCAGAGCAGCTCTCGCTCGTGCTCGGCCCCGCAGCGGTAGGTGTGCTAGTCGCGGCGGCAAGCCAGCAGGCAGCGTTGCTGGCGAATGCGGGGACCTTCGCGGTGTCGTTGGTCACGGTGTGGCAGACATATTGCAGGCGGCCGGTCGCCGAATTCACCGGCGCCGCCACAACTGTGGGTGCGAAGCGCCCGGTGGGCGCGGGGGTTCTCGGGTCCGTCGGCGCCGAGTTCCGGGCGGGACTGCGGTATCTGGTGACCTCGCCCGTCGTCGCGGGCATCACGCTGCTGCAGGCGGTGACCGCCCTCGGTCTCGGGGCCGAAACGCTGATTCCGTTCTTCGCTCGCGAACGCCTCGGCGCGTCCGCGGTCCTGGTGGGTCTCGCGGTGGCCGGAGGCGGCATAGGCGGGGCGTTCGGTGCGCTGATCGCGGCCGCCATAGGCTCTCGCCGGTCACCGGTTCCGATGTGCCTGGCAGGAGTGTTGCTCATGGCCGTCGGACTGGCGCTGGTGGGCCTGGCGCCCGGCGTGCTGTGGCTGGCGCTCGCTAACGCGCTGCTGGCGGGAGCGTCCATGGTTGTGGTGGTCGTGGTCCGCACGCTGCGCCAGCAGGTGGTGCCGCGTGCGTTGCTCGGCCGGGTTACCAGCACGGCCCGGTCGCTCGTGCTCGCGGCCGCGGCGGCGGGCACGATGCTCACCGGGCTGCTCACCCGGCTCGGCGGCGACAACCCCCGTCCGGTGTTCGTCGGCGCGGCGGTGTTCATCGCGGTGTCCACCGCGCTGGTGTGGCTGGGTGTGCTCGGCCGTACCGCGCACCGACTCGACGCGTTCAACAGGAGTAGCCAATGCGCCCCCATATCCTCGTGATTCACCGCTCCCGCGGTCCCATCGCCCCGTATCTCGAGCGCATCGATCACACCGCCAATGTCGTGACCTATGTGTGCGCCGCACAGGTTCGTCACCGCATTCCACAGCACGCGGCGGCCGAGGTCGTGGTCTTCGACGGCACCGAACCAGTGGACGACGCGGTCCGCGCACTCGCCAGCCGTCACGGCGTGCCCGAGCGCATTGTGGCGATCAGCGAGACAGACCTGTTGACGGCCGCGCAACTGCGGTCGGAGTTCGGTATCGCCGGCGACCCTCCTGCGCAGGCGCTGCCGTTCCGGGACAAGCTGGTCATGTACGAGCGGGCCGCGGCGGCAGGGGTCGCGGTACCGGCATTCGCCGATGCACCAGACAGTGCCGCGATAGTGGAATTCGCTCAGCGATACGGGTTTCCGGTGCTCGTCAAACCCCGGCTGGGCGCTGCCAGCCGCGATATCCTCACCCTGTCGTCCGCCGCCGATCTCGCCGATCTGCCCGATCTGCACGCCGAACCCTTTCTTGTTCAACGCTTCTGCCCCGAGGAGACCGGCACGGTCGATGGAGTCTGGACCGGTACAGAACTCGGGCCCTGGCGCTGTGCGCGGTACCTCCACAGCTGCCTGGACTTCGCCACCGGCGAGAACAGCTTGGCAACAATCGAAATCGATGATCCGGCACTTAACGAACAGTTGGCGTCGTTCGCGAGGGCGGTGCTCATCGCGCTGAGCGCGGGTGTGCCGACGGTATTCCACTGCGAATTCTTCCTGGCTCCGATCGACGCGCCGCGTCTGCAATTGCTGGAAATCGCTGGGCGGATCCCCGGCGGCGAGACAACCCATCTGTGGCGCGAGGTGCACGGCTACGACCTGGTCGGCGCGGCGCTGGACATCCAGATGGGCCGCAACCCGGCCGCTCGGCCGTTGCGGGAGGGTCAGGTCGCCGGTGAACTGCTGGTACGCCCTGCCTTGCCGCCACCGTGTGTGGTGACAGCCACGCGGCTCGAGGTCGCGCCCAGCCACGCGCCTTACCACTGTGCGATCCCGGCCGTCGGACAAGCCATCACCGAAGCCACCGGATATGTCGACATCGGCGCAAGCTTCCGGTTCCGCGCCGACACCTCGCAGGCCGTCGCCGAGGCCATCCGACACACCCTGTCCGGGTTCCGAATGGACTGTGCCACCGATGAATCCGCCGCAGCAGTGGCACAACCGCAACGATCGTGATCTCGATCAGAGAGGGATGACCATGAAACTCTTCACTGGCGACCGTCTGGCGGAATTGGCCCGACGCCACGGGCTGCCCGACGATTACCTGCGGGATCTACGGATCGTGTCCACCGTGCTGCCCTTCCGGGTCAACGACTATGTCGCCGACGAGCTTATCGACTGGTCGGCCATACCCGACGATCCGATTTTCCGCCTGACCTTCCCGCATCGAGATATGTTGCCGCCCAACATATTCAACGCGGTCGCGGGGCTGCTGGACGCGGACGCCTCGCGCGATGTGCTCGCCAAAGCGGCCGCAACGGCGCGGCACGCACTGAATCCGCATCCCGGCGGGCAGATCGAGGACAACGTGCCGATGCTGGACGGGCATCCGGTGCTCGGCCTGCAGCACAAGTACCGGGAGACGGTGCTGGTGTTCCCGTCGCAGGGGCAGACCTGCCATTCCTATTGCGGATATTGCTTCCGCTGGGCGCAATTCGTCGGCTCGGAGACCCGGCAGGCGCTGTCGGACCCGGACCGTATGGTCGGATACCTGCGCGAGCATCCGGAGGTGACGGACCTGCTGTTCACCGGTGGCGACCCGATGATCATGCGTACCAGTGTGTTACGCCGCTGGGTGGAACCGTTCCTCGCGGCTGATCTCGAGCACATCGCCACCCTGCGATTCGGGACCAAGTCACTGTCGTATTGGCCGGCCCGCTTCACCGACGACCCCGATGCGGACGACCTGCTACAGCTGCTGGAGCAGTGCGTCGCGGCGGGCAGGCACGTAGCGGTGATGGCCCACTTCTCCCATCCCCGGGAACTGCAGACCACGGTAGTGCAGCGGGCCATCGCGCGGGTGCGGGACACCGGCGCGGTGATTCGAGCGCAAGCCCCGCTGGTCGCACACGTCAACGACGACGCCGAGACGTGGGCACGGCTGTGGCAGCGGTCGGTAGCGGCCGGGATCATTCCGTACTACATGTTCGTCGAGCGGGATACCGGCGCGCGCAGCTACTTCGAGGTACCGCTGGCACGAGCCCTACGCATCTATGTGGACGCGGTCTCCCGGGTCTCGGGGCTGGCCCGCACCGCCCGCGGCCCGGTGATGTCGGCCCATATCGGCAAGATCGTCCTCGACGGCGCCCCGGTCGTCCACGGCGAACAGGTCTTCGCGCTGCGCCTGCTCCAGGCACGCAACCCGGAACTGGTCGGCCGGCAGTTCTTCGCGCGGTACGATCCAGGCGCACACTGGTTCGACGATCTCGAACCCGCCCTGGGCAGCGAGATGTCCGGCCGCCCAAGCGATCCGGTGCCTGTGGCCTGACCGGGCCATCGCAGGAAGTCAACTGCGGCAGGTGACTTCCTGCGATGGCCGGGCATACCCATCACGCATGTCTAGTTGGGGTTGACCCCAAAGCGACACCACACCGAATCTGGCAAGCTCTGCGTCCGTCGTAGCGCTGCCGTGAACCGCCCCGACTTTCCGGCCGCTTCCTTCTCTGTGGAGGATGTGGGCCATGCCCAAGCGTTATCCGATCGAGCAGCGTGAGCGTGCGGTGAAGATGGTGCTGGATCGAATCGACGGGTATCCGT